>NZ_MUYM01000063.1:1483-139377 GCF_002150765.1 Lentzea kentuckyensis
TTGTGTGCGGAGCGGCTGGGTGCGTCCATGCTGGTGGTGGGGTCGGGCAGGCGCGCGGTCTGGACTTTCTGACGCTGTTGTGTGCGGAGCGGCTGGGTGCGTTCACTCTGGTGGTGGGGCCGGGCAAGCGCGCCGTCTGGACTTTCTGACACTCTTGGTCCATACGGTTCAACGGGGGTGTCGGGCGGGTGTCGCTGGTCGGGCGGGAACGGGAACGGGAACGGCTGGCCGCGGTGGCGGCATCCGGCGGGGCGCTGGTGATCGTGGGCGAGCCCGGCCTCGGGAAGTCGGCGCTGTTGTCCTGTCTCGACGGCCACCTGGTGGTCGGCGTCGAGGCCGAGCAGAACCTGGCCTACGCCGGACTGCACCAGGCGTTGCACCCGTTCCTCGACCTGTCCGCCCTGCCGGACGTGCGACGGGCCGCGTTGGAGGTCGTTCTCGGACTCTCCGACGGGCCCGCGCCGCCGGTGCACCTCGTCGGGCTCGCCGCCCTGGACCTGTTGAACAAGGCTTCGGCCGTTGTGCTGGTGGACGACGCGCACTGGCTGGACCGGGCGAGCCAGGACGTCCTGGGCTTCGTGGCACGACGGCTGACCGGTGCCGCGCTCGTGGTGACAGCGCGGGAGCCGGTGTTCGCGGGCGTGCCCACGATCGAGCTGGAACCGTTGGCCGCCAACGAGTCTGACGCGTTGCTCACGGCGGTCGCGCCCGAGTTGGACACCGAACACCGGTCGCGCGTGCTCGCCCAGGCGGCCGGGAACCCGTTGGCGCTCACCGAACTGCCCTTCGGCGGCAACTCGCTGGAGGACACGTTCGCGGCACGTTTCGCGACACTGCCCGCCGAGGTCCGGACGGCGTTGCTGATGCTGGCTCTGGGCGGGGTCACCGACGTCGATCTGGGTCCGGCGGTCGACGCCAGGCTGGTGCGAGAAGGACGGTTCCGGCACCCGTTGATCAGGTCCGCCGTCGTGCGGGCGGCGAGCGCGGCTCAGGTTCAGGCGGCACACCGGGAGCTGGCGGCCGCGACGGATCAGCCGGACCGGCGGGCGTGGCATCTCGCCGGTGCCACGCAGGGCAGTGACGAGAAGGTCGCCGGTCTGCTGGAACAGACGGCGGACCGGGCGCTGCGGCGGGGCGGCGCGGCGGCCGCGGTGAATGCGCTGGAACGGGCGGCGCGGCTCGGCGACGGTCGCGAGCGGGCCCGGCGACTTCTTCGCGCGGCCGAACTGGCGGCGGAAGCGGGCCGGCGCGACGACGTCGAGCGGATCTTGCTGGACGTGCGCGGGCTGGACCTGACGGCGCGTGAACGGGCGTTGGTGACGTGGTTGCCCACGACGTTCGACGACGGTGTGGGGGAGGGCGAGGCCGGGCCGGGAGAGCTGGTCGGCCTGGCCGAGGCCGTGGTCGGCGACGGCGACATCGAGCTGGGGATGAGGATCTTCTGGAGCGTCGCGATGCGGTGCTTCTGGGTGGAGCCGGGGGCGGCGGTCCGGGAACGGATCGCGTCGGTGGCGCGGAGACTCCCGATCGACCCGCAGGACCCGCGGATGCTGGCGATGACGGCGTATGTGTGCCCGGTGGGGCAGGGCGACGCGGTGGTGGCGGGCCTGCGGGTGATCCGGGCCCCGGCGCCGCTGCCAGACGGCCGGGGTGCGGCGTTGTCGGGTGACGGTGGGGCCGGGGCGTCGCCGCGTGACGGTGGGGCTGGGGCGTCGCCATCAGACGGTCTGGCTGTGGCGCCGGAAGGCGATGGTCTGGCTGCGGCGTTGCCACGCGACGGCCGGGTCTCGGGCGATGCCGTGCCGCTCGACGACCCCGCCACCTTCCGGCTGCTCGGCAGTGCCGCACTCCAAGTCGGCGCGTTCGCGGACTCCGTCCGGTTCTCCGTTGCCGCACAAAGAGGTCTGCGTGCTCAAGGCCAGTTCGGACTCCTCACCCGCGCCCTCGCCGTCGAAGCCTGGAGCCGGACCCGCCTAGGCGACATCACCGCAGCCGAACCCGCCGCAGCCGAAGCCGCCGCGCTCGCCGAGGAGACCGGGCAGCCGTACATGCGCGGTCTGGCCGCGGCCGTGCAGGCCGAGATCGCCGCGCTGAAAGGCGACTACGAGCAGGCCGCCGGCAAAGCTGCCGAAGCCGAACGGATCGGGCTCGCGGCCGGCGCCCGGCCCGTGCTGGCCACCGTCCAGCTGGCCAGAAGCCTTGCCGCGTTGGGAGAAGGCCGGTACGCCGACGCGTTCGCCGTCGTTCGCCGCATCCACGATCCGGCTGATCCCGCTTACCAGCTGGCGTTGCGGCGGTATGTGCTGCCCGAACTCGTCGAGGCGGCCACTCGCAGCGGCAACGCGGACGAGGCCGGCAAGATCGTCGAGGAGCTCGACACCGCCACCAGTTCGCCCGCCCTCGCCGCGGGGCTGCGGTACGCGCGGGCCTTGCTGGCCGGGGACGACGAGGCCGAGGCACTGTTCACCGCCGCGCTCGACCACCAGGGCTCTCCGTGGGACCGGGCGCGGACGCAGCTGGCGTTCGGGGCGTGGTTGCGCCGGCAGCGCAAGGCGGCCCAGGCGCGGCCGCACCTCAGAGCGGCCAAAGAGGCGTTCGAGGCGTTCGGCACGAAGGACTGGGCGGAACGGGCCCACGAGGAGTTGCGGGCGTCCGGCGAGTCGCGCAACGGCACCGGTGAGCTGACCGAGCACGAGCTGACCATCGCGCGCATGGCGGCGGACGGGCTGACCAACAAGGAGATCGGCGAGCGGCTGCACCTCTCGCACCGGACGGTCAGCACGCACCTGCACCGGATCTTCCCCAAGCTCGGGGTCACGGCGCGAGCGGAGCTCAAAGAAGCCCTCGTGACGTACGAAGCCACCGTCACCTGACGGGCGCGAACGAGGAAAGCTCGGTCCTACCGTCGAAGCCATGATCAGCAGGCGACAGTTCTCCCAGGCACTGGCCGTGGCGGGCATGGCGGCACCCCTCGTCGCACGACCAGCCACCGCGAGCACTCCCGCGTGGGGGCCGATCAAGCAGGTCAGGGCCGGGTTGCTGGACGTCGGCTACGCGGAGCTGGGCCCGGCGGACGGCCCCGTCACGATCCTGCTGCACGGCTGGCCGTACGACATCCACAGCTTCGTCGACGTGGCACCGGCACTCGCCGCACAGGGTCACCGGGTGCTCATCCCGTACCTCCGCGGCTACGGCCCGACGCGGTTCCTGCACGCCAGGACCATGCGCAACGGCCAGCCCGCCGCCGTCGCGAGTGATCTGATCGCGTTCATGGACGCGCTCGGGATCCGCAAGGCCACCCTCGCCGGATTCGACTGGGGCGCGCGGACGGCGTGCGTCACCGCGGCGCTCTGGCCGGACCGGGTCAAGGCGCTGGTCTCGGTCAGCGGCTACCTGATCATCAGCCTCGCCGCGAACCGGGAACCGCTGAGCCCGCAGGCCGAACTGGGCTGGTGGTACCAGTACTACTTCGCGACCGAGCGCGGCGAGAAGGGCTACACGCAGAACACCTACGAGTTCAACAAGCTGATTTGGAAGCTCGCCTCACCGCAGTGGAGCTTCGACGAGGCCACCTACGCCCGGAGCGCCACCGCGTGGAAGAACCCGGACCACGTCGCGATCGTCATCCACAACTACCGCTGGCGCCTCGAACTCGCGGAGGGCGAGCACCGTTACGACGGTCTCGAACGCAAGCTGCAGACCAGGCCCACGATCAGCGTTCCGACGATCACGATCGCCAGCGACTTCGACGGGCCCAACAAGTCCGGCGCGGGCTACCGCGACCGCTTCACCGGACGTTACGAGCACCGGATCCTCGACGGCATCGGGCACAACGTGCCGCAGGAGGCGCCGGAGGCGTTCACCCGCGCGGTGACCGACGCGAGCCGCTGAACGCCCCCGGTTGCCCTCAGCCGACCGGAGGCGTCAGGATCCCGCCGGCCGCCGTGCGGATGCGAAGTGAGGAAGTCTTGGCATCCCGCACGATCCGGTCCACGTCGTAGGCGATCAACCGACCCCCGCGCTTCACGATCCGGCCGTCCGAGAACACGGTGTCCACGTTGGCCGGGGTCGCCGCCTGCACCAGCGTCGTCTCGAACAACCCGCCGGGCGCGAGGTTGATGTCGTTGGTGCGCACCAGGATCACGTCCGCCCGCTTGCCCGCCGTGATCGACCCGGTGACGTCGCCGAGGCCCAGCGCGCGGGCGCCGTTCAGCGTCGCCATCTCCAGCACGTCGTGGAACCCGATCTCCGGCAGACCCGTGGAAGGCGTGCCCTGCCACGGAATTCCGGTGTTCCAGACGAGCCGCATGGCCTCGAACATGTCCGACGGCGCGATGGACGTGGCGTCGGAGGACAGTGACGACGGCACGCCGGCTTTTCGGAACCGCAGCAACGCGTCGCGCGGATCACCCGCGGTGCCCAGCCGGAACTCGGAGTGCGGCGACCAGCTGTGCGGCGTACCGGTGCGCGCCATGATCTCCATGTCGCTGTCCAGCGCCGTGACGTAGTGGCACAGCAACGTCTTGGGCCCCAGCCACCCGCGTCGTTCGTAGTCGGCGGCGTCCACCGTGCGCGGCGGTGCCTGACCGGCGTGGATCGCGATCGGCAGGCCGCGTCCCAGCGCCGCCTCCATGTCCGCGAAGAACGCCGACTCGTTGCTCTGCGACAACCCGCGGACGTTGATGCCCAGGTGCACCAGGCCGTCGAACGCCGTCCCGCCACCGAAGTACTGCTGCCGCACGCGATCCACGTCCGTCAGATCCATCGGCATGTCCCGCGACATCTGGTCCACGTGGCCGTAGGAGAACCGGGCGCGCAGCAACCCGTCGCGATGCGCGCGGAGTTCGGCGTCGGCGTGCGCGGGGGAGCGGGTGTTGTTCGACCAGTTGTGCACGGTGGTCACACCCGCGTTCGCCAGCTCGGCCAGCCCGAGCAGCACGCTGCGGTAGACGTCCTGGGCGGTGTACAAGGTGGACGTCGCCCGCTTCGCCGCGAAGTACGGGAAACCGTCGGCCACGAAGTTGCGGCCCAGCGCGCTCCACATGTGGTGGTGGGTGTTGACGAAACCGGGCAGGACGATCATGTCGGTCGCGTCGACGATCTTCGCGCCGCGGGCGCCGAGATCACGTCCGACGGCCTTGATCCTGCCGTCGTCGATCAGGACGTCCGCGCGCGGTAACACCCCGAGCGCCTGGTCGACGGTGACGACAGCGCCACCGCGGATCAGGTATCGGCGGCGCGCCGAGTCGGTGCCAGCTGAGTCGGTGCCAGCTGAGTCGGTGTCAGCCGTGGCGGGCATGGTGGCAGTGGCCGAGACTGCTATCGCGGCGCCGAGGGATTTGGTGAGTGTCCTTCGGTTGATCATGCGGCCTCCAAGGTGGGAATGGGTTCACCTTGCCTGCTCCAGCGGACGCAGGTACTTCGTCGGATCCGCGGTGAGGGCGTCGATCTGCGGCCGCGCGGCCTCGAGCCGGTTCGCCTCGCTCGACTGGCGGCGGATGATCTCGTCCACGTTGGACGACTGCACCAGCAGTCCCGGCGCGACGAACCAGCCCTCGGGGAACTTCCGGCCGGACTTGGCGTGCTGGGCGAGCATGTACCCGGCCACCGCGCCCTTGAGGAAGTGCTCGGCCGACACCGTCGCGAACAGGTGCCCGTCCTTGACGCCCTGCAGCGCCTTGGGATCCACGCTGAACGCCCCGGCGAGCCACTTCGCGTTCTTCTCGGCGTGCACGGCGGCGAGGTTGATGGCGTCGACGTCGCCGGCGCCCAGCAGCGCGACGGCGTCCGGGTTCGCGTCGGCCAGCCGTTGCCACGTCGCGAGGTTCGCCGGCTGGTCGCGCCCGGTGTCCAGCGGCCCGATCACCTGCAGCTTCGGCATCCGTTCGAGCAGCCGGGCCCGCATGCCCAGCGACCGCTGGTCCAGCGCGGGCATCGCGGGGGAGTTGCTGCCGATGATGACCTCGCCGCCGCTGTCCGGCGCCAGCCTGTCCGCCGCCGCGTCCGCGAGCAGCCTGCCCATCGCGAAGCTGTCGTTCTCGATCATGAACTTGACCCCGCTGCCCGGCGCGACCTGGCCGCCCGCGATCGCGATCACGGGGATGCCCTGCCCGATCACCTGGGCCATCGGCTCGGCGACCAGTTCCGGCGCGACGGCCGACAGCCCGATCCCGCCCTTCGCCCGCGTGGCCAGGTCCTTGAGCAGTTCGATCTGCTTCAGGCCGTCGTGCGTGTCCGGCCCGGTGACCTCCGCCGTGACCCCGCCCGCGATGGTCGCGCCCGCCCGGAACCCGTCGCTCATCTCCCTGGAGAAGTCGCGGCTGTTGTTCTGCGCGACGAACCCGATGGTGGGCGGTTCATCGGACGTCTTCCCCGCGCCGCATCCGCTCACCCCCGCCACCGCTAGCAAAAGCGCAGGTAGGGCGAGATGGGCGACGCGAATCATGGGGCAGCCCTATCAGTTGTTCGTTTGGAAGCGTCAGAGGCTAGTGCATGGCGACCGAGGTGTCGGCTTGCGTGCGATCCTTTGGCTGCGTACCAATAGCACCTTCGCCGGAAAGCGATATCCCACGTGAGGCGTCCTGGATGCTGTCCAACTGGGTCGAGGCCCGCACCACCGCGCAGACGACCGTCGTCAGCCTGACGATCGGCCTCGCCGCGCTGGCGGGTCTTGCGCTGTGGACCAGCCTGAGCATGCAGCGGGCGGCCACGCACCTGCACGAGCTCAACCAGATCAGCGACCGCTGGGGTCTGGTGGTGCAGAACATCGACGTCGCCGACCACGCCCTCCACGACTACCTGCGCTCCGGCGCACCGGTGATGCGCCGGCCCGTCACGAACGCCACCGGTGCCGCCGACGAGAGCCTGCACTGGCTGCGCGACAACGGCGGACCCGCCGACGTCCGCGCCGCCACGATCGTCGGCGATCTCTACGGCGACTACTCGACCCTGCTCCGCGAAACCGTCGTGGCGAGCGACCGCGGCGACGCCACCGTGGCGTTCCAGAAGGCCGACCAGGCCGAGCTCACGCTGGTCTCGTTGCGCAAACAGCTCTCCACGGTCGTGCAGCTGAAACGCCTGGAAACCACCGAGTACCTGCGGGAAGCGGAAACGCAGAACGGCCGCCTCCGCTTCGCCGCCCTCGTCGCGTTCGTCATCGACCTCGGCCTGGTCGGGCTCTGCGGTGTGGTCCTGCTCGGGCACCGCCGCAAGATTCTGCGCCAGGCCGCCAAGAGCGAGCACGAGGCGTCGCACGACGCGTTGACCGGTCTGGCGAACCGGACCCTGCTCACCCAGCGCACGCAGCAGGCCATCCGGCTCTCCGACCAGATGGGCGACCCGCTCGGCCTGTTCCTGATCGACCTCAACCGCTTCAAGCCGATCAACGACACCCTCGGCCACGCGTTCGGCGACCGCCTGCTGCAACACGTCGCGAACCGCCTGACCGGCGCCGTCCGCGACGTCGACACGGTGGCCCGGCTCGGCGGCGACGAGTTCGCAGTCCTGCTGCCGTCGGTGAACACGGCCGCGAACGCGCTGATCGTCGCCGAGCGCGTGCACCGGGCGCTGGAGGAAGCCGTCGACCTGGACGGATTATCGGTCGACGTCGGCTGCAGCATCGGCGTGGCGTTGTACCCCAACGACTCCTCGGACGCGCACGAGCTGCTCAAGCACGCCGACATCGCCATGTACGCGGCCAAGCGCGCCCGCCTCGGCACGTCCGTCTACGACCCCTGCCGCGACGACCAGAGTGCCGCCCAGCTCACCGTCATCAGCGACCTGCGGCACGCCATCGACCACGGCGAACTGGTGCTGCACTACCAGCCCAAGGCCGACGTGCGCACCGGCGCCGTCTGCGGTGCCGAGGTCCTGTGCCGCTGGCAGCACCCGCGCCTCGGCCTGCTGGGACCCCACCGGTTCATCCCGGCCGCCGAGGAGACCGGCCTGATCGAGCCGCTGACCCAGTACGTGCTCGACCACGCCCTGGCCCAGTGCCACGCCTGGCACCTGACCGGCTGGGACGTCCCGATCTCGGTCAACGTCGGCGCCCAGTGCCTGCACGACCTGACGTTCCCCGACCAGGTCGCGACCGCGCTGAAGCAGCACGGCCGCCCACCAGAGGTGCTGACCCTGGAGATCACCGAAAGCGCGATCATCGCCGACCCGCACCGCGCCAGCGAGGTCCTGCTGCGCCTGCGCGAACTCGGCGTGCGCCTGTCCATCGACGACTTCGGCACCGGCTACTCGTCCATCGCCTACCTGCGCACGATGCCGGTGCACGAGATGAAGATCGACCGCTCCTTCACCACGAACATGCGCACCGACGCGTCCAGCGGCGCGATCACCCGCTCGTTGCTGGGCCTCGCGCACAACCTGGAGCTGGAGGTCGTCGCCGAGGGCGTCGAGGACGAGGAGACCTGGGCCGCGCTCGCCGCGCTCGGGTGCGACATCGTGCAGGGGTACTGCCTGAGCAAGCCGTTGCCGGCGGACGAGTTCGCCGAGTGGTTGCGGCACCGCATGCTCGGCGAACTCACCGCTCCTGGTGTCTAACGCTCGGTGGCCAGCCGGTAGGCGGCCGCGCCGATCAGTTCCAGCGACACCTGCAGCCGTTCCAGACTGATGTTGTCCCGGATCGTGTCCTCCGGCGTGTGGTAGATCGGCTCCAGCTGGGCCGGCCCGCCCTCGCCGCGCCAGCTGAAGTTCGCCGACGCCATGCCCTTCTCGTGGAACGGCACGTGGTCGCTCGACCCGCGCGCCACCGGGCCGTGCACCCGCGGGTCGTAGCCGAGCCGCCCGGCCGCCGCCCGCACGCCGGCGGTCGTCGCGTTGTCGGCGCCGTCGACGGACAGCAGCCAGTACGCGGTGGCGGGGTCGTGGCTCGTGGCGACCATGTCGTTCTGGAACACGCCCTTGATCCGCGCGATCTCCTCTGGCGGGAGTTGCGAGACGTAGTGCCGCGAGCCGAGCAGGCCCTGTTCCTCCGAGCCCCACAACGCGAACCGCACTGCTTTGTGCGTCGGCAGGTAACGCAACACGCGGGCCAGTTCCAGGCACAGCACGGTTCCGCTGCCGTCGTCGTTGGCGCCCGGCGAACCCGGCACGCTGTCGTAGTGCGCGGTCACCATCACGACCCCGTTGTCGCGCCACGGGAAGGTCGACGGGCGGTCCGCGATCACGTTGTAGGACGTGAGGTTCGGGTGGTGTGTGGTGCTGATCGTCAGCTCACCGGAACCCTGTGCGCGGAGTTTCTCCGTGTGCACCTGGGCGAGGCCGATGACGGGCACGGCGACGTTGCGGTCCAGGGTCGGCGAGAACGCGCTGGACTTGCTCGCGGTGGCCGAGATCCGGCCGAGAACCACCGCCACCGCACCGCGTTCGATCGCCGCGTGCACGTGCGCCGAGCCGGTGGGGGCGTTGACGTAGAACGCGATCTTGCCGGTGAGGTCCGGCAGTTGCCCGTCGACCACCTCCACGAACGGCGCCGTGACCGTCACGCCGAGCGAACCGAACCGGGACGCGCCGGCCTGCCCGAGTCCCTTCAGGTCGGCGAGGTACTTGTCCGGCACGGTGAACGGCTGCGTCGTCACCTGGTACCGCAACGCCTTGAGCTCACGGACGAGGTAGTCGCGGGCCCGGTGCTCGGACGCGGTGCCACCGATCCGCGGGCCGATCTGCTCGCTCAGCACTTTCAGGTGCCTCAGCGCGTTGCGGGCCCGAACCCTTGCCACGACGGGGAAATCGCCGAGGTTGAGGTCTGGCGGTCCGGTGGCGCCTGGTCTTTGTTCCGTCGCCGCGAGCGCACTCGCGGGATTGGCCACCACGGCGGCGACCCCGGCCGCCGCTGCGAGGAAGTCACGTCTGCGCACGTCGTCCCCCATCTCCCGATGTTCCAGCCCGAACCTAGGCAGCCCGGGAGGTGGGGGACAACCGACTAGTGGCTGACTTCGAGGCCGGACGCGTGATCCAGCACGAGGTCCTGGACCTGCCTGCGTGCGTCCGTCCGGGCCTTGTCCACGCACGCCATCAGGTGTGCGGCGAGCTCGTCCGGGCCGAGCTCACGGACGGCCGGGGTGAGCGAGACACCCGTCGTGACGCCGTTCGAGTCGACGGTCACGGTGACGCCGCCGCGGGTGGCCTCGCCGCTCACGGCCGCGAGCAGCCTGACCAGTTCGAGGTAGCGGCGGCGTTCGCGCTCCTCGGCGGCCGTGTTCAGCTCCTCCCACCACGCCAGCCGCCGGCGCAACAACGCGTGGGCGGTCGTCGGATCGGAGACCGGGACCCGCCACGAACCGGACGTGGTGTGCAGCACGAGCGCGTTCGACTCGGTGGTGACGCGCTGGATGCGGGCGAACGCCACGCCGACGTCGAGCCGGCCGCCGGACCGCGTGGTCCAGTCGACGCGGTCGGTGCCGATCACGACACGTGCACCGAGGCCGTCCAGCACGAGCGGGAACGCGGTCGACCCGAGTTCGAGCACCGGAGCCGCCAGCAACGAGCGCCGGGCCAGCCGGGCGAGCCACGACGCCGAGCCCGCGCCGAGCACTCCCGCCGCGCACAACGCCTTCACCGCGACGGCCGCGCCGGGACTGAGCCGCAACGCGATGCCCGAGCCCGGCAGCACGCCGAGCACGAGCTGCGCGCCGGTCATCAGGGTGGTGGCGGGCAGCCACGAGTGCGGGTCGCTCAACCCGTTGCGGCGCAACCAGCTCAGCAACGCCCACGCGCAGGCGGCCGCGGCGACGGCCGGAATCGCGGACCACCACGGCATGATCCGCTGCCCGGCCGAGGTCATCCCGGCGAGCACGATGCACACGATGCCGATCGCGACGGGCAGCACGCCGGCGGAGAGGATCAGCAACGTCCTGGTGCGCCGCCAGCGAGCAGCCAGCGCGTGCACGACTTGGGGATCATGGATCAGCGGAATGGCGTGGGGAAGTAACGTCATCTGCGCGTCCCTCGTCAGCTCACCGCCGTCACCAGTTGTGACGTGCGGGCCGACCAGGCTTCCCGGCACACCTAGGCGTAAATATGCCGTAAATGTCCAGGTCAAGCAAGCCCTGTCCACTGTGGACGGTGTGGCGCGAGCCCGCGCGCCACACCGATCCGATGGGTCAGGCGGCCTTCGCGCGCCTGCCGAGCACGGCGTCGACCACCAGGAAGACCACGAGACTGATCCCGAGCAGCGGCACGAACCACCCGACGAGCAGCGTGCCGGCGCCCAGTCCGACCAGCGCGGCGGGCGGGGCCTTGCGCCACTGGCCACGCGGCGTGGGACGGCCGAAGCCGCGGGTCGGCCTGCGCTTCCACCACATCCGGTAGCCGAGCACCACCAGCCAGACGAGCGCGCCGCCGAGAAGCAGCAGGACCAGCTGGTTGACCCAGCCGAACAACACGCCCATGTGCGCGTCGATGCCCCACCTGGTCAGCTTCGCGGCGAGCGGGTAGTCGGCGAAGTTCACCGAGCTGACCACGGCGCCGTCCTGGATCGCCACCGAGTCGACCTGCGTGGGCCAGCCGCGGCCGACCTCGGCGACCTTCCACGCGCCACCGGGTTCGGCCGGCAGGCCGATCTCGACGGGCTTGGCGTCGATGCCCGAGGTGCGGGCCGCCCAGAGCACCGTGTCCACATCGCTGAAGCTGGTGTCGCTGGAGGTGTGCGAGCTGTGTTCGGAGTGGTCGCCACCGCCGGTGGGGATCTTCAGCGACGGCGTGGTCCAGTTGAGGGCCTGGCGCAGCGTGGCGACGTTCTCACCGGCGTACGCGGACCACGTGAGGCCTGTGGCGGACAGGAACAGCGCGCCGGCCAGCGCCCACACGCCGATCAGGCCGTGCGTGCGGATGCGCTTGCTCTTGCGAGCCCGGCTGATCCACAGCACGAGCCCGCCCAAAGTGACCACCCACAGCCAGGAAGCCGCGAGCTCGCTGTAGAGGCGGCCGGGTTCGCCGAGCATCAGGTTGCGGTGCAACTGGCTCAGCGTCATCCGCAACGGCAGCGAGCCACTCGTGCCGTAGACGACGAGATCGCCGGTGACGCGGCCGGTGCCGGGATCGACGAAGACGGCGCGGCGTTCGGACTCGCCGAGGCCCTTCTCGGCGAACAGCACACGGGTGGTGTCGCCGGGTTCGGGAGCCGGGCGCACCGCGACCAGCGAGCCCTGGGGAGAGGTCGCGACCGCGGCGTCGATCTGCTGCGAGAGCGGGAGTTGTCGCGCGGAAACAGGAACACGGAGCTGGTCGGAGTAGACCCAGGACTCCAGCTGAGGGGTGAGGGCGTAGAGCACGCCGGTCAGCGCGGCGACGAGGACGAACGGGCCGACGAGGACGCCGGCGTAGAAGTGCAGGCGCAGGAAGAGCCCCCGCCACGCGAACGACGTGCGTGGCGGAGCTGCTGTGGTGGGTGTATCGGCTGTGGTGGTCATCGGGGCACTCCAGATGGGCGTGAACAGGTGCAGGACCGCTCAAGAAGCGGCCCTGTGAAGGGGATTCAGACCTGTTCAGCCGGAGGACCGCGCCACGACAGCACGTCCAGCAAGACGATCGTGGTCGGCACACGGCGAGACGTCGCGACGACCAGGGGTGCCGTGGCGGGCAGGGGAGTGAGCCTGCGGGGGAGCACTGACGCGATCGCGCGGGCCACCGTGAGGACGGTGCGTTCGGCGACGGCGAGCACCGCCACGGTCAGAAGGGTTGCCACGACGTGTGCGGCGAGCATGCGTGACGGGTCCGGCGCGTGCGCGTGCCGGGACATGGCGAGCGACACCATCAAGTGCATCGCCAGTTGGCCACCGCCGACCAGCACCAGCAGCCGTCCGGGGGTGAGCTCGTGCCGGGCGAACCCGGCGCACGCCCACGTCAGCAACGCGACGAGCGAGAAGAGCAGTCCGGCGTCCGGCAGATGACCGTCCGCGCTCGAGTGCGCGAGGACCGCGAGTGCTCCTGTGACCACGCCCACAGCCGCACAGCGCGCACGGCGCAGCGGCAGAGGTGGCAGGGTCACGAACAGAGCTTAACTGGCAGAACGAAAGAAACCAGCGCTACGAATCTTCCGGTCCCACGGTTCAAATCCCTTCGAGGTCCAGCGTCTGCTGGTGCGGGCCGCCGGTGAACGAGCTGGTGAGCAGTCCGGCCGACCGGCACCGCCCGCACGTCACCGGTGAGGTCGTCGCCTTGAAGCGGGTGAAGTCCCAGCTGCCCGTGCCGACGTGACAGCCGGGGCCGGGCACCTCCAGGCCGAGCCAGCCCTGCAGCCGTACGGCGTGCACGACGTCGGACCCGTCGAGGTAGCCGTTGAGCCGCCCCGCGAACCGGTTGCGCGCCTCTTCCGCGGGTGCGCTGAGAGCCTCCTGCAACACCGAAATGCCGTTCATGGACCCGATTCAACCTCACCCCGGCGTGTCGAGCCGCGCACCACGCCGCTCCAGCACCGTGAGGCTGCGCGCACACCACCGCACGTTGTCCCGCTCGAACGACAAGCCGCGCAACAAGGTCAGGTACGGCCCGACGCGTTCGGCCGTCTCCAGGAACACCTCTTCGGTGCGCCCGTCGAGCAGCTTGGCCCGGAGGCGTTCGTACCGCGTGATCTTCGCCTCGGCCCACTGCCTGCGTTCCCGCAGTGACGCTTTCACCGCCTCGACGTCACCGGCTTCCGCGGCCATCACCGCGACCAGCAGCTCGTCGCGGATCGCGGTGGGCTTGTGCGGCTCGGCGGTGAACTCGCTCAACGCCTCCAGACCCTGGCGGGTGAGGGAGAACAGCCGCTTGGTCGGCCGGCGTTCCTGCTCGACCGTCCTGGCCTCGATCAGCCCGTCGGCCTCCATCCGGTCCAGCTCGCGGTAGAGCTGCTGCGGCGTGCACATCCAGAAGTTCGCCACGGACGCGTCGAACGCCTTGGCCAGGTCGTAGCCGGACGCCGCTCCGTCGAGCAAGGCGGCCATCACGGCGTTGCGCAGCGACATCATCCCAGGTTACGGTGCATCGACCTAGTCAACAAGTTGAGTATGCGAGGGCCGGTAGTGGACGCATTCCGCAAGGCAGTCGAAGCGCGCGACACCGACGCCATGGCGGCCTGCCTGGCCGACGACGTGGTGTTCACCAGCCCCGTCGCCTTCGCGCCGTACCCCGGGAAGCCGATCACCGCCGCGATCCTGCGCGGCGTGATGAGGGTGTTCGAGAACTTCCGCTACGAGCGCGTGATCGTCGACGGCCCGAACCACGCGCTGGTGTTCCGGACCGAGGTGGGCGGCAAGGAGATCCAGGGCTGCGACTTCCTGCACCTGAACGCCGACGGGCTGATCGACGAGTTCACCGTGATGGTGCGGCCGCTGTCCGGTGCCCAGGCCCTTTCCGCGGCGATGGCCGCGCAGTTCGAGCAGATCAAGGCCGAAGCCCTAGAAGCGTTCAACTCCTAGCGCCGTCAGCGCGAGGTCGAGGTTGCCCAACCCCTGCAGGTTGCGGTTGGTCTGGGCGGCCAGCTCCACGATCGCCACGTTGCGCTGGTCGTCCGCGGACATCTTCCGCAACGACGTGTCGTCGCGGATCCCGGTCTCCCGCAGGAACACCATGACCGCGCCCACCCCGGCGAGGTCGGCGTCGCTGTAGGACTGGTAGTTGGTCTGGTTGCTCAGCGAGGTCATCACCACGATCAACGTGTTGCGCATGTCGTCGCGGGACATGGTGTTGAGCTGGTGCTGGCTGCGGAACCGCCCGGCCAGCAGCACGCCCCGGACGTAGAACGGCGTCGAACCCGGCCGTCGGCCGCGGGTGGCGAGGTCGCTGCCCAGCGCGATCTGGGCCAGCTGCAGGTTCGTGAAGCCCTGCAACGCCTGTCCGGCACCGGTTTGCGCGTCGAGTTCGACGATCGCCACGTTGCGCTGGTCGTCGGCCGTCATGCTCTTGAGCGCCGCGTCGTCGCGGAGTCCGTTGCGGCGCAGGAAAACCATGACCGCGCCCATGCCCGCGAGTGTGTCGTTGTCGAAGCGCTGGTAGTCGTTCTGCTTGCTGAGCGAGGCCATGCACACGATCAGCGTGTTGCGCATGTCGTCGTGGGACATGGTGTTGAGCTCGTGCTGCGTGCGGAACCCGCCGGTCAGCAGCACACCGCGGATCGGGAACGAGATCACCGAGCCCGCCCGCACCTCCACGTCGACGTAGTCGTCGGTCACCCCGTGGAGCCGCAACGAGAAATCACCCGCCGCGCAGGGCCAGTCGGTGAGCTCCAGGCCTGCCGCGCCGTCGTAACGGACAAGGCCGTCGGGGTTGAGCGAGTGCACGACCAGACCTTCGTTCGTGATCCCCTGGTCGTAGGCGTCCTGCTTCGCGCGGCGCACCTCCACGCAGAACACCCGTCCGTCGCGGCGCTGGGACGGCACGGCGATCATCACCGGTCTGCCGGAGCCCGGCGAGATGTAGTCGGGCTTGTACAGCCGGACTTTCGCGGGCAGGTCGCGGACGTTCACCACCGACGAGCTGTCGCGGAACCGCGGATCGCGGTACAGGTGCGCGCCCGGCACCAGCGGTCCGACGATGAGGTTCGCCGGTATGTTCGCGAACGGCGGTTCCTTGTTCAGGCCGCCATCGGGCAGCTCCGCCACCGACTTGCGGATCCAGCTCGCCTTCTTCGAACCGTATCTGCGGGAGCTCATCGCCGAGTACGGCGACCTGTACTTCGCGCCGGCGGCGTCGAGCTCGTGGTCGAGGCCGAAGCCGTGGCCGAGCTCCTGGCACGCCGCGTCGAACGGCGTGATCGAGTCGACCACGGTCGCCCTGATCAGCTTCTGCCCGCCGTCCGGCCCAGGCACCCACACCTCGCCGCCGCCCCACCAGCCGGTCGGCCGCGCGCACCAGATCAGCAGGACGTCCGTGTGCGCCCAGTCGACCTGCGTGGCCGCCTTCACCACCGCGTCCTGGAAGGGACCCCGGCCGTCGTTGGTCACCGTGCCGGGGTCGGGGATCACGACCGGGTCGTACACCTGGCTGCTCACGTCGAACAGGCCGCGCGAGCTGCGCCACCAGAAGTCGCCCAGGCTGTGGTTGATGCCAGGGCGCATCCAGTTCTCGAACTGTTCGCGCGACCAGACGCTGTCCGTGTCCGCGTACTTCACCGGAACGACCGCGATCATCGTCGCCTCCTCCGTGCCGCCAGAGTGGACACAGAGGAACTCGGGTCGTCGTGGAATAACGTTACGCGGCGATTTCGTACACGCTCACGTGCCGCCTGCTGTCCGCCGTGAACGGCTCGTCGTTCCAGCCGCCCCACCGGTCGCGCAGCCGCAGCCCCGCGATGCGTGCCATGAGGTCGAACTCCGCCGGGTACGTCAGCCGCTGCCGGATCGGGCCGAACCGGATGCCGTCCGCGCTGATCTCCACGTGGTTCTCGTCGAGCATCTGGGTGACCGGGTCGTACCGGTTGACGTCGAACCCGACGCGGTCGATCTCCAGCGTCTCCACGTCGATGAACTGGTGGCGTGGCCGCGCCGCCCAGGCCGGCAGCCCGCTCTCGATCACGAACACGCCGCCGGGTTCGAGGTGGCGTGCCGCGTTCTCGAAGCAACGGACCTGGTCGTCCTGGGTGAGCAGGTTGCAGATCGTGTTGTAGACCAGGTACACCAACGAGTACGTGCGTCCGGTGCCGACCTTCGACATGTCGCCCATCGTCACGTCGATGTCCGCGCCGCCGGGCTTCTCGCGCATTCTCGCGACCATGTCCGGGGAGAGCTCGACGCCGTCCACCGCGACACCGGACTCGGCCAGCGGCAACGCGATGCGGCCGGTGCCGATCGCGAACTCCAGTGCCGTCGTGCCGAATCTCCCGAGGAACCGCACGGTGTCGGCTTCGTCGCCGCGGAGCGAGTTGTCGTAGGTCTTCGCCGTTTCGGAACCGAAACTCGGGTTGAATCCCTTCACCCGAACCACGCTAACCCCGGCCGCCACCGAGTTTTTCGGACTCGGGTCGAGGGATGGACGCGGCAGACGTCGTAGCAGCTCCAGGTCGTGCAGGTCGCGTTCGCGCGGTTCGTAGCCCTGGTGGAAGTGGAGCTGCTGTTCGGCGGACAGGCACGGCACGGTCGTGCCGAGGATCGTGCCCCTGACGAAGCACCTCGCCGACCAGCGCGGCGACGCCCCAGCCGCCGCCGATCCACACGTCGGCGCCGTCGAGTGCCGCCAGGATGCCGAGTACGTCCTCCGCCTTCACCCGGCCAGGAAATCAGCGCGACGGAAAGCGGTCCACCGCATTTGACCGGCTGCCTAGTACCGCGTCCCGGCTTAGTTCTGGCGCTTGCCCCGTGGATGAAGGGACCCTTCATCGACCTGAGGTGGATGAAGGGTCCCTTCATCCACAACCGGGAGCACAACTAGGCCGCGACAACCTACTAGTGCCACGGTGCTAGGTTGAAGTGCGTGCCGGACTTCAAGCTGCCGCTCTACGGCGCTGACACCGAACGCGGCGACCTCGCTCCCTGAGTCGCCACCGTTCCCGTCCCGTCACCCATCACGCTTTCGCAGGGAGCTTTGCCATGCGTTCGTTCATCCACGCGCTGCCGAAGGTCGAGCTGCACGTCCACCTCGTCGGCTCGGCCGGCATCGACACCGTCCTGGAACTCGCCCGCCGCCACCCGTCGGCCGGTGTGCCGACCGACCGGGACGAGCTGGCGCGGTTCTACACGTTCCGGGACTTCGACCACTTCCTGAAGGTGTACTGGGCGGTCCAGTCGATGCTGAAGGGTCGCCGCGACATCCACACCCTCGTCGTCGGCCTGGCCCGTGAGCTCGCCGCGCAGAACGTCCGGTACGCCGAGGTCACCGTGACGCCGTACAACCACCTGCTGGACGGCATGTCCGGCGACGAGCTCCTCGCCGGGCTCGCCTCCGGACGGTCCCGCGCCGCCGCGATGGGGGTGGACCTGGCCTGGTGCTTCGACATCCCGGGCGAGAAGGGCCTTGCCGGGGCGAGGGAAACGCTGGCGTTCGCGTTGACCGAACGTCCCGAGGGGCTGGTCTCGTTCGGGCTCGGCGGGCCCGAGGCCGGCGTCGGCCGCACCCAGTTCGCGCCGTTCTTCGCCACCGCAAGGGAAGCGGGCCTGCACTCCGTGCCGCACGCGGGGGAGACCACCGGCCCGGAGACTGTCTGGGCGGCGGTGCGGGACCTGCGCGCCGAGCGGATCGGGCACGGCACGAGCTGCTTCGAGGACCCGGCGCTGCTGGAGCACCTGGCGCTGAAAGGGATTCCGCTGGAAGTGTGCCCGACCTCGAACGTGCGCACTCAGCAGGTGGCGTCGATCTCGGCGCATCCCGTGCGGCAGATGCTCGCCGCGGGCGTGGTCGTCACGCTGAACACCGACGACCCGCCGTTCTTCGGTGCCACGCTGGAAGGCGAGTACCTGGCGGTGGCGTCGGCGCTCGATCTCGGACCGGCGGACGTGGCTCGGCTGGCGGAGAACGCCGTGCTGGCGTCGTTCCTGCCGAACTCGCGTAAAACCGTGCTGCTGGAGGAGATCGCTTCGGTGCTGGCCTCGGCCTGACGGGTGGTGGCCCGCCGGCGAACACCGGCGGGCCACCGTCGTCACGAGGTCGGCACCGAGTAGGTGCGCTTGACGTCGCCGGACACCGTGCCGTCCGGCGTCCTGCTCGACACCGTCAGTTCGAACGACCCGGCGGGCGTGTAGGTGAAGCGCGCCTTGCCGTCCTCACCGACCGGGACGACCGTCGGAGTGCCGAAGGAGATCGCCCACAGCACCTCGGTCGACCCCGGCAGCGCCGGCGTCACCACGAACTCGACCGGCTGACCCGGCCGGGCCGTCACCGGTCCGCCGTCCGGGAACTGCGGGCTGGTCACGGTGGGAGGCAACGGCTTCACCTGGAACATGTACGACTGCTCGTCGGTCTCGACGCCGCTCGAGGTCACGCCGCGCACGTTCAGGTAGTGGTAGCCGGGCTTCTTCGGCACCCACTGGATCTGCGTGGCCGTGGTGTCCTGCCACGGTTCGTTGTCGAACCTGTACTTGTACGACACGACCGGGATCCGCGGCGACGAGAACGTGAACGTGCCGGGCGTGCCAGGAGCACCGGCCGGCTCGTACTTGTAGTCGTTGCTGGTGACGACGGGCGGAGGTGTCTCGGCGACGATCGCGCTGTCGCCCCAGCCGGACCGGACGCCGGCCGCGTTGATGCTCGCCACCAGCACCTCGAAGTCGCCCTTCGCCGTCGGCGTGTGCTCGAACGTCAACGATCCGTCCGCGGCCGCGGGCAGCTGCCGCTCGAGGTCGTCGCCGATCTTGTACACGTAGGACACGACACCGTCCCTGTTGGGCTCCACGGTGATCGTGCGCTTCTGCCCGACGATGCCGTCCCACGGGTCAACGTCCACGTACGGCCGCAGCTGGTCGACGTAGAAGCTCGTGTTGAGCACGCCGGACTTCGTCCCGGCGTCGTTGACCGTCCAGGCCTTGAGGGCGTGGTACTCCCGGCCCGGCTCGGCGAACAGGAACGTGTGACGTCCCTTGCGGTCCTCGCCGACGGGCACCGTCTGCTCCTGGCCGCCGTCGAGCTGGAAGACGAACCGGGTGGCGCCGTCCTGGCTGGCGTTGAACACGACCTCGCCGGGCGTGCCGACCTCGAACAGCGGGAGCTGCGCCCACGGCCTGGACGTGCGCACCCAGTACCGGTAGGTCGAGGTCTGCGACCGGAGGCCGGCGCGGTCGAGGCTGCGGACCTGGATCGAGACGGGACCGTCGGTGGTCGGCGCGACGGTGATCGTGGCCCTGCCACCCGGAGCGTCGGCGTTGACGCGGCCGGACGGGATGCCGAGGCCCTCGTACTCGAACGCGACGACGTCCTGCACGCCGTTCGCGCTGAAGGTGAAGTCACCCGGCATGCCCTCGCCGCCGTCGCCGGGCGGGCCGCCGTTCTCCCGGTAGGTGGTCGAGGAGATCGCCGGCGGGGTGGCCGGGGCGGTGACGTCAGCGGTGAACTGGCACGGCGCGGACCACTCGGAGTTCGTGAAGCCGTCCTCGGTGCGCACGGCGAAGGCATAGGTGCCGCCGTCCTGGACCAGGCCGGTGGGGAACAACGTGTCGATCGAGGTGGGGGCGTACGGCGCCTCGACCTCGACCCGCTGCTCCGGTGCGTTCACCGGCCAGAACGCCATCCGCCCGCGGACACCGCCGGTCGGGTCCGGGTCGGCGTCGTGCAGCGTCGCCTTGACGCGGGGCGTGAGGCTGGGGATGACGGGCGTGCCGCCGGTGCAGTTGTGGATGTCGATCTTCAGGTCGGTCGGCGTGCCGGGCGGCGTGTTGAACGTCGCGTTGAGCCTGCCGGTCGGGTCGTAGGTGCGGCCGTACTCGACGTCGCCCTGGAACTGCTCGGCGATCCGGAGGGCGAACGTGATCGTCGTCCGGCCCTGCTCCAGGGCCTGCCTGACGGGCTCGACGACGTTCCAGGTGACCGCCTGCGAGACGCAGTTCTGGTCAGGGACCGCGTTCGGCGCGACGTTCGTGATCTCGTCCGGCTGATCAGCCCAGGTGATCCTGTCCTGCGGCGCCACCACCCACAGTTGCGTGGAGCGAGGCTTGGAGCAGTCGTTCGCGAACTTCTCCGGCGTGCGCAGGTTCGCGGTGAACAGCTGCGTGCCCTTGAACCGCGAGATGTCGAAGATGAGGTAGGACTTGCCGAGGTGGAGCTTGTCGTCCCGCCAGGCCCCGACCCGCGTCCCGCCGGTCGTGATCTCCTCGTGCGGCTGCCTGGAGTCGGTGGTGACCCACCTGACCGGGAGGGGCATGACCCCGTTGGGTTGCTGAGCGGCGTGCGCGGTGCCGGGTACGACCACCACGAGTCCTGCGACGAGCGCAGCGACCAGTGCCCCGGCGCCACGCCGGGATCTGCCAGACGATCTCACTGTTCCCCCTGATGACGAACTTCGAGCGGATCGTGCCATCCGCACCGGGGTTTGTCACATGGGCTGTCCCGTTCGGCGGCGGACCGCGGCGTGTCTGGGGCAGGATGGGAACATCGACCTTGGGGGTTTTGTGAAACGAACAATCGTTGTCCTCACTGCTGTTCTGGCCGCACTTGGGATCGCTCCCACGGCCAACGCGGCGCACTCCACGTCACTCGTGCTGCTCGGCGACTCCTACGCGTCCGGCACGGGCGCCGGCGCCTATCAGGACGGAACCGCCGGCAACTGCTGGCGCAGCAACAACTCCTACGGCGAACTGGTGGCCGCCCGCCTGCGCGCCGCGGGCAGGCTCGGCTCGGTCACGAACGTGAGCTGCAGCGGCGCCGCCACCGCCGACCTCTCCCGTCCGTTCAAGGACCGCCCTGCCCAGCTCGACGCTCTGAAGCGCGACACCGATCTCGTGCTGCTCACCGTGGGCACCAACGACATCGACTACGCGGCCTACGGTGGTACCTGCATCCAGGCGGACTGCACCGGCGCGCCCACCGACGCGATCCTGGCCAGGCTGCCGCAGATGGGCAGCAACGTCACCGGGTTGCTCACCGAGATCCACAAGCGCAGCCCGTACGCCCGCATCGTCGTGGTGGGCTACGGCCGTCAGGTGTCCACTTCGGACAACCCTCCCGGCGCCACGCTGGACCCGATCTGCGGCGACGGCGTCCTCACCACCGCGGAACGCCTTGAGGGCAACAAGGTGGCTGACGGCCTCGACGCCACGCTGCGCTCCGCGGTGACCGCGGCCGCGCGCAAGTACGTGCCCGTCACGTTCGCCAGCCCGTTCTCGCGTCCCGGCACCTTCGACGGGCACGCGCTGTGCGAGGCGGGCACGCCGTTCCTGCGCGGGTTCGACGCGCTGGCGCCGGGGCAGGAGGGGCCGGAAGCCGTGTTCCACCCGAACCAGCAGGGACAGGCGGCACTGGCCACGCTGGTGCGCGCCTGGGTTGTTCGGATCTGATTCGCTGACCGGCGGAACGCTCTGCGATGTCAGGGCGTTCCGCCGTTCTGGTGATGGACGCCGCACGAACGGGCGAGGATCGTGCAGCAGGTGGAGCAGGTCGTCGAAGTGACAGGCTTGGACGCGGCGTACGAGGTGATCAGCTCGGTGTACGCGCGGCTGCGATTCACCAGCGGTGACTGGAGTTCGGTGCTGCGGTTGGCCTCCCGGATGCTTGGTCCGGTCCGGTTCGACCGGTTCGGCGGTCACATGGGGTTCGAGGCGTCTGGTGAGCCGATCAGTGACTACGTCTTCGGGCATCTGACGTCCGGGCGGGTCTGGTACACCTCCGACCGTGAGGACCGGTTCATGGCTCCCGGTGAAGTGTTCCTCACCGTCCCTCCCGGCCGTCCTTTCACGGCGGGAGCCCAGGACCCGCAGGCGTCGATGGTCGTGTTCGGCCAGGCCGTGTTGGACGAGGTCGCCGACGGCGTCCGTTTCGAAGGCTGCCGCCCTCTCTCGCCTCGCGCAGCTGCTGCATGGCGGTCGACGTGCGTACACCTGCAAGATGAAATACTGCCGGTGTTCGAAGACAACCCGCTTGTGATGGCGAACGCGACACGGCTGTTGGTGGCCACCACACTCGCGACTTTCCCCAACAGCACGCTCGTTGGCTGGACAGCGGCGGAACGTCGCGACGCGCACCCCCGGACCGTGCGGCGAGCTGTCGCGTTCATCGAGGACAACGCCGCCAAAGACATCACCGCCGCCGACATCGCGCGCGCCGCACGCGTGTCCATCCGCGCGATGCAGCTCGCGTTCCGCCGTCACCTCGACACGACGCCGATGGCCTACCTCCGGCGTGTGCGCCTCTCGTCTGCGGACGCCGATCTGCGCGCCGCGAACGGGTCCGTCACGGCGATCGCCGCCCGGTGGGGTTACGCCCGTCCGAGTGTCTTCGCCGCTCACTACCGCGCCGTTTACGGAGTCACGCCGTCGCAGACCCTGCGGTCACGTTGACGCACTTCGTTTTCCGGGCCGTGCCTTCGTTTCCGCTGCTATCGTTCGGGCCTCGCGGTGCGGTGAAGTGAACTCCCTTTCGACGAGGTGAGATCCGATGACCGGCTGTGAGACCAGCCCGTTCGCCGTGCGGACGCAACGCGCCGGCACCCGTTTCGTGGCCACCTGCAACGGCGAGATGGACATCACGACCTGCGACCTGCTGTTCGCCGCGGTGCTCCCGGGCATCACCGACAGCACGACCGACGGCGTGTCCATCGACCTGGCCGAGGTGACCTTCCTGTCCGCGAGTGGCCTGCGCAGCCTCCTGCTCCTGCTGTGCGCCGCGCACTACAACGGCAAGTCGTTCAACCTCCACCACACCCAGCCCCAGGTGCGCCGAGTGCTCGACCTGTTCGGCTTCACCACCTTCAAAGCTGGCCTTGTGTGGGACGCGACCATGTCGCCGAGAGGCCGCCATCGCTAGCTTGACCAGCTATGTTGCTCCCGCTGGTACTAGTACTCGCGCTGACCCCGCCCGCCGCCGCGGTCACCGTGCCGGGCGCCGAACATCAGCAACTCGCCCGCCTGGCCGACCTCACCACCACCGGCACCGCGCTGTCCGGCCACACCGACCCGGCAGACTGGGCGGGCCTCACCAGCGCCGCGCTGCCCGTGCCCGCCGCCGTCCCCGGCATCCAGATCGACGGCTACTTCCCGGACACCTCGCGCACCAACACCAACCACGGCTGGCAACACGACTCCCAGTTCGTGCTGCGCCTACCGGACCGCTGGAACGGCGGCCTGGTCGTGACCGGCGCCCCCGGCGTGCGCGAGCAGTACGCCAACGACCGCGCCATCTCCGACTGGGTCCTCTCCCGCGGCTACGCCTTCGCCGCCACCGACAAGGGCAACACCGGTGCCCAGTTCTACCGCGACGGCCGCGCGATGGAGGAGTGGAACCACCGCTTCACCCAGCTCACCACCGCCGCCCGCACAGCGGTCACCCGCCGCTACGGCCACGCCCCGCGCCGCACCATCGCCACCGGCATCTCCAACGGCGGCTACCTGGTCCGCTGGCAGCTGGAGAACCGCCCTTTCCTGTACGACGGCGGCGTCGACTGGGAGGGGACACTGTGGACGGTCGACGGCCCGAACCCGCTGACCTTCCTGCCACCCGTGCTGCGCGCCTACCCCGCCTACCTCGCGGGCAGCCAGGAGGCACACGCCCAGCTGGTCGCGGCCGGCTTCCCGGCGGGCACGGAATTCCTCTGGGACTACCACTACCGCTACTACTGGGACCTCACCCAGCGGATCTACCGCGAGGAGTTCGACCCGTCGTTCGACGGCCCCTTGGAGGCCGGCGTTCCCTTCTGCGCCTCGGGAACACCATCCTGCGACGCGGATTACTCGTATGCCGCACGGCGTCGAATCGCCGGGCCTTCGGTGTCGCGCATCGACTTGACGGGCAAGGTGAAGCGGCCACTGATGACCGTGCACGGGACGTACGACGTGCTGCTGCCGATCAGCCAGGACTCGGACGTGTACGCGGCGATGACGCCCGATCGGCTGCACCGGTACTACCGCGTCGAGCAGGGCACGCACGTGGACGGCTTGGTCGACGCGTATCCGGACCGGTTGCGGCCGCTCGCGCCGTGCCACCGGGCGGCGTTCGTGGCGCTGGAGCGGTGGCTGGACGGGGTGGCGCCGCCGAAGTCCGCGACCCTGCCCCGGCCGGCCGACGTGTCGACGTGCCCGCTCTCGTGACGCGGCGAGGAGGCCCCGCCCGCACCAACCGGCGTGGCCTCCCGTCCGCCGTCGTGATCCAATCGACGACGTGGCCACCATCGAGTACGTCCTCGGCGACATCACCGAGCAGGAAGTCGACGTGATCGTGAACGCCGCCAACTCGTCCCTCCTCGGCGGCGGAGGCGTGGACGGCGCGATCCACCGCAAAGGCGGCCCGGAGATCCTGGCCGCGTGCCGCAAACTGCGCGCGGGCCACTACGGCGGCGGCCTCAAGACCGGCCAGGCAGTCGCCACCACCGCGGGCCGCCTGCCCGCCCGCTGGGTCGTGCACACCGTCGGCCCGGTCTGGTCGGCCACCGAGAACCGCGAGGAACTCCTGGCCGACTGCCACCGCAACTCGCTGCGGGTGGCGGCTGAACTCGGCGCCAGGACGGTGGCGTTCCCGGCGATCTCCACGGGCATCTACCGCTGGCCGGTCGAGGACGCCGCCAGGATCGCGCGTGCCGCCACCGCGGACGCGCCGGTCGAGCTGGTGAGGTTCGTGCTGTTCGACCAGGCCGCGTACGACGCCTACGCGCGGGAGTAGTCGGCGATCTCCATCGCCCACCGGTAGACCTCGTCGAGATCACCCAGCGCGACCGGCAGCGCGGGGTCCACGAGCGTGCCGTTCATGGCCTTCAACAAGTCGAACAACCCGAGGTGGCCCCACTCCCACAGCATGCTGTCGAAGTTGTACGACCGCATCAGCGGACCGACACGGGCACGGGTCGCGTCGATCGATTCCTGTGACAACCCCACCGCGCGCAACCGGGCATCGGTGGCCGCGACCTCCGCATCGGAGAACTCCGTGTCCAGGAACGGGTCCAGCAGGTTGCCCCACACGTCCAGGCGCCGCACCAGCGCAATGTCGTGCCGCCGGCAGAACTCCGCCAAGCCGTCCCGATCGTCCCAAGGCAGGAACAACGTCTCACCGGCGTGCGTCCGGACCTCGAGCGGCCCCACCGCGACATAGGCGTCACGGATCGAGGAAACCGGCACGACTCCGTGCGGATGCACGCTGGCCCAGGGAAACTCGTAGCCCGCGAAGGCGATGTGGTCCTGGCCGAACGTCACCCTCATCGCGTCACGGTACTTTCCCGGACCAGCAGGGAGAACGGGGTCTGCACGTCGTCCAGCACGAGGTCGGGCGAGCCGGCGCGCGCGTGCAGCAGGTCGACGGCGGCCGACGCGATGGCGGCCTTGTCGGGGGCGATCGAGGTCAGGGAAGGCGAGCTGTAGACGCTTTCCTCGTTGTTGTCGAAGCCGACCACGGCCAGATCATGGGGCACGCGCACGAAACGTTCGGCGGCGGCGCGCATCGCGCCGATGGCCAGGAGGTCGTTGAAGCAGAACACGGCGTCGGGTGGGGTTCGCATGTCCAGCAACGACTTCATCGCGGCGGCGCCGTCCGCGCGGTGGTAGTTCAGGGCGGGCACGACGAGCGCGGGGTCGAACTCCAGGTCCGCCTCGGCCAGGGCGGCTCGGTAGCCCTCCAGGCGCAGGGCCGCGGTACCGCGCTGGGGATGCGCGCCGATCGCGGCGATTCGCTTGCGGCCCAGCGAGATCAGGTGACTGACCGCGGCCTTGGCCGCGGCCACGTTGTCGATGCCGACGCGGGAGATCGGGACGTCGACGGCGTGCTCGCCCAGCAGCACGGCGGGGACGGACAGCTGGAAGTCGTCCACCTGCAGCGCCTCCGGGCTGAGGATCGCGGCGTCGACCAGGTGCGGGCCCAGTGAGGCCAGGGCGGACCGTTCGCCGGCCAGGGTGCCGAAGGTCTGCTCGATGAGCACGTTCCACTCGTGTTCCTGGGCGGCGGCGATGACGAGGCCGGCCAGTTCGGCGAAGTAGGGGATGGAGAGTTCGGGGAGCACCAGGGCGATGAAGCCCGTGCGGCCGCGGCGCAGGTTGCGGGCGCCCAGGTTGGGGCGGTAGCCGGTGGCTTGCAGGGCCGCTTCGACGCGGGCGCGGTTGTCCGGTTTGACGAACGAGTAGCCGTTGACCACGTTCGACACGGTCTTCACCGAGACGCCCGCCAGGCGGGCGACGTCCTTGAGCGTGGCCACGCAGCCTCCTCGAAAAGTACCGGGAAAAGTACCGGGAAGTCTCGGTCTTTACAACGTTGGAACAGCGATGCAAATCTAGCCCGTGAGAGCGCGTCCACGCACAGTCCGGGTGGGAGTCAACGATGTCTCGTGTCCTGCTGATCGCCGTCACCGCACTGCTCGTGACGGGGTGCACCGCCAGAGAGGGCCAGCAGACCACGAGCAGTGGTGGGCCGGCCGCTTCCGCCGCTCAACAACAAGGTGCCGGCCCGGGCTGTGCGCGGAGCAGGACCGGCTATCCGCAGGTCAGCCTCGAAGGGGCGACGGTCGGCTTCTCCCAGTCCGAGAAGGAGGGCAACCCCTTCCGCACCGCCGAGACGCAGTCGATCAGGGACGAGGCGGCCAAGCGCAAGGTGAACCTGCTCTTCACGAACGCGCAGAGCGACCTGAACAAGCAGATCAGCGACATCAAGTCGTTGCTCGACCGCGGGGCGAAGCTGCTGATCGTGGCACCGCTCAACTCCGACGGCCTGCAACCCGCGTTCGACGCGGCCAAGGCCAAGCAGGTCCCGGTGGTCACCATCGACCGCAAGGTGACCTCGCAGCCCTGCACCGACTACCTGACGTTCATCGGCAGTGACTTCGTCGAACAGGGCAAGCGCGCCGCCCAGCAGATGATCAAGGCGACCGGCGGCACCGGCAAGGTCGCCATCCTGCTCGGCGCCTCTGGCAACAACGTCACGGTCGACCGGACCAAGGGCTTCAAGGACGGCATCGCCGGTACGCCTGGTCTGACCGTGGTCGCGGAGCAGACCGGCGAGTTCGACAGGTCCAAGGGCCAGGCCGTGATGGAGCAGCTCATCCAGAGCCACCCGGACATCACCGCCGTCTACGCGGAGAACGACGAGATGGGCGTCGGCGCCGTCACCGCGCTCAAGGCCGCGGGCAAGCAGCCGGGCAAGGACGTCAAGGTCGTGTCCATCGACGGCACGCGCACCGCCGTGCAGTTGATCGCGGACGGCAGCTACACCGCGGTGGTCGAGTCGAACCCGCGGTTCGGGCCGCTCGCGTTCGACACGCTGGAGAAGTTCGGCAAGGGCGACGAGATCCCGCAGAACATCGTGATCTCCGACGACGAGTACGACGCCGCGAACGCCCAGCAGAAGCTCGCCAATGCCTACTGAGACATCGGCTGGGCCGGTGATCGAGGTCGCCGGCGTGACCAAGACCTTCGCCGGCGTGCGCGCTCTCGACGACGTGGACTTCACTCTGGGTCGCGGCGAGATCCACGCGCTGGTGGGGGAGAACGGCGCCGGCAAGTCGACGCTGATCAAGGTGCTGACCGGCATCCACACCCCCGACACCGGCAGGATCGTCCGCGACGGCCACATCTCCACGATCTACCAGGAGGTCAACCTCGTCCCGCTGATGAGCGTCGCCGCCAACCTGTTCCTCGGCCGCGAGCCGCGCACCCGGCTCGGCCTGATCGACCGCGCCCGCCGCGACGCCGAAGCCGCCGAACTGTTGCGCGGCTACGGCATCACGGCGGACGTGAGCAGTCCACTTGGGACGCTGGCGGTCGGCGAACAACAGATGGTGGCGCTCGCCAGGGCGGTCGAGGCGGACGCGGACGTCGTGATCATGGACGAACCGACCTCGTCGCTCGAACCGCGTGAGGTGGAGACACTGCTCGAAGTCGTGCACAAGCTGCACGAGGCGGGCATCGCGATCATCTACGTCAGTCACCGGATGGACGAGCTCTACCGGATCTGCGACACGGTCACGGTCCTGCGAGACGGCCGGAACGTGCACAGCGGCCCGCTCAAGGAACTTCCGCGCATCGAACTCGTCTCGCTGATGCTCGGCCGATCGGTCGGCGAGATCGAGCAGCACGGCACCACGGCGTTCGGCGAGGACCACCACGCCGACACCCAGCCGGTGCTCGAAGCACAGGGGCTGACCAGCAAACCGCGCATCAAAGGCATCGACGTCTCCATTCGGCCCGGTGAGGTCGTGGGTCTCGCCGGACTGCTCGGATCGGGGCGCACCGAGACCGCGAAAGCGATCATCGGCGCGCTCCCGCTCGACCACGGCACGGTGCTCGTCGCGGGCAAACCGGTGCCGCGCACCGTACAAGCGGCCACCAGGGCCGGCATCAGCATGCTCGCGGAAGACCGCAAAACAGAGGGGATCATCCCGAACCTGTCCGTGCGCGAGAACATCGTGCTGGCCGCGCTGCCGAGACTGAGCCGGTTCGGTGTGATCAGTCGGTCCAAACAGGACCGGATCGTCGAGACCTTTGTCAAACGTTTGCGCATCAAGGTGTCCAGCCCCGAACAGAAGGTCGCGGAACTCTCCGGCGGCAACCAGCAGAAGGTGCTGCTGGCCAGATGGCTGTGCACCGAACCGAAGATTCTGCTCCTCGACGAACCCACGCGCGGCATCGACGTCGGTGCCAAAGCCGAAGTGCAGGCGCTGATCGACGAGCTCGCGCGGGAAGGCCTGGCGGTGCTGTTGATCAGTTCCGAGCTGGACGAGCTGCTCGACGGCGCGGACCGGCTCGTCGTGCTGCGGGACGGGGAGGTCGCGGGTGAGCTGGAAGGAGCTCAGCTCACCCGCGAACACGTGCTCACGGCCATCGCGGCGGAGGTGACGGATGACGCTGACAGCCACCAGAACAGCCACTAGAACTCGCTGGCTCCAGGACAACGGTGTCTATGTCGCCGTTGTCGCGCTGCTGCTGTTCAACGCCCTGTTCACGACCAACTTCCTGACGGTGGGCAACTTCCGCACCCAGCTCGTCCAGGCCGCACCTGTCCTGATCGTGGCCCTCGGCATGGCGTTGGTGATCGGCACCGAAGGCGTCGACCTGTCCGTCGGCGCGGTGATGGCACTGGCCGCCGCGATCATCCCGCTCTACCTCGGCGCGGGACCGCTGCTCGCGATCCTGATGGCGCTCGTCGTCGGCCTGACCGCGGGAGCGTTCAACGGCTTCCTGGTGGCCAAGGTGGGCATTCAACCGATCGTCGCCACGCTGGCGTTGCTGGTGGGCGGCAGAGGACTGGCGCTCGTCATCGCGGACGGGCAGCTCGTCCAGTTGCACGACTCGACGTTCCTCGCCCTCGGCACCGACGACCTGCTCGGTGTCCCGATCAGCGTGCTGATCGCGGGTCTGCTGGCACTGGTGATCGCAGGGCTGACGAGCCGCACGACGTTCGGCCGCCAGCTGGTCGCGGTCGGCGGCAACCGCAGGGCGGCCACCCTGGCCGGTCTGCCGGTCAACCGGGTGCTGGTCGGGGTCTACGCCATCTGCGGTGTGCTCGCGGCGATCTCGGGTGTGCTGGCCACCTCCCGGCTCGGCGCCAGTGATCCGGCGGACATGGGCCTGTTGATGGAACTGTCCGCGATCACCGCGGTGGTCGTCGGCGGAACTCCGCTCACGGGCGGGAAAGTGCGCGTTCTCGGTACGGTGACGGGGGTGGTGCTGATGCAGCTCGTCCGCGCCACGCTGATCAAGCACGACCTGCCGGACTCGATCGCCCAGATGATTCAGGCCGCGATCATCGTCGCCGCCGTGTACGTGGCACGGGAGCGCCGATGACAACGTTGACAACGGCAGCGAGAACCAAGGCCCTGCAACGCCAGGGCGCCGCCGTCGCGCTCGTGCTCATGGTCGCGGTGTCGTGGCTGGTCTTCCCGCGCTTCGGCAGTCTCGACAACCTGCGCGACCTGGCCCTGCAGGGCTCGTTCCTCGCGGTGATCGCGCTCGGCATGACGTTCGTGATCATCACCGGCGGCATCGACCTGTCCGTGGGCTCGCTGTACGCGCTCGGCGGCGTGCTGGCGGCCTGGGGCTCGCAGTACGGGTTCCTGGTGGCGCTGGCACTGCCGTTGCTCGTGTGCGGCGTGATCGGGCTGGTCAACGGTCTGCTGATCGCCCGCACGAACATGGCGCCGTTCATCGTCACGCTGGCGTCCCTGCTGTTCGCGCGCGGACTCCTGCTCGCCATCACCGACGAGGGCGCCGACACCTACCAGATCGCGCCGGACAGCGCGTTCGTCGAGCTCGGCCGCGGCACGGTGTTCGGCTTCGGCTTCCCGATCTTCGTCGCGGCCGTGCTGTGCTTGCTGGGCGGCATGATCCTCAACCGCACGACCTTCGGTCAGAACGTGTTCGCGACCGGTGGTGCCGAGCAGTCGGCGATTCTCCTGGGTGTTCCCGTCGCCAGGACCAAGATCGGTGTCTACGCGATGAGCGGCACGCTGGCGGGGCTCGCCGGCGCCCTGACCGCCGCCTATCTGCAGTCCGGGGTCACGGTCATCGGCGTCGGCACCGAACTCGACGCCATCGCGGTCGTGGTCATCGGCGGCACCCTGCTGACCGGCGGCATGGGCACGGTCCTCGGCACGGTGATCGGCGTCGGCCTGATCAAGGTCATCCAGAACGTCATCAACCAGATCGGCACGCTCGACAGCAACTACCAGTCGGTGGTCAGCGGCGTTTTCCTGCTTGTCGTCGTTGTCCTGCAACGCGTACTCGCGCACCCTTCACAGCGAAGATAGGAGAGTCATGACCAGACGCTTCCTGGGCGTGTTGGTCGGAATGCTGATCACGACCTCGACCGTCGCGGCACCGGCCGCGCACGCGGTGGAGTGGGTGCCGAAAACCCCTCCGCTGACGACACCCTGGACCGACCAGGTGTCGCCGGGCAACGCCCTGCCCGAGTACCCGCGCCCGCAGCTCGTGCGCACCGAGTGGCAGAACCTCAACGGTGTCTGGGAGTTCGCGGGTGCGCCGAACCTGAACAGCCCGCCCATCGGCCGGCCGCTGGCAGAAGGCGTCCTGGTGCCGTACCCGATCGAGTCCGCGCTGTCGGGTGTCAAACGGCACGAGGACAACATGTTCTACCGCCGCACCTTCACCGTTCCGTCCTCCTGGAACGGTCGTCAGGTCAAGCTCAACTTCGGAGCGGTGACCTGGGAGACGAGGGTCTGGGTCAACGGCAGGCAGGTCGGCACGCACACGGGCGGCTTCGACTCGTTCGCCTTCGACATCACCCCGGCGTTGACCACCGGCGCGAACGAGATCATCGTCGGCGTGCACTCGCCGGTCGACGGCAGCCGGTACCCGATCGGCAAGCAACGCAAGACGCCGGGCGGGATCTTCTACACCGCCGCGTCCGGCATCTGGCAGACGGTGTGGCTGGAACCGGTGCACAGCGCGCACATCACGCGCCTCGACACCACCCCGGACGTGCCGGCGGGCGTGCTCGACCTGGTCGTCCAGGGCACCGCTGGCCAGCAGGTCACCGCTGAAGCACTGACGAACGGCCAGGTCGTCGGCTCCAGCAGCGGCACGGTCGGCGGCCACCTGCGGATCCCGGTGCCGAACGCCAGGTTGTGGTCGCCGGACGACCCGTTCCTCTACGACCTGCGCGTGACGCTGGCCAGCGGCGACGTCGTGACCGGCTACTTCGGCATGCGCTCGCTCGGCAAGGCGATGGTCGGCGGTGTCATGCGGCCGTTGCTGAACGGGAAGTTCGTCTTCCAGATCGGCACGCTGGACCAGGGCTACTGGCCGGACGGCGTCTACACCGCGCCGACCGACGCGGCGTTGCGCTGGGACCTCGAACGCCAGAAAGCGTTGGGGTTCAACATGGTCCGCAAGCACATCAAGGTCGAACCGGCACGCTGGTTCTACCACGCCGACAGGCTGGGCCTGATGGTCTGGCAGGACATGCCGGCCGTGGACGCGGTCGACGAGGTGCCGAACTCGCACGCGAACTACGAGTCCGAGCTGCGCCGGATGATCGACCAGCTCAAGGGCATCACGTCCATCGTGCAGTGGGTGCCGTTCAACGAGGGCTGGGGCGAGTACGAAGCCGGCCGGATCGTCGACCTGGTCCGGTCGATCGACAACACGCGGCTGGTCAACCACAACTCCGGCTCCAACTGCTGCGTCTCGGACCCCGATCCGGGCAACGGCGACATCATCGACGACCACGCCTACCAGATCACGACGACCACCCGGCAGCCCGACGCGAACCGGGTCGCGATGCTGGGCGAGTTCGGCGGCCTGGGCCGCCGGGTCGTCGGCCACGAGTACCAGCCGGGCGCGGGATTCGCTTACGGCGCCCTGTATCCGGACGAGCAGTCGCTGACCAAGCGGTACGAGGAGGTCACGAAGCAGGTCGCGCGGATGGTGCACACGCGCGGGCTGTCCGCGTCGGTCTACACCGAGCCGTACGACGTGGAGAACGAGGTCAACGGCTTCTACACCTACGACCGCCGCGTGCTGAAGATGACCGAGGCACGGGTGCGGGACATCAACCTGAAGGTACTGGCCATCGCCCGCGGCACGGCGGTGGGGCCGGACGACGTGGTTTCGTTGCGCGTCACCACTTCCGGCTTCACCAACCGTTACCTGCGCCACCAGGACGGACTGGCCCGCACCGACGTGATCAGCACGGACCTGGGCCGGTTGGACGCCACGTTCCACGTGCGTGCCGGACTCGCCGACGCGGCCTGCCTTTCGTTCGAGTCGCGGAACTTCCCGGGGCAGTTCCTCCGGCACAGCAACGGACGCATCCGCAAGGACGTGAACGACGGCACGATCGCGGCCGACGCCACGTTCTGCGCCTGGGAAGGTACCGGCGGCACCGCGCTGGAGTCCTACAACCAGCGCGGATCGTTCGTGCGGCACTACTTCGAGGGCGTCTATCTCGCGCGTTCCGGTGGCCCGAACCCCTGGGACACACCGAACTCGTTCGCCGCGGACATCACCTGGGCGATCGGCGTGGCGTTGTGGCGCAGCGGTGCGGACCTGCCGCTGGACCAGGCCCGGTCGTTCCGGGTGACCACGCCCGGCTTCACGGACCGCTATCTGCGCCACCGCGACGGACTGGCCCGCACCGACGTCGTGACCAGCGGAAGCGACGGCCTGCTCAAGTCCGACGCGACGTTCGTGATCAGGCGCGGGCTCGCCGAACCGACCTGCTACTCGTTCGAGTCCCGCAACTACCCCGGCAACTTCCTGCGACACGCGGACTTCCGCGTTCGCCTGAACGCCAACGACAACACCGACCTGTTCCGCCGCGACGCCACGTTCTGCGCCCAGCAGGGCAGCGGAGGCGTGCGGCTGGAGTCGGTCAACGAGCTCGGCACCAACATTCGCCACTACGCGGAGGAGGTCTGGGTCGCCTCGAACGGCGGCGCACACACGTACGACAACCCTGCCTCGTACAACCAGGACGTGAGCTGGGCCGTGGGCTCACCTTGGGCACCGTAGGAGAACACATGCTGCTACGCATAGTTTCCGTGTCCGCGATCGTGCTGAGCACGATCACCATCCCTGCTGCGGCGGCGTCCGCCGAGGTCGTCGACGCCATGAGTCGCGACTTCGGCATCACCGCCGCGCAGGCGCAGACCAGGATCCGCGCCGAGAAGGTGGCGCTGAAGATCGCGCCGGCCGCCCAGGAAGCCGCCGCCGAGTCGTTCGGCGGCAGCTGGTTCGCCGACGGCAAGCTGCGGGTCGCGGTGACCGACCCGGCGAAGGCCGACGCCGTTCGGGCGACCGGCGCCGAGCCGGTGATGCGCACGAAGTCGTTCGCTTCTTTGAACGCGGTGAAGAACGGCATCGACAGGCTGTCGAAGGCCGGTGCGGTGTCCAAGGACGTCGCCGGGTGGCGGGTCGACGTCCAGCGCGGTGCCGTCGTGGTCGACACCGTGCCGGGAGCCGATGTTTCGGGGCTGCCCAAGGATGTCGTCGTCAACACCGAGGGCGTGCAGCGGCCGCAGCCGTTCGCGGCCGGCACCGTGGGCGGTGACCCGTTCTACACGGGCAACTACCGCTGCTCGATCGGCTTCTCGGTGCACGGCGGGTACGTCACCGCCGGGCACTGCAACGCCGGCGCCTGGAACGTCTACGGCTGGGACCGGTCGTGGCAGGGCGAGTTCGTCGGCTCTTCCTTCCCCACCAACGACTACGGCTGGGTCCGCACCGGTGGCGGCTGGTGGAACGTGCCGGTCGTGCTCGGCTGGGGCCAGGTGAGCGACGCGCTGGTGCGCGGTTCGTGGGAGGCCCCGCCCGGCACCTCGGTGTGCCGCTCGGGTTCGACCACGCACTGGCACTGCGGAGTCGTCCAGGGCCGCAACGAGACCGTGAACTACGAGCAGGGCGCGGTCTACGAGATGGTCGGCACCTCGGTCTGCGCCGAGCCCGGCGACTCGGGTGGTTCGTTCATCACCGGTGACCAGGCGCAGGGCGTGACGTCCGGCGGGTACGGCAACTGCTCGAGCGGTGGCCGCACGTGGTTCCAGCCCGTCAACGAGATCCTGCGCGTCTACGGTCTGACCCTCCTGACCGCGTGATTTGAGTTGCCATGAACGGCGCTTTCGTGGACCTGGGGTCCACGAAAGCGCCGTTCATGGCCAGCTCGGGGCGCTGAGGCTAGGTGAACAGGATTCGTTTGGCGGCGGCTTTTCCGAGGGGTGTGCGTAGCGCGGTGAACGCTAGCTCGGCGAGGCTGGGGCCGCGGACCAGCGACAGGCCGCGCCGCAACGTCGACCGGACGCGGTAGCGCCGCCGCATCGCCGCGCCGTCGTAGTGCTCCAGCACGTACTTGTTGCCGCTGCGCAGGTAGTCGAACGTGACCGAGGCGGCGAGCTCGGACATCCGCAGGCACGGGTCGAGCCCACCGGCGGTGAGCGGGGAGACCGCGCCCGCCGCGTCGCCGACCAGCAACCCCTGCGGTGACACGATGTTCCTGAGCAACCCGCCGACCGGGATCGGCCCGCCCCTGCGCTTGACCGGTCCGACGGGTTCGGGTGTCGGGAAGCTGTCGCGGAAGCGTTGCAGCAGCTGGGGGAGCGGAGCGGTGAACCGGTCGGCGCGGCCGGCGAGCCCGACGTGCGCGTGCTCGCCGTCGTCGATGACCCAGGCGATGTAGCCGGGCGCGAGCCGCGGGTCGACCACGCAGTGGAACGTCGGAGTCGAGCCGGTGCTGATCGGGTAGACCTCCTCGATCCCGGTGATCAGCTGCCGGTTGACGTCGAGACCGAGCTTCTTCGCGACGGTCGAGCGAGCGCCGTCCGCGCCGATCGTGAACCGCGCTTTGGTCGCGTTGAGCGGGTAGCCGGCGTTGAGGTGGACCTGTGCGCCGGCGCGTTCGGCGTCCTCGACCGCCTGCCGGTAGATGCCCGCCATGTCGCCGACCCGGAACTCGTCCCGGTCGCTGACCAGCTCCACCGGTTCGCGCAGCGACGGCGGGTAGAGCAGCACGCGCCGCACGGCCGGGCCGAGGTGTGGCAGGTCGTAGTCGGTGAGCGTGCGCCGAACGAAGATGCCGGTGGTCCGAATGCCGGTGTCGAGGCTCGCCCGGCGTTCGCACACCGCCACGTCGAGGCCGACCTCGGCGAGCAGGCGAGCGGTGTTGAGGCCGGCCAGACCGGCGCCGACGACGAGCACGTCCACGGTGTCCACGTGCTCGACCATAGGTTCGCGGCGCTGGACGGTTCTCCTTTCCCGGCAACACCTTCACCGGATCTGCACGGATCCTCCACAAACCTGAGCCCTTGACACATCGGAGGTCTCTCCCAGAAAGTGGTCTGTACCGCTGCCTCGAACCGTGGTTCGAGGAGGAACCGATGGAGTTGTTCAACCGCCGCACGGCGATGCGTGGCGCACTCGCGCTCGCGGCAACGCCGTTCGCGGCCGGGGTCGCATCCGCTGACGTCGGAGCTCTGGCGTTCGTGCAGAAGTGGGCCCCGAATCCCGGATCGGTCGGGCTGAAGGCGTTCGTCGGCATCGAGGACGACCGCGCGAACTCGCACCCGTCCGCCACGCACATCTTCGCTGAGAGCGACCAGTACCGGTTCGTGATGCACAAGTCCGATCGGGACGGTTCCGACCGGCAACGCCAGGAAGTGCGCGCGATCCAGACCGGCAGCACCCGTCACGACATGAAGAAGGGCGAGACCTGGCGGTTCAACTACCAGATGTACATTCCGAGCTCGTTGAAGGGCACCACCAGCTTCACGCACATCTTCCAGGTCAAGCACACCGGCGTCGCGTCGCCCGTGGTCACGATGTCGTTGTTCCGCTCGGGTTCGACCGAGACCGTCGAGATGAGACTGTTCGGCGCGGGCCAGGCGAAACTCGGCAGCACCCCGCTGGCGCCGTTGCGCAACAAGTGGATCGACGTCGAGATCGAGATCAAGGTCGCCGACTCCGGCAGCCTGCGCTACTCGCTCAAGGACGGCGGCACGACCGTGGTCAACGCCTCCCGGACCGGTTTCGACACCTGGCTGGGCGGTGACCAGGCGCATCCGAAGTGGGGCATCTACCGGGGCCTCGGTGACTCCGCGCAACTGCAGGACACCTATCTGTTGCTGCGGAACATGAAGGCGTACCGCAACGAATGAGGTGTTCCCAGGCGGGCGCCCGAAGGTGAGAATTGTCCGCGTGGGGGATCTACACGGACGGACCGTCGAGAGCAGGGCCGGTGTCGCCGCCTTCCTGGCCGGCGTGTGGCTGATCGCCGCGCCACCGGTCCTGCACTTCAGCGCGTCCTCGCACGCTTTCCGGCCCTATTGGTGGTCGATGGGCCTGGCCGTCGTGATCATGCTGCTCGGCATGGTGCGCGCGATGGCGCCGCTGGACGTGCCGCTGGCGCAACCGATCACGATCGCCCTGGCGCTGTGGCTGGTCGTCGTGGCGTTGCGCGGTGGAGACGGCTGGACCTGGACCGTTTGGCTCAACCAACTCGTCGTTTCGGCGGTGATCGCGCTGTCGGCCGGGCTGGCGTTGCTGATCGGCCTGCGCCGGTGAGCGCGAGGCACAAGTCGTCCGACAACTGCCTGATCTGCCGCGGCGAGCAGGAAGTGGTCGTCGGCATCGAGGAACGCGGGCCGCACGAGCGCATGTACGACTACAAACGTGTGCTGTTCTGCGCCGCGTGTGACGTTGGTGAACTACGGTCGTTCAGCTACGACGACTTCGTGGAGTTCGGCGAGGAAGACGACGTCATGGTGTGGTCGGCGGTGATCGTGTCCGCGGACATCTCACGCCTGCGTTCCGACTTCGCGTGCACCTCGCCGTTGGACCACTCTTGTTCGTGCGCCCAACACGTCCGTGCCTACGACACGTGCGTGCGCGTGGACAAGACCCTGCTGCCGGAGTACGGGCCCGACCGGCACAGTCCAGCCGGGCGTACGACTGTGTCGGTCACCGTGGCCGACGGTCTTGTTTCGTTCGTTTGAGCCTCAGTCGATCACGGCGGTCGCCTCGATCTCGACCAGGTGCTCGGGCACGTCCAGCGACTGCACCCCGATCAGCGTGGCGGGCGGCCTGGCGGTCATCCCGAGCTTCGCCCGCGCGTTCTCGATGCCCTTGAGCAGCTCCGGCATCTTCTCCTGCGACCAGTCGACGACGTAGATCCGGACCCGGACCAGGTCCTCGAGCGTCGCGCCGGCCGCCTTGAGCGCGTTGTGGACGTTCCCGTAGGCCTGCTCGACCTGGAGTGCGAGGTCCGGCACGGCGTCCCAGGCGACCTGCCCGGCGAGGTAGACGGTCTTCGACCCGGCCGCGACCGCCACGTGGTGGTAGACGTCGAGCTTTGGCAGCTCGTCGGAGTTGATCAGCGTGATCATGACTTCCCTTCGCTCTCTTGCGGTTACTCGGTCACCGTAGGAGAGTGTGGGTCGACCTGGAAGAACGCACTTTTTCGTGAGTGGGGAACCAAAAGGTGAGCAAGCAGCTCAGCGGGGATCTGGCCCGCGCGGATTCGCTGGCCCGCGAGATCTTCTCGGACATCGCCAACAAGTGGGCGCTGCTGATCATCGAGACGATCGGCGACTCGACCCTGCGGTTCAGCGAGCTGAAGGTCGAAGTGGACGGGATCAGCCACAAGATGCTGACCCAGAACCTGCGGCTGTTGGAGCGCAACGGGCTGGTGACGCGGGTTGTGCATCCGACTGTGCCGCCGCGGGTCGAGTACACGCTGACCGAGCCCGGGCAGGCGTTGCGGGCGACGGTGGACGCGATGTGCGCTTGGACCACGCGGTACTTGAGCGAGATCGAGGAGGCCCGGAGCCGCTTTGACGCTTAGTCGTCCTCCACGGCCTCCTCGACGTCGGCTGCGGCTTTGACCAGCTGGCGCAGGAAGGACACCGCTTTCAGTTCGTCGGCCGTGCCTTCGGCCGTGCGGCCTTCCAGATAGGTGGAGGCGAAGTAGGCGAGTTCTGGTTGATCAACCCGCGGTTGGAACCGCTCGACCAGCTTGACGATGATGTGAGGACTGACCAGATCGGCCGCACTGTCGACCACTGTGGTGAGCGTGGCGAGGACCTCGGCGATCGTCGGTTCGACGGTTCGCGCTTCGGAGAAGTACACGAAGGCCTCGACCGGGAGATACGTGTCGGAGATCGTTTCGGCGTGTGGAGCCACCGCCTCCTCCAACAGCTTCGCGAACCTCCGGAAGGCGTCGTCCACCCTGCTGTCGCCTGACTGCAAGGTGGCCCACACCAGCACCAACGCCGACATCGCGGCGTAGTCGTACGTAGCGAAGATGTGTGGCAGAAGATCGAGTGGGAAGGTGCCGCGGCTGATCAGATCGGGATGTGCGCACACCATGGAGAACAGCTCGAACGGTGGTACTGGACTGGTTTGGCATTCCTCTGGTGTGCGGGGGGCCAGAAGTTCGAAGCCGCACTCCACAATGCTGCGGGGTAGTCGCCACGCGTCCCTCGCCAGCGCGGCCGCCAGGGCCGCTTTGGCGTGCTGATTCATCGGAACGGCGTCACGCAGATCGCTCAGGAGACTGCCGAGAACCTCGATGTCATAAGGGATCGCGTATGGGGAGCGTCCGGATCCGGACGTGTTGGCGAGCCACAGGGCGACGTTCTCGAGAAGCAGTTGCTCTCTGGGATTCGATGTGACGTCCGAGCTGACGAAAGGCGCGCCGGCGCGCAGGAGTCCTTCTGTCAGAGGGTCGCCGAGCAGTCTCGCCTCCTGGATGGCCGCCGTCGAGCTGATGTACTGAGCGGTGACGCTCAGCCCGTCGGTCGTGAGCGTTATGGCTTCGACAAGCTCACTCCAGCCTTCCGGGTCCAATCCGGACTTCCACAGGTGTACGGTGGCACGCCAAGCCTTCAGCGGGTCGGCATCGTGCTGGGTCAGCGGACCTTCGAGCGGTGTCTCCAGGTCGGTTTGCAGGAGCACGCGCAGGGAGACGAGGTTCGCCGAGTAGTTGGCGATGCGCGAGACGACGGTGGCGCGTGTGGGTTTGTAGGCCGGGGTTGGGTCGTTCAACGCCCTGTCGTGGAAGGTTTGAATGAGGCTGTCAAGCGTGTCCAACACGCGTTCCTGCTCGTCCGGGTCAAGCGCTGCGAACAAGCCATGTGCGAACTCGATGATCGGCATCCGTTTCACGAACGCCTGGTGCGAAATGAGTGCGAACAGCCGCGAGTCGTCCGGTGTCGCGACTTCGTCGAACGGGTTGGCGGCCAGTACAGCTCGGGTGGCTGCCAGCTGGACGAGCAGCTTCATCGTGATCTCGGCGATCAGATACTCGCCGAAGGTGGCGTGCAGGAACTCGTAGGTGCGCCGGTCGGGTGCGGCGCCGTCGTTGAGGGTCGGCGAGTGGATGAAGAAGAAGTTCTCCACCGTGCGGTCGGCGTCGTCGATCGGTGTGTCGAAGCTGGTGTGCTGCCTGGTGGTCCGGTCCGGCGCGAAGATGGCGAGGTCCCGGTTGAGCTCGGTAGCGGTCACGTACTGGTGGCCGCGGTTGAACATCGCGAACGCGGCGATTCCCAGCCGCCACGAGTTCTTGGCTGTCAGGGCTTTGACGATGTCCGGGGCCAGCGGTTCTGGGCTCTTCTGACTCACCTGCCGCACCACGAACAGGTTGATCAGGCGGCGGTACAGCTCGGCGTTCGACAGGCTCGGATCGTCGAGCGGCGCCTGACTCGGATCAGCCGCGTAGATGGCGAGCATGAGGAGAAGGAGGGGTTGCCGCGCCAGCTCCAGGTGCTGGTCGAGGGCTTCCAGGCTGATCGGGCGGAAGCCGGGAGTGACCAGGTTCGTGGAGTTCCACGTGTCCAGCCATCGCTCGACGCGGTCGTCGTCGAACTCCTCGAGCTTCACGATCGGCACTTCGAGCGGGATGCGGGCCCGATCGGCGACGAGCATCCGCGACGTGACCAGCACAGCCACCGGCTGATCGAGAACGGCCTGCTGTCGCTGGAACTCCTGCACCTGCTGGAGGTAGTTCGACTGCTGCACCCCGCTCGCCTGGATCAACTCGTCGAACCCGTCCAGCAGCACCACTGGCTGGCTGTCCTCGCACGAGTCGGCGAGTTCCTCCCAGTCGACGCTCTTCCCGAGGATGGGCCGCAACGCCGTTTCGATCTGGTCTCGCAGGTCGTCCTCGGCGCGGACCTTGCGGAGCTGGACGCTCACCACGGTGTACCGATCGGCCGGCAGCCGGGCTGCCAGGACGTCCATCAGCAGCGACTTGCCCGCGCCGGGGTTGCCGAGCACCAGGAGTGGGCGTGAGGTGCTCTCCGGCCCGGACAGATGGGCCGCCAGGAACGTGTCCAGGTCGTCTCGGACGCCGGTGTTCTGCGCCCACCAGTCTCCCGACGACGCGACGGTGTCGTCGTCGTAGACCGCGAGCCGGTAACCGGGGGCGACGAACCCGTCCTCGACCGTCGGGAACGCCGCGTCGACCGAGGACGCATCGATGTTGGACCCGATGATCGGCCTCTTGAGCGTCGCCTCGGCGACGATTCTGAGCTTCCTGCGGTACTTCTGGCCCGGCACGGCCTGTCCGGAGGAGATCTGGGCCATCAGCCGGGCGAACAGTTCGAGCGACTCCGTGCGGACCGCCGTCAGGTACTGGGTGATCCTGGCGTCGCTCTGCTCGATCAGCGCTCGCGTCGCGGCATGTTCACCCAGAAGCGCCCAGATCTGGAATTCCGGGATGGCGGAGGAGATCCCGATGTAGTGGTGAAGGTAGATCTTGACGGTGTTGGACAACACCGCGGCGGAGAACCCGACGGTGTCGATACGAGCCGGGCAGTCTGCCAGCTTGCTGAGGAACTTGCGGATGTCCAAGCAGGCCTTGCCGATGAACTGGTTCAGCGGTCCTTCGAGGTTTTCGTAGAAACCACGGGTGGAGTTCGGTGCCGGCACGTCCATCGACGTGAGGAACGGGAGAGCCGTGACTTCCTTCCCGCCTTCCGGCGGTGCCGCGGACAGGATGCGGAACTTCTCGCGATCAGTGATCTTGATCTGGTCGAAGTCCTCGCCGAGCTCCTTGCGGAACGCGTCGAAGACCGCGGTGACGGCGATGATCGTGTGCGCTGCCGCGATCAGTTCGTGCCGGTGTGTGCCGGACAGACCGGTGAGCTTGTCGGTGATGCCGTCGAGGATCTTGCGGAGTGACGCCGTGGCCTCGTTCTTCGGGTCCACCAGGCTCAGGATGCCGGGCTCGATCGCCCCGCCCACCAGGATGCTCACGCCGAGGAACGTGTCGGCCTTGTCCAGCCACGGCCGGTCGTACCTGCCCAGGACCCGAAGCGCGCCTTCGTACGAGAACAGGGCTGGGCGCGACATCCGTTACCTCCGCTGGGCGACTGGAAGCCCTATCGCTGAGCGTGTGGCACGGGTTACACCCAAACGAATCGGTCACTGAACTTGATAGTCACTAGTTAGTGACTATATGGTGGAGGCATGACCGAGAAGAAGATCATTGCTGTGGTGGGGTCGACCGGCGAGCAGGGCGGCGCTGTCGCACGGGCACTGCTGGCTGACGGGGAGTTCGCGGTGCGTGCGCTCACCCGCGACACGGAGTCGGGCGCTGCCAAGAAGCTTGCCGAGTCGGGCGCTGAGGTCGTTGCCGCGGACCTGTACGACGTCGACAGTTTGCGGCGGGCGTTCGACGGTGCGTACGGGGCGTATCTGGTGACGCCGTTCTTCACGCATCTGTCTGCTGCCAAGGAGTTGGAGGAGGTCACGAACCTCGTCGAGGCGGCCAAGGGGGTGCGGCACGTCGTGTGGTCGACGCTGGAGGACACACGCGAGGTGATCTCGTTGGACGACGACCGGATGCCGACGCTCGACGAGAAGTACAAGGTGCCGCACTTCGACGTGAAGGGTGGCGAGGCGGACGCGTTGTTCGAGCAGGCAGGGTTGCCGACGACGTACGTCCGGATGTCGTTCTACTGGAACAACTTGCTGCGCGACCTGGCGCCGCGTCGCAACCAGGACGGGACGTTGTCGCTGTCGTTGCCGATGGGGGAGAGCAAGATCTCCGGCATCGCGGGTGAGGACATCGGCAAGGCCGTCGTGAGCGTGCTGAAGCGGCCGGAGACCATCGGCCGGACGATCGGGCTCGGGACCGAACACCTGACCGGGCAGCAGGTGGCGGCGGCGTTCAGCGAGGTGCTGGGGGAGGTCGTGAAGTACGAGCCCATGTCCCACAACGACTTCCGCGCGCTCGGGTTCCCGGCGGCGGCTGAGCTGGGAAACATGTTCCAGTACTACACCGAGTTCGACACGCACATCCTGCCGCGCCGGGACGTGGACCAGACGCGGGAGATCGTGCCGTCCTGGTTGACGCTCAAGGACTTCCTCGCGCTGCACCGCGCGGAGATCACGATTGGCTAGTGATCTCCGCGAACACGGCCTTGAACGCCGCGAACCGGTCGGCGCCGACCTGGTCGGCCAGCCGGGCCTCGATGTCGGTGATGATCCGCGCCGCCTGGGCCATCTGGTCGCGGCCCAGATCGGTGGGCACGACCAGCTTCGCCCGCCGGTCCGCGGGATCGGGCCGGCGGGTGACGTAGCCGAGGCGTTCGAGTTCGTCGATCAGGGTGCCGACGACCTGCTTGTGCTGGCCGGAGCGTTCGGACAGCTCGCTCGCGCGGGTGCCGTCGGGCGCGAGGTAGGCCATGATCGCGCCGTGGCGTGGGCGCAGGTGCTCGTGGCCGGCCTCGGCGAGGCGGGTGAAGAGCTCCTTGTGGAAGCTCGCGAGCAGGTGCGCGGAGAGCACGCCGATGTCCGACATGCCGAGCATGTTAGCCCGGCAGCTGCTCAGTCCGAAGAGGACTGAGCAGCGTGGCCTGGAAGTCCGAGTTCCGTTGCACCACCTGCACGGGTGAGCCGGCCGTGACGTAGGCGGTCCACCACCGCGTGGTCGTCCTGGCCGGCCCACCCGGAGACTCAGCCCCGCGGCTCGTAGAGGCTGAACGGCGTGCCCTGGTCGTCCGAGCAGTGCGCGATGCGGCCGACGTCCGGCACGGTTCGCACGTCCTCGCTCTTGCCGCCGAGCTCGGCGACCTTGCGCACGGACGCGTCGATGTCCGTGGTGTGGAAGTAGATGCGCGGCTGGGTGTGCTCGGCGTCCTTGGCCGCGATCGCGCCCGCCGCCCCGTTGGTGATCACGTGGTAGTCCTCGCCCATCGGGCTGGTTTCCCAGCCGAACACGCCGGCGTAGAACGCCCGCGCCCGCGCCGTGTCCTCGGCGGGCAGCTCGAACCAGTTGACCTGTCCGGACATTGTCATCGCTCCTCAGGTTGTGCTTGTGAGCGAAGGACGAGCGAACGGGCCGGAACTCGACATCAGCCGCCGAGAATTTTCAGGCGCCCGGCGAGGAAGCGCCGATCCGCCGGGCTGACCGCCAGCTCGTGAGCAAGCCGGTACGCGGCAACGGCTTCGTCGCGCCGGTCGAGGCGGCGCAGCAGGTCGGCACGGGCGGAGTGCAGCAGGTGGTACTCGGACAGCCCGGTGATGCCGTCGATCAACGCGAGCCCGGCGAGAGGTCCGTCGACCATCGCGACCGCCACCGCGTGGTTCAGCTCGATCACCGGAGTCGGTGCCACCGAAAGAAGTTCGGCGTAGAGAGCGACCACGCGGGGCCAGTCGACCGGATCTTGCACGTGCAGCGCGGCGATCACGGCGTGCAGCACGTACGGGCCGGGCGCGCCGAACCGCAGTGCGCGGTCGAGCAACGTCATGCCCTCGGCGATTTCGTCGAGGTTCCAGAGCGTGCGGTCCTGGTCGGTCAACAGCACCACGTCGCCGTCCGGCGACAGCCGGGCCGCGCTGCGTGAGTTGTGCAGCAACATCAACGCGACCAGGCCGTGCGCCTCCGGTTCGTCGGGCATCAGCGTCGCGATGAGCTTGCCGAGCCGCAGGGCTTCCAGCCGCAAGGAAGCGTCCGAGGCGGTGTAACCACGCGTGAAGATCAGGTAGACCACCGCGAGCACGCCCTGCAGCCGTTCGGGCAGCAGGTGGTCGGCGGGCACCTCGAAGGTGATGCCGGCGTCGCGGATCTTGCGCTTCGCCCGGACCAGCCGCTGGGCCAGCGCGGGTTCGGCGACGAGGAACGTCCGCGCGATCTGCGCGGCCGTGAAGCCCGCGACGGCCTGGAGCGTCAGCGCCACCCGTGCTTCCTCGTTCAGCGCCGGGTGGCAGCAGGTGAAGATCAGGCTCAGCCGTTCGTCGCCCAGCGAGACGAGTTGCTTCTCGGTCATCGAGACCGCCTCCGGTGGCGGTGCCGGCAGCTTCGTGCGCGCCATCTGGGCGTGCCGCAGGCGGTCCAGGGCGTGGTTGCGGGCGACGGTGAGCAGCCAGGCGAACGGATCGTCCGGCACCTGCGCACGCGGCCACTTCCGCAACGCCTGCGAGCACGCCTCCTGCAACGCGTCCTCGGCCAGTTCGAAGTCGCCGAGCGCCCGCACGAGTGCCGCGAGCATCCGGGTCCGGTGCTCGCGGTACACCTGCTCGACGGCGGCCGACGCGAGATCGCTCATGCCACCCCGTGGTTCAGGCCGGGGATGTGGTCGACCGGGCGCACCTCGATCGTGGCGCCGAAGTGCGCCTGCGGGATCATCTCGGCCAGTTCCAGCGCTTCGTCGAGGTCGCGGCAGTCGAGCAGGTAGTAGCCGCCGAGGTGTTCGTGGGTCTCGGCGAACGGCCCGTCGGTGAGCATCGCCTTGCCGTCGCGCACCCGCACGGTGGTCGCGGTGCTGACGGGTTTCAGCGGGTCACCGCCCACGAACGCGCCCCGGCGCCGGCACTCGTCGGCGAACGCGTTGACCCGCGTGAGGATCTCCTCGAACCGCGGATCACCGGGCTTGGGGCGGTCCTCGCAGTTGTAGATCAGGAACATGTAGTGCATGCGTACCCTCCAGTCGTCGTCCGGAGGACGATCGAACCCTCTGGATCTCGACATTCGAGCACGCGCCGTTTCTCACGGCGCGGCGAGCCGGCCGCGGATCGACGCGATCAGCTCGTAGCTGCGCCGACGGTCCGCGTGGTGGAAGACGGGCGTGGTGATCATCAGCTCCTCGGTGCCGGTCTCGTCGAGCACCGCCTGGAGCTTGCGGGCGATCGTCTCCGGCCCGCCGACCAGCACGCGGCCGTCGTCGGGCTGCGCGGCGACGTCGTGCGGGCTGGGCAACAGGATCCGGTCGCCTTCCTTGCGACTGCGCACCTTCGCCCGGATCGGCCCGGCCAGCCACTCGGCCCGGTCGTCGGTCTCCGCGCAGATCACCGCCACGCTGACCAGGTCGGCCCGGCAACTCTGGTCAGGGCTGAGGTGCCGGGCGAAGGCGAAGGGAACACCCAGTTCGGCGGCCAGCTCGGCGGTGCCGGGGGAGGAACCGAGCAGCCACAACTCCGGCACGTTGCCGCCCTGCACCGGTACGGCCGTGGTCATGCCCGGATCCAGCAACGCCCGCAGTTCTTCCAGCTGGTCGCGGTAGGGCCGGTCGGTGCGGCGAAGGGTCGAGACCACGTGCGGCGCTCCGCCCGGTGCCCGTCCGATGCCGAGGTCGATGCGGCCGGGATGCAGCGCGGCGAGCGTGCCGAACTGCTCGGCCACCACGAGCGGCGGGTGGTTCGGCAGCAGCACACCGCCGGAGCCGACGCGCAGACGTTCGGTCACGCTCGCCAGGTGCCCGGCGAGCACGGCGGGAGAGGAACTGGCGACCCCGCGCATGCCGTGGTGCTCCGGCACCCAGTACCGGTGAAACCCCAGCTCCTCCGCGAGTTCCGCGAGGTCGGTGGTGTTGAGCAGCGCCTGCCGCGGGGTAGAGCCCTGCACGATCGGAGACGTGTCCAGCACCGACAGGCGAATCCCCATGTCACCAGACTAAGCAGGCTGCCAGAAGTTGTGTCCGTAACCCGATCGAGCACACCCCCGCCTTGCGTTGATGGCGTCTGCAAGTACCACCAACTCAACATCAACAGGCACTTACCTACAACCAACAGGGCAATCACGCCAGGCACGCCGGTCCGGCGCACGGCGACCAGGTTGAGCGTCGTATCGCGGTCATGGTCGACTCGGCGGCAAGCAGATGTGCATCTTCATGTGGCGCGGGCGGGGATCGGACATACCGGGCGGTGCCCATCTGTCGGACATGCTGGACAATCCCGGCTCCAGCTCCGGGTCGAGCGCGATCAGCCAACGGAGGCCACGCGGTTTCGGACAGGACTTCTGGCCAGTTGCTCAGACGTCAGCAGCGCTGGTCGGTCTGTCCCCAGTAGACGTTGCCGTCGCCCCACACCTCGCCGTAAGCCCTGGTGCACTTGGTGATTGTGTTCGTGCCCTTGGACCAGACTTCCTGCTTGTTGCGGCCGATGGTGGTGCTGCCGAGGTCGCGGGTGCCGTTGATGACCATCTCGGCACTGGAGTTGTAGCTGCCCGGCTTGGCGGCGTACGAGTCCCACACGTAGATGTAGCCCCAGTTCTTGCCGCAGCCCGCGAACTGCTTCACCGAGGCGATGGGCGTGGACCCCTTCATCACGTACCCGGTGGAGCCGATCTGCACGGCTTCGGCACAGCCCGGCACCCGCTCGGCCTGGGCCGTGCCGACCGAGGCCAGGACCGACAGCGCCACCGCGGGCAGGATCAGCATGACTTTGCGCATGCCCCACGGTGGCGCTGGCCGGTTAGTCAGCGGTAAATCTCCGCTTGCGTCCGCTCCCGCACGGTCTCCTCGGACACACCCGGCGCCAGTTCCACCAGCCGCAGACCGTCCGGTGTCACGTCGAACACGCCGAGATCGGTGATCACGAGATCGACGCACGCCTTGCCGGTCAACGGAAGCGTGCACTCGTCCAGGAGCTTCGGGCTGCCGTCCTTGGCGGAGTGGGTCATCACGACGATCACCCGGCGCGCGCCGTGCACGAGGTCCATCGCGCCGCCGATGCCGGTGACGAGCTTGCCGGGCACCGCCCAGTTCGCGAGATCGCCCTGGGCCGACACCTGCATCGCGCCCAGCACCGCCACGTCGACGTGGCCGCCGCGGATCATGCCGAACGACAGTGCCGAGTCGAAGAACGACGCGCCGGGCAGCGTGGTCACGGTCTCCTTGCCCGCGTTGATCAGGTCGGGGTCGACGTCGGCCTCCGCGGGGTAGGGGCCGACGCCGAGGATGCCGTTCTCGGACTCCAGCACCACTTCCACGCCCGGCGGCAGGTGGTTCGGGATCAGCGTCGGCACGCCGATGCCGAGGTTGACGTACTCGCCGTCACGCAGTTCGCGGGCCGCGCGGGCGGCCATCTCGTCACGACTCCAGGGCATCGCGCACCGTCCTGAACTCCACGCTCTTGTCGGTCGCCTGCTCCGGCGACAGCTCCACCACCCGCTGCACGAAGATGCCCGGCAGGTGCACCTCGTCGGGATCGATGACGTCGACGAGCTCCTCGGCCTCGGCGATCGTGACGCGGCCCGCCATCGCGGCGAGCGGGTTGAAGTTGCGGGCCGACTTCTCGAACACCAGGTTGCCGAACCGGTCCGCGCGAGCGGCCCGGACCAGCGCGAAGTCGGTGCGGATGCTCTGTTCCAGCACGTACTCGCGGCCGTCGAACTCGCGCACCTCCTTGGCCGGAGAGGCGATCGCGACGGTGCCGTCCGGGTGGTACCGCCACGGCAGGCCGCCGTCCGCGACCAGCGTGCCGACGCCCGCGGGCGTGTAGAAGGCGGGGATGCCGGTGCCGCCCGCGCGCAGTCGTTCCGCGAGGGTGCCCTGCGGGATCAGCTCGACCTCGATCTCGCCCGCGAGGTACTGGCGGGCGAACTCCTTGTTCTGGCCGATGTACGAACCGGTGACGCGGGCGATGCGGCCGGCCGACAACAGCACCGAGAGGCCCTGGTCCATCGCGCCGCAGTTGTTCGACACGATGCCGAGCGAGCCGGCACCCTTGTCGTACAAGGCGTTGATGAGCACCTTGGGCACGCCGCACAACCCGAACCCGCCGACCGCGAGAGTGGCGCCATCGTCCACATCGGACACAGCTTCGGCAGCGGAGGCCACGATCTTGTTCATGAGACCCTCTCGAAGACCGCGGCGAGCCCCTGCCCGCCACCGATGCACATGGTTTCCAGCGCGTACCTGCCGTCCCGCCGTTCCAGCTCGCGCAGCATCGTGGCGAGAATCCGCGCCCCGGTCGCCCCGACGGGATGGCCCAGCGCGATGCCGGAACCGTTGACGTTGAGGCGGCCGTGGTCGGTCAGGCCCCACTCGCGCAGCACGGCGAGCACCTGCGCGGCGAACGCCTCGTTCAGCTCGATCAGGTCCATGTCGTCGAGCTTCAGGCCCGCGTTGTGCAGTGCCCGCGCGGACGAGGGCACGGGCCCGATGCCCATGCGTGCCGGTTCGACCCCGGCGGACGCCCACGAAACCAGGCGCGCCAGCGGACGCAGCCCCAGTTCGGCGGCCCGGTCGGGGTGGGTGACCACGCACAGCGCGGCACCGTCGTTCTGCCCGCTCGCGTTGCCGGCCGTGACCGTGGCGCCGTCGATGTCCATGATCGTCTTCAGCGACCCGAGCTTGTCCAGCGTCGAACCCGGCCGCGGGTGTTCGTCGGCCACGAAGTCGCCGACCGGAACCAGCTCGTCCGCGAACCGACCGCGGGCGGCGACGGCCCGCTCGTGGCTGCGCAGCGCCAGCTCGTCCTGCTCGGCACGCGAAATCCCGTACTCGCGGCGCAGGTTCTCGGCGGTTTCCAGCATGCCGCCGGGCACCGGGAAGTTGACGCCACCGGCGGAAACCCGGCCGCGCGCCAGGGCGTCGGCACCGGCGTTCGACATGCTCTCCACGCCGCCCGCCAGCACGAGGTCCTGCGCACCGGTCCGCACGGACATCGCCGCGTTGATCACGGCCTGCAGCCCGGAACCACAACGGCGGTCCAGCTGCACGCCCGGCACGCCGATCCCGAGACCCGCGTCCAGCGCCACGACCCGGCCGATCGCCGGCGCGTCCATCGTGGGGTAGCAGTGGCCCAGGATCAGGTCGTCCACCGCGGCCGGATCGAGGCCGGTCCGGTTCATCAGCTCCCGTACGACGATCGCGCCCAGTTCCTGGGCGGTGTGATCCTTCAGAGCACCGTTGTAGCGGCCTACCGGGGTGCGGACGGGCTCGCAGATGACGGCGTCACGCATGAACTCTCCTTGTCGCGGACGTCACGGCTGGGCCGCCAGGTCGGAGGGGTGTTGCGCCAGCGGCGTCACGTCGACCTCCATGAACTCCCACAGCGGCAGTGAGGACAGGAACGCGTGCAGTTCGTCGTTGGACGGCACGTCGAAGACGCCGATGTCGCTGTACTGCCCGACGACCCGCCACAGGTGCGGCCAGACCCCGAGCTTCTGCAGCTCCACCTCCCGGTCGTGCTCCGCGGCGAGGAGTTCGGCGCGGCGGTTCGGGTCGAGGTCGTGGGGGAGTGAAACGTCCATCCGCACGTGGAAGAGCACGGTCACCTCCTGGTGAAGGCCGCACGGGCTGTCCGGCGGCCGCGGGTTGTTGCGGTGACACGGAATACCCGCCGCTGAGGTGATTGAGTCCCACTCTCCCGCTCTTCCTGTACGCTGTGCGTACAATATGTACGCGCTGCGGTTACATCAGAGTGCACCGGGCCTTGTGGTGCTGTCAACGGGAGGATGGGCCGATGACGAGCGGTCCGGACGAGCGCGACTTCATCCAGAGCATCGAGCGCGGGTTCGCGGTGCTGCTCGCGTTCGACGAGGACCGGATCAGTCCGAACCTCGCGGAACTGGCCGCCGCCACCGGGTTGTCCCGTCCGGCCGTGCGCCGGATCCTGCTCACGTTGCAACGGCTCGGGTACGTGCGGGCGGCCGGCAGCAGGTGGTCGCTGACGCCACGGGTGCTGAGCATCGGGCAGCACTACTCGGCGTCGAACGCGATGATCGAGGTCGCGCACCCGCACCTGCTGGACCTGTCCGCGAAAACCGGTGAGTCCGCTTCGCTCGGAGCGCTGGACGGACGCGACGCGGTCTACGTCGCCCGCGTGCCGGTGCGGCGGATCATGACCATCAACGTGTCGATCGGCACCCGGATCCCGGCGTTCGCGACGTCGATGGGCCGGGTGCTGCTCGCGTGGGCGCCGGACGTGGTGGTCGAGGAGAACATCGCCGGCGAGCTGCCCGCGCTGACCCGGCACACGGTCACCGACCCCGAGGCGTTGCGCGATCTGCTGCGGCAGGTTCGCGCGGACGGGTGGTCGATCGTCGAGGAGGAACTGGAGATCGGGCTGCTCTCGGTGTCCGCTCCGGTGCGCGACAGGTCCGGCGACGTGGTGGCGGCGCTCGCGTCCTCGACCTCCGTCGGGCGGTCGTCCGTTGAGGAGATCCGGAGTGATGTCGTGCCGTTGCTGCTCGACATCGCGGCACGGATGAGCGCCGACCTCGGCTACCGGAGCCCGGCGCGGCCGGAGTCGGTCAGGCGCCCGTGACGCCGTCGATTCCCTCGCGCAGGAAGTCCGCGTGGCCGTTGTGGCGCGCGTACTCGTGGCAGAGATGGTGCATGACCAGCCGCAACGACACCTGCTCGCCCCACCTCGGCTGATAACCCGTCACGTCGAGCGACTCGGCCTCGCGCTCGATCTTGCGCGCGTGCTCGACCTCCTGCTGCCAGGCGTCGAACGCCTCGGCGCGGCTCGAATTCGAGGCGTCGTAGGCCACCTGGTAGTCGTTGTCGTCCGACCACACCAACGGGATGTCCTCGCCGTTGATCACCTTGCGGAACCAGGTGCGCTCGACCTCGGCCATGTGCCGCACCAGGCTTAGCAGCGTCAGCGTGGACGGGGGCATCGAGCGGCGGCGCAGGTCGTCGTCGGACAGGCCTTCGCACTTCATCGCGAGGGTGGCGCGGTGGAAGTCGAGGAACGTGCGCAGGGTCTCGCGCTCGTCGCCCTGCATCGGCGGGTGGGGGCGTTCTGTGGTCACGCGACCAGATCTTTCACCAGGATGATCTCGCGGACCTGGGAACGGCGGGTACGTGGTCACGGCTGCGACAGCGCTAACGTGGCGATGGGAAGAGGGGAGCGGTCCGATGACCCAGCAGCTCGACGAAGCGGAGTCGGCGTTCGCGGCGGCCCGGCCGAGACTGTTCGGCATCGCTTACCGCATGACCGGCAGCGTGGCCGACGCCGAGGACCTGGTGCAGGAGGTCTGGTTGCGCTGGCAGCTCGCGGACCGCGACGCCGTGCTCAACCCCGAGGCCTACCTGGCGACGGCCATCACCCGGCTCGCGATCAACGAGTCGCAGACCGCGCGGGCCCGCCGCGAGACCTACGTCGGACCGTGGCTGCCGGAGCCGGTGGACACGAGCGCCGATCCGCAGGTCGGGGCCGAACAGGGCGCGGTGCTGGAGCTCGCGGTGCTGATGCTGCTCGAGAAGCTGACGCCGACCGAACGGGCCGCGTACGTGCTGCGCGAGGCGTTCGACTACCCCTACCGGGAGATCGCCGAGATCGTGCAGACCAGCGAGGTCGCGACCCGGCAGCTGGTCAGCCGGGCGCGCAAACACCTCGCGGCCGAGCGGAAGGCTCCCGTCGATCGGGCTGACCAGCGCAGGTTGCTGGAGGCGTTCGTCGCCGCCGCGCAGGCGGGAGACCTGGCCGGGCTGGAGAAGCTGTTCGCGCAGGACGTCGTGAGCTACTCCGACAGCAACGGCGCCATCAGGGCGGCGGGTCGTCCGCTGTACGGGGCGCAGAGCCTGGCGAAGATCATCTCGGGCTGGGCGCCGTCGTTCTGGGCGGGCGCGGAGGTGTCGTTCGTCGAGGCGAACGGGCTCACCGCGGTCCGGTTGCGCAAGGACGACAGCACCTACGCGGTGATCACCGTGACGGCTTCCGCGGACGGTGTCGAACAGGTGTTGTGGCTGGTCAACCCCGAGAAACTCAAGGCCTTCCAGTAGGCCTGTCACAACCGCGGCGGCTGTCCTGTCTTAGCTCGTGAACACCCGCATTCCGGCGGGAACCACGAGAGGGACGGACCCATGAGGATCGTTGTCATCGGCGGCACCGGGTTGATCGGCAGCCAGGTCGTGAAGCGGCTCGGCGAGCACGGCCACGACGCCGTGCCCGCGTCCCCGAACAGCGGCGTCGACACGGTGACCGGTGAGGGCGTCAAGGAGGTCCTGCAGGGCGCCGACGTGCTGGTCGACGTGTCGAACTCGCCGTCGTTCGCCGACGACGACGTCATGAACTTCTTCACCGCCGCGACCACCAACCTGACGAAGGCCGCCAAGGAGGCCGGCGTCGGCCACTACGTGGCGCTGTCGATCGTCGGCACGGACGAGCTGCCCGAATCCGGTTACCTGCGCGCGAAGGTGGCGCAGGAGAAGCTCATCGCGGAGTCGGGCCTCACGTACTCGATCATCCGCGCCACCCAGTTCTTCGAGTTCGCGGGTGCCATCGCGAACTCCGCCGAGGTGGACGGCGCCGTGCACCTCCCGCACGGCGGCGTGCAGCCGATCGCGGCCGCGGACGTCGCCGCGGTCGTCGCCAGGACGGCGGCGACCGAGCCGGTCGGCGGCGTGCTGGAGATCGGCGGACCGGAGGAGCTCACCATGGACGGGTGGATCCGCACGGTGCTCACGCAACGCAAGGACGAGCGCGAGGTCGTGAGCGACCCGCAGGCCAAGTACTTCGGCACGTTGCTGACCGGCAAGCAGCTCGTGCCGAACGCGGGCGCTCAGCTGCAGCCGACCAGCCTTCACGACTGGCTGGCCGCCGGGAACTGAAAGTCCACAGTGCCGCCCCCCCGCGCCTTCATGCTGGATGTATGGGGGCGCGGGGGCGGTGCCGCGAGGCGCCCTGCTGAGCGTGGATTACCTCGCCTACGTTCCGGGCCACGCCGCCAGTACCGCGTCGCGGCTTGGTTCTGGCGCTTGCCCCGTGGATGAAGGGACCCTTCATCGACCTGAGGTGGATGAAGGGTCCCTTCATCCACAACCGGGAGCACAACTAGGCCGCGACAACCTACTAGAACCTCGCGTCGCGCAGCTGGCGGCGCGAGGTCACGCCGACCTTGCCGAACACCTTGCGCAGGTGCCACTCCACCGTCCGCGGGCTGATGAACAGCCGGGTGCCGATCTCCGGGTTCGAGTAGCCCTCCCGCGCCAGGCGGGCGATCTGGTACTCCTGCGCGGTCAGCTCGTCGGTGGGCTCGGCGGTGCGTTTGCGGGCCGTCTCGCCGGTGGCCTGCAGTTCCCGCCACGCCCGCTCGGCGAACGCCGACATGCCGCAGGCGGTGAGCATCTCGTGGGCCGTGCGGAGGTGATCACGGGCCTCGACGCGCTGGCCCTCACGGCGCAGCCATTCGCCGTACAGCAGGTGCGCGCGGGCCAGTTCGGGCTTCAACGACGTGCGGGCGAAGTGGTCGATCGACTCGCGGAAGCCTTCCGGCACACCGGTCAGGGCGCGCAGACGGGCCTTGGCGCCCAGCGACCAGGCGGTGTCGACCCAGTCCGCCGAACGGTCCAGCGCCTCGGCGACCAGCTCGGTCTCGCCGGTGCGGGAGGCGGCCTCGGCCAGTTCGGTGGCGACCAGGCTGCTGTAGCCCAGGGCGTCGGAGCGGAACACGCGCAGCGCGGCGTCGCGGGCCAGGTCGTGGCGGCCCAGTCCGTTGTGGAGGATCGCGAGCGTCCAGTCCGCGATGGTGGCCAGCCGGCCCTGGCTGTCCGAACGTGCTTGTGCACCAACGGAGGTGGCCTTGTCCTCGCCGCGGAAGGCGGCCCGCAGCAGCAGCGCGTAGCCCACCGGCGGGGTGCCGCTGACCTCGGAGATGCGCACGTCCTCGTCGAGCAACGCCTGCGCGGCGGCCGGTTCGCCGGCCATGAGTTCGTTGTCCGCCAGGAAGTTCAGCGCGAACTGCAGCTGCACGAGGGCGCCGGCGGCACGGGAGAGGCGGACCTGCTGCTGGGCGAACGCGCGGCGCGTGTCGAAGTCCCACATCTCGCTCGCGATGATTCCGCTCGCACGGTTGCCGAACAGCCACGGCACGCGGCTGATGTCGTCGGCGCCCACCTTCAGCCCGCGCACCTCGTCGAGCGCGCGGGCCATCAGCGGCACAGCGGCCGGGTAGCCGGAGGTGACGCGGGTCGACAGGGCTTCGAGCACCAGGTCCAGCGCGCACGGCGGGGTGCGCGGCGGGGGAGCGGTGCGGGCGGCGTCGGCGAGTGGCGAACCGGCCCAGATCGCGGCCGACAGCGCCTCCAGGTGGGTCTCGCGGGCCAGGTCGGCGTCGAACGGGGCGAGCCGGCGGGCGGCGCTGAACAGCAGCGGCGCGGCGTCGGCGACCCGGCGCTGGTCGAACGCGATGTGCCCGCGCAGGTGCTCGATCTCAGCGCTGCGCCGCTCGTCCGGCGGACCGGCCTGCACCGCGGACAGCAGTCGCAGCGCCGCGTCCAACGCACCCGCGTCGCGCTTGGACCGGGCCGCCGCCAGCTCACGGGAGGCGCGCCGGCCGGGTTCGGGGGTGAGCACCGCTGCCTGTTCGAGGAACGCGGCCGCGGCGAGCAGACCGCCACGAGCCTGGGCGCGCGACGCCGAGATCTCCAGGTCGGCGGCCACCTCCTCGTCCGGTGAGGTGGTGCCGTGCGCGCGGTGCCACGCGCGGCGGTCCGGGTCGATCGCCGGGTCGGTCACGTCGGCCAGCGCCCGGTGCACGCGCTGCCGGTCCACCGCGGACGCCGACCGGTACACGGCGGAGCGCACCAGCGGATGCCGGAACCGCACTCGCGCGCCGAACTCGATCAGGCCCGTGCCCAGCGCGGCGGCCGCGGGATCCGCACCGAGTCCGAGCAGGCCGGCGGCCTGCCACAGCAGGGTGGCGTCACCGAGCGGTTCGGCGGCGGCGGTCAGCATCAGCAGCCGGGTGTCGGCGGGCAGCGGTTCGATCTGCCGGACGAAGCCCTGCTCGATCCGGCTGGTCAACGGCTCGGAGTCGAGCCCGTCCGCCAGCTCGGCGGTCGTCCACGCGCGCGGCAGCTCCAGCAACGCGAGCGGGTTGCCGCGAGCCTCGGCGACGATCCGGTCGCGCACCCGGCCGTCCACCGGCCCCTTGATCACCGACTCCAGCAACGCGCGGGCGTCCGCGTCGTCCAGGCCGCGCACGAACAGCTCGGGCAGCCCGTCGAGGTGGTCGTTGCCCTCGCGCAGCACGAAGACCAGCGCGATCCGTTCCGCGAGGAGCCGGCGCGCGACGAACCCGAGCACCGCCGACGACATCGAGTCGAGCCACTGCGCGTCGTCGACCAGGCACACCAGCGGCTGTTCGTCTGCGACCTCGGCGAGCAGCGTCAGCACCGCGAGCCCCACCATGAACCGCGTCGGCCGGGGTCCGGTGGCCATCCCGAACGCGGTGCCGAGCGCCTCCCGCTGCGGCGCGGGAAGCCGGTCCAGCCGGTCGAGGAACGGCACGCACAGCTGGTGCAGCCCGGCGTAGGGGAACGCGCTCTCGGCCTCCACCCCGGCGGCCCGCGCCACCCGGAACCCCGCGGCCCGTTCCGACACGTGGTCGAGCAGCGCGGTCTTGCCGATCCCGGCCTCACCCCGCAGGACCAGCACCTGACCACTGCCCGACTTCGCGTCGGTCAGCAGCCGGTCCAGCTTCTCGCCCTCGGTGCGCCTGCCCAGGAGATCGTCCGACACGGGCCTGAGCCTACGGGCCAGGGAGTGACCAGGGGGTTCCACGGGTTCGAGCGACCCCCTGGCGGGAGCAATCTCGACTCATCGAAGAAAACGAAGGAGTTGAACCCCGATGGACTACAAGTTCGAGCTGGCGGTCATCCCGGTGAGCGACATCGACCGGGCGATCCACTTCTACAAGACGCTCGGCTGGCGCCACGACGCCGAGTTCGCCGACGACGAGGGCTACCGCCTCACCCAGTTCACCCCGCCCGGCTCGCCCGCGTCGATCATCTTCGGCAGCGGCGTGACCACCGCGGCGCCCGGCAGCACCGAGGGCCTGCACCTGATCGTCGACGACGTCGTCGCCGCCAGGGAGGACCTGATCGGCCGCGGTGTCGAGGTCAGCGAGATCTTCCACGACAAGACCGGCGTCTTCCACCACGCGGGTACCGAGGGCAGGGTCGACGGTCCCGCTCCCGGCCGCACCAGCTACGGGTCGTACCTCTCGTTCAGCGACCCCGACGGCAACGGCTGGGTGCTGCAGGAGGTCACGACGCGCCTTCCGGGACGTGTGTGACCCAGCCCGACGTCATCCAGCACCTCTTCGGAGGCGTTCCTCAACGCACTCCGCGACCTCGCAAAGGAAGTAGTGAAGTGAAGAACCTCGCACAGATCGACATGAAGCTCGAAGTCACCGTCATCGGAGTCACCGATGTCGAGCGCGCCAAGGAGTTCTACGGCCGGCTCGGCTGGCGCCTGGACGTCACCCCGCCGTGGGTCGTGCAGTTCACCCCGTACGGTTCGAACGCGTCCATCCACTTCGGTGAGGGCGTCACGACCGCGGCACCCGGTTCGGGACGGCACTTCCTGATCGTCTCGGACATCGTCGAGACGCACGAAGCCCTGCTGGCCGCCGGAATCAAGGTCGGCCCGCTCTACCACGGCGGCCCCGACGGTCCCGTCGAAGGCGCGGACCCCGAGCGGCGCAGCTACTTCACCCGCGCCGAGTTCGCCGACCCGGACGGCAACCTGTGGATCCTGCAGGAGGTCACGACCCGGCTGCCCGGCCGCGTCGACGCCGACGACACGTCCTACGGCTCGATCACCGACCTGGCCTCGGCGTTGCGCCGCGCCGCGTCGGCGCACGGCGAGCACGAGAAGCGCAACGGCGGCGAGTTCGACGAGAACTGGCCCGACTGGTACGCCGAGTACATGGTCAAGGAGCAGACGGGACAACAGCTTCCGCTGTAGGTTGCGAAAATGATCCCCGAAGTCGAAAGAGCGCTGCGCGGAACGCCGACCAGGTTGGCGTTCCGCGCGCTCTGTGCTGCCGTGACGAGAGCCGGCGCGGAACCGGGACTCCTTGCGTGGTGCGAAGAACAACTCTCCTCGTGGCCGGACGAGACGCGTCGGGCGCCGTGGTCCTGGACGGCCGCACTGGAGTCCGGTTTCACCAAACCGGTGTGGGGGCTGGTTCGTTCGCTCGATCTCCGCCGCGACCACAACGGGCTGCGCAAGCTGTCCATGCCGGATCCGCGCGCCCGTGCGGAGGTTCGTGCCGTGAGTCATTTGGTGCTCGCCTGGTACGACAACGAGCAAATGGCGGCCCTCGCGGAGTTCGCCGACCACTGGGAACAGCTGCGCTCCGTGGAGTTCAGCGGGCTGTCCGAGCTCAACGCCGCCGCGCTCGCCCGGTTCGCGTCCGGTGAGGCGGTCACGCGACTGGAGTCGCTCGTGGCCGTGCGGGTGTGGGACAGCCTGTGGTACTTCGAGATTCCGCCGATCCTGATCGACCGGCCGACCCGGCTGCGGCACGCCGGCCTGCGCGCACCCGACCTGATTCACCTGCTGCGCAACGATCTGGCGCCGGACCTGACCTCCGCCGAGGTGCTCGTGGCGAGCCTCGAGGAGGCTCGTGAGCTGGCCGGCTGCCCGCAGCTGGCCGCACTGGACCGGCTCGCGATCGGCTTCCGCTGCGGCCGCGACGGCAAGTCGCCGCTGTGGAAGTCGTTCTTCGGCAACGTCATCGAGGCAGACGACGTCGCGTGCGAGGAGTTCTTCTCCAGCGCGAAACTCACGAACCTGCGCAGCCTGACGGTCCACGGCACCTCCCTGGGGATGGGCCGGGAAGGACTCGGCGCGCGAGGTGCCGAGGCGATCGCGGGCAGCGGTGTCGTGGAGCAGCTTGTCGAGCTGACCCTCAAAACCCTTCCTGTCGGCGACGCGGCGATCGCCCGTGTGCTCGGCGCCGTCGATCCCGCCGTCGTCGAGAAGATCGTGCTGGCCGACCTCGTCGCCACCGACCGCGCCGCTTCGGCGTTCAACACGGAGTTTCCCCGGCTGCGCCACCTCGACCTCAGCGAGAACAAGCTCGGTGCGGAAGGTGTGCGGACACTGCTCGCCGCGCGCATGCCCGCACTCGAACACCTCGACCTCAGCGGTGGTAGCGGTGGTTCGCCGCACTACAGCCGTGGGGACGTGCAACCGGTCGGGGACGCGGGGGCGGAAGCCGTCGCACGGTCGGGTCTTGCCCTGAAGACGCTGAACCTGTCCGCGACCGGGCTCACCAGGACGGGACTGAGCGCGGTGCTGGAGCTGCCGCTGGAAACCCTGCTCGTGTCCGGCAATCCACTGGGCGGCCTGCCTTCCGTGCCGGACGCGGTGGCGTGGCGGAGCCTGCGCACGTGGCGTGTGGACGACTGCGCGCTCGGCGACGCCGACATCGCCCTGCTGCCGGTGGTGGCCCCGATGCTCGACAGCCTTTCGTTGTCCTACAACAACATCGGTTCGAACGGGGCCCGCGCGCTCGCCGAGTGGCCGGTGTTGCCGCAGCTGTGGGAGCTCGGCCTGCACGACCACGTCATCGGTGACGACGGTCTGGTGGATCTCGCCCGATCCCGTGCGGCACAGCGGTTGCTGGAACTCGACCTGGAACAGGACGTCTGGACCGCGAACCACCGCCGCAACAGCGCGTCGCTGCCGGCCGAGGTGGTGGCCGAGGAGTCGTTCCCGAACCTCGACGCGATGTTCCTCGGTGTCATCGACGGCTATCACGGCTCTCGCTCGTCCTGCGGATTTCCCGCCGAGCGGCACGAGGAGCTGATCAGGACCGGGCGGCCGGAGCTGGTCGCGTTCCTCGATCACGTCGAGCCCCACGAGCTGGATCCGGACGAGAATCCGGATCCGGACCCGCCCTCGAAGGACTTCCGCGCCGATCGCGCCGAGAAGTACGAGAAGGACTTCACCGACGCCGTGGAGTTCGCTCGCCGGATGCTGTCGGACGACATCGGGTGGCCACCTTAGGGGTCGTCCCTGATGTGTCGGGGCGTTCGCGCCGCTTACCTTCCTTCGCAAGCGAGGGAGGCCGCGATGAAGGCGATCGTCCAGGACAGATACGGCTCGGCGGACGTGTTGGAGCTGCGCGAGGTCGAACGGCCCGTACCGGCGGCCGGTGAGGTGCTGGTACGGGTGCGGGCGTCGTCGGTGAACGCCGCCGACTGGCACATCATGCGCGGCGACCCGTACTTCGCCCGGCTGTTCCTCGGGCTGCGCGGGCCGAGGGCGCGGATTCGCGGCCGGGACTTCGCGGGCGTGATCGAGGCCGTCGGGTCAGGGGTGAGCGGGATGCTGCAGGTGGGGGACGAGGTGTTCGGCGAGGTCGAGGGGTCCTTCGCCGAGTACGTCCGGGTGCCCGCGGCGTTGGTGGAGCGCAAGCCGGTGAACCTGACGTTCGAGCAGGCGGCGACGCTGCCGCTGGCGGGCAACACCGCGTGGATGGGCCTGCGCGACCTGCAGGCCGGGCAGCAGGTGCTGATCAACGGCGCGTCCGGCGGCGTCGGGCTGCTGGCGGTGCAGATCGCCAAGGCGCGCAAGGCGATCGTGACCGCGGTGTGCAGCACGCGCAACGTCGAGCAGGTCCGTTCGGTGGGCGCGGACGTGGTGATCGACTACAAGACCGCGGACTTCGCCAGCGGTGGTGAGCGGTACGACGTGATCTTCGACCTGGTCGGCAACCGGTCGATGAGCGAGTTGCGCGGCCTGCTCACCCCGGACGGCACGCTGGTGCTCTCCGGCGGCGGCAGCTTCACCGGCGGCGCGCTGTTCGGCCCGTACCGGTTGATCATCCAGGGCAAGGTGCTCGCGCCGTTCGCGCGGCAGCGGCTCGTGGTGCTGGAGACCAAGCCCAGCAAGGAGAACCTGGCCGCGTTGCGCGATCTGGCCGAGTCGGGACGGCTGGTGCCGGTGATCGAGCGGACCTACCCGCTGACCGACGCACCCGACGCGATCAGGCACGTCGAGTCGGCGCACGCGCGGGCCAAGATCGTGGTCACGGCCTGAACGCGGAAATTCCCTGGCGCCGCAGGGCCCACGTGGACGACCATCCGCCCCCATGGTCGAAGTACGAGTGGGCGGCGGAACGGTTCGAGGCGCTGAGGAAGCGGGCGTGGCGGTCTTTCGGGGCATCCCGTTCGCCGCGCCCCCGGTCGGCGCTCTGCGGTTCGCCGCACCCCGGCCGGCGCCGGCGTGGGAAGGCGTGCGGGACGCGCTGACGTTCGGCCCACCCCCGCCGCAGGCCGCCGTGTTCGGCATGGACGGGATGGGGCGGTCCGGCGACGACTGGCTGACCGTGAACGTCTGGTCGCCGGACGTGTCCGCCGCTCTGCCGGTCCTGGTGTGGATCCAGGGCGGTGCCTACACGATCGGGATGTCCGGTCTGCCCGAGTACGACGGCACACGGCTCGCGTTGGACGGCGTCGTGGTGGTGACGTTCAACTACCGCGTGGGCATGGAGGGCTTCGCGGCCATCGAGGGCGCTCCGGCGAACCGCGGCCTGCTGGACCAGGTCGCGGCGCTGGAATGGGTGCGCGACAACATCCGCGGGTTCGGCGGTGACCCGGCCCGCGTGACGGTCTTCGGTCAGTCGGCGGGCGGTGGTTCGGTCGCCGCCCTGCTGGCCATGCCGCGGGCCGCCGGCCTGTTCCACCGGGCGGTGGCGAGCAGCGTGCCGGGCGTGTTCTTCACCCCGGAACTTGCCGCCGACATCGCTTCCGTGTGCGCAGCCGAACTGGGCCTGCGCGCCACGGTCGAGGAACTGTCCACTGTGGACCCGGAGCTGCTGCCGATCGTGGGCGACGAGGTCATGGCCAAGATCGGGCAGTTCGCCGATCGCTGGGGTCAGGCCGCGCACAAGGTGATCCCGTTCGCGCCGGTGGTGGACGGCGAGGTGCTGCCGGTGGTGCCGTGGGAGGGGCTGACCGGGGACGTCGACCTGATCGTCGGCCACACGCGCCACGAGCAGCGGCTGCTCACCATGCTGGAAGGACTGCTCGGCCAGGTCACGCCCGCGCAGGCCGCGGCGGTGCGGGAGGTGTTCGCGCCGGGCCTCGAGTACCCGGAGATGGGCTCGGACGAGCTGTACGAGGTGATCGGCTCCGACTGGGTGTTCCGGATGCCGTCCCTGCACCTGGCCGAGGCGCAGGTCGCCGCGGGCGGCCGGGCGCACCTCTACGAGGTCACCTGGGAGCCGCCGGGCCGGTTCGGGGCGTGCCACGGGCTGGACGTGCCGCTGCTGTTCGGCAACCTGACGCAAGGGCAGACCGCGGGGGTGCTGGGCGAGGTCACCGCGGACACCGAGGCGCTGTCCGCCGCGCTGCGGGCGGCGTTGGTCGGGTTCGCCGCCGACGGTGACCCGGGATGGCCTTCGTACGACCCGGAAGCGCGGCTCACCCGGCTCTTCGACGTGCCGGCGACCGTGGCCGCGTACCCGGAGGAGGAGTCCCGGCAGCTGTGGGCCTCGCACCGCTTCGCCGCGCTGCCCCTGCTGGAATAACTCCTTGCGGAGGGCGTTGTACGCGTCCGGAAGGAGCTTCGATGACAGACCGTTGGGTCACCGCCACGCACGTGTTCGACCCCAGGTACCGGGACACACCGGCCGGCAAGTGGGACCGGGCGCGGTTGCTGTTCGAGGCCAAGGACTACGCCAAGGCCGCGCAGCTGCTCGCCGAGGTCGCCGGGGAAGTGCCGTTCCAGGCGGACCTCTCCCTGCTGCTGGCCCGCGCCTACTACCACTCGGCGCAGCTGGGCAAGGCCGAGGCGCAGCTCCGCGTGATCGTGGACCGCGACCCGGTCGAGCACTACGCCCACCTGTTGCTCGGGCGCACGCTGGAACGGCAGGGCCGGCCGGAGGAGGCCGCGCCCTGGCTCCGGCTGGCCGCCGCGTTCGCCGGGGAACTAGCCGACGTTTAGTGCCGTAACCGGCAGCCTTTGCCCCGTATTTCGGTGTCCAGACGGGTGGATCGCGGTGCCGGCCCCGCGTCCTCATCCTGGTTGGCTGCGGGTGCGGGGCCGGTGCCGCGAGGCGCCCTGCTGGGCGCCGGAAGACGCGGCGAAGGTTGCCGGTTACGGCACTAGTTTCGCGAAGGTGCGCAACAGGCCCGGCGCGACCCGGCTCGCCAGCCGGGCCGCCTTCGCCTCCACCGTCACCGGCACCACCGGCCGGTTGCGGCGGACGGCGCGCACGATCTCCGCGGCCACGCCCTCGGGGCCGAAGCCGCGCCGGGCGTAGATGCGGGACGCGCGGTCCTGCTTGCGGCGTTCCTCGTCGGCGCTGACGCCGGAGAACGTCGTGGTCGCGGTGATGTTCGTGTTCACCAGGCCAGGGCAGATCGCGCTGACGCCGATGGCGTGCGGCGCGAGCTCGGCGCGCAGGCAGTCCGACAGCATGAACACCGCCGCCTTGCTGGTGGCGTACGCGGAGAGGATCTTCGACGGCAGATAGGCCGCCGCCGAGGACAGGTTCACGATGTGGCCGCCCTCTCCGCGTTCGACCATCAGCTCACCGAACGCCCGGCAGCCGTGCACGACGCCCCACAGGTTGACGTCCAGCACCCGTTGCCACTGCTCGGTCGACGTCGACAGGAACGACCCCGAGTGGCCGATACCGGCGTTGTTGACGACGACATCGGGCACGCCGTGGTCGTCCGCGACCTGCCGCGCCCACGCGCGCACGGCTTCTTCCGACCGCACGTCGACCCCGTACGCGTGACCGTCGACCATCTCCGCGGTCTCCTTGGCCGCGGCGAAGTCCACATCGGACACCACCACTCGGGCGCCTGCTTCAGCGAACGCCACCGCGGTCGCCCGCCCGATGCCGCTGCCACCACCCGTGATCACGACCAGTTCGCGCGGGGGAGTGGCGTCCGCGACGAACTCGCTGATCATCCGGGCGAGCGGCACGGGGTGGCTGAGCGGCGCCCAGTGCCCGGCGGCGATCCTGCGCCGGCGCAGCGACGGCACCCAGCGCTCCAGGTCCAGTGGCTCGGTGCGGATGTAGCGGTCGCGGGTCGGCTGGATCACCTGCACCGGCATGGGCGCGAGGCGATGCCGCGGCGAGCGCATGACCGGGCGGATGTTGGCCCGGTACAACGAGATCCCGCGCACAGCGTCCCGCGCGATCGTGGGAGCGGGCTTGGCGCGCACGCCCTCCAGCCGCCGCAGCACGCCTCCCCAGCGCGGCCCGAGGTAGAGGCGCCAGAACAGCGGCGCGAGCACCGGCAGGTGGAACGCGGCGATGTACCAGGACCGGGCGAGCTGGCGGATGCGCGCGATCGACAGGCCGTCGCGCGACCAGTGACCCATGTGGTCGAGGCATGGTCCGGAGATCGAGGTGAACGTGGCGATCCGGGCGCCAGGCGTGGTCACGGCCTCCCACGACTGGATCGAGCCCCAGTCGTGGCCGACGACGTGCACCGGCTCGTCCGGGCTGACCTCGTCGATCACCGCGAACAGGTCCCGCGCCAGGTGTTCGAGCCGGTAACCGTCCTCAGTGGACGGCGGGGTCGAGTCACCCATGCCGCGCACGTCGTAGGTGACGACGCGGAAGTCCTTCTCCAGCAGGGCGGCCACCCGGTCCCAGACGGTGTGCGTGTCCGGATATCCGTGCACCAGCAGGACAACAGGTCCGGACGTGCCGCGCACCTGCACGGCGAGTTCGACTTCCCCGGAACGCACCTTCACAGTTCCTCCAGCAGTAGCCTGTCGCCGGTCGGCCGGTCCACGCAGATCCGCACGCCGCCGACGTCGCACGTGCCGCAGAAGCCCTGCCGGCACGAGTAGGCGACCGACGGCCGGAAGTCCCTGATCACGTCCAGCGCCGACCGGTCGGCGGGTACGTCGAGGGATACCCCGCTGCGGCGCAGTTCGACCGTGAACGGGCGGCCGTCCACGATCGGCGGCGGGCCGAACCGTTCGAAGTGCAGCCACCGCGACGAGAACTCGGCCCGCACCTGGTCGAGCATCGACGAAGGACCGCAGCAGTAGACGGCATCACCGGGAGTCGCGTCGTGCAGCAACGGTCCGCCACGGCCGATCCGCACGTCGACCCGGCCGACGGGCAGTTCGTCCAGGAACGGCATCGCCGCCATCGACCGCCCGCAGTAGACGAGCCGCCAGTCCAGGCCACGCCGCGCGGCCGCGTGCACCATCGGCAGGATCGGCGTGATCCCGATGCCGCCCGCCACGAACACCACGGGCCCGATGCCGGCGAACGGGAACGCGTTGCGCGGCCCCCGCACCTGGATCCGGTCGCCGACCCGCGACGCCTGCACCTCACGTGACCCGGCGCCGACCGCGCGCACCGCGATCCGGTAGGTGCTCTCGGACGGATCGCCGCACAGCGAGTACTGGCGGCGCAGGCCACTGGGCAGGTGCAGGTCGACGTGACAGCCGGGCTGCCACGCGGGCAGCGCCGTGCCGCCGCCGAACCGCAGGCTCACCACGCCGTCCGCGACCTCGGTGCGTTCGACGACGTTGAGCCACAAGGCATCCCGCGCCACGCCAGGCCGCGCCCGGCCGCCGAACCGGGTGACGGCGGCGTCGTAGAGGTTGCCGAACCGGGTGAGCGCTCCGAGCATCAGTGCGCCTCGCGCGCGGCGGGGGAGGAGGCCAGGTAGGCGACGGCCTGACTCGTGGACCCCTCCTGCTTCGGGTGGTACGCGGGGTGGAAGTACCGCAGGAACGCCCGGAAGATCTCCGACAGCTTCGGCAGCAACCCCCGCCGCCCCGCTCGCACAGCCTCGCGCCAGGTCAGCCGCACCCTCGTGGTCCTGTCGGCGCGCACCATGAACTGCGCGCCCCGCACCCACAGCCAGAACAACACCGGCGCCACCAGGAGCATCGTCCGGGCGCGCCGCACGTACCGGCGATCGAGGTGGCACATCAGGTCGTACGCGACGCTGCGGTGCTCGACCTCCTCGGCCGCGTGCCAGCGCAACAGGTCCAGCATCACGGGGTGGATGCCCGCCCGGTCGAGCGCGTCGGCGTTCAGCATCCAGTCGCCCAGATAGGCCGTGAAGTGTTCGACGGCGGCGACGATCGCGACCCGTTCGATCAACTGCTCGCGCGCCTGTTGTTCGCTCAACCCGGCCTTGGGCCCGAGGATCCGCCGGAACACGTGCTCCATCTGCCGCGTGAACGGCCGCGGGTCCAGGCCATTGGCGAGCAGGTGGTCGAGCACCTCGCTGTGCGCCTCGGCGTGCATCGCCTCCTGCCCGATGAACCCGAGCACGTCCTCGCGCAACGTGTCGTCCTCGATCAGCGGCACCGCCTGCTGGAACGTCCGCACGAACCACCGCTCGCCCTCCGGCAACAGCAGGTGCAGGACGTTCATGACGTGCGTGGTCACCGGTTCGTCCGGAACCCAGTGCATCGGCAGGGTGGACCAGTCGAACCGCACGTCACGCGGTTGCAGAACGAGGTTGTCCGGCTCCATCGCAGACCTCCCGACAATTACTACGCCCGCGTAGCTTTGTGAAAGCTACGCCACCGTAGCAATATGGGACCGTGAGCACAACGCGCCGGAAGTACGCCCGCCGCCTGCCGCCGGAGCAGCGCCGCGAGCAGCTGCTGGACGCCGCCCTGAGCCTGATCCCGGCCGGCTTCGACACGGTGACCATGGAATCCGTCGCCAAACAGGCCGAGGTGACCAAGCCCGTGCTCTACGACCTGTTCGCCAACCGCGCCGAGCTCATCAGCGCGCTCCTCGAACGCGAGGCCTCGCGCGCCACCGAACAGGTCATCGCCGCCCTGCCCACCGACTTCGCCACCCGTTCCCCTGACGACGCCTTCGCCGACGCCGTCCGCGTCTTCGTGCACGCCGTCGTCGAGGCCCCCGACCGCTGGCGCCTGGTGCTCCTCCCGCCCGAGGGCACGCCGCACGAGTTCCGCGCCCAGGTCGAACTCGTGCGCGCCGGCGTCCTGGCCCAGATCGAGGACCTCGCCGCGCTGGGCCTAAAGGAACTGGGCGGCCTGGACGACCTGGATTCCGCCTTGCTCGGTCATGCGATGCTCGCGCTGGCGGAGATGTCCGGTCGTCTCGTGCTGACCGATCCGGAGAAGTTCACGCCTGACCGGTTGGTGGCTTTCGTGGCCCGGATCGCGCACGGCCTGCGCTGAGCACCTCAGCCACGCCTGGTGCGGACGTGCGTGAGCAGCGCCAGCCCGGTCGGCTCGCGACCGACTGACACGTCACACCCCGGCAGCAACGCCCGGACGGCCGCCTCGTCGCGCTCGATCAGCTGCCACTCCATCAGGTACTCCAACGGCCACCGGAACGGGTTGCCCACCGCGGTGTTGGAGAAGTAGAAGGTGCCGCCCGGCCGCAGCAGCCGGGTCAGCACGGCCTCGGTCAGCCGCACGGCCGCGCGGTCGTTGAGGTAGTCGTACAGGCCGTTGACGAGCACGAGGTCGAACGGTCCGAGCTCGGCCAGGGGGTTCAGGGCGCGGAAGATGTTGCCGGGCACCACGGACGTGAAGTCGTTGAGCAGCCCGAGCCGCTTCTGGGCCAGCGCGAGGGCGTCCGGGTCGACGTCGGTGAGCACGAACCGGTCGCCCGGCCGCACGATGCCCGGCGGGATGGACCGCAGGTCGGGCGCGGCACCGGAGGCGATCATCAGCACCGAACGCGGGCCGTTGCGCGGCGCGGTCAGCACGTCGCCGATCAGCCGGGCCTGGTGCATGACCCGGTTGCGCTGCTGCTGGCTGATCGGCGAGCCCTGCAGATTGGCCTCGACGTGCCAGCCGAGGGTGCCCGGCGTGACGTTGTTGGTCTGGGCCATCACGTGCTCGACGAGCCGGAAGTCGCTCGGGTAGCCGCGGGTCCACTCTTCTTCGCTGCGCATGAACGGCGTACGCGCGCACGCGGACCGTGCGGGCTGGACGATCGCGGCGATGTCCTCGTCCGCCACGCCCGCGAGCACGCTGGCGCCGATCTGTGCGCCGAGCGTGCGGAAACGGCCTCCCACCAGCATGTGCGTGGCGGGGTCGGTGAGGTTGAACTCCTTCTCACTGCGCAGGAAGCCGTCGACGGCATCGCTGAGCCGGTACAGGGCGTCAGTGCTGTGCGGTAGCACGGTCATCGAACACTCTTCCTCGCTGCGGCAACGGTTCCAGAGCCTGTCAGCCGGGGCGGCCGACCGACAGAGGCTTTCGGGTAATACGGGGCTACCCCTACTGGCAGTTCACGGGATGCCCTCGTAGTTCCGGCGAGTGAGAACGCGAACCCTGGAAGCCACTCGAAGGGAGAACCGAGATGGAGTGGCTCAACGAGCTCGCGTCGTGGGCGTGGGCGAGGCACCACAACGAGCTCAGCTGGTACATCCGGCCGCTGTTCCTGCTGCCGTTCGCGTACTTCAGCTACAAACGCAGCTGGTGGGGCCTCGCGCTCACGCTCGTCGCGCTGGCGACGAGCATGGCCTGGTTCCCGGCGCCGGAGCACCCGACCGCGGGCGCGATCGAGATGCTCGCCGCCGAACGCGAGTACCTGCTGGGGGAGTGGACGCCCGCGAAGCTCGCGGTCGGTCTGCTCGTTCCGCTGACGCTCGCGGGTCTGGCCGCGGCGTTGTGGCGGCGGTCGCTGATGTGGGCGTTGGTCGCGATCAACGGCGGTGGCCTGTTCAAGATCGTGTGGACGTTCGTGGTGAGCGACACCGCGGGCGCGATGCAGCATCTCTACCCCGCCGTGGCCGGGCTCGTCGTGGTGAACGCCGTGTTGCTGGTCGTGTGGAGGCGCAGGCGCGTGGTTCCATCGGCGCATGCGGGTGGCACTGGCTGATGACGCGGCGCTGTTCCGCGAGGGCGTGGCGCGACTGCTCACCGACTCGGGGTTCGAGGTGGTGGCGAAGGCGGGCGACGCGACCGAGCTGCTGGCTCTGGTGCGCGCCGACCCGCCGGACGTCGTGGTCGTGGACATCCGGATGCCACCGGGCTTCACCACCGAAGGCCTCGACGCCGCGCGGGAGATCCGCGAGTCCTGTCCGGACATCGGCGTGCTCGTGCTGTCCGCGCACGTCGAACCGCACTACGCGCTCAAACTGCTCGACGACGACGCGCGCGGCGCCGGTTACCTGCTCAAGGACCGGGTGGCGGACGCCGCCGAGCTGGCGGACGCGGTCCGGCGGGTCGCGGCGGGCGGGCTGGTGATCGACCCCGGCGTGGTGGCGACGCTGGTGGGCAGGCGGCGGGTCGACGACCCGCTGGAGTCGTTGTCGCAGAGGGAACGCGAGGTGCTCGCCGTGATGGCCGAGGGACGTTCCAACCAGGCGATCTGCGAGCGGTTGTTCCTGAGTCCCAAGACGGTCGAAGCGTACGTGCGGTCGGTGTTCACGAAGCTCGGGTTGCAGCAGGGCCCCGACGACAACCGGCGGGTGCTGGCCGTGCTCGCCTACCTGCGCCGATGAGAATCCTCTGGCTGGGCACCGGATTCCTCGCGCTGGCCGCGCTGGTGTGGGGCGGCTACGAGGTCTCGGTGCCGGCCGTGGTGCTGAACCTCGCGGTGGGGCTCGCGTTCATCGGGGCCGGCATCGAGGCCGCGGACCGGCGCCCGGACAGCTCCGCCGGGCAGCTGATGATCGCGGTCGGGCTGGCGTGGTTCGTCCGGCTGACCGGGGCGATCGAGAACGACCTGGCGTTCGCCGTCGGGGTCGCCACGAAGACGCTCTACCTCGCGGTGCTCGGGCATCTGCTGGTCACCTACCCGACTGGGCGCATCACCAGCCGTTGGCAACGTGTGGTGGTGGGTGTCGCCTACCTGCTGACGGTGCCGGTCAACGTGGCTTGGTTGCTGCTGGCGAAGGTCGAGGGACCGCAGAACATCGTGGTGATCCGCGAAGTGTCCTCGCCGAGCGTCCCCACCGTCGCGGTCGTCGTGATGATCAGCGGGATCGTGCTGCTCAGCGCCCTGCTGGCGCGGATGATCACGCGCTGGCTGCGTTCGGGGAGGGTGGCCAGGCGCGATCTCGGGCCGGTCGTGTGGGGTGGCGCGGCGATCGTGCTGACCGTGGTCGTCACGTACGTGGCGGCGTTGCTCGGGCTGCCGCAGGCCGTGCAGGTGCCGCTGCAGTGGTCGACCGAGGTGGTGCTGGTCGGGTGGCCGCTGGCGTTGCTCTACGGACTGGTGCGGGCGCGGCTCGACCGGTCGGCGGTGGGGGAGCTGGCGGTCTCGCTGGGAGCCGGGCTGCCGGACGACCTGCGGTCCGTGCTGGCGCGCACGTTGCACGACCCGTCGCTGGAGATCGTCTACGGCGAGGTCGCGCCGACGTCTCGGGGCGTGACCTACCTGGAGGCGGGCGGGACGCGGCTGGCGGCGCTCGTGCACGACCCCGCGCTGGATCCCGCGTTCGTGCGGGCGGTCGCGGCGAGTGCGGCTCTGGCCGTGCAGAACGAGCTGCGGGCGCGGCGGATCGTGGAGGCCGCCGACGAGGCACGCCGTCAGGTCGAACGCGACCTCCACGACGGCGCGCAGCAGCGGCTGGTCGCGGTGCTGCTGACGTTGCGGCTGGCGGAGAACTCGCCCGAGCTGCTGACGGCCGCGCGGGAGGAGCTGGCCAGGGCACTGGACGAACTGCGCGAGCTGGCCCGCGGCATCTACCCCGTGCTGCTGACCGACGCCGGTCTCGGTCCGGCGCTGTTGTCGCTGGTAGAGCGGTCTGTGGTGCCCGCCGTGCTCGTTGGTGTGCCGGATGAGCGGCTCTCGCTCGTCGCGGAACGCACCTGCTACTTCGTGGTCGCGGAAGCGCTCACCAACGCGGCCAAGCACGCCCAGGCCCGTGAGGTGCGGATCGAGGTCACCCGCGTGGACGGGCTGGTCACGGTGGAGGTGAGCGACGACGGCATCGGCGGCGCGTCCGGTCTGCGCGCGCTGGACGACCGGGTGGCGGCCGCGGGTGGGCGGCTCAGCCTCAGTTCGACGGTGGGACAGGGGACTGCGTTGCGGGCGGAGTTCCGCGACCCGCCGCGATGATGGCGTTCGCGATCGCCTGGTGACCGGCCGGTGTGGGGTGCACGTCCGTGTCGTCGCAGTAGTAGGTGAGCGTGCACACCTCGGCGACCGCGGCCGGGATCTCGCCGTACTTCGGGTCCTGGGTCAGGTCGGTCAGTGCCCCGTACCCGCCGGTCATGTTGGTGATGTCGACGAACTTCGCGCCGAACTTCGCGTACTCCGCGGCAATCTCGCCGTTGAAGCCCTCGTACATCGTGACCGACGTGCGAGCGAGGTCCTCACCGTTCGGGAACTCGCGGTTCACCCACGCGCCGAGGAACACGTCCGGGTAGCTCAGCCCGACGATCTGCACGTCCGGCGCCACCTCGCGGAACCTGGTCAGCGCGGTGGCGATGTTGGTCTTGGTGCCGGTGACCGCCTCGGTCGCGCACTCCATCGGGTTGTCGGCCACCGCGCACGGTTCCAGCAGGTCGTTGCTGCCGATCACCATCGTGACCAGGTCGACCCTGCCCGTGCGCAACGCGTCGACGGTCGCGTCGACCTGGGTCCGGCCGTCGGCGTCCGGTTCGCACGCCTGCTCGTTGAGGAGGTCGGCGGACGTGGCGCCGTTGCAGGCGAGGTTCATCAGCCCGAGGCCGGACTCCTTGGCGACGATCTGGGCGAAGCTCTCGCCGGTGCCGTTCGGGCTGAGCCCGGTGGCGTAGGAGTCGCCGATCGACACGTACAGCCGTTGGTCGGACGTAGTGGTGCCGCTGGCCTCAGGTGCGCTCGCGGAACACGCGGTCAGCGCCATCAGCAGGGTCGCCGCAGGGGTCAGGACCAGCGCAAACCTCCGCACGCCTGCTCCTCGCCGCTCGGGGATACTCCAAGTAGAGGATACGAGAACGTCCGTGAGGCCGCCGTGATCAACGGCCCGCGGCGGTGACGGCCTCCGCGATCGCCTGGTGGCCGGCAGGCGTGGGATGCACGTCGGTGCGGTCGCAGAAGTACGTGAGCGTGCACACCTTGGCGACCGAGGACGGGATCTGGCCGTACTTCGGGTCCTGGGTCAGCTCGGACAACGCCCCGTACCCGCCGGTCGCCTCGGTGATGTTGGCGAACTTCGCGCCGAACCGGCCGTACTGGGCGGCGATCCTGGTGTTGAAGTCCTGGAACATCGTGACCGACAGCTGGGCGAGGTTCTTGCCGTTCGGGAACGACGGGTTCACCCACGCGCCGAGGAACACGTCCGGGTAGGTCAGCCCGACGATCTTCACGTCCGGCGCGGCCTCCCGCAGCTCGGTGAGGGTGCCCGCGACGTTGGTCTGGATGTCGGCGACGGTCCTGGTAGCGCAGTCGAGCGGTTGCTGCGACAGCGCGCACGGCGCCAGGTCGTTGCCGCCGATCACCACCGTGACCAGGCCGGTTTTCTTGCCTTTCAACGCCTCGACGGCGGCGTCGAGCTGGGTCTTGCCGCCCGCGTCCGGCCCGCACGCGGGCTTGGTGGCGAGGTCGGCGGAGGTGGCGCCGTTGCAGGCCAGGTTGATCAGCTTGAGCCCGGACTGCCTGGCGACGATCTGGGCGAAGCTCTCACCGGTGCCGCCCGGAGCGAAGCCCGTGGCGTAGGAGTCGCCGATCGACACGTAGACCTGCTGCTGCTTCTGTTCGGCGGGCTGCGTGCTGCCGGAGGTGGGCGTGGGGGCCGGCGGCGGACTGGACGTGCACGCGGCGAGCGCCACGAGCAACGCCACCACCAGGGCAAACCTCGGCACACCTGCTCCTTCTCATCGGATGCTGATGTGCCGAGGCTACGAAACGCGCCGTGAGGGTCGCGTCAGTGGAAGGTGCGCAACCGCAGGCTGTTGCTCACCACGAACACCGAGGAGAACGCCATCGCGGCGCCCGCGATCATCGGGTTGAGCAGGCCGAGCGCCGCGAGCGGCAGAGCGGCGACGTTGTAGGCGAACGCCCAGAACAGGTTGCCCTTGATCGTGCTGAGCGTGCGCCGGGACAGCCTGATCGCGTCCACGGCGGCGTTCAGGTCGCCCCGCACCAGCGTGAGATCGCTGGCCTCGATCGCGACGTCCGTGCCGGTGCCCATCGCGAGGCCCAGGTCGGCCTGGGCGAGCGCGGCGGCGTCGTTCACGCCGTCACCGACCATCGCCACGACGCGTCCCTCGTCCTGGAGGCGCTTCACGACGTCGACCTTGTCCGCGGGCAGCACCTCCGCGACGACCTCGTCAATGCCGACCTCGGCCGCGACCGCCTCCGCCGCTGCCCTGTTGTCGCCGGTCAGCAGCACCGGGCGCAGTCCGAGCTGCCTGAGCCTCTCGATGGCGTCCTTCGACGTCGGCTTCACCGTGTCGGCGACGACCAGCACGCCGCGAGCCTTGCCGTCCCACGCGACCAGCACGGCCGTGCGCCCCTGCTGTTCCGCCGCCGCTTTGGCTTCGGCGAGTGATGCGTCGAGCTGGATGCTCCAGTCGTTGAGCAGCTGCTCCCGGCCGACGAGGACCGCGTGGCCGTTGACGACGCCATGGACGCCGAGTCCCTCGACGTTCTGGAAGCCCTCGACCTGCGGAACCTCGCCCGCCGCCGTGACGATGGCCTTGGCGATCGGGTGTTCTGATGCGTGCTCCAACGCACCCGCCAGCTTGAGGAGTTCGTCCTCGTCTTCCGCGGTGTGCACGCTGACCAGGCTCATCCGGCCGGTCGTCACGGTGCCGGTCTTGTCGAGCACCACGGTGTCGACGCGGCGGGTGGACTCCAGCACCTCCGGCCCCTTGATCAGGATGCCGAGCTGAGCGCCCCGCCCGGTGCCGACGAGCAACGCGGTCGGCGTCGCCAGGCCCAGCGCGCACGGGCAGGCGATGATCAGCACCGCGACGGCGGCCGTGAACGCCGCCCCCGCGCCGTTGCCCGTGCCCAACCAGAAGCCCAGCGTGCCGACGGCGAGCGCGATCACGATCGGCACGAACACCGCCGAGATCCGGTCCGCGAGGCGCTGCACCTCGGCCTTGCCGTTCTGCGCGTCCTCGACCAGCTTGGCCATCTGCGCGAGCTGCGTGTCGGCCCCGATCCGGGTGGCCCGCACGACAAGACGACCACCCACGTTGACCGTGGCGCCGACGACCGAATCGCCTTTTCGCACCTCAACGGGCACGGACTCGCCGGTGAGCATGCTCGCGTCGACCGCGGAGCTGCCCTCCTCGACGACGCCGTCGGTGGCGATCTTCTCGCCCGGCCGGACGACGAAGTGGTCGCCCGTCGTGAGCTCGCCGGTCGGGACGCGCACCTCGCGGCCGTCCCTGATGACGGCGACGTCCTTCGCGCCGAGTTCGAGGAGCGCCTGCAGGGCCGCTCCCGCCCGTCGCTTCGACCGCGCCTCGAAGTAGCGCCCGGCCAGGATGAACGTCGTGACGCCCGCCGCGACCTCGAGGTAGATGTTGCCGGTTCCGGCCATCCGCTCGATGGTGAACGTGAACCCGTGCGTCATGCCGGGCGTGCCGGCGGTGCCCAGGAACAGCGCGTAGAGCGACCACAGGAACGCCGCGGCGACGCCGATGGAGATCAACGTGTCCATCGTGGCGGCGCCGTGCTTGAGGTTCGTCCACGCGGCCTTGTGGAACGGCCATGCGGCGTAGGTGACGACCGGTCCCGCGAGGGCGAGCGACAGCCACTGCCAGTAGGTGAACTGCAGCGCCGGGATCATCGCCAGCGCGATCACCGGCACCGCCAGCACCGCGGACGTGATCAGCCTCTGCTTCAGCGGGTCCGTCTGCTTGGCGGTTTCGGTTGGTGTGGTGGGGAGTTCGGCGGTGTAGCCGGTGTCCTCGACGACCTTCACCAGGTCGGCGGGCGTGAGGTCGCCCGGGTAGCTGATGCGCGCCTTCTCGGTCGCGTAGTTCACCGACGCCTCGACGCCGTCCAGCTTGTTGAGCTTGCGCTCGATCCGCGCGGCGCACGAGGCGCAGGTCATTCCGCCGATCGAGAGCTCGACGGTGCCAGAGTTGATGCCAGAGTTGGTGCCAGAGGTGGTCTCAGTGGCCATGACCGCCCTCCTCGTGGGTCGTGAGGGTGAACTCCGCGGTGCGGACCTTGTCGTCGTGCTGGAAGTCCAGGAACAGCCGGTAGGTCCCGGCCGTCGGCACCTCGACCGCGAACTTCACGTCCTCACCCTCTTCGGGATGCACGTGCAGGTACGCCAGGTCGGCTGACCTCAACGCGACCAGGTGTCCCTTGGCGCCCAGGTAGTTCTGCAGGTCCTGGACTCGTTGGCCGTTCTTGGTGATGTCGATCGTGACGGTCGACGCGGTGTTCGCGGTGAGGTCACCGTTGAGGGTTACCTCATAGCCGTCGACGGTGAACTTGTTGCTGTTCGGGTGCTGTCGTGGCTGGTAGTCACCGGCGACCTGGACATCGGCGCCGAGCGTGGTCTTGGGCCCGTCCTCCGGCCTGAAGTCGGCGAACACCCGGTAGGTGCCGGCCTGCTCGAGGCTGAGCGGCACTCGCCACGTGCCGTCCGGTGACATCTCCGGGTGCACGTGCCGGAAGTTCGACCCGTCCCGGCGGACGACGATCAGGTGCAGGCGCTTCTCGTGCTCCACGGCGAACTTCGTGACGGGCTGCCCGTCCGGTCCGTTGATGTGGAAGCCGAGGGATTCCTTGTCGTGCAGGACGAGGGTGTAGCCGTTGTCCTGAACGGACAGTCCCGGTGGAACCCTTGCCGCTTCCGGCTCGTGCTCGTTGTGGCTTGCCGGCGGCGCTTCCTGGACGGTGGGCCCGGCCGCTGCTCCGGCCGCCCAGGTGCCGCCGAAGATGACGGCGAGCGTCGCGCCGTAGAGCGCGACCTTGTATCCGGTCCTCATCGCTGCACCAGCTCGTAACCGGCCTCGGTGACCGCGGCCCGCACGTCGTCCAGCGCGATCGGAGTGGTGCTGGTGATCGTCATCTGGCCGGTCGGCAGGTCGACGGCCACCGTGTCGACGCCGGCGATCGCGGCGACCTCCTCGGTCACCGAGTTGACGCAGTGGCCGCAGGTCATGCCGTTGACGGTGTAGACGGACTCGCTCATGGGTCTTCTCCTCGCGGGTTAGGAGCGGACCAGGCGGGCGATGGCGTCACTGGCTTCCGCGATCTTCGCGTCGGCCGTGTCGCCGCCCTCGCTGATGGCCTGGCTCACGCAGTGCTTGAGGTGCTCGTCGAGCAGCCCCAGTGAGACCGCCTGCAACGCCCTGGTGGCGGCGGAGATCTGAGTGAGCACGTCGATGCAGTACTCGTCGGTCTCGATCATCCGCTGCAAGCCGCGGACCTGGCCCTCGATGCGACGGAGGCGGCGCAGGTGGGCGGCTTTGTTCTCGGCGTAGCCGTGCATGTCTCGCTCCTTCTCCGGCCACCGCGCGGCCGGCTGGTGATGCCGGGGGAGCGGTGGGCTCGGGTCATTTATACCCTAGGGGGGTATGGGTATGTCAAAGGGGCCCGCGAAGAGCACCCGGTGGCGCTCTGCGGCACCTTCGGATTGCCCCGAGAGCGAACAGTGATCATGGGAGCGCGCATTGCTGTTTAGGTAGGGACATGAGCCCATACCTGGACCTCGAACCGACCACCGAGAGCCCCAAGGTGGTGCTGGTCGCCGGCATTCCCGGCACCGGCAAGAGCACGCTCGCCGAGTCACTGGCCCGGCAGCTGAAGGCGCCGATCTTCTCGATGGACTGGGTGCTGGGATCGCTCGTGCTGGCTCGCGCGATCACCGACGAGAACGCGTACGACGTGGCGGACCTGCAGCTCACCGCCTTGGTGGCCCGGCACGTCCAGCTCGGGATCGACGTGATCGTCGACGCGACCGGCCACACCCGCGAGGAGCGTGGACGTCTGCGTGAGCTCGCGGAACGGCTCGGCGGCGAGTTCGTCGGGGTGGAGTGCGTCTGCTCGGACGAACGCCTGCACCGCGAGCGGACCGAGGGCCGGTCACGCGGCATTCCTGGTTGGCACGCAACGGTTCCGTGGCAGCACATCGAGCGCATGCGCGGCCTGTGGGAGCCGTGGGAGGACGACCACCTGGTGCTCGACTCGGCCGTGGAAACCCCGGAGAGCTCGGTGAAACGCGTCCTCGACCGCCTCAGGTAGCCGCCACCGGCTGGTGCTCGCCGAAGATGAGATCCCAGTCCAGCTCCGGTTCCGGCACTCGGCGTGGTTCGGGGAGGTGGCCGTGCGTCGAGACGATGGTGCCGTTGAGGATCTGCCACACGTCGTCGCCCGCACGTTGGTGCGCGATGACGGCGGCCTTCCTCGGCTGCGGGATCCCGGTTGGAATCGTTGCCACAAAACGGATTCCGCGGAACCCCTCGGCATCGGTGGCCTCGAGTGTGCCGTGATGCCTGGTGGCGATGCGCCGGGCGATCGCGAGCCCGAGACCGGCGCCGCCCGCGGCCCGCGTGCGGGCCTCGTCGAGCCGGGTGAACCGGTCGAAGACGCGTTCCCGGTCCGCTTCGGGGATGCCGGGACCGTCGTCGATGACTTCGAGCGTCGCGGAAGACCCGCCGCGCAGGCGCACGACCACCGCGGTGCCCGCGTGGCGTTCGGCGTTGTCCAGCAGGTTGCCGAGCAGCCTGGACAGCTGGGCGCGCCGCCCAGGAACGAGCACCTGGTCGTCGGCGTCGAGGGTGACCATCGCCCGGCGCGAGACCTCCCGGTGCACCACGGCGGTGAGGTCGACGGTGTCCTGCCTGTCCAGCGCGTCGGCGTCGAGCCTGGCCAGCAGCAACAGGTCCGTGGTCAGTTCCTGCAGCCGTTCGGCGTCCTCCAGTGCCGCCTTCACCACGGTGGACCAGTCCGCCATGTGCGGATGCTGCAACGCGATCTCCAACTCGGCCCGCAGTGCGGCCAGCGGGCTGCGCAGCTCGTGCGAGGCGTCCGCGACGAACCTGCGGGTGTCCTCGACGGAGCGGTGCACCCGGTCGAGCGTCTCGTTCAGCGTGGCGCCCAGCCGGGCGATCTCGTTGTCGGAGGACGGAACCGGAACACGCCGGGAGAGGTTGTGCTCGTTGATCTCGGCCACCTGGGCCCGCATCGCCTCCACCGGCCGCAGCACCCGGCTGGCCGCGGCCAGTACGGTGGCCGCCACCAGTGCGGTGATCGAGCTGAGCACGCCGAACAGGGTGAGCGTCACTCTGTTCAGTTGCCGCTGCGCCTCCGAGGCAGCCGCACGTGCCTCGTCGGTGCCGAGTCGTGGCCCTGCTCCGATCAGTTGATACGAGGTGTCGTCGACCTCGGTGAACGGCCACAGCGACAGGTTCGGCAGCACTTCCATGGTCACGTACCGGACGGACGTCCCAGGCGTGACGACAGGCGCCTGCTTGTCCAGCACGACGCAGACGTTGAGGGCGGAACACACGTGGTGCGTGCGCGAGCTGTCCGCGGTCTGGGCGATGATCTGCTGGCGTTGCGACACCAGCATCAGCGTCCCGGCGACGCCGATCAGCAGGGCGGTGATCACCGTGGCCAGCACGGTCACTTTGACCTGGAGGGATTTCATCGATCCACCAACCGGTAGCCGACGCCGCGCACGGTGGTGATGCTCCGCCGGTCGAACGGCGTGTCGATCTTGCGACGTAGCGCGCTGATGTAGACCTCGACGAGGTTGGGGTCGGGGTCGTGCGCCGCGTCCCACACGCCGTCGATGATCTCCGACTTGGTGACGACCTCACCCGCGTGCCTGAGCAGGAAGTTCAGCACCGAGAACTCCTTCGCCTTCAGGTCGATCCGCGTCGTACCCCGGTGGCACTCCCGGCTGACCGGATCGAGCACCAGGTCGCCAGCCCGCAGCAACACCGGCTGGGCGGTGCGCGACCGCCGGGCGAGCGCCCTCAGCCGGGCCACCAGCACCACGTAGGAGAACGGCTTGGTCAGGTAGTCGTCCGCGCCGGTGTCCAGGCCCTCGGCCTCGTCGAACTCGCCGTCCTTCGCGGTGAGCATCAGGATCGGCGTCCACACACCCGCGTCCCGCAGCTCCTGGCAGACCCGGTAACCGTTGAGGCCGGGCAGCATGATGTCCAGGACGATCACGTCGTACGGGTGCTCCCTCGCCCGCCACAGCCCGTCCGTGCCGGTGCGCTCCACGTCGACGGCGAACCCTTCGGCGGTCAGGCCGCGGGCGAGCAGATCAGCGAGACGAGGATCGTCCTCCACCACGAGCACGCGCATGGGAGCAGCCTGCCGCATCGGCCGTGATCGAGTCCTGAAATTCGGTTCAGGATCGTTCAGCGTCCCTTCAGGTTCACCCTGGCACGCTGTGCGTCGTGGACGAGGGGGTTCCACGAACGGGGGAGAAGGTGGCGGTGCCGCAGGGGGAGCGGCGCTGCCACCTTCTGTTCGGTGGTAACGGTCTTCGGAGTCGGAACGACTTCAGAACGTACTGATCCGCGCCTGAGGGACGGTGGCAGAACGCATCAGCGGCGGGAAGAGCAACTGGGCGGTTCCTCTCCGGTAGAGCGCGGCCGGCCGGCCGATCTCCGGAACCCTGCGCTCGCCGGTGGAGACGAGGAAGTTCTCCGCTCCGGTCACCTTGCGACGGAAGTTGCTCGGGTCGAGCGGAAATCCCCACACCACCTCGTACACGCGGCGGAGATCGCTGATGGAGAACGGTTCCGTGCAGAAAGCCGCGGCAACGGTCGTGTATTCCAGCTGAGAACGCGCCAGTTCGAGCGCCTCGCGCAGGATCACGGCGTGGTCGAAGGCGAGGTCGCCGAAGTCGACCGAGTCCACCGGTACCCAGCTCGCCGCCCTGGCGTCGGTGCCGGCGACCGGGGCGGACAGGTTCGGGACGAGGGCCAGGTACGCCACCGTGATCACCCGCCCGCGCGGGTCGCGTCCGGGATCACCGTAGGTCTTCAGCTGCTCCAGGTGCAGGCCCCGCCCGTCGAGCCCGGTCTCCTCGCTCAGCTCGCGCAACGCGGTGCCGTTCAGCGTCTCCCCGTCGCGGACGTATCCGCCGGGCAGCGCCGGCCTGCCGAGAAACGGTGCCTTGCCTCGCTCCACCAGCAACACCTGGAGCCGGTCGGCCCTGATCGTGAAGATCACCAGGTCGACCGTCACAGCGACCCCGGTGGCGTGGCGTGGTGGAGGAACTTCGCTGATCACGACCTCACCATACCCCCTAATGGTCGGATTGACCTTAACTCCGGCGGCACTTATGGTCAGGGTGACCCATAGTCCGGAGGTGTCGACATGGGCGGAGCTTCCACGGTGTCCGACGGCCGGCTGAACACGGCTACCCGGCGTCTGTGCGCCGGCGTTTACCTCAACCGGCACTTTCGCGATCTGGTCATCCGCGGAGTGCACAACGACTGCCGGCACCGCGTGGCGCCGTCCTACGGGTTCGATCTCGTCCCGGTGCTGGAGCACGCCCGGCGGGCGTGGGTGCTGGGAACCGCGCACCAGATCTGCACGCTCACGGTCCTGACAGCCGGGCTGCTGACCGATGTCACGGCGACCGTGCTGGCCGGGTGCGCCATCGCGGCGATGCCGTTGGCGACGAACGCAGCACGCGCGTTCCTCAGAGCGGTGCGGCTCAAGGGCCGTTTGGTGGGGCGGAAATGTCTCGGCAGGAAGGTGTCGGAAGAGGAGGAACAGGAACTGAAGGAACAGACCCACCGGTTCCTCCTGAACCTCGGCGGATGCGCGGTGCTGGCAGGCGCGGTGGTGCACACCGCCGATCGCACACATACCTCCCTGTCGGCTTCTCTGCCGCAGAGCGCCGTCCTGGTGTCGCTGACGGCCTTTCTCGTGATCGTCGCGGGGATGACCCGGCAACTCGCCGTGAACCAGATGCACCTCGTCGCGAATCTTCGGCCTGCCCGTCTCTGCAAGCGGTCCGAAGTGGTCGACACCCAGCAAACGAGCACGTTGGTGGTCTACGACCACGACAACTCGACCTACGGCACGCCGAGTCCGTTCCTGGGCAGCGGATTCGTGTACACCTGGCCGCAGCGGTCGATTCAACTGGTGCGCGACGAGGCCAGGAAAGCCGACTTCATCACGAGCGACGAACCACGGTTCGATGCCGCGGAACTGATGCGGTTCCTCCAGAAGAAGGCCACCGAGCTGAGCAGGTCGCACGAAGGACCCGGACTGTCGGGCCTGCACGTGCGAGATCGGCTGTTCGTCTCGCAGGAGAAGGTGCTGGCGGCCACGCACCTGCTGCTCGGCGAGCCGACGCCCGACGAGATAGACGAGATCGCCAACGACCCCAACAGTCCGGTGCAGCACTACCTGGAGGTCAGCGTCAGCAAGACAGGCGAAGTGGTGACCACGCTGTTCCTGGGGCTGACGCTGCGAGCACGCACGCTGAACGTCGACATGGTGCTCGGCATGCTCACGAGCCTGCCGTACGAGTTCCTCTCCGTTGACGCCCATCGGGAGAACGGCGCGGGCGCGGTCGCCCGCTCGGCTTTCCGGGCGTTACGCGATCTTCCGCGCGAGGCCGGCGACGCGTGGCGTCTCATCACCGCGCCTTGGGTGGTCGCCTGTGCGCTGTACGGACGGCGGGACCGCGCGGTGACTCCGCGGCGGCGCAGAGGCGTCGGCTCGCGCTTCAGTCTCCGCCAGGCGGTCGAACTGGTGGACCGGCCCCGGCACGTCGCGTTCGACCGGCGGGAGATCGAGGACAGCAAGAACGTCATCCTCAACACCCTGCTCGACGCGATCAAGGAGTTCCTCGAGTTGAAGGGAATGGACGTCTCGGCGTTCAAGGGGCAGGTCACCAACATCATCACCACCGATGTCTTCAGCGCCGGCCCACTCAAGATCGAAAACTCCGCGATCGGCGCGAACGCTCAGGTGAACCAGTCGAACCAGCCCAACCCGCCGAGCAAGCCAGGAGCAGCGGAATGAACACCAACATCCACGTCAAAGGCGCGTACTTCAACGACACCGCCACGTTGAGCGGCGTTGCCATCGGACCGAACGCGTCGGTCAACGCGGTACCTGCTCCCGTCGAGCGGCCGGAGATCGCCCCCGAAGTCGGGGTGATCACCATGACCGCGGACGAGACCAGTGCCGTCCGTCAAGTGCTCGAACTGGCACCGTTCGACGACGTCTTCCACGCGGGCAAGCGGTTCACCCGTGTCGTGGCCGTGCAGACGCACGGCCAGGGCCAGGGCGCGGCGATGGACGCGGCACGGAGGCTGGTTCAGCGCTTCTCGCCGAAAGTGCTGGTGCTGGCCGGTATCGCGGGCGGCATCGATCCGGGCCAGGGCATCGGCGACGTCGTGGTCGCCACCAAGGTCGTGGGTTACGACCTGCACAAGGAGACACCGGCGGGCACGCAGCGCCGTGGCCGTCACTGGGAAGCTCCGGCGGTCGTCGGGCACGCCGTCAGCGCGTTCTTCTCCGCGCGGGGTGAGCCTGCCGAGTTCCCCGGCTTCGTGGCGCGGTCCGGTCTGATCGGCTCCGGCAACGGCGTTCTCGCCCGCGCGGACGCGGAGGTGGTCAGGTACCTGCGGGGGTTCAACGACAAGACGCTCGCCGTGGACATGGAGTCCGACGGGCTGGGCCAGTTCTGCCACGAGAACGGTTCGTGCCCGTGGGTCGTCGTGCGGGGAATCTCGGATCTCGCCGATGAGCGGAAGAACGACGACGCCCAGCCGCTCGCGGCGAGGAACGCCGCCAGTGTGGTCCGCGAGCTGATTCCTTACCTGGTCGGGTGAGACGACGTGGCCGACTTCGTCATCGGTGTCGTCAGCTCGCTCGTCGCCACCTCGCTCACCGTCGCGACCGGGTGGCTGCTCTCCAAACGGCTCCGGCGGGTGCTGACGGCGTTGTTCTCGCGACTCGCGGGTTTGCCGGTGCGGCAGGTGTACGACCGCCAGGAACTCGCCAGCCAGGACCTGGGCCGCGATCTGGCCGGTGCCCAGTGGATCCGCGTCCTGACGGGCCGCGGGAACGAGTTGACCCGCGACACGTTCAAACCCGTGTGGACAGGCGGGATGCGGCCACCTCAGTTCGTCGAGGTGCTGCTGCCCGACCTGCGGCGCGGCCCGGACTCGTGGGTCGCCAGACGCGAAGAGGACATGCGACGTGCGGACCCGACCTTCTCGACCGGTTTCCTGGCCGAACAGGTCCGCACGAACACACACTTCGTGGCTGCCGCGGCCCGCCGCCACGGCAACGTGTCGTTGCGCTTGTACAACCTCCCGCACACACACCGGGTGATCATCACCAACGAGGTGGCCTACCTGACGCTGTACGGCGGGTCGGTGCACGGACGTCATTCGCCGTGTGTCGCGGCCCGCCGTCCCAGCCTGGTCTACGACCTCGCCATGTCGCTGTTCAGCGCGGCGTGGGAACAGAGCGATCCGGAGGTTGATCAGCCGGGTTCGAGTGGCTAGGCGCTTTCCGCCGCCGAACCCGGACACCTCGCCCGCCGCGTGCAGACCTCGTGGATCGACCGCGGCGCCCGGTGAAGCTCGTCAGGAAGTGGTGATGCGGTAGAAGTCGGTGTAGTGGTTGGGCGAGAAGTAGACGTAACCGTTGGTGCGGTCCCGGACGATCCGGTACGCGTCCCTGGCGGCACCGCGGGCGCGCGGGTAGACGTCGAACTCCTGGTAGGTGTGGCCGGCCGGCAGTTGGCCCTCGCGGTTCTGGAAGGTGCCGCCCGTGTAGTTGTACTGCCCGTTCGGCCAGCTGTACCAGCCGCGGTCCGGGTAGCCCAGCGACCTCCAGGTCGAGTTGGCGTCGCGGGCTGCCGAGCAGCGGGACTGCGTGCAGGTGTTGTAGACGGCGGCGTCGGCGGCGGGGGTGACGACCGTGGTCGCGCCGAGCACTGACGCGACGATGGCGAGAGCGGCGAACAGACGACGTGTCCAGTGCGGTTGCAGGGTTTGCACTTCAGACCTCCATCGGGAGGGACGTGGAACGGTTCGGCCCCTTCACGTTCGCACAAATGGCGCAGCCTGGGGGTGAACATCGCGTGTTCACCGATCACAGCCTCCGAACGCCGGAGTTGATCAACTCCGAACAGTTGATTGCACGCGCACCCACCGGCGATAAATTTGTCCTATGGCAGCACGGAAGCACTTTTTGGTGCTGTTGACCCTGATCATCTGCGCGACCGCCTGCACGGCCGAGCAGGGCGGCACCCCGCATGCCGCACCCCGGGTCTCGTCTCCTCGGCCGGTGGAGAACCTGCCGTCCACAAAGGTGCGCTCCGTGATCGACGGCCGCACCGTCGAACTGGCGGACGGCACCCGCGCCCGCATCTCGCTGCTCGCCGAGCCGGCCTCGTGCAACGCGGCCGCGGCCCTGGACTTCACCACGAAGACGTTGCTGGACAAGGAAGTCCATGTCGGCAGCATCACGCCCGGTGAAGTGTCGCTGGTACTGCAGGACGGTACCGACTTCGCGCTGGCGGCCGTGTCCGCCGGCGCGCTGCGAACCTCCGGCGTGGACGGTGGCCCGCTGATGGAGGCGGAAACCAAGGCGGCAAAGGCAAAAATCGGACTTTGGGCGCAGGAGTGTCCCACCTCGACTCCGGCGCCGCCGCCTCCTCCCTCCACGTCGGCCACACCGCCGGCTCCACCCGCTCCACCCTGTGTGGTGGCGTACCGGATCAACAGCACGTGGCCCGGCTCGTTCCAGGCCGAGGTGACCGTGCGCAACGTGAGTGGCGCGCTGATCAACGGCTGGACGTTGCGCTGGCGGTTCGCCGACGGGCAGACGATCACGCAGATGTGGAACGCCACCTCGTCCCAGTCCGGCGGGGACGTGACCACGACCAACGCGAGTTACACCGCTTTGATCGTGCCCGACGGCTCGATCTCGCTCGGGTTCAACGGCGCGGTCAACGGCCTCAACTCCGTGCCGGAGGCGTTCACGCTGAACGGCGCTGCCTGCACTGTCGGCTAGTTCGGCTGGTTCGGCTGGTGAGGAGGGTGCTTTCCGTTCAGTGGAAGACCACGGTCGACGGCGTTCGGTGCGGCTCCCTAACGTTCGATGGTGTGACGACCAGTCAGCACGAGATCAGCGACGAGATCGCGAAGCTCCAGGCCGACTCACCGAAGGGTGCGCCGCTGCTGGACTTCCCGCCGTACCGCAGCACCCTGTTACGCCACCCGACCAAGGAACTGCAGCTCGTCGACCCCGAAGGCGCCGAGCTGCTCGCCCCCGTGTTCGGTCACTCCGACGTCGACGCCGTCGAGTCCGACCTGACCGTCCAGCGCGGTGGCGAGCCGATCGGCGAACGCATCCGGGTGCACGGGCGCGTGCTCGACGGCGACGGCCGGCCGGTGCGCCGCCAGCTCGTCGAGATCTGGCAGGCCAACGCCGCCGGCCGGTACTCGCACCAGGGCGACCAGCACCCGGCGCCGCTGGATCCGCACTTCACCGGCGTGGGCCGGTGCCTCACCGACGACGACGGCTGGTACTCGTTCACGTCGATCAAGCCGGGCCCCTACCCGTGGCGCAACCACCACAACGCCTGGCGGCCCGCGCACATCCACTTCTCGTTGTTCGGCACGGACTTCACCCAGCGCCTGATCACGCAGATGTACTTCCCCGGCGACCAGCTGCTGGCGCTGGACCCGATCGCCCAGTCGATCACCGATCCGGGCGCGTTGTCCCGGTTGATCGCGACGTACGACCACGCCCGGTCCGAGCACGAGTGGCTGCTCGGCTACCGCTGGGACATCGTGCTGACCGGCAGCCACGCGACCTACCTGGAGCCGTCCGATGACTGAGACCCCCGGGCAGACCGTCGGCCCGTTCTTCCACCACGCGCTCGCGTACGCGGGCGACTCCGAGCTGGTGCCGTTCGGCTCGGCCGGATCCGTGGTGCTGCACGGCCACGTCTACGACGGCGCGGGCGCGCCGGTGCCGGACGCGATGATCGAGATCCGGCAGGCCGACGCCTCCGGTGTGGTGCCGGCGGTGGGCGGGTCGCTGCGGCGGCGCGGAGCCGGGTTCACCGGGTGGGGGCGGTCCTGCACGGACGGCGCCGGGCACTACTGGTTCAGCACCGTCGAGCCCGGACTGCCGTTCTTCGCGGTGACGGTGTTCGCGCGCGGCTTGCTCGACCGGTTGTTCACGCGGATCTACCTGCCGGGCGCTGACGGCGCTATCGACGGCTTGGTCGCCTCGCGCGAGCCGGACGGGCGGCTGCGGTTCGACATCCACCTGCAGGGGCCGTCCGAGACGGTGTTCTTCAAGTTCCCGCGGAGTTGATCGTGCTGCCGGGCTCGTATCGCGCCGCCGGTCTGGTGGATGACGCCGCGTTCGTGCGGGCGATGGTGTCGGTCGAGGTCGCCTGGGCGCGCGTGCTCGGCAACTCGGTCTCGCTGGACTCCTGGGTACCCGCGCTCGACCCACGTGAGATCGAGGCCGCCGGAAATCCGGTGCTGCCGCTGGTTTCGGCCTTGCGCAACCGGGTCTCCGGTCCCGTCCACACTGGACTGACGAGCCAGGACGTCCTCGACTCCGCGCTGATGTTGCTGGCGCGTGAGGTGCTGGCGCGAGTCTCGGCTGACCTGGGCCGGGTCGCCGCCGCACTCGCCCGGCTGGCGGACGAGCACCGGGCGAGCGTGATGGCGGGGCGGACGTTGACGCAGTTCGCCGTGCCGATCACGTTCGGGCTCAAGGCCGCGCGGTGGCTGGTGGGCGTGCTGGACACGCTGGACGAGCTGGACGTCGTGTCGCGGAACCTGCCGGTGCAGTGCGGGGGCGCGGCGGGGACGCTGGCTCGGGTGGAGTCGGATCCGGTCGCGGCCGCTGCCGAGTTCGCGAACTACCTCGGTCTGGCGTGGCCAGGGATGCCCTGGCACACGTATCGCGCGCCGGTCACGCGTCTTGGCGACGCACTGGTGCGCACGTGCGACGCGCTCGGGGTGATGGCCGCGGATCTGCTGACGCTGGGGCGGCCCGAGATCGGCGAGGTTCGCGAGGGCGCGGTGGCGGGGCGCGGCGGGTCGTCGACCATGCCGCACAAGCGGAATCCGGTGCTGTCGGTACTGGTGAACAGCGCGGCTTTGCAGGCTCCACAGCTGGGGGCGCAGCTGCACCTGTGTTCGGCGCGGGCGGTGGACGAACGACCGGACGGAGCTTGGCACGCGGAGTGGCCGGCGCTGCGGTCGCTGCTGGAGCTGGCGGCGGTGACGGCTTCGCAGGCGGCCGAGCTGGTCGAGGGGCTCGAGGTGCACGCGGACGTGATGGCGCGGCGGGCTGCCGAGGCGGCGGGCGAGTTGCTGGCGGAGCGGGGCGGCGGGACGGATCCGGCCGCCTACCTCGGGGCGGCCGAGGTGTTCGTGGACGAGGTGCTCCTTCGGAATCGATCCCGACTGGACCCCCTCCAGGGGAGCACGAGGTCCCCATCCCAATCGTCTCAGAGAGGTCTGACAGAAAATGGCGGCTGAGCTGAGCCTGACGCGGCTGGCGGGGTCGGAGTCGTCGCAACGGCTGCTGGTGGTCGGGCCTTCGCTGGGCACCTCGGTGGCGTTGCTCTGGCGGGACAGCGCGCTGGCGCTCGGCGGGGAGTTCGAGGTGATCGGCTGGGACCTGCCCGGCCACGGCTCTGGCGCTCCCGCGAAGGAGCCGTTCACCGTCGAGGACATCGCGGACGAGCTGATCGGGCGGGTTGCGGCGTTGGGCGGCGGAAGGCGGATCGAGTACGCCGGGGTGTCGTTCGGCGGCGCGGTCGGGTTCGAGCTGGCCACGCGAGCAGAAGGGCCGTTCGAGGCGGTCGTGTGCATCGGGGCGGCGCCGCGGATCGGATTGCCTGAGGCGTGGCGGGAGCGTGCCGCGTTGGTGCGGCGGGCCGGTACGCCGGTGATGGTCGAGGGGTCGGCGCAGCGGTGGTTCGCGCCGGGGTTCGTCGAGCGGGCGCCGCAGGTGGCCGGGGGACTGCTCAGGGCGTTGGCCGACGCGGACAAGGAGTCGTACGCGTTGGCGTGCGAGGCGTTGGGCCGGTTCGAAGCCGGTGCGGCGGTGCGGCCGTGCAAGGTGTTGGTGGGGGAGCACGACGTCGTGGTGTCACCGGCGACGGCTGATCGGGTGCTCGGCGGGTGCGGGCATCTGCCTCCCGCCGAGGTTCCGGCGGCGGTGGCCGAGGTGTTGGTCCAGGTGCTTGAGGAGATGCGGTGTCGTACGACGACGGCATGAAGGTTCGGCGTGAGGTGCTGGGAGACGCGCATGTGGACCGCGCGAAGCCGGACGAGTTCACAAAGGACTTCCAGGACTTCATCACGCGGTATGCGTGGGGCGAGATCTGGACGCGGCCTGGGCTGGACCGGCGGATGCGCAGCGCGATCACGCTCACGGCGTTGATCGCGCACGGGCACTGGGACGAGTTGAAGCTGCACGTCGCGGCGGCCCGGCGGAACGGGTTGAGCGTCGAGGAGATCGGTGAAGTGATCTTGCAGAGCGCGATCTACTGCGGGGTGCCCGCGGCGAACCACGCGTTCTCTGTGGCACGTCAGGTCTTGCGGGAGGACACATGAACACGCAGAAAACCCAGGTCGGCATCGTCGGCGCCGGACCGGCCGGTCTCATGCTCTCGCACCTGTTGTCGCTCAACGGGATCGACAGCATCGTCGTCGACAACAGAACGCGCGTGGAGATCGAGAACACGGTCCGCGCCGGCATCCTGGAGGCCGACAGCGCCCGGCTGCTCGTCGACACCGGGGTGTCCGATCGGGTGCTGCGCGACGGACATCCGCACGAGGGCATCGACCTGCGGTTCGGCGGCGAGAGCCATCGCATCGACTTCCGCGCGCTCGTGGGCGAATCGGTCTGGCTCTACCCGCAGACCGACGTGTTCGTCGACCTCGCGAACGCCCGCGAACGCGACGGCGGCGACGTGCGGTTCGGCGTCAGCGACACGTCGGTCGACATCACCGAGCCCGCGATCCGCTTCACCGACAGCGACGGCGTCCGCCAGGAGGTGCGCTGCGACCTGCTGGTCGGCGCGGACGGCTCCCGCTCGATCTGCCGGGCGCAAGTGCCGGAATCCATGCGCACGCACAGCTTCCGCGAGTACCCGTTCGCCTGGTTCGGCATCATCACCGAGGCCCCGCGCAGCGCCCCCGAACTGGTCTACGCGCACTCACCGCACGGGTTCGCGCTGATCAGCCAGCGCACCGAAACCCACCAGCGCATGTACTTCCAGTGCGACCCGGAGACCGACCCCACCGCGTGGTCGGCGGACCAGATCTGGCAGGAACTGCAGGCGCGCGTCGCCGGGCCGGACGGCTTCACCCTCAACGAGGGACCGATCACCGAGAAGACGGTGCTGCGCTTCCGGTCGTTCGTCGCGGAACCCATGCGCCACGGCAAACTCCTGCTCGCCGGCGACGCCGCCCACACCGTGCCGCCGACCGGCGCGAAGGGCCTCAACCTCGCGCTGGCGGACGTGAAGGTGCTGGCCGAGCTCATCGAGCGCGCGCTGCTCAAGAACGATGCCGAAGCCCTGGACGAGTACGGCCCGCGCGCGCTGGACCGGGTGTGGAAGGCACAGCACTTCTCGTACTGGATGACGACGATGCTGCACGCCCTGCCGGGCGCGACGGACTTCGACGTGCGCCGCCAGCTCGGCGAGCTGGGCTCGGTGGTCGGCTCGGAGGCGGGCTCGCGGTTCCTCGCCGAGGGCTACACCGGCCGCTGGCCCGCATAAGTGAGCAGTTCCACCTCGCCGCCTTCGTGACCGGGTGGAACGACCGCGAGCGCGTCGGCCAGCGCCGCACCCCACAGCGAACCCGGCCGGTCGTGGCCGGCCGGGACAACCTCTCCGCCGGTCCGGACGACCGGGACCAGCCGGGTGTCTCTCGGGTGCGCGCAGGCGTCCTGAAGCCACGCGGTGACCGGTGGGCGGGCGGTGTGGCCGCCGAGGGTGTCGAGCAACGGCCGGAGCAGGGTCAGCACCGCGGCCAGGGCGGCGAACGGGTTGCCCGGCAGGCCGACGACGTAGCGGCCGTCGGGGAGAACGGCGAGCAGCATCGGATGGCCGGGGCGGCAGGCGACGCCGCTGACCAGGATCTCCGCGCCCAGGTCGGCGAGCAGGCGCCGCAGGTGATCCGCCGGGCCGACCGAGGTGGCGCCGCAGGTGACGAGGACGTCGGCTGTGTCGAAGGTCGGGGCGTTGGCGGGGAGCGGATCGGCGGCGGTCGGGGCGTTGGCTGGATTGTCGCGTGGGTGGGTGGTGGCGAGCAGGTCGGCCGCGCCGAACGTCAGGGCGTCGGCGAGGGCGGCCGGATCGTCGCGTAGGTGAGTGGTGCCGAGGAGCTCGGCTCCGGCCAGCAGGCCGGGCAGCATCGGGCCGATGGCGTCGCGGACCCGGCCAGGCCGCGGCGGACCGGAATGAAGGAGCTCATCTCCGGTCACGATCACGGCGACGCGCGGGCGGCGGTGGACCAGCAGGGTGTCGTGGCCGGCACCCGCGGCCAAGCCCAGGACGGCCGGCGTGACGACGGAGCCGGCGGGGATCAGTTCGTCGCCGGCCGACCAGTCCTCGCCTCGGCGGCGGATGTGTTTGCCGATGTGAGGCGGGGCGACTCGGCGTGTGCAGTTGTCGTGATGTTGACATGCAGCATGTTGACATTGCGCACTCGCAGCTTCTGTTAGCAGAGCTCCGTCGACCGCGCAGATCTCCACCGGCAGCACGCGGTCGGCACCGTCCGGTACCGGCGCGCCCGTGGCCACGCCGAACGCCTCCCCGCAGCGCAGGAACACCGACGGCACCGGGTCGCCGGCCGCCACGCGTCCCACGATCGTCCACGGGCCTGGCCCGGCGGTCGCGTAGCCGTCCATCGCCGAGGTGTCGCAGGTCGGCTGGCTGGCCAGGGCGCGCACACCTGAGGCGAGCGCCAGGCCCAGGCCGTCGGCTAGGGCGACCTCGACGGCGTCCAGGGGTTTGGCTGCGTTCCGTGCTGTCCGACGGGCGAGCGTCCAGGGCATGTTCATGTGGGCTCCCGTGGTATAGCCTACCTCATACTGTATGCAATCCTCGGAACGGGGTGAAGGGCATGCCAGTCGCGACTTACGTCCGTGATCACGTCGGCAGGCTCTACCGGGTGGGGGAGACCGACGTCGAGGTGTCGGGGCGCTCGCGCCGTGCGGTGCTGTGGGCGGCGTGGGCGGCGATGCTCGCGGCCGGCATCGGGCAGTACGGCTTCGGAGCGCTGATCCCGCAACTGCAGGACCGGTGGAGCGTGCCGGAGTTGTTCTGGGCCTTGGCGTTGTGGACCGTGTGCCAGGCGGGCACGGCGTTTCCGGCGGCCTGGTTGAGGCAGCAGAGGAGACTCACGGCGACCGGTGCCATGTGGATCGGCGCGATTCTGTGCGGCACCGGGCTGCTGACGCTCGGGCAGGGTCAGCTGGTCGGGTACGCCGTACTCGGCGGCATCGGCGCCGGTTTGGTCTACGCGACGTGCCTCGGCACTGTCGTCCGGTGGTATCCGGAGCGTGTCACCAGGAAGGTCGCGTTCGTCAGCGCGGCGTTCCCGTACGGGTCGGTGCCGTTCGTGATCGCCGCCGGGATCTTCTTCGGCGACGGGTTCCTGCTGCAGGCGGCCATCGCGGTCACGGTGATCGTGGCGGTGGCGGGCGTGTTCCTGAAGGACCCGCCCGAGCACTGGTGGCCGCCGCACGTCCCGCCGCGCGAGTGGGCGTTGGACCGGGCGCGGGTGCCGAACCGTGCGGCGCTCAAGGAGTTCAGGCCCGAAGAAGCCATGCGGTGCGGCACGTTCTGGTGGCTGTACGGCGGTGTGGCGTTCGCGGCGGCGGTGTCGCTCTACGACCTGGCGTACCTGCCGCTGTTCGTCGGCGACAAGGTGCTCGGAGCCGTCGCGCTGGCCACCCTCGCCGCGGCCACCGGTACCGGACGGGTGCTGGTCGGGCGGATCTCGGACCGGGTCGGGCGCAGGAAGGCGCTTGTACACACCTTGTCCACAGGCGGTGTGGCGCAGTTCGTATTGCTGTATTCGCAGAACACCGTGTGCCTGCTGGTCGGCGCGGCGCTCGCGGGCCTCGGCACCGGGTGCTGTTACTCGTTGCTGGTCGGCGTCACCAGGGAGTACTTCGGCGAGACGAACGGCGCGCAGAACTTCGGCGTGCTCTACACCGCGAAGGCCGCCGGGGCGCTCCTGGCCGCCATCGTGCTCGCCTCGCAGGGGCCCGCGTTCGCGTTCGTCGCGGCGGGCGTGCTCGGGCTGGCGGGCGCGGTGCTCACCCGGCATCTCTCGCAACCGGGAAGGCCGCGGCTGTGAGCCGCGTGCCCACCCTCGCGAAAGGCTGGCACCAGACGCCCGCGGACGGCTGTTGCCTGATGGAACTGACATCGGTGCTCGCGGGCGAGGTGTGGTCGGACCGGCCCGCCTGCGTGCATCCGGTGCTGGCGTGCGTGGCGCGGTGCGTCAACGATCAGTCCACAGCGGACGGACGGCGCAAGCTGCTGCCGTTCGCCACCAAGGTGATCGGGACGCGGAAGGCGCCGGCGCGGGCACTCGTCGCGCATTGCGTGCGCAGGGCCGGGATCGTCGTGCCGCGGTGGTGGCCGCGCGACTGGGTCGTGGTCAGGGCGGTGCGGGCGTTGACCGGGGACGAGGTGTTGCGGCGCCTGCTCGACGAGTGCGTCGCGATCTGCAGGGAGGAAGCACGTGGGACGGGTGACGAGCAGGCGGCGCGTGGTGCGGCTGGTGGACGACGCGGCCACCGTGCGACCGGACACGCTGGCGGTCGAGGAACCGCTGGAGATCCGCGTGCGGGGCAGGTCCCTCGCCGTGACCATGCGCACGCCGGGTGACGACTTCGACCTCGCCGCGGGCTTCCTGGCCAGCGAAGGCGTCGTGCGCAGCCCGTCCGACATCGCCTCCATCCGCTACTGCGCGGGCGCCACGGTGGACGGCGGCAACACCTACAACGTGCTGGACGTCGGCCTCGCGGACGGCGTCGCGCCACCCGACCCGTCGATCGAGCGCAACTTCTACACCACGTCGTCGTGCGGCCTGTGCGGCAAGGCGAGCCTGGACGCCGTGCGCACCACCGCGACCTGGCAGGTGGCGGCCGACCCGATCCGGCTCGACCCGAAGATGATCACCGAGTTCCCCACGAAACTCCGTGCCGCGCAACGGGTCTTCGACCGGACGGGCGGGCTGCACGCGGCCGGGCTGTTCGACGCCGACGGCAATCTGTTGTGCCTGCGGGAGGATGTCGGCCGGCACAACGCGGTCGACAAGGTGGTCGGCTGGGCCACCCGCAACGGCCGGCTGCCGCTGACGAGCACGGTGCTGATGGTGAGCGGCCGGGCGTCGTTCGAGCTGGTGCAGAAGGCGGTCATGGCCGGGATTCCGGTGCTCACCGCGGTGTCCGCGCCGTCGTCGCTCGCCGCCGACCTGGCCGAGGAGATGGGCGTGACGCTCGTCGGGTTCCTCCGGGGCAGCTCGATGAACGTCTACACCGGAGGCCACCGCCTCGGCGTCACCGCCGGGGCGCGTTAGGCCGGAAGGAGTCCTCCGCGCGGATGATGCCGCGCGACGGACGCGATCTTGGTACGAACCGCATAACGTTCCCGGCATGTTGAACGTGAGGGGGATCAGCCGGAGTTTCGGCGATCACAAGGTGCTCGACGAGGTGAGCTTCGACGTCCGACCCGGCCGGATGACGGGCTTCCTGGGCGCGAACGGGTCGGGCAAGACGACCACGATGCGCATCGTGCTGGGGGTGCTCGCCGCGCACGGGGGCTCGGTGAGCTGGCAGGGTCAGGTGATCACGCCGCAGAACCGCCCGCACTTCGGCTACATGCCAGAGGAAAGAGGCCTGTACCCGAAGATGAAGGTGCGCGAGCAGATCACCTGGCTCGGCCGCCTGCACGGTGTCGAGAGGACGGTCGCGCAGCGCAACACCGACCAGTTGCTCGAGGACCTGGAGCTGACCGGGCGCGCGAACGACCGGCTGGAACAGCTGTCGCTCGGCAACCAGCAGCGCGTGCAGATCGCCGCCGCGCTGGTGCACGACCCCGAGGTGCTGATCCTGGACGAGCCGTTCTCCGGCCTCGACCCGATCGCCGTCGAGACCGTGCTGGACGTGCTGCGCAAGCGGGCCGCGAGCGGGGTGCCGGTGCTGTTCTCCAGCCACCAGCTGGCGATCGTGGAACGCCTCTGCGACGACGTGGTGATCATCTCGAAGGGACGGATCGCCGCGAAGGGGTCGCGGGAGGAACTGCGGCAGGCCCATGCGAGCGAACGCTACGAGATCGTCGTCGCGGAGGACGCGGGCTGGATCCGCGATCTTCCCGGCACGACGCTGGTGGAGCTCGACGGGCCGCGTGCGGTCTTCGAGTCCGCACCTCAGCAGGTGCTCAAGGCGGCGTTGGACCGCGGCGAGGTCCGTTCGTTCACGCCCGTCGTGCCCACGCTCGACGAGATCTTCAAGGAAGTGATCTGACATGACCGCGACTACTTCCAAGAAGGCCTCCTTCAGCCAGGCGACGTGGCTCGTCGCCGAACGTGAGATGAAGACCCTGGTCACCACCAAGGGTTTCTGGATCGGCTTCCTCTTCACGGTCGTCGCGCTGTTCGCGCTCACCGTGCTGCCGACCGTGTTCGGCGGCGACGACCCGAAGGTCGCGGCCGTCGGCTCGGCCGTGCAAGTGGTGCAGGGCAAGCATCTCGACGTCCGCGAGGTCTCCAGCGTCCAGGAGGCCGCGGACCTCGTCAGGGCCGACGACGTCGAGGCGGCGATCGTGCCGGACGGCAGCGGGATCAAGGTCCTCGCGCTGAACGACCCGCCGAACGACGTGATCCGCGAGCTCGTCCAGTCGCCTCCGGTCGAACTGCTGGACGCCTCCGCGGTGAACAACGGCCAGCGGTCCGTCACGGTGGTGGTGTTCGGGTTGGTGTTCCTGATGTTCGGCATGGGCGGCGCGGCGATCGCGCAGAGCACCGTGACCGAGAAGCAGACCCGGATCGTCGAGATCCTGGTGTCCACCGTGCCGGTGCGGGCGTTGCTCGCGGGCAAGATCCTCGGGCACACGATCCTGACGCTCGGCCAGGTCGTCGTGCTCGCGCTCACCGCGCCGATCGCGCTTCGGGTCGCCGGGCTGGGGGAGTTGCTGGGGGTGGTGGCACCCGCGGTGGGCTGGTTCGTGCCGTTCGTGATGCTCGGGTTCGTGCTGATCTCGTCGATGTGGGCGGTCGCGGGCTCGCTGGTCAGCCGCCAGGAGGACCTCGGCTCCACGATGGGCGTGGTCATGCTCGCGGTGATGGGCCCGTACTTCGGCGTGCAGTTCTTCCACGAGAACCCCGCGGTGCTCGGCGTGATGTCGTTCGTGCCCTTCACCGCCGGGGTCGCGATGCCGGTCCGGTTGTTCGCGCAGCAGGCCGAACCGTGGGAGGCGCTGGTCTCGCTCGGGATCCTGGCGGCGACCGTCGCGGTGATCCTGCTGGTCGCGTCACGGCTCTACACCGGATCGCTGATGCAGACCGGTGGGCGGGTGAAACTGTCCAAGGCCTGGGCGCCTGCAGAATAGGCGCATGATCGCTGATCCGATTCGTCTCGCCGTCGTCGGCCTGGGCGCCATGGGCACCCGGATGCTGACGGCGGCGCGGGCACATCCCGGCTACACCGTGGTCGCGGGCGTCGACGTCGTACCCAGCACGCTCGACGTCCCTGTCGTCACCTCGCTCGACGACGTGCTGTCCGATGTGGACGCGGTGTACATCGCGACCCCGCCCGCGTCCCACGCCGCGCTCGTGACCAAGGCGTTCGCGGCGGGCAAGGCGGTGTTCTGCGAGAAGCCGCTCGCGGTCGACCTCGCCGAGGCCCGCGCTATGGCGGCCGCGGCCAGGGGACGGCCGAACGCGGTGAACTTCGCGTTGTCCGACATGGTGGCGACGATCGAGATCGAACGGCGGCTGCAGGAGCTGGGCGCGCTGCGGGGCGTGGAGATCAGGCTGCAGTTTCCGCGCTGGCCGCGGGCGTTCCAGGCGGACGCCGACTGGCTCGCGCGGTCCGCACAGGGCGGGTTCGTCCGCGAGGTGTTGTCGCACTTCATCTATCTGACGGACCGGCTGCTCGGGCCGCTCACCGTCGAGTCGGTGTCGTCGGACTTCCCCGAGCCCGGTGCCGCCGAGGTGGCCGCGCGTGGTGTGTTGCGGGGAAGCGGCGTGCCGGTGCACGTGTCGGCGTTCTCCGGGCTGGCCGGGCCCGAGATCTACGAGTGGACGATGTGGGGCACCGAACGTTCGCTGCGGCTGGAACAGTGGGCTGATCTGTCCACTTCGGATGGTGGCGCGTGGGAGCCGGTGCCGTTGCGGCAGACGGGTTCCGAATCCTCGCGCCTCACCCTGTTCGCACAGGCCGTGCGCGGTGAACACCCGCGCGACCTGGCTGACTTCGAGAGCGGGCTGCGGGTGGCCGAGGTGATCGAGGCGTTCCTGCGTTAGTGCGCGCCGACGTGGTCGAGGATCGCGTCCGCCAGCACGGCGTGCATCGCGGCCGGGAGGCAGTGCCCCATGCCGTCGAGCTCCAGCAACCGCGCGTCCGGCAGCAGACCGGCCAGGTGACGACCGAAACCGAGCGGGTAGAACGGATCCTCGCTGCCCTGGAGCACGAGGGTCGGCGTCTCGGCCTTGCGCAGGTCGTCCGCGCCGCGCGGCAGTGGCGTGGCGCCGAGCCGCACGTGGCCGGTGGCCGGGAGGAACGTGCCCGCGTGCGCGATGACGCGTTCCTCCAGCCGCCGGTACTCCGCCGCGTCGAACGGCAGCTTGTCGCCGTGCAGCTCCCGCCAGAGCGCCACGCGGCGTTCCACTTCGGACTCCACGTCGGCGCCCGGCTCGGCGAGCGCGATCATCCTGCTGATGCGCTCGCCGTTGTCCGGCTGCGTCTCGTCCGTCGTCCCCATGTCGAGGGCGCCGGTGAGCGCGAGCGTGAGGGAGCGAAGGCGTTCGGGGTGGTCCACGGCCAGCAGCTGGCCGATGAGACCGCCCATCGACAGCCCGACGACGTGGGCCTTGTCCACGCCGTGAACGTCCAGGACCGCGAGCGCGTCCCGCGTGAGATCAGCGAAGTCGTAGGTGGCGTCCGGCACCGTCGTCGACTTGCCGGTGTCGCGGTGGTCGTACCGGATCACCCGGTACCCGCCGCTGACCAGCAGTTCGACGAACTCGGCCGGCCACCCCATCGCGGACGCGTTGGCGCCCATGATCAGGAAGATCGGCACGGCCGCCGGATCGCCGAGGTCCTCGCTCCACAACCGGACCGGTCCCGCTTCGACGACACGCTCTGCCACCACGCCCCCTGAGCTTGATCAACTCCACCCCACGCTACCCGAGCGGGGAAATGTTTTTGACCGTGCTCGGCACGCGTCGTCTTCAGCCGAGCACTTCGCGGAGCTTCACGCCGAACTCCTCGGGCTTGCCCGCGTAGCCGAACTCGCCGCCCATGAACCCGCCGTGGTGGCTCGGGAACACGGCGGCCTCCTGGCCGAGCAGCTTCGCGGTGTGCACGGCGGTCCGCGCGGTGAACGCGTTGCCCGTCTCCTCGCCGACCGCGATCACGATCCGGGTCGGCGCGGCCGCGAGGGCGTCGACCTTCACCTGGTAGTCGGTGATCGACAGGGAGTCGCGGGACAGCAACGGGTTGTCCCGGGTGCCGTCGTCCTCGGCGGGCATGCCGAACTGCGCCGGGTCGGCCGGCGGGAGGGCGAAGTACTCGTCGGTGTACTCGCCCTGCCACGACGACATGACGATGAACTGCGCCATGCCCGCACCGTGCCCGTTGGCCAGGTACGCGTCGATGAACCCGTCGCGCGCGCGGCGGGCGGCATCTGCGTCGGGCAGCACGTCGATGATCGGCGGTTCGTGCGCGACGAGCGTGACCACGTCGTCCGGGTAGGTGGCCACGAGTTCCAAAGCGGTGACGGCGCCGCCGCTGGACGCGAACAGGTCGACCGGGCCGCCGACGGCCTCGATCACCGCGTGCACGTCCGCCGCCTGGATCTCGGGCCGGTTCTCCGTGCTGCCGTCCGAACGCGTGCTCCTGCCGAGCCCGCGCGGGTCGTAGGTGATCACTGTTCGATCGGGAAACTGTTCCTTCAGCGCCGCGAAGCCGCTGGCGTCCATCGGCTGGCCGATCATCATCAACGGACGGCCGCCCTCGCCGTGCACGTCGTAGGTGATGGCCGCTTTGTCGGTTTCGAGGACGTGAGTTGCCACGGGTTCTCCCCAGTGTCGGTTGGCCTGAGCAGCCTAGTCACACACGTGAACCCCGATGGGCTAACAGGCCGATCGACCTGCATGTATTCGGCTGTTATCAAAGATCGCATGACACGAACAGCAGTGGTGACCGGCGGCGGCACGGGCATCGGCAAGGCGGTCGCGGCCCGGCTCGTGGAGCAGGGTCTGGACGTGGTGATCACGGGCCGGCGGGAGGACGTCCTGAAGGCGGCGGCCGAGGAGGTCGGCGCACGGGCGGTCGTCTTCGACGCCTCCGACCCGGACGCGGTGGAGGCGGCCCTGCCGGACCTGCCGTCCTCGGTGGACGTGCTCGTCAACAACGCCGGCGGCAACATGACCCGGCGCCTGCCCGCGCCCGAGAACCTGACCGACGTGCGGAACCTGTGGCTCGCGAACTACGAGTCCAACGTGATCAGCGCCGTGTTGGTGACGACCGCGCTGGAGCCTCGTCTGGCCGACAACGCCAGGGTGGTGACGATCGGGTCGATCGCGGGACGGCGGGGTTCGGGTGCCTACGGCGCGGCCAAGGCGGCCGTCGAGGCGTGGACCGCCGACCTCGCGTTCGCGGTGGGAGGGCGCGGGATCACGATCAACGTGGTGTCGCCCGGCGTCACCGAGGACACCGAGTTCTTCGGCGGGACGTTGAGCGAGGAAAGGCGGAAGAAGCTCGTCGGCAACCCGGCGAACGGCCGTGCGGGCACCCCGGCGGACGTCGCCGCGGCGATCACCTTCCTGACCTCGCCGGAGGCCGGGCACATCACCGCGCAGGTCATCGGGGTGAACGGCGGAGCCGGGCTCGGACGCTGAACCCGATCACCGCGAGCAGGACGACCAGCAGCGCGATCCAGGAGAACTCGGCGAGGTAGTGCTCGGCCGCCTCTCCTACGAAGTACACCGCCGCTGTCGTGCCGCCGGCCCACGCGATGCCGCCAGCAGCGTTGGCCAGCAGGAACTTCCCGTAGTGCATGCCCATCGTGGCGGCCAGCGGACCGGAGAGGATCCGCAGCAACGCCACGAACCGGCCGAAGAAGACCGCCCAGGCGCCGTACCGTTCGAACAGCGCCTGGGCGCGGCCGACCTTGTCCTCGCTGAAGTGACTGGGGAACTTCTCGCCCGCCCACCCGAACACGCGCGGCCCGAACCGCTTGCCCAGCGCGTACCCGACGCTGTCGCCGATGATCGCGCCCGCCGAGGCGGAGACGCCGACGATCACCGGCGAGATGCCGTCGTGGTGCGAGGCCATGAGCGCGGCCGTGACGAGCACGATCTCGCCCGGCAGCGGGATCCCGACGCTCTCGATGCCGACCACCAGGCCCACCACGACGTAGACCAGCAGTGGCGGAACGGTGTGGAGCCACGCGGATAGCACGTCCGCGATCTTCCTCCAGCTGGGCATGATCTGCCACGAGACGCAGCGGTCTCGGTACCCTGCTGATCATCCGGACGAGGGGGCGGTTGTGGCGAGCCAGTTCGGCTTACTGCTGCGTCAATGGCGGCAGCGGGCGGGATTGAGCCAGGAAGCGCTCGCTCAGCGCGCTGCCGTGGGCATTCGCACGGTGCGTGGCCTGGAGACCGGCGAACGGACCGATCCGCGGATGGGGACCGTGCGGTCGCTGGCCGACGCGCTGGAGCTCACCGGGGCCGAGCGGGCCGAGTTGTTCGCCGCGGCCGGGCGGGACGAGCCTGTCGTGATCGAGCCTCCCGCGCGGTTCGACCCGCTGGCCGAGGCCGTGGAGACGCTGAAGGTCGCGGTCGAGGCGCGGTGGCGGCGCGAGGAGGAACAGGGCCAGATCCACGACCCGGTGCCGCTGCCGGTGCGGTGGGACGCGGCGCCCGAGACGTTGCGGGACAGCTGGCTCAACATCGGCGGGGAGGCCGCGCTCGACGGCCGGCTGGACCAGGTCGTCGAGGTGTACCGGAAGGTCGCGTCGCGGCGGCTCGTCGTGCTCGGCAGGGCCGGGTCCGGCAAGACGGTGCTGACCACGCGGTTCGTGCTCGACCTGCTGGGCGCCCGGGACGTGCGGGATCCGGTCCCGGTGATCTTCAGCCTCGGGTCGTGGCACCCGGAACAGGTGGGGTTGCGCGACTGGATGGCCGAGCAGCTCACCCGTGATCACCCGTTCCTCGGGGCGCCGGGACCGAGCGGCGGCACGCTGGCGGCGGCTCTGGTGGATGCCCAAAGGGTGTTGCCGGTGCTGGACGGGTTCGACGAGATCGCGGCGGGGTTGCACCGGCGGGCTTTGAACGCGTTGAACACCACCACTCTGCCGTTGCTGCTCACTAGCCGTGTGGACGAATACCGCGACGCGGTCGAGGGCACCGACGTTCTGACGTCGGCCGCAGCAGTAGTGCTGGCTGACCTGACGTGCGACGACCTCGTGGACTACCTGCCGCGCACCACGCGTAAGGACGTGTGGACGCCGGTGCTCGACGAGGTGCGCGGCGGCGGGACGCTCGCGAAGGTGCTGACGACGCCGTTGATGGTGGCGCTCGCACGGCGGATCTACAGCGACACACCGGACCACGATCCCGCCGAGCTGCTGCGGTTCCACGACGCCGAGGAGGTTGAACGGCATCTGCTCGGCAGCTTCGTGCCCGCGGTCTACGGCGCCGAGGCCGGGCGGGTGCGGCCGTGGCTCGGTCATCTCGCCCGGCACCTGAACCGGCTCGGGACGCACGACATCGCGTGGTGGCGGTTCGGCACCTCGTCGCGGGTGACCGGGGCGGCGGTCGGGACGTCGGTCGGGGTGGTGGACCTGGTGCTGGAGACCGTGCTGGTCGGCGAGCTGAGCGTGCGAGGACTGCTGTTCGCGGCGATGATCGGGCTGGCGACCGGCGTGGTCTTCGGGCTGGCGCACTGGTACGTCGTCCGGACGGCGCCGCTCGAACCCGTGCGGACCCGGTTGCGGCTGCGCGGCCGCCTCGGGAGCCGGGTGTGGCTGCGGGGCCTGCTCGGGCTGGGGTTCGGCGGTGCGGTCGGCGCGGCGTACGGGGTGGTGCGGGCGGCGGCGTTCTGGCTGGTCACGCCGTTGTACTCGATGACTACCGGGGTGCTGGTCGACGTCGGCGTGTTCGCCCTGGTGTTCGGGCTGGGCGCCGGTGTGGTGTTCGGGTTGGTCGCCGCGCTGGAGACGCCCCTGGACGTGCGCTCGGCGGGCAGCGCCGACGACCTGATCGAGGCCAACCGGCGCCACGTGGTCAGGCTGGTGGCGGCGATGGTCCCCGTGTTCGCGGTGTTCGTCGCGGGAGCCACGGGCGTCGTCGCGAGTGGGCTGACCGCGCTGCGGTTCGAGGTCGTGTGGTCGCCGACGACCGCCCTGGCGCTCGGTCTCGTCGGCGGCGTCGGCGGCGGACTGGCCTATGTGCTGAGCCTGACCGCGTGGGGCCAGTGGGTGGTGTTCGCGCGCGTCTGGTTGCCGCTGACCGGACGGCTCCCGTGGCGGTTGCCGGCCTTCCTCGACGACGCGTACCGGCGCGGCGTGCTGCGGCGGGCGGGTGCGGTCTACCAGTTCCGGCACGCGCGCCTGCAGGATCATTTCGCGCGTTTGCGCTGATGGGAGGGACCGGCCACAAGTGGCCGGTCGTCTGGCCTGTTCCTTCGTCCGGCCCGGCTGTGATCGTTTGCCTCGCCGGACTAGGGGAGGGAACGCCAGCGTGTCAGGCGAGATCAACTGGGAGGCGTACAGCCACGAGCAGCTGCACCAGATGCTGTGGCAGGACGCCGATGTGGGGGACGTCAGCACGGTCGCCGACGAGTGGACGCGCCACCGCGAGGCACTGGATACACATGCCGCGGTGCTGCGCGAACAACGGACCGCGATGCTCGACGGGTGGCACGGTGCCGCGGCGGAGGAGGCGGCGGCCCGACTCACGGCGCTGGCCGAGCGGATCGAGAAGATCAGCGAGCTGGCGGCGGCGGGACAGCGGGCCGCGCAGGACTCCGCCGACGCGTTGGCCGCCGCGCGGGCCGCGATGCCGCCGCCACCGAACGCGACGACGATGCCGGCGTTCGCCGGGCTGCCGACGGGGCCGTCGCCGGTAGGGGCACCGGCGTCGTTCGAGACGCTGACTGCACCGGCCTCGTTCGGGGCACCGACCGCGCCGGCGTCGTTCGCGCTGCCGAGCGCACCGTCACCGTTCGCGCTGACCAGCGCGCCGTTCGCGCTGCCGAGCGCACCCGCCCCGATGGCCTTGCCCAGCGCTCCGACCATGCCGGCGGGCACGTCGGGCTTCTACTTCTACTTCGGCGCCGCGTCGGCCGACCAGCAGAAGGCCCAGGCCGTCCGCACGATGCAGACCTACGAGTCCAGCCTCAACGGCAGCGGCCGCCTGATCGACGACGCCCGCGGCAACATCCCGCAGGCCGCCCCGACGCCCCGCGCCGCCGCCGTCACACCCGTGAACACGCCCAGCTCAGGTGGCGTGCCGTGGCAACGGCTCGTAGGAGGCGGTGGGGCCGCAACGACGCGAGGCCCCGTCATCGGCGCCGTGAACCCGGTGAGCCAGCAGCCCCAACTCAGCCCAGGCATGCGCTCGGGCGTGATGTTCGGTCAGGCCGTAGGCCCAACGATCACCGGCACGCCTGTAGCGGACGCACGGGCTGCGGCCCAAAACGGTGCGATGGCCTCGCCGCCGGGTGGCGCGCGCAAGGACGACGACCAGGAACACGAGAACCAGATGCCGACGCTCGACCACGGGCTGTTCGTGGTGAACGAGCGGGTGTCGCCGGCTGTGATCGGGGAGGAGCAGTGACCAGCTTCGAGGTCGCGCCGGAGGCGTTGCGGGACCGGGTCAGGACGCTGACCCGGCTGGCCGAGCTGACCGGTCGTCTGGTCGCCACCGCGAGCAGGCTGGCCGAGCGGCAGCCGTTGCTCGGGACCGCCCCGCCCGCCCAGGACCTGTCGCAGCGGCTCAAGGCCGCCGGGTCGGGGCTCGCGGGTGAGGTGAGCGCCGCCGAACGGGAGGTGCGGGAGTTCCAGGAGATGCTCGCGCAGATCAGGACCAACTACACCGAGACAGACGCCGAGCAGGCGCGCAAGGCGGGGCGATGATCGCCTTCGACCTGGTGGAGATGGACCTGCTCGCGACGCACGCCGGGGTGCGCTGGCCGTTCCCGCTGCGGGTGCCGTCGTTCGGCAGGGTCGCGGACGAACGCGCGACCCTGCTTGCCGAGGCGGGCCAAGGGCTGCAGGCGCGGGGACTGGCCGAAGCGCACGGGCCGACGGGCATGGCCGCCGCGCTCGTCACGGCGCTGTGCGAGCACACGGCCGTGGTCGACCTCGTGGTGCCGGGGACGGGTGCCGTCGCGATGGTTTACGGCGACGACGCGGTGGTGTGCACGCAGTCGGAGAGCACGGTCCGCGTGACGCACGTCGAGGCGGAGACGCTGGGCGACGAGCTCGTGGCGTTGGTTCCCGAACTGCGGCCCGCGCAGCTCATGCCGATCACCCTGCCGCCCGGCGGGAAGGTGGACCTCGAGGTCACCGGGCAGGGGCAGGCCGGCGTGATCCGCGGCGGGCAGCGGCGGGAAGTGTCCTGGTTGGACAGTGTGGACGGCCGGGTCAGGGTCGATGTGGGCGTGGACGGCTGGGTCAGCGTGAATCCCATGCGGCACAACGACCTCATCCGTGCGATTGGTGAGCTCGCCGCGGTCGCGCGAGCCTAGAAGAGGGGGAGAAGTGGATCCAGCACAGTGGCTGGCGGACTACCAGGAACGTCTGGAACGGGTGGCGTACAGCGCGCGGAGCGCCAGTGCGAGCCTGGCCGAGGTCGGGGCGAGCGCTACCTCGCCGCGCGGAGAGGTCACCGTGACGGTGAACGCGGGCGGGGTGCTCGGCGACGTCGCGCTGACGCCCGCGGCGCGCAAGCTCGACGTCGACACGCTCGCGATGCTGATCGTCAGCACCGCACGGGAGGCGCAACGGCTGGCGAGCGCCCGGATGGCCGAGGTGATGGCCAGCTACCTCGGCGAGAGCGACGCGCTGCACCAGATCACGTCGCACCTGCCGGAGGCCGTGCGATGAGCTTCACCGTCGACCACGAACAGCTGCGCGGTCACGCCGCGACGCTCGCCGGGTACGCCGACCGGCTGTCCGCCACGGGAACGGCGCTGCCCGACCAGGTCGGCCAGCAGACGCTCGGCTCGTTCGCCCAGTTCCTCACCTCCGGCCTCAGCGGCGCGATGGGGGAGACGCTCGGAGCGTTCGCCCACGTCGCGTCCACAATGGACAAAGTGAGCGAGGGCATGCGGAAGACCGCAGACACCTACCAGCGCACCGACGACGACAGCGCCGCCAACCTCACCGGGATCGCCCGATGACCACCACCACGACGGAAGCGGGCACGATCGCCGCGCTGCTCAACGAACTCCGCACCACCACCAACGCCATCGCGGGCGACGAATGGCTGTCGTCCGGCCTCGCCACCACGCCGAAGGCCGACCTCGGCGAACTCGGCTCGAACGGCAAACCGTTGCAGGCCCTGGACAGCGCGGGCGTCGGGTTCCTCACCCCGATGGTCTCGTTCCTGGAAGAGCCGCTGAACCAGCTGAAGGGCGACCCGGACGGCGTCGAGCGGGGCGCGGGCGAGTTCGAGAAGGCAGGCAAGTCCGCCACGTCACTCGCCCAGGACTACCAGAGCAAGGCCGGCGGCGAGACCAGCGGCTGGAGCGGCCAGAGCGCCACCGACTACGCCAAGACCGGCAAGGAACTCGTCGACGGCGTGCTGTCCGTCGCCGAGACCGCGCTGACCAACGCCAGCGCGCTGATCAAGGCGGGACAGGTGGTCGCGCAGGTCGTCGCCGAGGTCACCCGGCTGATCACCGAGGCGATCGGCAAGATCGTGCCGATCATGACCGAGGCCATCGCGGCGGCACCGGCGACGTTCGGGCAGAGCATCGCCGTCGCGATCCCGCAGTGCGTGCAGATCGCCGTCGACTGCGGGGTGCAGATCGCGGCGAAGCTCGGCGAACTGCTGGCCAGCGGCGAGAACCTGATCAAACTGGTCGAGGGCGCGCAGGCGGTGCTGAAGATCGTGAAGCAGGCGCTGTCGGTCATCGGCGACCAGGCCCAAAGCGGTTCGGCGAAGCTCCCGACGGCCAAGGAGGCCACCGCGTGAAACGCATCGCAGCACTCGTCTGCGGGTTCCTGCTCATCGGCGTCGCACCGGCGAAGGCCGACGACGGCGTGCAGACCGTGCTCAACCAGTACGCGGCGGTGGCCGGACCGGGCGCCGCCGTGCAGTACCGCGCGGGCACGCTCTCCGCCGGCACCGCGAAGATCCACGAACAGCGTGCGCTCACCAGCGGCGACCACTTCCGGATCGGCAGCCAGACCAAGACGTTCACCGCCGCGGTGATCCTCCAGCTCGTCGACGAACACCGCGTCGAGCTGGACGCGCCGATCTCCCGCTACCTGCCCGGCGTGGTCACCGGCAACTACAACGGCGACGTGATCACCGTCCGCCAGCTGCTGCAGCACACCAGCGGCATGGTCAACTACGTCCGCGACGCCCAGGCGAACCCGGACGGCACGTACACCCTCGCCGAACTGGTCCGCTCGGCCATGGACGAGCCGGCCCAGTCCGCTCCTGGCGCCGCGCAGAACTACTCCAACGTCGGCTTCCTGGTGCTGGGCCTGCTGATCGAACGTCTCACCGGCAAACCGGCCGGCACCGCGATCACCGAACGGATCATCAACCCGCTCGGTCTCACGCACACGGCGTTCCCCGCCCCCGGAAACCGGGCGCTGCCCACGCCGTTCCTGCCAGGTTACCTCGGCGGCCGCCTCGGCCCGATCTTCTTCTGGACCGAGGCGACCACCGCGATCGAACTGTCGTTCTGGAGCACCGCCGGCTCGATGTCGTCCACTTTGGACGATCTGCAGCGGTTCTACCGGGCACTGATCAACGGCCAGGTCGTCTCACCCGCGGCGCTCGCCGAGATGAAGCAGACCTGGGGCCAGAACGGCACGTACGGGCTCGCCCTGGTCAAGCTTCCGCTGACCTGCGGCGGGGTGGCGTGGGGCCACAACGGCGCCCTGCCCACCGGCCACCACTCGTTCACGCTGGTCACCGAGGACGGCCGGTACGCCTCGGTGGTGACGAACACGAACGGGATGAACTCGACCCCGTCCTCGTTCGACGTGGCGAACAAGGCCCTCTGTACGAGCTAGTGGACAGTGGCGCCGTTCACTCACACAAACCCCACCGGCCCCATTTTCTGCCACGCGGGGACCCTACGTTCCCTCTGACAGTACGAAAGGTCCCCGCGTGCTCGCTGGCAGGAGGGGGAGGGTTGCTGAGGGTGATGGGTGCGGCGTTGCTTCACTCGAACGAGTCGACGTCGGTACGCGGCCTGGTGGGTGCTAGCTGGTCAGGATCGCCCTGGCCAGGGCGGCGGTTTCGGACGGCGTCCTGCCCACCTTGATGCCCACCGCCTCCATGGCCTGCTTCTTGGCCTCCGCCGTGCCCGAGGACCCCGAGACGATGGCGCCCGCGTGCCCCATCGTCCGGCCCTCGGGCGCGGTGAAGCCGGCGACGTAGCCGACGACGGGCTTGGACACGTTGTCCCGCACGAACTCCGCCGCCCGTTCCTCCGCGTCGCCGCCGATCTCGCCGATCATCACGATCAGCTCGGTCTCCGGGTCGGCCTCGAACGCCGCGATGGCGTCGATGTGCGTGGTGCCGACGATCGGGTCGCCGCCGATGCCGACGCACGTGGTGAAGCCGAAGTCCTTGAGCTCGTGCATCAGCTGGTAGGTCAGCGTGCCGGACTTCGACACCAGCCCGATGGAGCCGGGCTTGGTGATGTCGGCCGGGATGATGCCCGCGTTCGCCTTGCCGGGACTGATGATGCCGGGGCAGTTCGGCCCGATGATCCGGGTCGCCGAACCGGCCGCGTGCGCCCAGAACCGGGCCGTGTCGTGGACCGGGACGCCCTCGGTGATCACCACGGCCAGGCCGATCCCGGCGTCGACCGCCTCGATCACCGCGTCGCCGGTGAAGGCAGGCGGCACGAAGAGCACCGACACGTTGGCGCCGGTCTTCTCCATCGCCTCGGCGACCGTGCCGAACACCGGCAGCGTCACGTCGTCGAAGCCCACGGACGTGCCGGCCTTGCGCGCGTTCACGCCGCCGACGACCCGCGTGCCGGCCGCGAGCATGCGCCGGGTGTGCTTGGCACCCTCGGATCCGGTCATGCCCTGCACGATCACGCGGCTGTGCTCGTCGAGGAAGATCGCCATCAGGACTCCTCACCGGCGCCGGCGAGCGCGGCGGCACGGCCCGCCGCGTCGTCCATCGTGTGCGCCACGGTGATCAGCGGGTGTCGTGCGGCGTCGAGGATGCGGTGGCCCGCCTCGGCGTTGTTGCCGTCCAGCCGCACGACCAGCGGCTTGTCGGCGCGGTCGCCCAGCAGACCGAGTGCCTGCACGATTCCGTCCGCCACCGCGTCGCACGCGGTGATGCCGCCGAAGACGTTCACGAACACGCTGCGCACCGACGGGTCGGACAGGATGACGTCGAGCCCGTCGGCCATCACCTGGGCCGAGGCGCCGCCGCCGATGTCGAGGAAGTTCGCGGGCGCGGCACCGGCCAGCGCCACGACGTCCAATGTGGACATGACGAGACCCGCGCCGTTGCCGATGACACCGACCGTGCCGTCGAGCTTGACGTAGTTCAGGCCCTTCTCGGCGGCCCGCACCTCCAGCGGGTCACCCTCCGCTCCTGAATCGGTGCGGGAGTGACGGAACGACGCGTTGTCGTCCAGCGTCACCTTGCCGTCCAGGGCGAGGACCTTGCCGGACTTGGTGAGCGCCAGCGGGTTCACCTCCACCAAAGTCGCGTCCTCGGAAACGAAGACCTTCCACAAAGCGGAAGCGATCTCGTTCACCTGCGCGGCGATTTCCGGTGAAAACACGGCCGATGCGTCGAAGGACGAAGCTGGCATTCGTGTGATCGAGTCCGCCATCTCCTCGATCTCCATGCCACCGGTCGCCGACGCCATCGCGATGAACGTCCTGTTGGCACGATCCAGCAGGAACGAGAGGTAGTACTCCTCGGCGATCTCGCTCGCCTCGGTCACCAGCACCTTGTGCACGGTGTGGCCCTTGATGTCCATGCCCAGGATGGCCGAGGCCGCGATGAAAGCTTCGTCAGGCGTCGAAGCGAGCTTGATGCCGCCCGCCTTGCCGCGCCCGCCGGTCTTCACCTGAGCCTTGACGACCACGGTGTCGCCCAGCTGTACGGCTGCCTCGCGCGCGGATTCAGGAGTGTCCGCCACGAAACCGCGCGGAACGGGCACTCCATGGCGCTCGAAGAGGTTCCGCGCCTCATGTTCGAAAAGATCCACCGTCTGCGTCCTCTCGCCGAAAACTTGCGGCCATCTCTGGACATCCGGTTGGTAGCGGAGTAACGATATGCCTACCTCATACGGTATGCAATCTACAGTCGAAGCGCCAAGGGGAGCTGATCGCCGATGACGAGTTCCGCGGAGGCAGTGCCGGAATCTGGGTCGATTTCTGGTGGCCATCTAGTAGCCAAGGCGCTCAAGGCCGAGGGCGTCGACACCATCTTCACGCTGTGCGGCGGGCACATCATCGACATCTACGACGGCTGCGTGGACGAGGGCATCGCCGTCGTCGACGTACGACACGAACAGGTCGCGGCCCACGCGGCCGACGGCTACGCCCGCATCACCGGCAAGCCCGGTTGCGCCGTCGTCACGGCGGGGCCCGGCACCACCGACGCCGTCACGGGCGTCGCCAACGCGTTCCGCGCGGAGAGCCCGATGCTGCTGATCGGCGGCCAGGGTGCGTTGAGCCAGCACAAGATGGGCTCACTGCAGGATCTTCCGCACGTCGACATGATGACGCCGATCACCAAGTTCGCCGCGAACGTCCCGCACACCGCCCGCATCGCGGACATGGTGTCGATGGCGTTCCGCGAGGCCAACGCCGGCGCGCCCGGCCCCTCGTTCCTGGAGATCCCGCGCGACGTCCTGGACGCCAGGGTGCCGCTGAGCACGGCCCGCATCCCGCAGGCCGGGCACTACCGCGCTTCCACCCGCAGCGTCGGCGACCCGGCGGACATCGAGAAGCTCGCGGACCTGTTGGTGCACGCCAAGAAGCCGGCGATCCTGCTGGGCAGCCAGGTGTGGACGACGCGCGCCACGGACTCCGCGATCGAACTCGTCCGCACCCTCAACGTCCCCGCCTACATGAACGGCGCGGGTCGCGGCACCCTGCCGCCCGGCGACCCGCACCACTTCCAGCTGTCGCGCCGGTACGCCTTCGACAACGCCGACGTGATCGTCATCGTCGGCACCCCGTTCGACTTCCGGATGGGCTACGGCCGCAGGCTTTCGCAGAACGCGACGGTGGTCCAGATCGACCTGGACTACCGCACGGTCGGCAAGAACCGCGACGTCGACCTCGGCATCGTCGGCGACGCGAACCTGGTGCTGTCCAGCGTCACGCAGGCCGCGTCCGGCCGCGAGGACAACGGCGCGATGGGCCGCAAGGTGTGGCTGGAGGAGCTGCAGGCGGTCGAGGAGAAGGCCAGGCAGAAGCGGCTGGAGCACCTGCGCTCCGAGGACATGCCGATCCACCCGTACCGGCTGGTGAGCGAGATCAACGACTTCCTCACCGAGGACTCCATCTACATCGGTGACGGCGGCGACGTCGTCACGTTCTCCGGTCAGGTCGTGCAGCCCAAGTCGCCCGGCCACTGGATGGATCCCGGTCCACTCGGGACGCTCGGTGTCGGCATCCCGTTCGTGCTCGCCGCGAAGCTCGCGCGGCCGGACAAGGAGGTCGTCGCGCTCTTCGGCGACGGCGCGTTCAGCCTCACCGGCTGGGACTTCGAGACGCTCGTCCGCTACAACCTGCCGTTCGTCGGCATCGTCGGCAACAACTCGTCGATGAACCAGATCCGCTACGGCCAGGCCGCCAAGTACGGCCTCGAACGCGAGCGCGTCGGCAACACGCTCGGGGACGTGAAGTACGACCAGTTCGCCAAGATGCTCGGCGGCTACGGCGAGGAAGTCCGCGATCCCAAGGACATCGGCCCTGCTCTGCAGCGCGCCCGCGAGTCGGGCAAGCCCTCGTTGATCAACGTGTGGATCGACCCCGACGTGTACGCGCCCGGAACCATGAACCAGACGATGTACAAGTAGGTGAGCTGAGATGGCCAAGGCCCTGGAGGGCGTCAAAGTCCTCGACATGACGCACGTGCAGTCCGGACCGTCGTCGACCCAGCTGCTCGCCTGGCTGGGTGCGGACGTCATCAAACTGGAAACGCCGGGACGCGGTGACATCACGCGTGGTCAGCTGCGTGATCTGCCCGAAGTGGACAGTCTCTACTTCACGATGCTCAACTGCAACAAGCGAAGCATCACGCTGAACATGAAGGCCCCGGAAGGCAAAGAGGTCTTCGAGAAGCTCATCGGTGACGTCGACGTCCTCGTCGAGAACTTCGGCCCCGGCGTCGTCGAACGGTTCGGCTACCCGTGGGAGAAGCTGCAGGCTCTCAACGAGAAGCTGATCTACGCGTCGATCAAGGGCTTCGGGCCCGGCCGCTACGCCGACTTCAAGGCGTACGAGGTGATCGCGCAGGCCATGGGCGGCTCGATGAGCACCACCGGGTTCGAGGAGGGACCGCCGCTCGCCACCGGCGCGCAGATCGGCGACTCCGGTACCGGAATCCACCTGGTGGCCGCGATCCTGGCCGCGCTGTACCAGCGGACCAACACCGGCCGCGGGCAGCGCGTCCAGGTCGCGATGCAGGACGCCGTGCTCAACCTGTGCCGGGTGAAGCTGCGCGACCAGCAGCGGCTCGCCCACGGGCCGCTGGGGGAGTACCCGAACGAGCAGTTCGGGGACGAGGTGCCCCGCTCCGGCAACGCATCCGGTGGTGGCCAGCCCGGCTGGGCGGTGCGCTGTGCCCCCGGCGGCCCCAACGACTACATCTACGTGATCATCCAGCCGGTCGGGTGGAAGCCGCTGACCGAGCTGATCGGCAGGCCCGAGCTCGCCGAGGACCCGGCCTGGGCCACGCCCGAGGTCCGGTTGTCCAAGCTGGACAAGGCGTTCGCGCTGATCGAGGAGTGGACGGAGAAGCACACCAAGTGGGAGGTGATGGACAAGCTCAACGCCCACAACATCCCGTGCGGACCCATTCTGTCCACAAAGGAGATCATCGAGGACGCGACGCTGGCCGAACTGGGCACCGTCGTCGAGGTCGAGCATCCCGAGCGCGGCACGTTCAAGACGGTCGGCAACCCGCTCAAGCTCTCCGACTCGGTCGTCGAGATGAGGCGCCCGCCGCTGCTCGGTGAGCACAACGACGAAGTGCTCGGGGCGTTGGGCTACAGCACCGAACGACTGGCCGAACTGCGCACCGCCGGCGTCATCTGAACCCTTAGGGAGACGAAATCTCATGCCGGACAACGACTACGACCGCGCCGCGGTCGAGAACGTACTCGCGAAGGTGCGGGCGGAGGGACGGTCGTCGCTCACCGCACCGGAGGGCAAGCGGGTCTGCGACGCCTACGGGATCGCGACCCCGGCCGAGGCGCTGGCGAAGTCGTCGGAGGGCGCCGTCGCGTTCGCCGAGGAGATCGGCTACCCGGTCGTGCTCAAGATCGTCTCACCGGACATCCTGCACAAGACCGAGGCCGGCGGCGTCCTGGTGGGCCTGCGCAACGCCAGTGAGGTGGCCGACGGCTACCGCACGATCATCCACAACGCCAAGAACTACCTGGCCGACGCCGAGATCACCGGCGTCCAGGTCCAGCAGCAGCTGCCGACCGGCAAGGACGTCCACGAGGTGATCGTGGGCGCCACCACCGACGAGACGTTCGGCAAGATCGTCGCGTTCGGTCTCGGCGGTGTGCTGGTCGAGGTGCTCAAGGACGTCACGTTCCGGCTGGCGCCCACGAGCGCCTCCGAGGCGCTGTCCATGGTCAACGGCATCGCCGCCGCGGAGATCCTGCACGGAGTGCGTGGCGCGCAAGGCGTCGACACGCACAAGCTCGCCGACCTGATCCACCGCGTCTCGGCCCTGGTCACCGACTTCCCGCAGCTCGCGGAGGTCGACCTCAACCCGGTGCTCGCCACTCCCGGTGGCGCCACCGCGGTCGACGTCCGGATCCTCGTGGACGAGAACGCCGCGATCCAGCCGCACCGGTTCACCCAGGACGAGATCCTCGCCTCGATGAACCGGATCATGAAGCCGGCCGCAGTCGCCGTGATCGGTGCCTCGAACGAAGAGGGCAAGATCGGCAACTCGGTGATGAAGAACCTCGTCAACGGCGGGTTCCGGGGCGACATCTACCCGATCAACCCCAAGGCCGACGAGATCCTGGACAGGAAAGCGTTCGCGAGCATCGCCGACGTGCCGGGAGACGTCGACGTCGCGGTGTTCGCGATCCCGGCCAAGTTCGTGCCGGCCGCGCTGGAGGAAGTCGGCAGGAAGGGCGTCGCCGGCGCGATCATGATCCCGTCCGGGTTCGGCGAGACGGGCAACGTCGAGCTGCAGAACGAGATCGTGGAGATCGCGCGCAAGCACGGCGTGCGCATCCTCGGTCCGAACATCTACGGCTACTACTACACGCCGGAGAACCTCTCGGCGACGTTCTGCACGCCGTACGACGTCAAGGGCGGAGTCGCGCTGTCGTCGCAGAGTGGCGGAATCGGTATGGCAATCCTCGGATTCAGCCGTTCCGCGGGCATGGGCGTCTCCGCGATCGTCGGTGTGGGCAACAAGGCCGACATCGACGAGGACGACCTGCTGACGTTCTTCGAGCAGGACCCGAACACCCAGCTCGTCGCGATGCACCTGGAAGACCTGAAGGACGGTCGTTCCTTCGCGGAAACGGCGAAACGGGTCTCGGAAAAGAAACCGGTCGTCGTGCTGAAGGCCGGCCGCACCGACCAGGGAGCCAAGGCCGCCAGCTCGCACACCGGCGCGCTGGCGGGCAACGACCGGGTCTACGACGACATCCTCAGGCAGAGCGGCGTGATCCGCGCACCCGGCCTGAACGACCTGCTCGAGTACGCGCGCGGCATTCCGCTGCTGGCCACGCCGAAGGGCGAGAACGTCGTCATCATCACCGGCGCGGGCGGCTCGGGCGTGCTGCTCTCGGACGCCTGTGTGGACAACGGGTTGTCGCTCATGACCATTCCGGACGATCTGGACGCGGCGTTCCGGAAGTTCATCCCGCCGTTCGGCGCGGCGGGCAACCCGGTCGACATCACCGGCGGGGAACCGCCCTCGACGTACCGGAACACGATCGCGCTCGGACTCGCGGACGACCGCATCCACTCGCTGATCCTGGGCTACTGGCACACCATCGTCACGCCACCGATGGTGTTCGCGAAGCTCGTGGTCGACGTCGTGGAGGAGTACCGGGCGAACGGCATCCACAAGCCCGTCGTCGCCTCGCTCGCCGGCGACGTCCAGGTCGAGGAGGCCAGCGAGTACCTGTACCGGAACGGGGTGGTTGCGTATCCGTACACAACGGAGAAACCTGTCGCGGTACTGGGCGCCAAATACCGGTGGGCACGTGCCGCTGGTCTGCTTGGGTAGCAGCAGGGTTCTTGTGTAGCAAGGGAGAGATGGCCCGTCCGCGACCGTGACACGCCCACGGTCGCGAACCCGCCAGGGAGGTCAGTCGAAAGAGCCGGTCCTCTGGAGGTTGTTAACCGTGGATGATCCAAATCTGGTCGCCCGAACAGAAGTCAGCCCGCCCCCTGAGAAGGAGCGCGTCTGGCCCGCGGGCCGACTGGAAGCGATGCCCATCAGGAAACTGCCAGACGCACCACCGTCGATCCACCTGCTCGGTCCCACGGTGTTCCTGGTGGCGCTCGGCGTGGGCATGGGCGAGTCCTACATGTGGCCGCGCCTGGTGCTGGTCTTCGGACCGGACATCAGGTGGCTCTTCCTGGTCGGCGTGACGTTGCAGGCCGTCGTCATGCTGGAAATGGCCAGGTACGCGATGGCGACGGGCGAGAGCATCTTCTTCGGCGCCGCACGCGTGTTCAAACCGATCATGTGGTTCTTCTTCGTGGTGGCGATACTCGTCTACATCTGGCCAGGTCATCTCTCCGCAGGGGCGGCGGCTCTGGAAAAGATCACCGGCATACCGTGGACGGTGTCGGCCTGTGTCGGCCTGATCCTGGTCGGGATCCTGTTCAGCCTGGCCAAGGTCATCTACAACCTGCTCGAGAACCTGCTGTCCATCCTCATCGGACTGCTCGTCGTCAGCACGGCCGTGGTGGCGGCGATGGTCGGCACCTGGGGCGACCTGACCAGCACGATCAGCGGCATGTTCCAGTTCGGGTACTTCCCGGCGCAGGCCATGTCGCCGGAGTGGTTCCCGATCATCGTCGGCTCGATCGCGTTCGCCGGCCCGTCCGGCATGCAGCAGATGTGGTACACGCTGCACCTGCGCGACAGCGGCGCCGGCATGGGCGCGCACATCCCGAAGCTGCGCGGGTTGCGGCACGCGGGCGAGGAAGAGCAGATGCCGTCCCGCGGCTTCATGTTCGACACCGAGGACAAGTCGGAGCTGGCCAAGTGGAAGGGCTGGCGGCGCTGGGTGACGTTCGACGCCCTGCTGTTGTTCTGGGGCATCACGATGCTCGTCACGGTTTCTTTCACGGTCCTCGCCCAGTCGGCTTCGCGGACCTCGCCGGACGTCAAGGCGCTCATCGAGTCCGGTGAACGCGAGGCTGCGCTCAACGCCATGTCGGACGCCTTCGCGTCAGCGGGCGGACCGGTGCTCGGCGCGGTGTTCCTCGGGTTCATCGCGTTGATCGGCCTGAACGCCACGCTCGGCCTGTTCGACTCGTTCTCGCGCGGCCAGGCGGACATGACGTACCACTTCGTCAAGGGCGCGAAGAGGTTCCGCATGTCGCACCTCTACGCGGGATTCCTCTGGGGTGTCATCACGTTCGGCATCCTGATCCTGCTGTTCGGACCGGCCGACGGACCGGGAGCGATCCTCGACGTGCTCGCGTTCCTGTCGACGTTCGCCATGGGCGCCTACTGCGTGGTGCTCCTGCTGGTGAACAACCGGATGCTGCCCAAACCCATCCGGCCCAAGCTGATCACGAACCTCATCATCGGCTTCGGCGCCTTGTTCTACCTGGGCATGCTGTTCTTCAGCCTGATCAAGTTCGGGGTCGTGGTGGGCTGATGAAGCGGATCCGCGAAGGCTTTCTGAAAGAAGCGGTGCCCGGCGCGTTCGTCGGGCTCGCGGCGGGGCTCATCGCGGGAGGGCTGGCCGCGCTCGTCGGCCAGCCGCTCGGGTGGGCTCTCGTGACGATGGTGGCGCTCGGCCTGCCGCTGGGCGCGTTCGGTGGTGGATTCGGCCTGCTGGTGGCGGCGGGCCGACTCCCGGCGGGGCGGTTCGCTCCGGTAGCTCTCTACTGGCTGGTCGCGTTCCCCGCGGCCCGGCTGGTGCACGAGGTCACCGTGAGCCTGGTGCTCACCGGTCAGGTTCGCCTGCCAGCGGACCTGGCCGGTTTCCTCGCCTACCAGGGGATCGTGAGTTTCGGCTGGGCCATCGGCTTCCTGTGGCTGCACGAACGGATCGCGGCGCGGCTGCGACAGCGTTCGGACGCCACCGCCTCCCGCTGACCTTCCCTTCCGCCGAAGGAGCCAAGGATGTTGGATCTGCCCGTCTGGGTGTGGATCGCGACCATGGGCGGACTCGCCCTGGTGATCGCGTTCGACTTCTACCTGGTGGTGCGCAAGCCCCACGAGCCGTCGTTCCGCGAGTCGGTCTGCTGGGTCGTCTTCTACGTGGGCCTGGCCGTCCTCTTCGGACTCGGCGTGACGCTGTTCGCCGGTGGGCAGCACGGCGGCGAGTTCTTCGCCGGCTGGATCACCGAGTACTCCCTCAGCGTCGACAACCTGTTCGTGTTCGTGCTGATCATGGCCCGGTTCGCGGTGCCGCGGGAGCAGCGGCAGAAGGTGCTGATCGTCGGCATCCTGCTGGCGTTGCTGCTGCGGGCGATCTTCATCGCCGTCGGTGCCGAGGCGATCTCCCGGTTCGACTGGCTCTTCTACGTGTTCGGTGCGTTCCTCATCTACACCGCGTGGAAGCTGGTGGCGCACAACGAGAGTGAGGAAGCCGAGTTCTCCGAGAACGCGGCCCTGCGCGCGGTGCGGAAGGTCTTTCCGCGCGCGAGTCCGTTGCTGATCGTCATGGTCGCGGTCGGCACCACGGATCTGCTGTTCGCGGTGGACTCCATCCCCGCGATCTTCGGACTCACCAAGGAGCCGTACCTGGTGCTGACCGCCAACGCGTTCGCGCTGATGGGCCTGCGCCAGCTCTTCTTCCTGGTGGGTGGTCTCCTGGATCGCCTGGTGCACCTCAGCAAGGGCCTTGCGGTGGTGCTCGCGTTCATCGGGGTCAAGCTGGTCCTGGAGGCGATGCACCACCACGGTGTTCCTTGGGCGCCGGAGATCCCGATCGTGGCGTCTCTCGGCGTGATCGTGCTGACGCTCGCGATCACCACGGTGTGGAGCCTGCACACCTCTCGCAGGGCGGCGCGCGCCGCCGTGGAGGAGGTCGAGGCCGAGAGCTCCCAGCAACGAGTCGAGGGTGCTCAGCCGTGAATCGTGTGGCCCTCGGCGTCCTTGCCTTCGGAGTCGGGACGCAGCGTCTTGGCCACGGCCGCGACGGCCTCGGCGTCCTTGCGCTGTTCGTTCAGCGCGGTGGACAGTCCGAGGCCGATCGCGCGGCCGTCGGCGGAGGCGCCCCCACGCGGCTGGGTGAGCGAACGCGCGAAGTTCTTCAAGCGGGACATGGTCTTCCTCCTGTCGATGGTGGCTCCCGAGGCGCGCACAAGCCCAACAGGCACTGTCGCACGGGAGGTGCAGGGTTGCGGCCGGGGTCTTCGCTCCTGGGTACCCACTCGGTGAGCTGCCCATTGGGGTCCTCGTTGATCCCGTCCCTGCCGACATTCAGCATACTGCGTTTTGTATGCAATCCACGACCATCGTGTCGCGGATCACCCGTGTGGCACCAAATGACCGATTTCGGGTGATCTGAGCGTAATGAGTTAGTCGCTCTCCGTGGTCTTGCGGTCGTGATAGGTGATCCGCGTCTGCTCCGCGTGGCGGTGCATGACTTCGCCTGCCAGCTCTACGTCACCATCGGCGATGGCGGCGACCAGCTCGGCGTGCTCCTTCCAGGAGTCGCCGCTGCGCGGGCGGGCGATCGGGGTGTAGTACCACCGCACCCGGCGGTCGACCAGCCCGATCATCTCGGACAGGACCTTGTTGCGGCCGATCGCCGCGATGGCGGCGTGCAGGTCGGCGTTCGCCTTGACCAGGCGTTCGACGTTGGCGGTGACCAGTGCCTCCTCGCCGGCGTGCTGCAGCTTCCGCAGGATCTTCACGTCGGACGGCGTGGCGTGTTCGGCCGCGAGCTTGGCGGAGTAGGTCTCCAGCACGCTGCGCACGGCGAGCAGCTGGTCGGCCTCCTCCTCGGTCGGGGTGTGCACGAAGGCGCCCTGGGCGGGCCGCAGGTCGACCCATCCGTCGGTCTGGAGTCGCTGCAGCGCCTCGCGGACCGGCTGCCTGCTCACGCCCAGGTACTCGGCGAGCTCGGCCTCGACCAGGTGCTGGCCGGGCGCGAGGGTGCGGTTGACGATGAGCTCGAGCAGGGCGTCGTAGACGGCCTGTCGCAGCGGTGCCGGCCGTTCGACCCGGCGGCTCGCCGCGGCGCTGAGTGAACCGCGGGCGGCCCGGCGGCCACTGGGCAAAGAGGTCATGCGGCACAGAATACAGCTTTTGGTATGCAAAAAGCACTTCTACCACTCTGGTCGTATTGTCCGTATACTGTATGCAATCTTGCGTACCTGATCAAGCAGGGCGGGACGTGCTATGAAGATCGCTGTTCTCGGAGCCGGAGCGATCGGTGCCTACGTCGGTGCGGCCTTGCATCGTGCGGGCGTGGAAGTCCACCTGATCGCGCGTGGACCCCACCTCGCCGCCATGCGGGAGCACGGCGTGCGGGTGCTGAGTCCGCGTGGTGATTTCACCGCGCGTCCACATGCGACTTCGGATCCCGCCGAAGTGGGCGAGGTCGACTACGTTTTCCTCGGTCTGAAGGCGTACTCGTACGCGTCGTCAGGCGATCTGCTGGCACCGCTGATGGGACCGGACACCGCCGTGATCGCGGCGCAGAACGGGATCCCGTGGTGGTACTTCCACGGCATGACCGGACATCCCCTGGAGGGACACCGGATCGAGGCCGTGGACCCCGGTGGCTCGGTCACCGCCGTGCTGCCGATGGAACGGGCGATCGGCTGTGTCGTCTACTGCTCGACCGAGATCGAGGCCCCCGGGGTGATCCGTCACCTGGAGGGCACCCGGTTCTCGATCGGCGAGCCTGATCGCAGCATCTCGGCGCGGTGTGTCGCGCTGAGCGAGGCGATGATCGCGGGCGGGCTGAAGTGCCCGGTGGAGAAGGACGTCCGCGAGGACATCTGGATCAAGCTGATGGGCAACGTGGCGTTCAACCCGCTGAGCGCCCTGACCCGCGCGACCATGGTGCAGATCTGCGACCACGACGACAGCCGCGACCTCGTGGCCCAGATGATGGCCGAGACCCTGACCATCGCGCGGGCCGCGGGCTGCGATCCGCGGATCTCGATCGACAAGCGCATCGACGGCGCCCGGCGGGTCGGGCACCACAAGACGTCGATGCTGCAGGACCTGGAGGCCGGCAAGCGGCTGGAGATCGACGCGATCATCGCCGCCGTGGTGGAGATCGCCGAGCTCACCCGCGTGCCGGCACCGACGCTGCGGCACGTCTACGCGGCGATCGACCTGCTGTCTCGCACGTCGCTGGTGTCCTGAGTTGCTGCTGCGACAGCTGGAATACCTGGTCGCCCTGGCCCGTGAACGCCACTTCGCGCGCGCCGCGGAGGCCTGCCACGTGTCCCAGCCGTCGCTGTCGGCGGCGATCAGCAAACTCGAACGCGAGCTCGGGGTGCCGATCGTGTCCAGGGGCCGCCGGTTCGAGTCGCTGACGCCGGAGGGTGAACGGGTCCTGTTGTGGGCGCATCGCATGCTCGCGGACCGCGATGCCCTGCGGCAGGACCTGTCGCGCATGCGCGAATCCCTGTCGGGTGTGTTGCGGATCGGTGCGATACCGACGGCCCTGCCGGCGGCTCCGTTGCTGACCACGCCGTTCTGCGAGCGGTACCCGCACGTGCGGGTGACGCTGGAGTCGTTGCCGTCGCGGGAGATCGTGCGGCGGCTCGACGAGTTCGAGCTCGACATCGCGCTGACCTACGTCGACAGCTCGGTGCGCGCGAGGCCGTTGTACGAGGAACGGTACGTGCTCCTGACGCCCGCGGACGAGGAGATCGCCTCCCGTCCGGTGGCGCGGTGGGCCGACGTCGCCGCGCTGCCGTTGTGCTTGCTGACCTCGAAGATGCGCAACCGGCGGATTCTCGACGGGATCTTCGCGGACGCCGGTGTGCAGCCGGTGCCGGTGATCGAGGCCGACACCGTCGCGACGCTGTACGCGCATGTGGCCACCCGGAAGTGGTCTTCGGTCATCGCGCACGCGTGGTTGCAGATGTTCGGGACGCCCGAGGGAATGCGCGTCGTGCGGATCGAGGATCCCCAGCGCGTGCCGCAGATCGGGCTCGTCGTGGGAGACCAGGTTTCCCTGCTGGCGCGGGCGATGCTCGGGCTGACCCGCGGTCTTGACGTGCGCGGGGAGCTGGATCGCATGCTGCACAAGCATCTTGATAGACGCGAGCTATGACGGGATAGGAACTTTCGCTTGGACGTGCCACCGGTGGTGCTCCGATGCTGGAGGGCATGAAGATTCTCTGCGTTCTCTACGACGACCCGGTTACCGGCTACCCGAAGACGTACGCCAGGGACGACCTGCCGGCGCTGCCCGGCTACCCCGGTGGCCAGACCCTGCCCACTCCGTCCTCCGTGGACTTCACGCCCGGCCACCTGCTCGGCAGCGTGTCCGGTGAGCTGGGCCTGCGGTCGTTCCTGGAGGCGGCAGGTCACGAGCTGGTCGTCACCTCGGACAAGGACTCCGCCGACTCCGTCTTCGACCGCGAGCTGGCGGACGCGGACGTCGTGATCTCCCAGCCGTTCTGGCCCGCCTACCTGACCGCAGAACGCTTCGCCCGCGCTCCCCGTTTGAAGCTCGCGCCGACCGCGGGCATCGGCTCGGACCACGTCGACCTGGACGCGGCCATCGCGCACGGCGTCACAGTCGCCGAGGTGACCTACTGCAACAGCATCAGCGTCGCCGAGCACGTGGTGATGTCGATCCTGAACCTGGTCCGAAACTTCCTGCCGGCCCACCAGATCGTGCTGGACGGCGGCTGGAACATCGCCGACGCGGTGGCGCGCTCGTACGACGTCGAGGGCATGCACGTCGGCACCGTCGCGGCCGGCCGCATCGGACTGGCGGTGCTTCGCCGGCTCGCGCCGTTCGACATGCACCTGCACTACACCGACCGGCACCGGCTGCCCCTGGAGGTGGAGGAGGAGCTCGGGCTGACCTTCCACGCCTCGGCCGCGGACATGGTGCCGCACTGCGACGTCGTGACGATCAACGCGCCGCTGCACCGCGAGACCGAAGGCCTGTTCGACGACGAGCTGATCGGTTCCATGAAACGCGGTGCGTACCTCATCAACACCGCACGAGCGCGGATCGCCGACCGGGACGCCGTCGTGCGGGCGTTGCAGAGCGGTCGGCTGGCCGGGTACGCGGGTGACGTGTGGTTCCCGCAGCCCGCGCCGTCCGGCCACCCGTGGCGGACGATGCCGCACCACGGCATGACGCCGCACATCTCGGGCAGCTCGTTGTCCGCGCAGGCGCGCTATGCCGCTGGTACCAGGGAGATCCTGGAGTCGTTCTGCGCGGGAACGCCGATCCGGGACGAGTACCTGATCGTCGACGGCGGCAAGCTCGCGGGCACGGGCGCGCACTCGTACGCCGTGCGCGGCTAGCGCACCGCAGGCGGCTCGGCGAGGGGAACGCTGCCGACCACGGCACCGCGTTCGTCCAGCACGCGGATGCTCGGCACGTCCTGCGCGTCCACCGAGAGCACGATGCGGGGCCTGCCCTTCGAGTCGTTGAGCGCGAGCACCGCGCCGTCCGCGGTCGACCAGACCAGCTCGACCCTGGTGGGCATCGGCGGTGTCCGCCCGACAGGCAGGCGCGGGTCGGGCATCTGTTTGAAGAACAACGCGGTCGCGCCGTGCTCGCCCTGCCACTTGGCGCCCAGGGTGAGCGCCTGCGCGTTGACGTAGTCGAGGGAGAAGCTGGCCTCCGAGGCTCCCGCGACGACGCCACCGCGTTCGGAGCCGTTCTCGTCGTTGAAGATCAGGTAGGTGCCGTGCTCGGGCCCCTGGCGCTGCTCGGCCGGGATCACCGTGCCACCGATGATCACGGGCGGGCGTCGCGTGTCGGCCAGTACGCGCTGCCGCCCCCTGTTGTCGCGCACGGTGAACGACTGCCGGGCCTGCTCACCTCGTTGCTCGGTGGAGGCCGCGGTTGCGGGCGGGGTGACGACTGCGCCCGCGGCGACCGCGACCGCGGCTCCCCGCAGAGCGGCACGTCTGGACATCGGTGGTGTCATGCCTGCAGTGAACCGGGCCGGGTCCTGATGATCACTGGGGCAGGCCACCGTTGCCGCGGTGGGGGTGTCCCCAGGTGAGGAATTCTCGCCTAGGGCTAGCGCATACCGAAGATTGCATACAGTATGGGAGCAGGAGGTGTCGTATGAGCAGGCGGAAGAAGACCGAGCCCTACGTCCGGCTGACCCAGCCGCTGGTGCGCGACTCGGGCGTCCTGCGCCCGGCCACCTGGGACGAGGCACTGGACCGCGCCGCAGAGGGTTTCCGCAGGAACGTGGCCAACGGGGGTCCGGACGCGTTCGGCATGTTCTCCTGTGCGCGGGCCACGAACGAGATGAACTACATGGCGCAGAAGTTCACCAGGGCCGTGATCGGGACGAACAACGTCGACTCGTGCAACCGCACGTGTCACGCGCCGAGTGTGGCCGGTCTCGCCAAGGTGTTCGGCAGTGGTGGTGGTACTTCCTCGTACCAGGAGATCGAGGATGCCGACCTCATCATCCTGTGGGGCTCCAACGCCCGTGAGGCGCACCCGATCTTCTTCCAGCACGTGCTCAAGGCCGTCAACAAGGGCGCGAAGCTGTACGTGGTCGACCCGCGGTTGACGAGCACCGGCAAGTGGGCGCACAAGTGGTTGCGGCTCAACGTCGGCACGGACATTCCGCTGGCCCACGCCATCGCGCGCGAGATCATCGCCTCGAACCTCATCAACATGTCGTTCGTCGAACGGGCGACCGAGGGTTTCGACGAGTTCGTGAAGGCCGTCGAGCCGTGGACGTTGCCGGTCGCCGAACTGGAGACCGGGGTGCCGGCCGAGTTGATCCGCGAGCTCGCGCACGCCTATGCCAAGGCCGATCGCGGGCAGCTCAGCTGGACGCTGGGCATCACCGAGCACCACAACGGCACCAACAACGTGCTGAGCCTGATCAACCTGTCGCTGCTGACCGGGCAGGTCGGGCGGTACGGGGCCGGGCTGAACCCGTTGCGCGGGCAGAACAACGTCCAGGGCGGTGGCGACATGGGCGCCATCCCGGACCGGTTGCCGGGCTTCCAGGACATCACGGACCCGAACGTCGCCAAGAAGTTCAACGACGCGTGGGGCTCGAACTTCAGGGCCGCCAAGGGCTGGAACCTCACCCAGATGCTGGAGGCGATGGAACGCGGTGACATGACCACCGTGTACATCATCGGGGAGAACCCGGTGCAGTCCGAGGCCGACTGCGAGCACACGATCAAGCGACTGTCCAACTTGGACCACGTGGTGGTGCAGGACATCTTTCTCACCAAGACCGCGCAGCTCGCGCACGTCGTGTTGCCCGCCGCGGCGGCGTGGTGCGAGACGGACGGCACGTTCACGAACAGCGAGCGCCGGGTGCAGCGGGTGCGCAAGGCACTCACGCCGCCCGAGGGTGCGCGCGACGACATCGAGATCATGGGTGAGATCGCGACGCGGCTCGGCGCGGACTGGCAGCACAAGACCGGCGAGGACGTCTGGGACGAGCTGCGCAGCCTGTCGCCGATCCACACCGGCATGACCTACGAACGGCTCGAAAAGCTCGGCGGCATCCAGTGGCCGTGCCCGAGCGAGGACTCGCTCGAACCCAGCTTCCTGCACGGCCGGTTGTGGGAGGAGGACCCGGTGAAACGCGGGATGCCCGCGACGTTCTCGCCGGTGCCGCACAGCCCGCCCGTCGACGAGCTGACGAGTGAGTTCCCGTTCCGGCTCACCACCGGGCGCCGGCTCGACTCCTACAACACCGGGGTGCAGTCGAGCGGGTTCGAGTCGCCGTTGCGGATGGGCGAGACGCTCGACCTGTGCCCGCAGGACGCCGCGGCACTCGGGGTCACGGCCGGTGAGGAAGTGCGGATCACCAGCAGGCGCGGGCAGATCCAGGCGCCGGTGCGGATCGACGACGGGCTCACGCCGGGGCTCGTGTTCATGACGTTCCACTTCCCGGACGAGATCGACGTCAACATCATCACGATCGAGGCGACCTGCCCGATCGCGGGAACGGCCGAGTACAAGGCCGCGGCCGTGCGCATCGACAAGCTTCCGGTGCCTGCTGTTTCCGGGACGGTGGGCTGAGTGGACCTCAAACTCCTCGACGTCGAGCCCACCGAGGCCGAACGCGTGGTCGTGGACCTGTTCAACGGCATGGGGCGCGACCAGTTGCTGCCCGCCCTGCACGCCGTCAACGACCGGGTCGGCTGGATCAGTCAGGGCGCGCTGAACCACATCTGCCGCGTGCTGCACGTCCCACCGGCCGAGGCGTACGGCGTGGCGAGCTTCTACTCGCTGTTCTCGCTGACCGAACGGCCGGCGAAGATCGTGCACGTCTGCGTCGACCTGGCCTGCCAGGTCAACGGCGCGAAAGCGTTGTGCGACAGGCTGACCGACGAGCTCGGGCCGGCGGGCACGCGGAGCGGCTGGCTGCGCAGCCCCTGTCTCGGGGTGTGCGAGAAGGCTCCGGCGGCGCTCGCGTTCGAGGCGGGGGAGGTGGCGAAGGAGCAACTCCTGGCGCCCACCCACGCCGGCGAGGTGATCGCGGTGGCGGCCGCTGGTCCCTCCCACTCCGAAGGTGGGCGCGCGGAGGTGCCACAGGCCGGTGACCCCGGCCTGCGGCTGCTCGAACGGGTCGGCGTCGTCGATCCGGAGTCGCTGGACGACTACCGGGCGACGGGCGGCTACACGGCGTTGCGGACGGCCCTCCTCCTGGGCCCGTCCGGCGTGATCCGCGAGGTCACCGACGCCAAGCTGATGGGCCGCGGTGGTGCGGCGTTCCCGACGGGACGCAAGTGGGACGCGACCGCACGCCAGCCCGTCCGGCCGCACTACCTGGTGTGCAACGCCGACGAGAGCGAGCCCGGCACGTTCAAGGACCGGCTGCTCATGGAGGGCGACCCGTTCTCGGTGATCGAGTCGATGACGATCGCCGGGTTCGCCGCGGGGTGTTCGAAGGGTTACCTGTACCTGCGCGGCGAGTATCCGCTGGCGCTGCACCTGTTGCGCAACGCGATCTCGAAGGCGCGCGAGCGCGGGTTCCTCGGCACGAACATCATGGGACACGAGGGTTTCTCGTTCGACATCGAGATCCGCCGCGGTGCCGGCGCGTACATCTGCGGCGAGGAAACCGCGATCTTCAACTCCATCGAGGGCTTCCGCGGTGAGCCGCGGTCGAAGCCTCCCTTCCCGGTGGAGGCAGGACTCTTCGGCAAGCCGACCGTGGTCAACAACGTGGAGACGCTGGTGAACGTGCCGGTGATCCTCACGGAGGGCGGCGAGGCCTACACCCGGACCGGCACCGCCGGGTCCACCGGGTCGAAGCTGTTCTGCCTGTCGGGCAACGTGAGTCGTCCGGGCGTGTACGAGGTGCCGTTCGGCACCACGCTCGGGGAACTCCTCGATCTGGCGGGTGGCGTGCCGCCAGGCCGGGAGCTGCGAGCGGTACTGCTCGGCGGGGCGGCAGGCGGGTTCGTTCGCCCGGACGAGCTCGACCTGCCGCTCACCCTGGAGGACGCGCGGGCCGCCGGCACCACCCTCGGCTCCGGTGTGGTGCTCGTGCTCGACGACACCGCTGACCTGGGCAGCTTCCTGTTGCGCATCGCCGCTTTCTTCCGCGACGAGTCGTGCGGGCAGTGCGTGCCGTGCCGGATCGGGACCGTGCGGCAGGAAGAGGCGCTGCACCGGCTCGTCGGCAAGCGTCCGCTGAGCACCGGCGCGGCTGATCTCCAGCTGTTGCGTGAAGTCGGGCAGGTCATGCGGGACTCGTCCATCTGCGGTCTCGGTCAGACAGCGTGGAACGCCATCGAATCGGCTCTTGATCGGCTGGGTTACGCGGAGGAGGCGACGAAATGACGATCGTCGAGATCGGGCTTCCGAAGCGGCTGGTCGAGCTGACGCTGGACGGTGAAAGCGTTCGCGTGCCGGAAGGTGCGACGATCCTGGACGCCTGCACGGCGTCCGGGAAGTCGATTCCCACCCTCTGTTACGGCGACACGTTGAAGCCCGCCAACGCCTGCCGCGTGTGCATGGTCGAGGTCGAGGGTTCGCGCACGCTGGTGCCGTCGTGCTCGCGCAAGGTCGAGCCGGGCATGGTCGTGCGCACCGACTCCGAGCGCACGCAACACAGCCGCAAGCTGGTGCTGGAACTTCTCGGGTCCGCGACGGACCTCTCCACCACGCCGCACGTGGACGAGTGGATGTCCGCGTGCGGCGCCGACCCCTCCCGGTTCGGGCCGGACGCCGCCACGAAACGTCAACCGACCATAGTGGACAATCCGCTGTACGTCCGCGACTACGGCAAGTGCATCATGTGTTACAAGTGCGTTGACGCGTGCGGCGACCAGTGGCAGAACAGCTTCGCGATCTCGGTGGCCGGCCGCGGCTTCGACTCGCGGATCTCGACCGAGTTCTCCGCGCCGTTGCCCGACAGCGCGTGCGTGTACTGCGGCAACTGCATCGAGGTCTGTCCGACCGGTGCGCTGAGCTTCAAGCGCGAGCACGACAAGCGCGAAGACGGCACGTGGGACGAGTCGAAGCAGACCGAGACCACGACCATCTGCACGTTCTGCGGTGTCGGATGCAACCTCACGCTGCACGTGCAGGACAACGAGATCGTCAAGGTCACGTCACCGCACGAAAGCACTGTCACGCACGGAAACCTGTGCATCAAGGGCCGCTTCGGCTGGCAACACGTGCAAAACCGCTGATTCTCCGGACACCGGGAGGGCGCTCCGATGTCGTTGATCCTCAAGCCCGGAACTTCCTGGAACGACGTGTATTCGCAGTGCGTCAAGGTCGCACCGGAAGCGTTCCACGACGATCGGCTGCTCAACCACTTCGGCGGCGGGTGGAGCCGTTCCGGCGAACCGATGCCCGCCACCACCCCCGTCGACGGCTCCACCATCGCGGGCCCGCCGTTCCTCGACTTCGACGTCGCGGGCCGCGCGGTGGTCTCCGCCGTCGAGCAGCACATGGAGTGGCGCGAAGTGCCTCTCGCGGAACGCAAAGCGCGCGTTTCGGAGGCCCTGAACGCCCTGACTGAGCACCGCGACCTGCTGTCGTTGCTGCTGGTGTGGGAGATCGGCAAGCCGTGGCGGCTCGCGACGGCCGACGTCGACCGCTGCATCGAGGGTGTGCGGTGGTACGTCGAGGAGATCGACGGAATGCTCGCGGGCCGGACACCGTTGAACGGCCCGGTCAGCAACATCGCCTCCTGGAACTACCCGATGAGCGTGCTGATGCACGCGATGCTGGTGCAGGCGTTGGCGGGCAACGCCGTCATCGCCAAGGCACCGACCGACGGCGGCGTGAGCTGCCTGACCCTCGCCACGGCGCTGGCGGTGCGGTCGGGACTGCCGTTCACACTGGTCAGCGGGAGCGGGGCCGAGCTGGCACCGGTGCTGGTCGGGTCGTCGTTCCTGGGCTGTGTGTCCTTTGTGGGCGGTCGCGACGTCGGCAGCGCCATCGCGACCCGGCTGGTCGACTCCCAGCGCCGGCACGTGCTGGAGCAGGAGGGCCTGAACTGCTGGGGTGTCTGGGAAACCGACTCGTGGGACATGCTCGGCACGCAGATCCGCAAGGCCTTCGACTACGGCAAGCAGCGTTGCACCGCCTACCCGCGCTACGTCGTGCAGCGGTCGTTGTTCGACAAGTTCCTGAACGTCTACCTGCCCGCGGTACGGGACGTGAAGTTCGGTCACCCGCTCGCCGTCGCTTCACCCGGCGACGAGCTGCCGACGCTGGACTTCGGCCCGCTGATCAACGACGCGAAGGCCAAGGAACTCGGCGACGTCGTGGACGAGGCGATCAGGGCCGGTGGCGTGCCGCTGTACCGGGGATCACCCGACGACGGCCGGTTCCTGCCCGGCCAGCAGACCGCCGCCTACCTGGCACCGGTCGCGATCCTCGACCCGCCGCGGTCGTCCGTGCTGCACCACGCCGAACCGTTCGGTCCGGTCGACACGATCGTGCTGGTGGACACCGAGGCCGAGCTGCTGGCCGCGATGAACGCCTCGAACGGCGCGTTGGTCGCCTCGCTGGCTTGCGACGACGAGGCCACGGCACGGCGGTTGAGCGCGGACGTCCAGGCCTTCAAGGTCGGGATCAACAAGCCGCGGTCGCGCGGTGACCGTGACGAGGTGTTCGGTGGCCGTGGCGCGTCGTGGCGCGGTGCGTTCGTAGGTGGCTCGTTGCTGGTGCACGCCGTCACAGAGGGCCCGCCCGACGAACGGCCGTACGGCAACTTCCCCTCCTACTCTCTCTACCCGCCAACGTGACCTATCGCGCGGACCTGCTCCGCATCGTGCAGAACGTGGTGGCCCCGCAGGCCGCCGATGTCGACCAACAGGCCAGATTCCCGCGCGCGGCACTGAACTCGCTGGGCGCCAGCGGCATCCTGGGCATGACCATCTCGCGCACGGTCGGCGGGGGAGGGCAGGACCTCCGGTCGGCCGGGCGAGTGGTCGAACACGTCGCAAGTGTCTGCGGCGCAACGGCTTCCGTGTTGCGCTCGCACTACTCCGCGGCCGCTGTGCTGGACCGCTCCGGTCCGCACTGGCTGCGTGCGGAGATCGCGGCCGGTCGGCACCTCTCGACGTTGGCGGCGTTCGGCTCTGACGGCGTGGTGTCCGTGCACGGCGACGTGGTGCAGGTGCGGGCGCGCAAGAACTGGGTGATCGCGGCCGGTGAGGCGGACAGCTACGTCTGGTCGTGCGGTGCCGCGTTGTTCCTGGTGCCCGCACAGGCACCGGGACTGCTGGTGCCGGCCGACCACGCCGGGATGGGGTTGCGCGGGACCGTCGCCACGTGCGTGGAGGCGGATCCCGTGCGGGTGCCGGCGTCCAACCAGCTGTGGTCGGAAGAGCTGGCGTTCCCGTGGTTCCTGGTGCTCGGGGCCGCCGTGTCGCTGGGGCTGATGGAGGGTGCGCTGGCCGCGGCGCTGAGACATCTCGGCGGCGGTGACCCGCGCACACGGGCCGATCTGGTCCGGATGCGGCTGCGCACCGACTCGGTTCGGGTGCTCTACAACGACACCCTGTCCGCGGTGACGTGGCATCCGGAACGGTCCGCCGACCGGGTCCGGCTGCTGGCGGTCACCGCGACCGAGGCCGCGGTCGCGGTGACCGACCTGGCGATGAAGGTGTGCGGGGACGCGGCGTTCCGGCGGGACCTGGGCATCGAGCGCAGGTTCCGGGACGCGCGAGCGGCGGCCGCGATCGAGCCGACGGTCGACTCCCTGCTGGATTCGGTGGAGATCTGACCATCGCCAGGCCAAGACGTCTGCAAGTACCACCAACTCAACATCAACAGGCCGGTAACTGCAACCAACCTGTTCGGCGCTCGTCGAACAGGTTGGTTGCAGTTACCGGCGGTTTGATCATCGGTTGGTGGTACTTGCAGACGCCTAGAGCCGGGCGCGGACCTCGTCCGCCCTCGGTTCGCCCAGCTCCTCGAACAGCGTCACGGACTCCAGCCAGCACTTCTCCGCCCCGCGCCGGTCCCCGAGGCCGTCCAGCGCCAGCCCCAGGTTGTCCAGCGCCTCGGCCTGCCCGTACAGGTCGCCGATCGCCCGGAACGTCTCCAGCGCCCGGTCGATGTACGACGCCGCCTGCGGGAAGTCGGCCAACCCCCGGTACACCTCGCCGATGTTGTTGAGCAGGATCGCCTCGCTGTACGGGTCCTTGACCTCCTGCCGGATCTCCAACGCCCGCAGGTAGCGGGCCAGCGCGACGTCGAACCGGCCGGCGTCGGCGTGCAGCAGGGCGATGTTGTTCAGCATCACCGCTTCCGTGTGCAGGTTGCCCAGCTCACGGGCGATCTCGGCCGCCTGCTCGAAGCACGACAACGCGTCGTCGACCCGCTTCTGCACCATGTACACGATGCCGAGGTTGTTCAGCGTCGGCTCCTGCCGCGATTTGTCGCCGATCGCGCGGAAGATCGCCAACGCCTGCTGGTAGCACTCGATGGACTCGTCGTGCCGCCGGACCTCGCGCAACGCGATGCCCAAGGTGATCAGCATCCGGCCCTCGGCACTGCGGTCGCCCACCGAACGCGCCGCGGCCAGCGCGACCCCGTGCGTGTCGATCCAGTCGGCCCAGTGCTTGCGGAGGTTGAAGAAGTCCCACAGGCACTGGGCGAGGGTCCAGGAGTGTTCCGGCAGCCCGTGCTCGGCCGCCTCGCGGATGGCCGCGACGAGGTTCGCGCGTTCGGTGTCGCACCACAGCAAGGCGGCATCCCGGTCGGCGAACGTGCGGGGGTGCACGGCCGGGTCCGCAGGCCGGATCTCCAGCTTGCGCTGCGGGTTCAGCTGCTGCGCGCTCTGCCACGACGTGTGCACGTACCAGTCCATCACCCGCCGCCGCACCAGCGAACGGGCAGGCGGCGGCTCGGCGGCCGTGACCTGTTCAACGGCGTACGCGCGCAACAGGTCGTGCAATCCGTAACGCCCAGGTGTGTGCTGCTGCAGCAGGTGTTCGTCGAGCAACGTCTCCAGCAGGTCCTCGGCCTCGTACGCGGTCAGCCCGGCGAGGGCGGCGGCGGATTCGGCCGTGACGTCCTCTCCCGGGTGGAGCCCGAGGAGTCGAAACAGGCGCCTCTGGTGCTCAGGCAACGCCTGGTACGAGAGGTCGAACACGCCCCGCGCACCGAGACCGCCCCCTCTTTCCAGCTGGGCCACCAGGTCCAGCACGGTCCACTGTGGACGGCGGGCGAGCCGTTTGGCGGCCAGCGCCACGGCGATCGGCAGGTGCCCGCACAGCTCCGCGACGCGTTCGGCCGCCTCGCGGTCGGCGTTCACCCGATCCTCACCGGCGATGCGCGCCAGCAGCCTGACCGCCTCGCCGGGCGTGAAGACGTCCAGCGACAGCGACTTCACCCCGTCGAGCCGCAACAGCGTGCGGCGGCTGGTGACCAGCACCAGGCACGACGCACCGCCGGGCAGCAACGGCCGGATCTGGTCCTCGCCCGCCGCGTTGTCCAGCAGCACCAACGCGCGCTTGCCCGCCAGCCGGTCGCGGTACAACGCCGCGCGTGACTCCAGCGACTCCGGGATCTGCCCGCCCGGCACGCCCAGCAGGCGCAGGAAGCTCTCCAGCACCGCCGCGGGGTCCGCCGGGAGTTCGTCCGCGTCGAAGCCGTGCAGATCGGCCCACAGCTGCACGTCCGGATAGCGCGACACGAGCTGATGTGCCGCCCGCACGGCCAGTTTCGTCTTGCCGACGCCGGCCATGCCCTCGATCGCGGAGATCACGACCGTCGAGTGCGGGCCCGGCTCGCACAGCCGCCGCAGCTCCGACTCACGGCCGGTGAACTCGGCGATGTCCATCGGCAGCTGGCGGTGCGCGTTCAGAGCCGCCGGCGAGGGCACCCGGCTTTCGAGGATCACCTGCTGCAACTGCCGCAGCCGGGCGCCCGGCTCCACGCCGACCTGCTCGACCATGTGCTTGCGCGCGGCCGCATAGGCCTCCAGCGCCTCACCACGACGCCCGGAGCGGTCCAGCGCCAGCATCAGCTGCGCCCACAGCTCCTCGCGCAACGGGTGCTGCGCCGTCTCCCGCCGCAGCCGGTCGATCACGTCGTCGAACCGGCCCAGTTCCAGCGCCGCCTTCGCGTACCGCTCGACCGCGGTCAGCCGTTTCTCCTGCAGCCGCGTGAACTCCGCGCGCAGCAACGGACCTGCGGACAGCTCAGCGGTCGGAACCCCGTGCCACCTGGCCAGCGCCTGGGCGAACAGGTCCGCGGCGCCCTTGGCGTCGCCGTCCGCCGCGGCTTCCTCGCCCGACCGCACAAGTCGCTCGAACGCGTCCAGGTCGAGCTCACCGGGCTCGACGACGAGCTGGTAGCCGTGACCGGGCCGGGTGATCAGCCGTTCGCCGAGAACCTTGCGCAACCCTGCCACGTAGGTGCGCAGGTTCGACTCCGGTGACACCGGCGGTGAGTCCCAGACCGCCTCAGTCAGCTGTGCGACGCTGACGGCTTCGTTGGCGTGCAGCAACAGCATCGTGAGCACGGCGCGTTGCCGTGGTCCGCCCAGCTCCAGCGGTGTGCCCGTCCGCCGTACCGCCAGCGAGCCGAGCAGCAGGAACTCCACAGGTGCATTTCTCCTTGATGTTCGGGGTCGTTCGGACAAGCCATCCTCGCGCACGCCCAGGCCGTCTGTGCGCGGCCTGGGCGAAATCTGTGCGCGTCTCCTGGCACCTTTGTACTCAGATCCGGAACCTGCGCCGCCGGGCCCGAGAAGACCTGGGACAGGGGGTCGGCGCAGTGACCGGGTCCGGTTCCCCCAAGAACCCGGCCGACGTGTGAAAGTCACCGCGCACGTCGGCCACCTACCGCAAGACCGGTGGCCCGGACGGGTCCCCCAGACTGGGCCGGGCCACCACCTACTTCGACGGCACGCCGAATCGAACCGGCACGCCGGGCGAGTGCAGCACGCTGACCGGGGGTCCCTGGGGGGCTCCCGGTCCGGCGGCTGCCACCAGGCCGTCGTCGAGGTCCAGCAGTTCGGCCTCGTGCAGCCGCCACTCCGGATGGTCGTTGGGCAGGTAGATCGTCCTGCCGTACCAGGACACGTGCAGGCCCCAGCGGGCGGTGAGGAAGCGGCTGAGCTCGTCGGGTTCGATCGGCCGCCCCACCCGTACCACCACCCGGCTCGACGTGCCGCGAGGCTCCGGCCAGATGCGCCGGCAGGTGTAGGTGAGCACGTCGCCGGAGCGTTTCAACCGCATCGACGACCACTTGTACGGCAACCGCGAACTGAGCCGGGCGCCCATCACCGGGACGATGCGGCTGGCGTCGAGGGACAGGAACACGACCCCGCGCCGACCGGCGTCGTCGACCGAGTAGAGGCGGACGTTGGTCTCGCAGAACGTGCCGACGTAGGGCAGCCGCGGCCCGACCGTGCCGCCGATCGGGTGCATCCGGAACGGCACCAGGCCGACGTACGTGACGCCGTTCAGCACGTCCGGCCGGGTGCCCGCGGGCAGGAACCCCGCGACCGACTCCGGCGGCACGGCCCAGTGCAGGAACGTCACGTCACGCCACCACTGGCCGACGGACGCGATCCGCACCGGACGCGGCGTCAACGGCGTCACCGGCTCGGTCATGCCCCCGAACGTACCGCTGAGCGGGCGAGTTCTCCCCGGCGTGATGTCACCGCAACGACCAGGCACTAAACACATCCGCATGGCTCTCAAGCATCCGGTCGACGAGGTTCTGCCACCTGCCAGGCTCGGACTGCTCGGTTTGCAGCACGTCCTCGCCATGTACACCGGCTGCGTCACGGTGCCGCTCGTCTTCGGCGCCGCCGCCGGCCTCGACACCCACACCATCGGCCTGCTGGTGAACGCCGATCTGCTGGTGGCGGGCCTGATCACGCTGCTGCAGTCGCTCGGGATCGGTAACGTCCTGGGCATCCGGCTGCCGGTCGTGGCCGGCGCGACGTTCACCGCCGTGACGCCGATGATCCTGATCGCGGGCCAGTACGGCGTGCAGGCGGTCTACGGCTCGATGCTCGCCGCCGGTGTGTTCGGGATCCTGGTCGCGGTGCCGTTCGCCCGAGCCGTCCGGTTCTTTCCGCCCGTCGTCACCGGCTCGGTGATCACGGTGATCGGGTTGTCGCTCATCGGCGTGGGGGCCGGGCTGATCACGGGCCAGGACGGGGTGGGTTCCGGCAGGGAACTCGCGCTGGCGTTCGGCATCGTGCTGGTGATCGTGCTCGTCGGACGGTTCGCGCGCGGCCTGCTCGGGCAACTGGGCGTGCTGATCGGCCTGGTCGGCGGCACGATCGCGGCGATCTTCCTGGGCATGACCGATTTCTCGAACGTGGGCGGCGCCGCGTGGCTGGGGATCGCCCAGCCGTTCCACTTCGGCGCGCCGCAGTTCCCGTTGGCCGCGGTGCTCTCCATGTGCGTCGTGATGCTGGTGACCTTCACCGAGTCCACCGCAGACATGCTCGCGGTCGGCGAGATGACCGGCCGTCCGGTCACGTCGAAGGACCTGGCGCGCGGTCTGGCGGCCGAGGGCGTCTCCGGGGTGCTGGGTGGGATCATGAACGGGTTCCTGGACACCGTTTTCGGCCAGAACGTCGGTCTCGTCGGCATCACCAAGGTGCGCAGCCGCTACGTCGCCGCGGTCGCCGGCGCGATTCTGGTGGTGCTGGGCCTGATCCCGAAGCTCGGCGAGATCGTCGCCGCCCTGCCGGGGCCGGTGGTCGGCGCGGCCGGGCTGGTCATGTTCGCCACGGTCGCCGCCGTGGGCATCGGGATCCTGCGCCGGGTGGACTTCGAGGACACCGGGAACCTGCTGATCATCGCGGTGACGATCGGGGTCGGCCTGCTCCCGGTCGTGGCCCCGAAGATCTACCAGTCGTTCCCGGCGTGGGCACAGGTGATCGGCGGCAGCGCCATCACGAGCGCGGCGCTGACCGCCTTCGTGCTCAACCTGTTGTTCAACCACACTCGTCGAAGTACTTCGTAGCTTCCAGGTGCCGAGGCAACGGCCGTCGCGGCTCGCGCACACCGCCGCCATCACCGCCGCCCTCGATCCAGACGGTCACCGCGGCCCAGCGTTCGACCGGCGTGCCGGGCGCGGGATGCTGCGCCACGACACGGCCGTTCAGGAGGGGATGGGGACTGTCCGGATCAGGACTCTGCAGGACCAGGCCCGCGTCGTGGCCCACCAGCCACGCGTCGAGTGCCTGCATACCGTGGAAGTTCAGCACCGCCACTGAGAAATGCACATGACTTCACCCGGCGTCGAGGGTACTCCAGCGAGCCCGCAAAGTGTCCGCGAACGCCTCGAATTCCGCGGCCATCGCCACTTCGTCCGGTTGCAGCAACCACTGCTGCTGCAACCCGTCGATCACCGCGATCGTCGTGCGCACCAGTGTGTCGACGGGTGCCTCCGCCGCGATCTCCCCGCGTTCCTGGCCGGTGCGCACGGCTGCGGTCAGCCAGGTGCGGATGCTCGCGTAATGCTGCTTCACCCACGCGTGCGCCGGATGCGACGGTTCCGTGCCCTCGGCCGCGAGCCGCACGAACAACCCGACGAGGTGAGGCCGCGTCGAGTTGCGCGCCACCAGCGCGGTCAGCGCGTCGAACGCGGCCCACCCCAACGGCGGCGCGGTGGTGCCGGTCAGGAAGTCGCCGTCCTGCCGGTCGCGTTCCTCGAGCACGGCCGCGAGCAACGCCGCCTTGCTGGGGAAGTGGTGCAGCAGACCGGATTGCGACAGGCCGGTCCTGGCCGCGACAGCGGCGACCGACGTGCCCTTGAAGCCCGCCGTCGCGAACAGTTCGGTCGCGACGGCCACCGCCTTCGCCCTGGACTCCTCACCCGAGAGGTCCACCCGCGACTTGGCCCGGTACCTGGGCGGGAACGACACCGCTCACCTCACTCCTGATCGGCCCGCAGGGTAACCCGGACGTCGCCGAGCCCGCGGGCGATCAGCAGCTCGCCGCCGCGCAACGGCTGCCAGCCGTCCCCCCACACCCGCTGCGCCCGCGCCTCACACCGCACCTCGACCTGCACGGTGTCACCAGGGCCGACGTCCGCGACGGTCCAGCCGATCAACCGCACCGGTTCGTCGTCCGGCCGCAGGTAGACCTGCACGACCTCGCGCCCCGGCCGGGTGCCGGTGTTGGTGAGCCGCACGGACACCGTGCCGTCCACAATGGACGCCTCACCGTACTCCCAGGTGGTGTAGCCAAGACCGTGGCCGAACCAGAACAACGGGTCGGAGGCGCCGCGGTACCCGATCGCCGTGCCCTCGGTGTACGGCAGCACGCCGTCGACCGGCACCGGGGTCAGCGCGTCGGAGTCCGCGCGCGGGAACGTGGTGACCAACCGCCCGGCCGGTTCGACGTGGCCGAGCAGCGCGGCCGCCACGGCGTCACCGGCTTCCTGGCCCGGCAGACCCGCCCACAGCACGGCGTCGACCTGCGCGAGCCACGGCATCAGGATCGGTGTCGCCGCGTTCACCACGACCACTGTGCGCCGGGCGACCGCCGCCACCGCCGCGACCAACGCGTCCTGCTCGCCCGGCAGCGCCAGCGTGGTCTTGTCGAAGCCCTCGGTCTCCTGCTCCTCGGTCAGGCCGACGACCACGACCGCGACGTCCGCCTCGCGCGCGGCCCTGACCGCGGCGCCGATCGCGTCGGCGGGAGGCAGGGGGACCGGCCGGGTGATCAGACCGACCAGCGCGGCGGACTCGCGGACGCGGGCCGTGACGCGGTCGCCGGGGGAGAGGAGCACCTCGGTCGTCCAGAACGGCGGCTTCAGCAGCGCTTCCTCCACGATGCCGTCCGCCCAGGCCAGGCGCGTGGCGTGCGACTCGCCGGCGACCTCCAGCGTCCAGTCGCCGAACCCGCGCACGCCGACCTGCATGCGCGTCGGCTCGGACAGCACGACCTCGCCGGACACCTCGATCGACGCGGCACCCTGCGCCCAGCCGCCGTACGCCGCGAGTTCGGCGATCTCCATCTCGCGCGACGCCAGCACCTCGCCGGCCGCGTCGAACGTGGTGGCCCGGATGTCCCGCAGCACACCGGTGCCAGGAGAGGCGTGCCGGAACCGGACCTCCACACCGTCCACAACGGACACCCGCTCGCCCAGCAACGAGGTCAGGCCGTCGGCGACGGAGATGACGTGCGGTGGCCGCACCCCGGCCGAGCCACCGCCCTGGGCGACGGTCTCGATCGCGTGCCGGCCGATCAACGCGACCCGTGGCGCGTCCAACGGCAGCACACCGTTGTTCGTCAGCACGGTCATGCCACCGGCGGCGAACCTCCGCAGCTGCTCACGCCTGATGGCGCTGTCCGGCGCGGGGAGGTCTTCCGGCCACGAGCGCTGCGCGCCGAACGCACCGGTGCGTGAAGCCAGGAGCAGCAGCCGGTTCAGGTGGTCGTCGATGACCGACTCGGCGACCTCGCCCGCCTCGACGGCCGCGACGAGCTCGTCCTCCCACGGCCCGCCCGGACCGGGCATCACGAGGTCGAGACCGCCGTTCGCGCTCTCGGCCGTGGACTGGGTGGCGAACCAGTCGGACATGACCAGCCCGTCGAAACCCCACTCGCCCTTGAGCACGCCCTCGACCAGGTCGGTGTGCTCGGTCGCGGGGACGCCGTTGACCTTGTTGTAGGCCGCCATGATCGCCCACGGCGCGGCGTCCTGGACGACGATCTCGAACGGCAGCAGGTACACCTCGCGCAACGTCTTCTCGTCCAGCTCCGAGCTCGCCGTGCGGCGTTCGGTCTCGGACTCGTTGGCCACGTAGTGCTTCGGCGTCGCCGCGATGCCCTTGCCCTGCAGACCGCGCACGTACGCGGCGGCGAGCGCGCCGGTCAGCAGCGGATCCTCGCTGTAGGCCTCGAAGAGCCGGCCGCCGAGCGGTGTGCGGTGCAGGTTGATCGTCGGGCCGAGCACGACGTGCACCTGTTGCGCGGCCGCCTCGTCCGCGAGCACCTCGCCGACCTCGTGGGCCAGCGCGACGTCCCAGTGCTGGGCCAGCAGCGTGGCGTTCGGCAGCACGCAGGCGATCGTGCCGCCCCTGAGTTCGGCGCCGCGCACGCCGGTGGGGCCGTCGGACAGCTTCAGCGACGCCAGCCCGATCTCCGGCTCGGCCCACAGCGCGAACAGCGCGGAACCGGTCAGCAGCCGCACTTTCCGTCGCAGATCCAGGCTGGTGATCGCCTTCTCGATGTCCATGAGCCCAGCACACCAGAAGCCCCGACCGAGTGGTCGGTCGGTATATCGAAACGTTATGTGCCACGGCGCGGCACACCGGTGGCACGCCTCTTCTTGTGGCCAAGGGGAGGGGAATGGTGATGACGATCGAGGTGCGGTTGCTCGGACCGCTGGAGGTTCGCGGGCCGGAGGGTCCCGTGCACTTCGGCGGGGCGCGGCGGCGTGCGGTGTTCGCGATGCTGGCGTTGAGAACCGGCCGGATGGTGTCCAGATCGGCGCTCGTCGACGGCCTGTGGGGCGAGGACGTGCCGCCGACGGGGACGAAGACGTTGCAGGGGCACGTCGCGAAGGTCCGCAGGGCGCTGGAGCTGGCCGGTGCGGACGGCGTGGTGCTGACTCGCGAGCCCGGCTACCTGCTCGACGTCACGCGGGTCGTCGTCGACGTCGAG
>NZ_MUYM01000064.1 GCF_002150765.1 Lentzea kentuckyensis
CCGGACTGATGGGCAGTCCGGGCCAGGCGTCCTACTCGGCGGCGAACGCCTTCCTGGACGCGTTGGCCCACAACCGCAGGAGCACGGGTCTTCCCGCGCGCTCACTGGCGTGGGGCGCCTGGCAGCAGTCCGGCGGTATGACGGCCTCCTTGTCGGACACCGACATCCACCGGATGACCAGGGACGGCATGCCGCCGCTGTCGGTGGAGGAGGGCCTGCGCCTGTACGACATGGCGGTCAACCTGGACGAGGCGCTGACGGTTCCGCTCCGGCTGGACGTGGCGNNCGGGATCACCCGGCGCACCGCGGCTCGGGCCGGGTCTTCCGGCACCGCGGGTTCCCTGGCCCGGCGTCTGGTCGGCCTGCCCGACGACGAGCGGATCCCGGCGCTGGTCGAGCTGATCCGCGCGGAGGCGGCGGCGGTGCTCGGGCACGGCAGCCCGAGCGCGATCGACCAGGGCGTCGAGTTCCGGGGCCTGGGCTTCGACTCGCTCACCTCGATCGAACTGCGCAACCGGCTGGTCGCCGCCACCGGGCTGCGGTTGCCCGCCACCCTCGTGTTCGACTACCCCACACCGGACGCCCTGGCGGAGTTCCTGGTGCGGGAGCTGACAGGCTCGGACGGCCCGATCGTCGCGCCGGCCGCACCTGTCGCCGCCACGACGGACGACCCGATCGCGATCGTCGGCATGGCCTGCCGGTTCCCCGGTGGCGTCACGTCCGCGGACGAGCTGTGGGACCTGGTCGTCTCCGGCCGGGACGCGATCGCCGGCATCCCCGGTGATCGTGGCTGGGATCTCGGCGCGGAGCGCGGTTCGACCGACTCCGGCGGGTTCCTGGAGGACGTGGCCGGGTTCGACGCGGGTTTCTTCGGGATCTCGCCACGGGAAGCGCTGGCGATGGATCCGCAGCAGCGGCTGTTGCTGGAGACGTCCTGGGAGGCGATCGAGCACGCCGGAATCGACCCGCGATCGTTGCGGGGCAGCCAGACGGGCGTGTTCGCCGGGGCGTCGGGCACCGACTACGCGAGCCTGCTGGGCGACGGGTCCGAGGGCCTGGTGCTGACCGGCAACACGACCAGCGTCATCTCCGGCCGGGTGTCCTACACCTTCGGCTTCGAGGGCCCCGCGGTCACGGTGGACACCGCGTGCTCGTCGGCCCTGGTGGCGTTGCACCTCGCCGTGCAGGCGCTGCGCGGCGGCGAGTGCACCCTCGCGCTGGCCGGCGGTGTGTCGATCATGGCGGATTCCCTGGTGTTCACGGAGTTCTCCCGCCAGGGCGGACTCGCGGCGGACGGCCGGTGCAAGGCGTTCGCGGACGCGGCGGACGGCACCGGCTGGGGTGAAGGCGTCGGAGTGCTGGTGGTCGAGCGTCTGTCCGACGCTCAGCGCAACGGGCACCGTGTGCTGGCGGTGGTGCGCGGTTCGGCGGTGAACCAGGACGGTGCGTCGAACGGCCTCTCGGCGCCGAACGGCCCGTCGCAGCAGCGGGTCATCCGCAGGGCACTGGCAGTGGCGGGGCTGAACACGTCCGATGTGGACGTTGTCGAGGCGCACGGCACGGGTACCGCTCTGGGTGATCCGATCGAGGCGCAGGCGTTGCTGGCGACCTATGGTCAGGATCGGGATCGGCCGTTGTTGCTGGGGTCGGTGAAGTCGAACCTCGGCCACACGCAGGCCGCCGCCGGTGCGGCCGGTGTGATCAAGATGGTGCAGGCGTTGCGCCATGGTGTGGTGCCACAGACGTTGCACGTGGATGAGCCGTCGTCGCATGTGGACTGGTCGGCGGGCTCGGTGGAGCTGTTGTCCGAGGCGGTGTCCTGGCCGGAGGTGGATCGTCCGCGCCGCGCCGGTGTGTCGTCGTTCGGGATCAGTGGCACGAATGCGCACGTGGTCGTCGAACAGGCGCCGGTCGTGGAGGTGCCGGAGCCGGTGGAGGTGCCGGCGGTGCCGTGGGTGGTGTCGGCGAGGTCGGAGTCGGCGTTGGCGGCTCAGGTCTCACGGTTGCGTTCGGCCGACGCCCCGCGGGTCGACGTGGGCTGGACCTTGCTGGGGCGTTCGGTGTTCGAGCACCGGGCGGTGTTGCTCGCGACCGAGACCGACGTCGCTGAGGTGGCTCGCGGTACGGCCTCCGGCCAGCGTGTGGCGTTTGTGTTCTCTGGTCAGGGTTCGCAGCGGGTGGGGATGGGCCGTGGTCTGGCTGAGCGGTTCCCGGTGTTCGCTGAGGCGTTGGACGAGGTGCTGTCGCGGTTTGATCCGGTTCTGCGTGAGGTGATCTGGGGTGCGGATCAGGATCGGTTGAACCGTACGGAGTTTGCTCAGCCGGGGTTGTTCGCGGTTGAGGTGGCGTTGTTCCGTTTGTTGGAGTCGTGGGGTGTGCGCCCTGATTTTGTGGGTGGGCATTCGATTGGTGAGGTGGCTGCCGCGCATGTCGCGGGCGTGTTGTCTCTTGATGACGCTTGTGTGTTGGTTGGTGCGCGGGCGCGGTTGATGCAGGCACTGCCCGAGGGTGGGGCGATGGTGGCGGTTCAGGCCACCGAATCCGAGGTCGTGCCGCACCTGACCGACGGTGTTTCGATCGCTGCGGTGAACCGGCACGACTCGGTGGTGATCGCGGGTGAAGTGTCCGCTGTGGACGGCGTGTTGGCGGCGTTCGCGGACCGGAAGACCTCGCGGTTGCGGGTGTCGCATGCGTTCCATTCGCCGTTGATGGAGCCGATGCTGGCGGAGTTCGCCGAGGTAGTGGAGGGCTTGTCGTTCGGTGAGCCGCGCATTGCGGTGGTGTCGAACGTGACCGGTGCGCTGGTCACGGATGAGCTTGGCGTGCCGGAGTATTGGGTGCGGCATGTTCGGGAGACGGTGCGGTTCGCCGACGGTGTCCAGGCGCTGACCGACGCCGGTGTGACGATGTTCGTTGAGCTGGGCCCAGACGGTGTGTTGTCGGCGTTGATCGACGATGTGCCCGCGGTGCCGTTGCTGCGCAAGGAACGCGACGAGGAAACCACGCTGCTGAACGCGCTCGGGCGTTTGTACGTCAACGGGGTTGATGTCGACTGGCGGGGAGTGGTTCCCGCCGGACGGCTGGCGGACCTGCCGACCTACGCCTTCGACCACCAGCGGTACTGGCCGGAGATCGGTCGGCCGAACGACGCCGGGTTCGTGGACGCGGATTTCTGGGCTGTGGTGGACCGGGCCGATGTCGGAGCTCTCGCGTCCGATCTGGGGATCGACGACGACGCGGCCTCCGTGCTGGCGCCCGCACTGACGTCGTGGCGTGCGCGCCGGCAGCTGTCGTCCGTGGTGGATTCGTTGCGCTATCGGATTTCCTGGTCGCGGCTGGCTTCGGCGCCGGTGGCCGGTGGCGTGGGCCGATGGCTGGTCGTCGTGCCGGCGGGGGAGTCCGATCGTGAGCGGGTCGGCGTGGTGACCGCCGCGCTGGGCGCGGACACGGAGCTTCTCGAGGTCGCGGAAACGATCGACCGGGCCGCGCTGGCGGAGCTGCTCGTCGCGACGGGCCCGTTCTCGGGTGTGGTCTGCCTGGCGGGTTCCGTCGAACTGACGTTGGTGCTGACGCAGGCCATGGCCGACACCGGCCAAACCGTGCCGTTGTGGTGCGTGACCCAGGGCGCGGTCTCCGTGGGCGACGACGATCCGGTGACCAGTCCGGAGCAGTCGTCGATCTGGGGCTTCGGCCGGGCCGCGGCGCTGGAGCACCCGCGGTGGTGGGGCGGACTGGTCGACCTGCCGGCCGTGGTCGACGAGGGCGTCGCCACCCGTCTGCGCGGTGTGCTGACCTCGTCCGGTACTGAGGACCAGATCGCCGTACGGCCGGCTGGAGTGTTCGGCCGGCGGCTGGTGAAGGCGCGGAGCTCGGCGCGGGCCGGCGGCACCTGGAGCCCGGCGGGCACCGTGCTGATCACCGGTGGGACCGGTGGGCTGGGCAGCGTCGTGGCGCGCTGGCTGGCGCACAACGGTGCTGAGCATCTGGTGCTGATGTCGCGGCGCGGCATCGACACGCCAGGCACCGTGGAACTGCGGAACGAACTGACGGCACTGGGTTCCCAGGTGAGTGTCGTCGCCGGTGACGCCGCCGACCGGGACGCGGTCGACGCCGTGCTCGCCGGGATTCCGGCGGAACTGCCGTTGACGGCGGTGTTCCACGCCGCTGGTGTGGTGGACGACCAGGAGCTGTCGGGACTGACCCGTCAGCAGCTGACCGCGGTGCTGCGGTCGAAGGTCACCTCGGCCCGGCACCTCCACGAGGCGACCCGAGAGCACGGGCTGACGGCGTTCGTGCTGTTCTCCTCGATCGCCGGTGTGTGGGGCAGCGGCGGTCAGGCGGCCTACTCGGCCGCGAACGCCTACCTGGACGGACTGGCCGGACTCAGGCGGGCGGAAGGCCTGCCGGCCACCTCGGTGGCGTGGGGCGCGTGGGCCGAAGCGGGAATGGCGGCGGATCCCGGCGCCGACGCTCGGCTCCGGCGACAGGGAATCCGGCCGATGCACCCGGCCACTGCCATCGCGGCGTTGCGCAGCGCGTTGGATCACGACGAGACGGCCGTGGTCGTGGCGGACATCGACTGGTCGAAGTTCGCCACGCTGTTCACCTCGGGGCGTGGCAGCGCGCTGCTGACCGGGCTGCCGGAGGTCGCCGAGATCCTCGGTGCCGCAGATGGCGGGGATGGCGCGGAGCCGTTGTTCCGGCGGCGTCTCGAGGGCCTGGACGAGGCCGGGCGCCGGCGTGCGGCGCTGGACGTCGTGCGGACGCAGGCGGCCGCTGTGCTCGGGCACGACGGTCCTGGCGCGGTCGCCGTGGACAGGGCGTTCCGCGACCTCGGCTACGACTCCCTGATGGCGGTGGAACTCCGGGCCCGGCTTGCCACCGCGACCGGACTCACGCTGCCGTCGACGGTGGCGTTCGACCATCCGACGCCGGAGATCCTCGCTGATCATCTACTGGCGGAGCTGTTCGGGGCGCGGGCCGACGTGCCGGTGCGGACGACCGCAGTCGGCGGACCGGCCGAGGATCCCGTGGTGATCGTCGGCATGTCCTGCCGCTTCCCCGGTGGGGTCGCATCGGCGGACGACCTGTGGGAGCTGGTGGTCGCGGGACGTGACGCGATCGCGGAGTTCCCCGCCGACCGAGGCTGGGATCCCGAACTGACGGGTTCCGGCGGGTTCCTGGAGGACGTGGCCGGGTTCGACGCGGGCTTCTTCGGCATCTCGCCGCGCGAGGCGCTGGCGATGGATCCGCAGCAGCGGTTGTTGCTGGAGGTGTCCTGGGAGGCGGTCGAGCGGGCCGGGATCGACCCGCGATCGTTGCGGGGCAGCCAGACCGGCGTGTTCGTCGGAGCTGGCAGCGTCAACTACTCCGAGCTGCTGACGGAGGAGTCCGAGGGCCTTGTGCTCACGGGCAGCGTCACCAGTGCCATCTCCGGCAGGGTCGCGTACACGCTGGGGCTGGAAGGCCCGGCGATGACCGTGGACACGGCGTGCTCGTCGTCTCTGGTCGCTCTCCACGTCGCCATTCAGGCTCTGCACCAGGGAGATTGTTCGCTCGCGCTGGTCGGCGGCGTGAACGTGATTCCTGATCCGTTCATCTTCGAGGAGTTCGCCCGCCAGGGCGGGTTGTCGTCGGACGGGCGGTGCAAGGCGTTCGCCGACACCGCCGATGGCACCGGCTGGTCAGAAGGCGCCGGCGTCCTGGTGGTGGAGCGACGCTCCGAGGCCGAACGCAACGGGCATCGCGTCCTCGCCGTGATCCGGGCGAGCGCGACGAACCAGGACGGCGCGTCGAACGGCATGACCGCGCCGAACGGTCCGTCGCAACGCCGCGTGATCCGCCGCGCGCTGTCGATCGCGGGACTGTCCCCGTCCGAGGTGGACGTGGTGGAGGCGCACGGAACCGGGACGACGCTGGGTGATCCGATCGAGGCGCAGGCGCTGCTCGCGACCTACGGTCAGGATCGGGACCAGCCGTTGTTGCTGGGGTCGGTGAAGTCGAACCTCGGCCACCCCGCGGCAGCCGCGGGCGTCGCCGGCGTGATCAAGATGGTGCAGGCGTTGCGTCATGGTGTGGCGCCGAAGAGCCTGCACCTCGACGCTCCTTCGGCGCAGGTCGACTGGTCGGCGGGCGCGGTGGAGCTGCTGGCGGAGAACACCGCGTGGCCGGAGGTGGGTCGCCCGCGTCGTGCCGGTGTGTCCTCGTTCGGGATCAGCGGAACGAACGCGCACGTGATCCTGGAACAGGCCGAGCCGGTGTACGAACCGGTGTCGGTGGAGGTGCCGGTCGTGCCGTGGGTGGTGTCCGCGAAGTCGGAGCCGGCGCTGGCGGCTCAGGTCGAGCGCTTCGAGTCCGTTGAGGACTCTCGGGTCGACGTCGGTTGGTCTTTGTGTGCAAGGAGTGTGTTCGAGCACCGGGCGGTGTTGCTGGCGACTGACGCCGGCGTCGCCGAGGTGGCTCGTGGTGTGTCTTCTGATCAGCGTGTGGCGTTTGTGTTTTCTGGTCAGGGTTCGCAGCGGGTGGGGATGGGCCGTGGTCTGGCTGAACGGTTCCCGGTGTTCGCTGCCGCGTTGGATGAGGTTCTTGGACATTTCGACCCTGCCGTGCGTGAGGCGATGTGGGGTGCAGATCAGGAACGTCTGAACCGCACGGAGTTTGCTCAGCCGACGTTGTTCGCGGTTGAGGTGGCGTTGTTCCGGCTGCTGGAGTCGTGGGGAGTTCGCCCGGAGTTCGTGGGCGGGCATTCGATCGGCGAAGTGGCCGCCGCTCACGTCGCGGGCGTGTTGTCGCTGGCCGACGCGTGTGCGTTGGTTGACGCGCGTGCTCAACTGATGCAGGCGTTGCCCGAGGGTGGGGCGATGGTGGCGGTGCAGGCCACCGAGGCTGAGGTCGCGCCGCACCTGACCGACGGTGTGTCGATTGCGGCGGTGAACAAGGCTGACTCCGTGGTGATCGCGGGTGAAGTGTCCGCTGTGGACGGTGTACTGGCCGCGTTCGCCGATCGCAAGACCTCGCGGTTGCGGGTGTCGCACGCGTTCCACTCGCCGTTGATGGAGCCGATGCTGGAGGACTTCGCCGAGGTTGTCCGAGGCTTGTCGTTCGGCGAGCCCCGCATCGCGGTGGTGTCGAACGTGACCGGTGCACTGGTGACGGATGAGCTTGGTGCGCCTGAGTATTGGGTGCGGCATGTGCGGGAGACCGTGCGGTTCGCCGACGGCGTCCAGACGCTGACCGATGCCGGTGCGACGATGGTCGTGGAGCTGGGGCCGGATGGTGTGTTGTCGGCGTTGATCGACGATGTGCCGTCGGTGCCGTTGCTGCGCAAGGAACGTGACGAGGAAATCACGCTGCTGACCGCGCTCGGCCGGTTGTACGTCAACGGTGTGGACGTGGACTGGCGGGAAGTCGTTCCCGCAGGACGGTTGGTGGACCTGCCGACCTACGCCTTCGACCATCAGCGGTACTGGCCGGCCGCGATCGTGTCGCGGGCGGGAGATGTGGCCGCCGCAGGGCTTGGCGCCCCCGCGCACCCGTTGCTGGGCGCGGCGGTGCCGGTGGCGGGCTCGGACGAGGTACTGCTCACCGGCAGGCTGTCGTTGTCGACCCACCCGTGGCTCGCCGGGCATCGCGTCGGCGGCGTGGTGCTCTTTCCCGGCACCGGCTTCCTCGAACTGGCTGTTCGTGCCGGGGACGAGGTCGGGTGCGGCCGGGTCGAGGAGCTTCTGCTCACCGCGCCGCTCGTGTTGCCGGAACGGGAAGCGGTGCAGCTCCAGGTCCGCATCGACGCGCCGGACGACAAGGGGCGTCGCGGACTGCTGGTGCACTCGCGGCCGGTCGACGGCGGCGAGCGGCAGTGGACCCTGCACGCCAGCGGAACTCTGGCGGAAGGCAGCTCCACGCCACAGGTCGGTGAGTGGCTGCCGCAGGGCGCCGAGCCGATCGACCTCGGGGAGTTCTACCCGGCGTTCGTCGAAGCAGGGTTCGTCTACAGCGGTGCGTTCCAGGGCGTGAAGTCGGCCTGGCGACTGGGCGGCGAGATCTACGCCGAGGTCGAACTGCCCGCGGACCTGCCCGGCGCCGGTGCGTTCGGGATTCACCCGGCGCTGCTCGACTCGGCGCTGCAGGCGTCGTCATTGACCGACGGTGCCGCGGGTCTGCCGTTCTCGTGGCAGGGCGTGACTCTGCACGCGTCCGGCGCGTCGGTGCTGCGGGTACGGCTCACCGCGACCGGTCCGGACTCGATCGCACTGGTGGCCACGGACCCCGAAGGCCAGCCGGTCGTGTCGGTGGATTCCCTGGTGTTCCGTGCGATGTCCGCCGAGCCGGCACGGACCCGGCTGGACTCGCTGCTCCGGCTCAGGTGGACGACGTGGACGGGCGACGTGCTTTCCTCGCCGGACTGCCGGATCGTCGACTCCCTGGCCGAACTGGACGTGGTCGCGGAATTCGTGCTCGTCCCGGTCTCCGGCGGCACCGGACCGGAGGCGGTTCGGGCGTTGACCGCGCGCGTTCTCGGGCTGCTGCAGGAGTTCCTGGCCGACGAGCGGTACGACCGGTCGAAGCTGGTCCTGGTGACCAGCGGTGCGGTCGCGACGGACGGCGACGAGTCCGTTGTGGACCTGGCGGCGGCCGCGGTCTGGGGACTGGTGCGTTCGGCACAGTCGGAGAACCCGGGTCGGCTGCTCCTGGTCGACTCCGACGAGGTGGAGGCCGCGGTCGGCGTGGCCGGGCTGCTGGAAGCCGGTGAGACTCAGGTTGCCGTGCGCGGTGGTGTGATCCGGGTGCCGAGGCTCGCCCAGACGGAGACGTTGGTACCGCCGGTGGGTGTGCCGTGGCGACTGGACAGCACGCGCAAGGGAAGTCTGGAGGCGTTGGCTCTTCTGCCCTGCCCGCAGGTGCTGGAGCCGTTGACCGGCCGTCAGATCCGCGTTCGCGTGTCGGCCGCCGGGGTGAACTTCCGCGACGTGCTGAACGCGTTGGGCATGTACCCCGGTGAGGCTGGTCTGCTCGGCGGTGAGGCCGCCGGCGTGGTGGCCGAGGTCGGCCCGGACGTGACCGGCGTGCGGCCGGGTGATCGGGTCATGGGGATGCTCTTCGGCAGCTACGGCCCCGTGGCGGTCGTCGACGAGCGTCTGGTGATCCGTGTCCCGGACGGCTGGTCCGACGAGACCGCCTCGTCCGTTCCGGTGGTGTTCCTCACGGCGTTCCACGGTCTCCTCGACCTGGCTCGGCTCGAAGCGGGAGAACGCGTGCTGATCCACGCCGGTGCCGGCGGCGTCGGCATGGCGGCGGTCCAGCTCGCCCGGCACGTCGGCGCCGAGGTGTACGCGACCGCGAGCGAGGGCAAGTGGGACGTGCTGCGCGCGATGGGCATCCCCGACGACCGGATCTCCTCGTCCAGGACGCTCGACTTCGAAACGAAGTTCCCCCGCGTCGACGTCGTGCTCAACGCGTTGGCCGGCGAGGCACTGGACGCGTCGTTGCGACTGCTCGGTCCTGGCGGCCGGTTCGTCGAGATGGGCAAGACCGACGTCAGGGACGCCAGCGAACTGTCCGATGTGGACTATCACACCTTCGACGTCGGAATCGTGGCCCCGGAACGGATCCAGGAGATGCTCGTCGAGCTGGTGGGCCTGTTCGAGCGTGGCGTGCTGGCGCCGCTGCCGGTGATCACGTGGGACGTCCGCCGGGCACCGGAGGCGTTCCGGTTCATGAGCCAGGCCAAGCACGTCGGCAAGATCGTGCTCACGGTGCCGAAGGCGTGGGACCGCGACGGCACGGTGCTGATCACGGGTGGCACCGGCGCACTGGGCAGGGAACTGGCCAGGCACCTGGTGGTCCAGCACGGGACCCGGCACCTGCTGCTGACGAGCCGCGGCGGGCAGATGCCACCCGAGCTCGTCGAGGAGTTGACCGGGCTCGGTGCGACGGTCGACGTGGTCGCCTGCGACGCGGCGGACCGGGACGCTCTCGCCGAGCTGCTGGCAGGTGTCCCCGCCGAGCGTCCGCTGACCGCGGTGGTGCACGCCGCCGGTGTTCTCGACGACGGTGTGATCGGATCACTCACGCCGCAGCGGCTGGACACCGCGATGAGGCCCAAGGTCGATGCCGCGTGGAACCTGCACGAGCTGACGCGGGACATGGACCTGGCGGCGTTCGTGCTGTTCTCGTCGATCTCGGGAGTTCTGGGCAACCCCGGTCAGGCCGGCTACGCCGCGGCGAACGTCTTCCTCGACTCACTCGCGGAGCACCGCAGGAACCTCGGGCTCCCGGCGATCTCGCTGGCCTGGCCGCTGTGGGAGAGCACCGGGGGCATGGCCGGGTCGCTGACCGACGCCGAGATCAGGCGGATGACCAGGGAAGGATTCCCGCCACTCGCGGTCGAGCAGGGCCTGGAGCTGTTCGACTCCGCTGTCGGCACCGACGAGAGCCTGGTCGTGCCGTTGATCCCCAACTACTCCGCCCTGCGTTCCCGCGACGACGTTCCACCGCTCCTGCGAGGGCTCGTCAGGACGACCGGCCGCCGCACGGCGGCCTCGGCCGACGCCACCGCGCCAGGCCTCGCCGACCGGCTGGCGGGGCTGCCGGAAGCCGAGCGCGAGGAACTGCTCCTCGACCTGATCCGCAACCAGGCCGCGCTGGTGCTCGGCCACGACAGCGGGACCGGCGTCGAGGCCGGCCGGGAGTTCCGCGCTCTCGGCTTCGACTCGCTGACCGCGGTCGAGCTGCGCAACCGGCTCGCGGACGCGACCGGGCTGCGACTGCCGGCCACCCTGGTCTTCGACTACCCGAACCCCTTGGTGCTCACGAAGTTCCTGCGGGACGAGCTGCTGGGATCGGACGCTCCCGCACCGAACCCCGTGCTGCCGCGGGTGCAGACGCAGGACGACCCGATCGTGGTCGTGGGCATGGCCTGCCGGTATCCCGGCGGCGTCGCCTCGCCCGACGACCTGTGGCGGCTCGTCACGGCGGGCGAGGACGCGATCACCGGCTTCCCGGCCGATCGTGGCTGGGACCTCGACGGGCTCTACCACCCGGACCCGGACCACCACGGCACCGCGTACACGCGCGCCGGTGGCTTTCTGCACGACGCCGGAGACTTCGACGCCGGCTTCTTCGGGATCTCGCCACGTGAGGCGCTGGCGATGGACTCGCAGCAGCGGTTGCTGCTGGAGACCTCGTGGGAGGCGATCGAGCGGGCCGGGATCGACCCGCAGTCGTTGCGCGGCAGCCAGACCGGTGTGTTCGCCGGAGTCATCTTCAACGACTACGGCACGCTGCTGGAGTCGGCGGAGTACGAGGGAATGCGGGGCACGGGCACCTCACCGAGCGTGGCCTCCGGCCGGGTGGCGTACTCGCTGGGGCTGGAGGGCCCGGCTGTGACCGTGGACACCGCGTGCTCCTCCTCCCTGGTGGCCATGCACTGGGCGGTGCAGGCACTGCGTGCGGGCGAGTGTTCGCTGGCGCTGGCGGGCGGTGTGACCGTCATGTCCACGCCCGAGATGTTCATCGAGTTCTCGCGCCAGCGGGGATTGTCGAAGGACGGGCGGATCAGGGCGTACGCGGACGGCGCGGACGGCACCGCCTGGGGTGAGGGCGTCGGGATGCTGGTGCTGGAGCGCCTGTCGGACGCGCAGCGCAACGGTCACCCGGTGCTGGCCGTGGTCCGCGGCTCCGCGGTGAACCAGGACGGTGCGTCCAACGGGCTCACCGCGCCGAACGGTCCTTCACAGCAACGGGTGATCCGCCAGGCGCTGGCCAGTTCCGGGCTCGGCACCTCCGAGGTGGACGTCGTGGAGGGACACGGCACCGGCACGACGCTGGGTGACCCGATCGAGGCGCAGGCCCTGGTCGCCACCTACGGGCAGGACCGGGACCAGCCGCTGTTGCTGGGTTCGTTGAAGTCGAACATCGGCCACACCCAGGGTGCCGCGGGCGTCGGCGGTGTCATCAAGATGATCCTGGCGCTGCGCCACGGCGTGGCACCGAGGTCGCTGCACACCGAGACCCCGTCGTCGCGAGTGGACTGGACCGCGGGTGCGGTGCGGCTGCTGACCGAGAACACGCCTTGGCCGGAACTGGATCGGCCGCGCAGGGCCGCGGTGTCGTCGTTCGGCATGAGCGGCACCAACGCCCACGTGATCCTGGAACAGGCAGGGCCGGCGGACGAACCGGCCTCGGCCGAGCCGCCGGTCGTCCCCTGGGTGATGTCGGCCAAGTCCGGTGAGGCGTTGACGGCGCTGGCGGAGGGCCTGCGGCAGGTCGAGCACTCACGGACCGACGTGGGCGCGGCACTTCTGCGCCGCTCCGTGTTCGAGCATCGCGCGGTCGCGCTGGCGACGGCGGACGGTGTCACCGAGGTGGCGCGTGGTGTCGCCACCGGCAATGGCCGCCCGGTGTTCGTCTTCCCTGGACAGGGCGCCCAGTGGCGGGGCATGGGGCGGGGGCTGCTGGAGAACTCGCCGGTGTTCCGCGACAGCATCGAGGCCTGTGAACGGGCGTTGGCGCCTTGGGTCGACTGGTCGCTGACCGAGGTACTGCGCGAGGGCGGGGAACTGGACCGCGTCGACGTGGTTCAGCCGGTGTCCTGGGCGGTCATGGTGTCGCTCGCGGCATGGTGGCGTTCGCACGGAGTCGTGCCCGCCGCTGTGGTGGGGCATTCCCAGGGTGAGATCGCCGCGGCCTGTGTGGCAGGGGTGTTGTCGCTGGAGGACGCCGCTCGCGTCGTGGCGGTGCGCAGCCGGCTGATCGGCCGGGTGTTGTCCGGCAAGGGCGGGATGATGTCGGTCTCGGCCGGACCGGACGCCGTGACCGAGCACCTCGGCCGGTTGTCGATCGCCGCCGTGAACGGTCCGGCGAGCGTCGTGGTTTCCGGCGGTGTGGACGATCTCGACGAGTTCGGTGCGGCCTGTGCGCGTGCCGGTCTGCGGACGAAGCGGATCCCGGTGGACTACGCGTCGCACTCGGCCCACGTGGAACTGCTGGAGGCCGAACTCGGCGAGGCGCTGGGCGGGCTCACGCCGCTCGACGGTGAGATTCCGTGGTTGTCGACCGTCACCGGCGAGTGGATCGGAAAGTCCTCTGTGGACGGTTCTTACTGGTACGACAACCTGCGCAACCAGGTTCGGCTGCACGCCGCGATCGAGACGCTGGCCGAGCGAGGTCACGAGGTCTTCGTCGAGTGCAGCCCGCATCCGGTGCTGACCGCGGCCGTTCAGGACGCCGTCGACGCCGCGGTGGTGGGGACGCTGCGACGGGACGACGACTCGCACGAGCGGGTGCTGACCTCCCTGGCCGAGGCGTTCGTCCGGGGCGTCGACGTCGACTGGCGGCAGGTCGTGCCCGCGGGGCGCTGGGCCGAGCTGCCGGTGTACCCGTTCCAGCACGAACGGTACTGGCCGCGGGCGACGGGCTTCGCCGGAGACGTCGCGGCCATGGGGCTCGGCTCGGCGGCGCACCCGCTGCTGGGCGCGGCCGTGCCGCTCGCGGGCTCGGGCGAGGTGGTGCTGACCGGGCGGCTGTCGCTCTCGACCCAGCCGTGGCTGGGTGATCACCGGATCGGTGGCCAGGCGTTGTTCCCCGGCACCGGGTTCCTCGAACTCGCGATCCGGGCGGGGGACGAGGTCGGCTGTGGCCAGGTCGAGGAGCTGACCCTGGCGGCACCGCTCGTGCTGCCCGAGACCGGAGCTGTGCAGTTGCAGGTGTGGGTCGGCGCGCCGGACGACTCCGGTCGCCGCGAACTGCGGATGCACTCGCGCACCGCGGACGGCGCCGATCGCGAGTGGACCCAGCACGCCACCGGGATGCTGGCCGAGGAGGTGCTCGGTGAGTCGGACGGCACGCTGGCCTGGCCGCCCGCCGGAGCGGAGCCCGTGGATCTCGGCGAGTGCCGTGCCGCCTTCGCGGAGGTGGGCTTCGCCTACGGTGACGCGTTCCAGGGCCTGAAGGCCGCCTGGCTGCGTGGTGACGAGGTCTTCGCCGAGGTCGAGCTGCCGGAACACGTGCGCGACGGTGCGGCGTTCTGCCTCCACCCCGCGCTGCTCGACGCGGCGCTGCACGCGACGTCGTACCTCGACATCGGCGACGACCAGGGCATGTTGCCCTTCTCCTGGCAGGGCGTCTCGCTGCACGCGTCCGGTGCCTCGCTGATGCGGGTGCGGTTGGCGAAGACCGGCCACGAGTCGGTCTCGCTCGTCGCCGTGGACCCGGAGGGCAGGCCGGTCGTATCGGCCGGTTCCCTGAGTTTCCGGACCGGTCAGCAGCAGGCGGTGCCGGTCGTGCGGCCGGAGTCGCTGCTGCACGTCCGATGGGTGGCGGTGGACGCCGTGCCTGCGCCGCCCGACGCCACGTTCGGCCTGGTGGGGTGTCAGTTCGAGCTGGACCTGACGACCGTGGTGGGCTCGCTGCCCGAGCTCGCTTCCGCGCCGCCGGACTACGTGCTGGTCCCGGTGTCCGGCGGCACGGACCCCCGGTCGGTCACGGCCGAGGTGCTGGCCCTGCTGCAGGACTTCCTGGCCGACGACCGCTTCGCGGCTTCCCGTCTGGTGTTCGTGACGCGCGGCGCGGTGGCGGTCGGCGCTGACGACGCCGTGGCGGATCTGGCGGCGTCGGCGGTGTGGGGACTGGTCCGGTCCGCGCAGTCGGAGAACCCGGACCGCGTCCTGTTGGTGGACACCGACGAACCGGCGGAGGTCTCCCGGGTCGTCGGTCTGGCCGCGGCGGGGGAGACACAGCTCGCGCTGCGTGGCGGAACGGTCCACGTGGCCCGGCTGCGCGCCGTGGATTCGTTGGTGCCGCCGGTGAACGTCCCGTGGCGGTTGGACACCGCGAGCAAGGGCAGCCTCGAAGCGCTGGCGTTGGTGCCCTGCCCGGAGGTGCTGGAGCCGCTGGGCGGCCGGGACGTCCGCGTCCGGGTCACGGCTGCCGGGGTGAACTTCCGCGACGTGCTCAACGCGCTCGGGATGTATCCGGGCGACGGGGTGCTGCTGGGTTCCGAGGCGGTGGGCGTCGTCACCGAGACCGGTCCTGACGTGACCGCGGTGCGGCCGGGTGACCGCGTCATGGGGATGTTCACCGGAACCTTCGGGCCCGTCGCCGTGGTGGACGAACGCTACGTCGTGCCGGTGCCGGAGGGCTGGACCGACGAGATCGCGGCAGCGGTTCCCACCGTGTTCACGACCGCTTACCACGGTCTCGTCGACCTGGCCGGGCTGAAGGCAGGCGAACGAGTCCTCGTGCACGCCGGCGCCGGTGGTGTGGGCATGGCGGCCATCCAGCTGGCGCGGTACCTCGGGGCGGAGGTGTTCGCGACGGCGAGCGAGAGCAAGTGGGAGGTGCTGCGTTCCCTCGGGCTCGCGGAGGACCACATCGCCTCGTCCAGGACCACCGAGTTCGAGCAGCTGTTCCCCCGCGTCGACGTGGTGCTGAACTCGCTCGCGGGCGAGTTCGTGGACGCCTCGCTGAGGAAGCTCTGCGAGGGCGGCCGGTTCGTCGAGATGGGCAAGACCGACCTCAGGCGGTCCGCGGACCTGGCCGGGGTGCAGTACCACCCGTTCGACGTGAGTCAGGTCCACCCGGACCGGATGCGGCGAATGCTGCTCGACCTGGCGGACCTGTTCGAGCAGGGCGCGTTGCAGCCGTTGCCGGTGCGGACCTGGGATGTGCGGCGGGCCAGGGAGGCCTTCCGGTTCATGAGCCTGGCCAGGCACGTCGGCAAGATCGTCCTCACGATGCCGCGCGAGTGGGATCCCGACGGAACGGTGTTGATCACTGGTGGCACCGGTGGCCTCGGCAGCGAGCTGGCCAGGCATCTGGTGGCCGAGCGGGGCATGCGGCACCTGCTGCTGGTCAGCCGCACCGGCGAGACCGAACCGGGTTTCCTCGACGAGCTCGCCGGACTCGGTGCGGTGGTCACGGTCGCCAACTGCGACGTCGCGGACCGCGGTGCGCTGACCGAGCTGCTCGGGACCGTTCCCGCCGAGCATCCGCTGACCGCGGTGGTGCACGCGGCCGGTGTCCTCGACGACGGTGTCGTCAGCGCGCTGACGCCGCAGCGGCTGGACGCGGTCATGCGGCCGAAGGTGGACGCGGCCCTGCACCTGCACGACCTGACCAGGGAGCTGGACCTCGCCGGGTTCGTGCTGTTCTCCAGCCTGGCGGGCGTCGTCGGCAACGCCGGGCAGGCGAACTACGCCGCGGCCAACGCGTTCCTCGACACGCTCGCGGAGTACCGCCGCGGCGAGGGGTTGCCCGCGATCTCGCTCGCCTGGCCGTTGTGGGAACGAGCCACCGCGATGACGGGTGCGCTCGCCGGCACGGACGTGCAACGGATGAAGAACGACGGGCTGCCGCCGATCAGCACCGAACTGGGGCTGGCGCTCTTCGACGCCGCGACGGGGTCGGACGAGGCCGCGGTGGCGCTGACCGGCACCAGCGACTGGAGGGTGTCGGGCGAGGTGCCCGCGCTCCTGCGGGGGTTGGTGAAGGTGGGCCGCCGGACCGCGGCGGCGGGCGGCTCTGGCCAGGCGGGGCTCGGTCAGCGGCTGCTGCTGGTGAAGACCGCCGAGCGCGTTCCGTTCGTCGTCGACTTCGTCCGCTCGGAGGTCGCCTCGGTGCTCGGGCACGACGGCAAGGGGCTGATCCAGCCCGAACGGGAGTTCCGTCAGCTCGGGCTCGACTCGCTGACGGCCGTGGAGCTGCGCAACCGGCTGAACGCGGCGACGGGACTGAGGCTGCCCGCGACCCTGGCGTTCGACTACCCCACCCCGCGGATCCTCGCCGGCCACCTGGTCAGTGCCCTGGGCGTGGGCGACGTGCCGGACGAGGGCTCTTCCGCCCTGGCCGAGCTCGATCGCCTGGACGCGCTGCTCACGGCGAGCGAACCCGACGAGGACACGAAGGCAGGGCTCACGACCCGGTTGCGCAGGCTGCTGGAGAAGTGGGGCCAGCCGGCGAGTGCGGCCGGTGCGGACGCGGTGGCCCAGCAGATCGAGTCGGCCAGCGCGGACGAGGTGCTGGCGTTCATCGACCAGGAGTTCGGCCAGACCGGCGCCAACTGATCCGGTTCGTCTCGAGAGGAGGGATTCCGCATGCCGGACGAAGAGAAGCTCGTCGCGTACCTGAAGCGAGTCACCGCGGACCTGCACCAGACGCGTCAGCGGCTGGCTGAGGTGGAGTCCGGCAGGCAGGAGCCGATCGCCGTCGTCGGTATGGCCTGCCGCTATCCGGGTGGGGTCCGCTCCACCGAGGACCTGTGGGACCTCGTGAGGTCGGGAGGAGACGCCGTCACCGGCTTTCCCGCCGACCGCGGCTGGGAGCCGGGGCTGACCGGATCCGGCGGGTTCCTGGCCGACGTGGCCGGGTTCGACGCGGGGTTCTTCGGGGTTTCACCGCGCGAGGCGCTGGCGATGGATCCGCAGCAGCGGTTGTCGCTGGAAGTGTCGTGGGAGGCGATCGAGCACGCGGGCATCGACCCGCGGTCGTTGCGGGGCAGCCGCACCGGTGTGTTCGTGGGAGCGACGGGCGGCAGCGGCTACTCCGGTCTGTTGTCGGAGGCGTCCGACGGTCTCGTGCTGACCGGGAGCGCGTCCAGCGTGATCTCGGGCCGTGTCTCCTACACCCTGGGACTTGAGGGGCCCGCGGTCACGGTGGACACGGCGTGCTCGGCCTCACTGGTGGCGATTCACCTTGCCGCACAGGCGCTGCGGGCCGACGAATGCTCGCTCGCCCTCGCCGGTGGCGTCACCGTGCTCGCCGATCCGTTCATCTTCACCGAGTTCTCCCGGCAGGGCGGGTTGTCGCCGGACGGGCGGTGCAAGGCGTTCGCGGACGCGGCGGACGGCACCGGAATGGCCGAGGGCGTCGGCCTGATTCTGCTGGAGCGACTGTCGGACGCGGAACGCCGTGGCCGTCGCATCCTGGCGGTGATCCGTGGTTCCGCGGTGAACCAGGACGGTGCGTCGAACGGGCTCTCGGCACCGAACGGCCCGTCGCAGCAGCGGGTCATCCGCAAGGCACTGGCGGTTTCGGGTCTGATCGAGTCCGATGTGGACGCGGTGGAGGCGCACGGCACGGGAACGACGCTGGGTGATCCGATCGAGGCGCAGGCGTTGCTGGCGACCTACGGTCAGGATCGGGACCGGCCGTTGTGGCTCGGGTCGGTGAAGTCGAACATCGGGCACACGCAGGCCGCCGCGGGTGTGGCGGGCGTGATCAAGATGGTGCAGGCACTGCGGCACGGCCTGCTGCCGAGGACGCTGCACGTCGACGAGCCATCGTCGCATGTGGACTGGAGCGAGGGCTCGGTCCGGTTGCTGACGGAGAACACGGCGTGGGAACCCTCCGGCCGGCCGCGCCGGGCCGGGGTGTCGTCGTTCGGCATCAGCGGGACCAACGCACACGTGATCGTCGAGGAGGCTCCAGCACGGGCCGACCAGGACCCCGTCGAGGTGCCGGTGGTGCCCTGGGTCGTGTCGGCGCGAACAGAGGCGGCACTGGCCGCCCAGCTGGACGTCGTGCGCTCGGCCGCCGCGTCGCCCGCCGAGGTGGGCCGGTCGTTGCTCGGCCGGTCGGCGTTCGAGCACCGCGCGGTGCTGCTCGTCGCCGGGGACGAGGTGACGGAGGCCGCTCGCGGGGTGGTCGTGGACGGCGGTCTGGTCCTGGTGTTCCCGGGACAGGGAGCGCAGTGGGCCGGGATGGGCCGCGGCCTGCTGGAGACCTCTGAGGTGTTCCGCGAGCGCGTCGAGGAGTGCGCGGCGGCGTTGCGGCCGTTCGTGGACTGGTCCCTGGTCGACGTGCTGCGTGAGGGGCGGAACCTGGACCGGGTCGACGTGGTCCAGCCGGTCTCGTGGGCCGTGATGGTGTCGCTGGCGGCGTTGTGGCGGTCCTACGGCGTGGTGCCCGCGGCGGTCGTGGGCCACTCGCAGGGTGAGATCGCGGCCGCGTGCGTCGCGGGGGTCCTTTCGCTGGAGGACGCCGCCCGGATCGTCGCCACGCGCAGCCAGTTGATCGCGCGGGTGTTGTCCGGCAAGGGCGGGATGGCTTCGGTGTCGGCAGGACTGGAGGCCGTGCTGGCGCGTGCTGAGGGCGTGTCGATCGCGGCGGTCAACGGCCCGGCGAACGTCGTGGTGTCGGGTGCGGTGGACGAGTTCGTGGCCGCCTGTGAGCGTGACGGCGTTCGGGTGAAACGGATTCCGGTGGACTACGCCTCCCATTCGCCCGAGGTCGAGCTGCTGGAGGACGAGCTGCGCGAGGCGCTGGCCGGGGTCAAGGCACGCGAAGGAGACGTGCCGTGGCTGTCCACGGTGACCGGTGACTGGGTGGATCCTCTCTCGCTGGACGGTGGCTACTGGTACGAGAACCTTCGCAACACGGTCCGGTTGCACGACGCGATCCGGCTGTTGGCCGAACAGGGCCATGGTGTGTTCGTCGAGTGCAGCCCGCATCCGGTGCTGACGATGGGTATCCAGGACACGGTCGAGGCCTGTGGCGTTCAGGCGGCCGTCCTGGGGACGCTGCGCCGGGACGACGACAGCGAGACGCGAGTGCTGACGTCGTTGGCCGAGGCGTTCGTGCGGGGTGTGGAAGTCGACTGGGGCCAGGTGATTCCCGCCGGGCCCTCGGCCGAACTGCCGACCTACCCGTTCCAGCACGAGAGGTTCTGGCCGTCGCGCACGCCCGCGGTCGCCCTGGACACGGTGGAGGGCGAGTTCTGGGCCGCGGTGGAACGGGCGGACGTGGCGTCGCTGGCCGGTGAGCTGGACGTCGACGAGGACGTGCTGGCGGAGGTGGTGCCCAGGCTGGCGTCGTGGCGGCAGCGCAGGAACACGTCGTCCACCGTCGACTCGTGGCGTTACCGGGTGACGTGGACGCAGCTGCCCAGCGCCAGGCTCGCCGCGCCCCGGGGGAACTGGCTTGTCGTCGTTCCGCAGGACGACCCCTGGGCGGACTCGGTGGTCGTGTCGTTGCGCGACTTGATGTCGGTGGAGGTCGTCGGCCAGACGCAGATCGCCGCCCGGCTGGTGTCCGAGCCACCGGCGGGTGTGCTGTCGCTGTCGGCAACGGCTGAGTCCACAGTGGACCTGGTTCAGGCGCTGTCGAACACCGGTGTCGAGGTGCCGTTGTGGTGCCTGACCCGCGGTGCGGTGTCCGTCGGTGGCGGTGACCGCGTGACGAGCCCGGACCAGGCAGCGGTCTGGGGTCTCGGCAGGGTGGCGGCGCTGGAGTACCCGCGGTGGTGGGGCGGGTTGATCGACCTGCCGGTCGAGCTGGACGCGGACGCCGCGGGTGCGGTCGCGGGCGTGCTGGCCGCGGGTGATGGCGAGGACCAGGTCGCGGTGCGAGCGTCCCGTGTGTACGGACGTCGTCTCGTGCACGCGCCTGTGCCTGCTGGCGGCGGACAGTCCTGGCAGCCGCGTGGCACGGTGCTGGTCACCGGCGGCACCGGCGGTGTCGGAGCGGAGGTGGCGCGCTGGCTGGCCGGTCAGGGTGCCGAGCACCTCGTGCTGCTGTCGAGGCGTGGCCAGGACGCTCCTGGAGCGGGAGAGCTGGCCGAGGAACTGGGCGCCATGGGCGTGGAGGTCTCCGTGGTGGCCTGCGATGCGGGCGACCGGGCGCAGCTCGCCGAGGTGCTGGCCGGGATTCCGCACGACCGACCGCTGAAGGCGGTGTTCCACGCGGCGGGCATCGTGGAGTACCGCGACCTGGCCACGTTGACCGTGCCGGAGATGCAGCCGGAGTTGCGGGCCAAGATGGTGGCCGCCGCACACCTGCACGAGCTGACTCGCGACCTGGAGCTCGACGCGTTCGTGTTGTTCGCGTCCGGAGCGGGAGTCTGGGGTGGCGCGGGCCAGGGTGTCTACGCCGCCGCGAACGCCTATCTGGACGGGCTCGCGGAGCATCGCCGTGCGGAAGGGCTGGCCGCGACCTCGGTTTCCTGGGGAGCGTGGGCGGAGGTGGGACTCGCCGCCGATGCCGAGCAACTCTGGCGGCGTGGTGTCCGGCCGATGAGTCCCGGCACGGCTCTGGCCGCTCTGCGCGTGGCGCTGGAGCTGGACGAGACCGCGGTCACCGTGTCCAACATGGACTGGGAGCGCTTCGCCCCGGCGTTCACCGCGAGCAGGCCGAGCCCTCTGCTCGCGGCGATTCCCGAGGTCGTCGCCGCACTGTCCATCTCGGACGCCGCACAGGCCGGTGCGCAGGCCGGTTCGGCGTTGCGGCGGCGACTCGAGACCGCGGCGGAGGAAGAACGCCACGCCGTCCTGGTGGAGCTGACCCGTACCCACGCGGCCAGCGTGATCGGCCACCGGTCGGCTGACGAGGTCCCACCGGACAAGGCCTTCCGCCAACTGGGCTTCGACTCCCTGACCGCTGTCGAGCTGCGCAACCGGCTGGTCGCCGCCACCGGACTGGCCCTGCCCTCGACGCTCGTCTTCGACTACCCGACGCCGCTGGCTCTCGCCCGGCACCTGCGTTCGGCACTGCTCCCGGACCAGCCGGTCGAGGGAAGCCAGGACGCCGAGGAGACCCGGATTCGCAAGGTGCTCGCGGGCATCCCGATCGAGCGCTACCGGGAGGCCGGGCTGCTGGACATGATCATGCAACTCGCGTCCGGTGACACCGCCGTGTCCCGGCCGGCGCAGCAGGACGCGGAGTCATTGGACGACCTGGACGCCGCGAGCCTGCTGAGGCTGGCCGCCGGGACCATCACGAGCGAAGGATGACGGTGGAGAGCGCGATGAACCCACCCGCGGACGACTTCGTCGAGGCCCTCAGGGCGCAGCTCAAGGAGAACGAACGGCTGCGCAAGCAGAACCAGCAGCTCGTGGCCGCTCGGGTGGAGCCGATGGCCATCGTCGGAATGGCCTGCCGGCTGCCCGGCGGTGTCGAGTCGCCCGCGGACCTGTGGGATCTCCTGGCCGACGGTCGCGACGCCATCTCCGGGTTCCCGGCCGACCGCGGTTGGGACCTGTCCGGGCTGATCGGGACCGAACCCGGCCAGAGCGTGACCGGCTCGGGTGGGTTCGTCACCGACGTGGCGGGTTTCGACGCGGACTTCTTCGGGATCGCCCCGCGGGAGGCGCTGGCGATGGACCCGCAGCAGCGGCTCTCGCTCGAGGTCGCCTGGCAGGCGCTCGAACACGCCGGCATCGACCCCACGACGCTCACCGGAAGCCAGACCGGTGTGTTCGTCGGGGCGTCCGCCGGCGACTACGACGCGATGTCGGACGGAACCGAGGGCTACAACCTGACCGGTGGTTCGATGGCGGTCGTCTCCGGCCGGCTGTCCTACCTGCTGGGCCTGGAAGGTCCGGCGGTCACGGTGGACACCGCGTGTTCGTCGTCGCTGGTGGCCCTGCACTGGGCGAGTCAGTCGCTGCGGCAGGGGGAGTGCGATCTGGCGCTGGTCGGCGGTGTGGCGGTGCTCTCCACGCCGGGGGTGTTCGTCGAGTTCTCCCGGCAGGGCGGACTCTCCGCCGACGGCCGGTGCAAGACGTTCTCCGAGGCCGCCGACGGCACCGGATGGGCCGAGGGTGCCGCGATGGTGGTGCTGGAACGACTGTCCGACGCCAAGCGCAACGGACATCGGATTCTGGCCGTGGTGCGCGGTTCGGCGGTGAACCAGGACGGCGCCTCCAACGGCCTGTCGGCGCCGAACGGCCCGTCTCAGCAACGGGTGATCCGCAGCGCCTTGAAGCGGGCGGGGCTCGCCACGTCCGACGTGGATGTGGTGGAGGCGCACGGCACGGGGACGACGCTGGGTGATCCGATCGAGGCGCAGGCGTTGCTCGCGACCTACGGCCAGGACCGGGAACGGCCGGTGCTGGTCGGGTCGATGAAGTCGAACCTCGGTCACACGCAAGCCGCGTCCGGTGTCGCCGGTGTGATCAAGATGGTGCAGGCGTTGCGCCGTGGTGTGGTGCCGCGGACGTTGCACATTGATGAGCCGTCGTCGCATGTGGACTGGTCGACGGGTTCGGTCGAGTTGTTGTCGCAGGCCGTTTCCTGGCCGGAGATGGATCGTCCGCGTCGTGCCGGTGTGTCGGCCTTCGGTGTCAGCGGGACGAACGCGCATGTGATTCTGGAGCAGGCCGAGCCGGTGGACGTGCCGGTGTCGGTGGACGTGCCGGTGGTGCCGTGGGTGGTGTCGGCGAAGTCGGTGTCGGCGCTGGCGTCCCAGGTCGAGCGCATCCGGTCCGTTGAGGACTCTCGGGTCGATGTCGGCTGGAGCCTGTTGGGCCGTTCGGTGTTCGAGCACCGGGCCGTGTTGCTGGCGTCCGACGACGGTGTCGTTGAAGTAGCCCGCGGTGTGGCTGTTCAGCATCGGGTGGCGTTCCTGTTCTCTGGTCAGGGTTCGCAGCGTCTGGGGATGGGCCGGGGGTTGTACGAGCGGTTCCCGGTGTTCGAGGCTGCGCTGGACGAGGTGCTGCGGCGGTTTGATCCGGTTCTTCGTGAGGTGATCTGGGGTGCGGATCAGGATCGGTTGAATCGGACGGAGTTTGCTCAGCCTGCGTTGTTCGCGGTCGAGGTGGCGTTGTACCGGTTGCTTGAGTCGTGGGGTGTTCGCCCGGAGTTTGTGGGTGGGCATTCGATCGGTGAAGTGGCTGCCGCGCATGTCGCTGGTGTGTTGTCTCTCGATGACGCTTGTGTGTTGGTTGGTGCGCGGGCGAGGTTGATGCAGGCGTTGCCTGAGGGTGGGGCGATGGTGGCGGTGCAGGCCACCGAAGCCGAGGTCGTGCCGCACTTGACCGAGGGTGTGTCGATCGCGGCGGTGAACCGGGCCGACTCGGTGGTGATCGCGGGCGAGGTGTCCGCTGTGGACGGTGTACTGGCGGCGTTTGCCGATCGCAAGACCTCGCGGTTGCGGGTGTCGCATGCGTTCCATTCGCCGTTGATGGAGTCGATGCTGGAGGACTTCGCCGAGGTCGTCCGGGGCTTGTCGTTCGGTGAGCCGCAGATCGCGGTGGTGTCGAACGTGACCGGTGCGCTCGTGACCGACGAGCTGGGTGCGTCGGAGTATTGGGTGCGGCATGTGCGCGAGACCGTGCGGTTCGCCGACGGCGTCCAGACGCTGACCGATGCCGGCGCGACGATGGTCGTGGAGCTGGGGCCGGACGGTGTGTTGTCGGCGTTGATCGACGATGTGCCGGCGGTGCCGTTGCTGCGCAAGGATCGTGACGAGGAAACGGCCCTGCTGACCGCGCTCGGACGCTTGTACGTCAACGGGGTTGACGTCGGCTGGCGGGGAGTGGTTCCCGCGGGGCGGTTGGTGGACCTGCCGACCTACCCCTTCGAGCGCGAACGGTTCTGGCCGACGGGATCACCGGTCGCGGCCCTGCCTGGTGTGAGTGCCGCGGACCTGGTGCTGTCGGGAAGCATCGCCGAACGCACCAGGGCCATGGTCGACGTGGTGCGTGCCGAGACCGCGGCGGTGCTCGGACATGCCAGCGCCGATCGCGTCGCCGTCGGCAGGGCGTTCGGAGATCTTGGCTTCGACTCGCTGATGGCGGTCGAGCTGCGCCGCCGGCTGGCCACGATGACGGGCGTGGACCTCGCCGCCACCGCGGTGTTCGACCATCCCACCCCCAGTGCGATGGCGGGTCACCTCGCTGCCCTGATGCTCGGCCACGACGCCGACACCGACCGGCCCTTCTCGCTCCGGACGGTGTCGGCCGACGATCCGATCGCGATCGTCGGGATGGCGTGCCGCTACCCCGGCGGCATCGGCTCACCCGACGACCTGTGGGACCTCGTGTCCGGCGGCGTCGACGGGATCAGCTCGTTCCCCACTGATCGGGGCTGGGACCTGGACGCGCTGTCCGGGACGGGTTCCGGCCGCAGCACGACCGGCGCGGGTGGCTTCCTCACGGACATCGCCGGGTTCGACGCCCGCTTCTTCGGGATCTCGGCACGTGAGGCGCTCGCGATGGACCCGCAGCAACGACTGCTGCTGGAGGTGTCGTGGGAGGCGATCGAACGGGCCGGCATCGACCCCGCCTCCCTGCGCGGCAGCCACAGCGGGGTCTTCGTCGGCACCAACGGTCAGGACTACGGCAAGCTCCTGATCACCGCGGACGACGACGTCCTGGGGCACGCGGGTACCGGTCTGGCGGCCAGTGTCATGTCCGGGCGGGTGGCCTACGCGCTGGGGCTCGAAGGCCCTGCCGTCACCGTCGACACCGCGTGTTCGTCTTCACTGGTGGCGCTGCACTGGGCGGCCCAGGCGTTGCGCAAGGGCGAATGCTCGCTGGCGCTGGCCGGTGGCGTCAACCTGATGTCCACCCCGGACGCGTTCGTCGGTTTCTCCCTGCAGGGCGGCCTCGCGCCGGATGGCCGCAGCAAGTCGTTCGCGGACACCGCGGACGGCGTCGCGTGGGCAGAGGGCGTCGGAATGCTGCTGCTGGAAAGGCTTTCCGACGCCGAACGCAACGGTCACCGGGTGCTGGCGCTCGTGCGCGGCTCGGCCGTGAACCAGGACGGCGCCTCCAACGGCCTGACCGCGCCACACGGCCCTTCTCAGCGCAGGGTCATCCGCCAGGCGCTGGCCGACGCGAGGCTGCGAACGTCCGATGTGGACGTTGTGGAAGCACATGGCACCGGAACGGCCCTCGGTGACCCGATCGAGGCGCAGGCACTGCTGCGGACCTACGGGCAGGACCGCGAACAGCCGCTGATCCTGGGCTCGATCAAGTCGAACATCGGTCATGCCCAGGCGGCGGCGGGTGTCGCCGGTGTGATCAAGATGGTGCAGGCCGTGCGTAATGGCGTGGTACCGAAGACGTTGCACGTGGACGCGCCGTCGTCCAAGGTCGACTGGTCGGCAGGAGCGATCGAACTGGCGACCGAGCAGACCGCGTGGCCGGAAACCGGACGCCCCCGGCGCGCCGCCGTGTCGTCGTTCGGCGTCAGCGGGACGAACGCGCACGTCATCGTGGAGCAGTTCGAGACACCGGACGTGCCGAGCTCGTCCGATCTGCCCGTCGTTCCCTGGTCGATCTCGGCCAGGTCGGAGTCGGCGCTGGCGTCCCAGGTCGAACGACTCAGGGCCGTTGAGGACTCTCGGGTCGACGTCGGATGGTCGTTGTCCGCAAGGAGTGTGTTCGAGCATCGCGCGGTGTTGCTGGCGTCGGAGGGTGGCGTTTCCGAGGTTGCCCGTGGTGTGGCGGCCGGTCAGCGTGTGGCGTTTGTGTTCTCTGGTCAGGGTTCGCAGCGGGTGGGGATGGGCCGTGGTCTGGCTGAACGGTTCCCGGTGTTCGCTGCCGCGTTGGACGAGGCTCTTGGTCATTTCGAACCTGTTGTGCGTGAAGTGATCTGGGGTGCGGATCAGGATCGTCTGAACCGCACGGAGTTTGCTCAGCCGGCGTTGTTCGCGGTTGAGGTGGCGTTGTTCCGTTTGCTGGAGTCGTGGGGTGTGCGCCCTGATTTTGTGGGTGGGCATTCGATCGGTGAGGTGGCCGCCGCGCATGTCGCGGGTGTGTTGTCGCTGGCTGATGCCTGCACGCTGGTCGACGCGCGTGCACGACTGATGCAGGCGTTGCCCGAGGGTGGGGCGATGGTGGCGGTGCAGGCCACCGAAGTCGAGGTCGCGCCGCACCTGACCGACGGTGTGTCGATTGCGGCGGTGAACCGAGCTGACTCCGTGGTGATCGCGGGCGAAGTGTCTGCTGTGGACGGCGTGCTGGCGGCGTTCGCCGATCGCAAGACCTCGCGGTTGCGGGTGTCGCATGCGTTCCATTCGCCGTTGATGGAGCCGATGCTGGCGGAGTTCGCCGAGGTCGTTGCTGGCTTGTCGTTCGGGGATCCCCGCATTGCGGTGGTGTCGAACGTGACCGGTGCACTGGTCACGGATGAGCTTGCTGCGCCGGAGTATTGGGTGCGGCATGTTCGGGAGACGGTGCGGTTCGCCGACGGCGTCCAGGCCTTGACCGATGCCGGTGTGACGATGTTCGTGGAGCTGGGTCCGGACGGTGTGTTGTCGGCGTTGATCGACGATGTGCCGGCGGTGCCGTTGCTGCGCAAGGAACGCGACGAGGAAACCACGCTGCTCACCGCGCTCGGCCGGTTGCACGTCGAAGGTGTCGACGTCGACTGGCGGCGGGTGGTTCCCGCAGGGCGGTTGGTGGACCTGCCGACCTACCCCTTCGAACACGAGCGGTTCTGGCCCGTGATCGACAGCGCGCCGGACGTCGACTCCTGGCGCTACGGCGTGGACTGGCTGTCGGTGCCCACGACGAACGCCGAGGTGCCGTCAGGTCGATGGCTGGTGGTCGTCCCGGAGGATGGTTCCGGTGCCGACCGGGTGATCGAGGCGCTGGGGACCGAGGTCGACTGCCAGACACTGGGCGATCCGATCGATCCGTCCCGGTCCTACGCGGGTGTGCTGTCCCTTCTGGACACCGTGGAGTCGACGCTGCTGCTGGTTCAGGCAGTGCTCGCCGCCGGCCTCGAAGCGAAGTTGTGGTGTGTGACCCGAGGCGCGGTGGCGGTGGACGAGAACGACCTGGTCGCCGATGCCGGGTTGTCCATGGTCTGGGGCCTGGGACGAGTGGTGGCACTGGAGTGCCCAACGATGTGGGGCGGCCTGGTCGACCTGCCGGTGGAGATCGACGAACGGATCGTGGAGGGCCTTCGATCGGTGCTCGGCGGGAGCGAGGACCAGGTCGCGGTCAGGACCACCGGCGTTTTCGGTCGCCGGTTGGTCCGCGCGGCCGCTCCCACGGGCGACAGCTGGCAACCGCGCGGGACCGCTCTCATCACCGGGGGAACCGGTGGACTGGGTGCCTACCTGGCCCGCTGGCTCGCCCGCGACGGTGCGGAGCATCTCGTGCTGGCGTCGAGGCGTGGACCGGCGGCGCCTGGCGCGAACGAGCTCCGCGAAGAGCTGGAGGGCCTGGGGGCACGGGTCACCATCGTCGCCTGTGACGCCGCGGACCGGGACGCGGTCGCGAGCGTCCTCGCTGCCATCCCGGCCGAACTGCCGTTGGCCGCGGTGTTCCACGCCGCGGGCGTGGTGGCGGGCAACGCCGGAGTGGAGTCGCTGACGCCGGCCGATCTCGAAGGTGAGATCCGGGCGAAGGTGACGTCGGCCTGGCACCTGCACGAGCTCACCAAGGACATCGAGCTGGACGTGTTCGTGCTGTTCTCCTCCATCGCCGGCATCTGGGGCACGGGCGGGCAGTCCGGCTACGCGGCGGCGAACGCCTACCTCGACGGACTCGCGGAGTACCGGAAGGGCCGCGGCCTCCCGGCCACGGCGGTCGCCTGGGGTGCGTGGGCCGAAGCCGGCATGGCCGCCGATCCCGAGGTCGGGGAGCATCTGCGCAAGCGCGGCGTGCTGCCGATCCGGCCGGACGCGGGAATCACCGCGTTGCGACGGGCGATCGAGGCGGGCGACACCGCGGTGACGGTGTCCAACATGGACTGGGCGCGGTTCGCCCCCGGTTTCACGGCCGCACGGCCGAGTCCGCTCCTGGCGGAGATTCCCGAGGTCGCCGAGGCCCTGGTGGTCAAGGGCATCGGTGAGGACGCCGCGTTGCGGCGCGACCTCGTCGTCCTGTCCGAGCCCGAGCGACGGCAGCACCTGCTGGATCTGGTCCGCACGACCGCGTCGGCCGCTCTCGGACGCGGCGATGTCGACGAGGTCCCACCGGACAAGGCTTTCCGCGAACTCGGGTTCGACTCGCTGACAGCGGTCGAACTGCGCGGCAAGCTGGTTGGCGCGACCGGCTTGAACCTGCCGACCACTTTGGCATTCGACTACCCGTCCGCGGAGGTGCTCGCCGAGTATCTCCTCGGGGAGTTGTTCGGGACCGGACCTGACGAGCCCGCGTCGGCGGAACCGCTGTCCGGCCCGGTGGCGGGCGACCCGGTCGTCATCGTGGGCATGGCGTGCCGCTTCCCCGGCGGTGTCGGCTCGGCCGAGGAGTTGTGGCACCTCGTCGCGTCCGGAACGGATGCGATCGGCGACTTCCCGGCCGATCGCGGCTGGAGGGTGGAACCGGGCCTGAGCGCGACGACCTCCGGTGGGTTCCTGCGGGACATAGCCGGGTTCGACGCGGGGTTCTTCGGTCTCTCGCCGCGTGAGGCGCAGGTGATGGATCCGCAGCAGCGGTTGCTGCTGGAGACGTCGTGGGAGGCGCTCGAAGACGCCGGGATCGACTCGCGCGCGGTGCGGGGCAGCCAGACGGGTGTCTTCGTCGGCACCAACGGCCAGGACTACGCGACACTGGTGGAGAACGCGGTGGAGGACGTCGGCGGGATGGCGGGAACCGGCCTGGCCGCCAGTGTTCTTTCCGGCCGCGTGTCCTACACGTTCGGATTCGAGGGTCCGGCGATGACGATCGACACGGCGTGTTCCTCCTCGCTCGTGGCGTTGCATCTCGCCGCACAGGCACTCCGTCTCGGGGAGTGCTCGCTCGCGTTGGCCGGCGGTGTCACCGTGATGTCCACACCGGACGCTTTCGTGGAGTTCACCAGGCAGGGAGGCCTGGCACCGGACGGCCGCTGCAAGCCGTTCTCCGACGAGGCGGACGGCACGGGCTGGTCGGAAGGCGTGGGCGTGCTGGTGGTCGAACGGCAGTCGGACGCCGAACGCAACGGGCATCCGATCCTGGCCGTGCTGCGCGGAAGCGCGGTCAACCAGGACGGCGCGAGCAACGGCCTGACTGCGCCGAACGGGCCGTCGCAGCAGCGGGTGATCCGGCGAGCGCTGGCCACCGCCGGATTGTCACCGTCCGATGTGGACGCGGTCGAAGCACACGGCACCGGTACGACGCTCGGCGATCCGATCGAGGCACAGGCCCTCGTGCAGGCCTACGGGCAGGATCGGGAACGGCCACTGCTGCTCGGCGCGATCAAGTCGAACATCGGTCACACCCAGGCGGCCGCCGGCGTCGCGGGCGTGATCAAGATGATCATGGCGATGCGCCACGGCATGCTGCCGAAGACGTTGCACGCCGGCACTCCGTCGTCGCATGTGGACTGGTCGGCCGGCGCGGTGCGGCTGCTGTCGGAGAACACCCCCTGGGAGACCGCCGGCAGGCCGAGGCGGGCCGGGATCTCGTCGTTCGGGCTCAGCGGGACGAACGCCCACGTCATCATCGAACAGCCGGAAGCCGTGGCGGAGCAGGAGTTCTCCGACCAGGCGGTCGTGCCGTGGGTCGTGTCGGCGAAGTCCGAACCCGCGTTGACGGACCAGATAGGCCGTCTGCGCGAAGTCGGCGCACCGCGCGGCGACGTCGGCTGGTCGTTGCTGACCAGGTCGGATCTCGACCACCGGGCCGTTCTGCTCGCGACCGACGGTGGCATCACCGAGGTCGCCAGAGGTGTCCCCGCGAAGCAGTCCCCTGCCCTGTTGTTCCCTGGGCAGGGCTCGCAGCGCATCGGCATGGGAATGGAGCTGTACCACCGTTTCCCGGTGTTCGCGGAGGCGCTGGACGAGGTGCTGCGGCACCTGCCGGCCGATGTGCGCGAACGGATGTGGGGCTCGGCGGCCGACGAGCTGAACCAGACAGGTCACGCCCAACCGGCGTTGTTCGCGGTGGAGGTCGCACTCTTCCGGCTCCTGGAGTCGTGGGGGATCGTCCCCGGCTTCGTCGGTGGTCACTCCGTCGGCGAGATCGCGGCGGCGCATGTCGCGGGCGTGTTCTCACTGCCAGACGCCTGCCTGCTCGTCGAGCACAGGGCGAGGCTGATGCAGGCGCTGCCGGCGGGCGGCGCGATGGTCGCGATCGCCGCGACCGAGGCCGAAGTCGTGCCGCTGCTGTCCAGCGAGGTGTCGATCGCCGCGGTCAACGGCCCGTCGGCGCTGGTGATCGCCGGCCGGGAAGCCGCCGTCTCCGAGGTGGCGGCCCGGTTCGAGGGACGCAGGACGACCAGGCTTCGGGTCTCGCACGCGTTCCACTCGCCGCTGATGGAACCGATGCTCGACGACTTCGCCGAGATCGTCGCGGAGGTGGGTTTCAGCACACCGGCCATCCCGATCGTCTCGAACCTGACCGGTGGCCTGGTGTCGGACGAGCTGTGCGCACCGGAGTACTGGGTCCGGCACGTGCGGGAGACCGTGCGGTTCGCCGACGGGGTGCGAGCGCTGACCGACGCCGGCGCGACCCTGTTCCTGGAGGTGGGACCGGGCAGTGCGCTGGCAGCCCTGGCCGACGAGGCGACCGTGGTGCCCACGTTGCGCGGTGACCGGGGCGAGGAGGTCGCCCTCCTGACCGCGCTCGCCAAGGCACACGTCGCCGGTGTTCCGGTGGACTGGCGGCGGATCGTGCCCGCCGGGCGCCGGGTGAAGCTGCCCGGCTACGCCTTCCAGCACCAACGCCTCTGGCTCGAACCGGCCGCCGTCGAACCGGCGCGGCACGACACGTTGTTCCGGGTCGGCTGGGCCGAGCTGCCCGTCGGCGACGCGGCGGTGGGCGACGACGTGGTGTTCCTCCGGCAGTCCACCGGCGGTGACGTCGTCGGAGGCCTGCACGACTCCGTTCGCGCGGTGCTGCGGGCGATCCAGGACCGGCTCGCCGCCGACCACCCGGACACCGCCCGGCTCGTCGTGGTGACCACCGGGGCCGTGGCCGCCGGGCAGAGCGACGAGATCACCGGGATCGCGGACGCGGGCGTGTGGGGCCTGGTCCGTTCGGCCCAGTCCGAACATCCCGACCGATTCCTGCTGGTCGACCTGGACGGGGACGAACGTTCGGAGCACATCCTCCGCGCCGCGGTCGGTGCTGCTCTCGGCCGGAACGAGTCGCAGCTGGCGATTCGGGAAGGCGTCGTCCTGGTGCCACGTCTGTCCCGTGTGGACGAAGCACCGGCGGCGGCCGAGCAGCGGGAGCTGTCCGGAACCGTGCTCGTCACCGGCGGCACGGGCGCTCTGGGCGGTGTGATCGCGCGTCACCTGGTGACGACTCGTGGGGTGCGCAGCCTCCTGCTGACCAGCCGCCGGGGACCCGAGGCACCGGACGCGCTGCGACTGGCCGCGGAGCTGACCGAGCTGGGCGCCGAGGTCAGGGTCGTCGCCTGCGACATGGCGGACCGGCAGGACGTCGCCAAGCTCATCGCCGACGTGCCGGCCGAACATCCGCTGGCCGGTGTCGTTCACGCCGCGGGCATCGTGGACGACGGCGTGGTCGCCACGATGACCGATGACCAGATCGACGAGGTCCTGCGAGCCAAGGCCGACTCGGCGTGGTACCTGCACGAGCTGACGCAGCACCTGGATCTCGGGCTGTTCGTGCTGTTCTCCTCGGCGGCGGGTGTGCTGGGTGCTCAGGGACAGGCGAACTACGCGGCGGCCAACACCTTCCTGGACGCGTTGGCGCAGCGACGGCGTGCCGGCGGACTGGCCGCGACGTCGCTCGCGTGGGGCCTGTGGGCACAGCGCTCCGGCCTCAGCGGCAACCTGACCGGCGCGGAACTCGCCCGGCTCAGGCGAAGCGGCGCCATCGCACTGGAAACCGGGCAGGGACTGGAGCTCTTCGACGTCGCGACCGCGATGGAGGACGCGCTGGTGGTCCCCTCGCCACTGGATGTGCGCGTGCTGTCGGCCGGTGACGTGCCCGCGTTGTTGCGGGATCTGGTTCCTGCCACGCAGGCCGCGGCCGAGGACGTGCGTCCGGCCGGTCCTTCTCTGGCGGAGCGGCTCGCCGGACTCGCCCCGGACGAGCGGGATCGGGTGCTGCTCGACCTCGTGTCCAGCCACGCGGCGACCGTGCTCGGCCTCGACTCGCCCCGCCTGGTCGACCCGCAGCGGGGTTTCCTGGAACTCGGGGTCACCTCGCTGACCGCGGTGGAACTGGGCAACCTGCTCGCGGCCGACGCCGGTGTCCGCCTGTCCAGCACGCTGGTCTTCGACCACCCGACCCCCGCCGCACTGGCCAGGCACCTGAGGGCGGAGCTCGACGCGGAGGAGACGCCGGCTGTCGGCACGCTCCTCGCCGAGCTCGAGAACGCGGCAACCGGACTGTCCATTGAGGACAAAGAGAACCTGCTCCTGCGCCTGAACGATCTGCAGCGGAAACTCCTCGGCTCCACCGAGCCGCCGGACGACTCGGCTCTGGTGCTCGCGGACGCGAGCGACGACGAGATGTTCGCCCTGATCGAAAAAGAACTCGGCCTCGGCTGAGTTCGATCCACCCTGGAGGAACCACCCATGGCGAGCACCGAGGACAAGCTCCGCGACTACCTCAAGCTGGTCACCACCGATCTCCAGCAGACTCGCAGGCGGCTGCAGGCGATCCAGGACTCGGACACCGAGCCGATCGCCATCGTCGGCATGGCCTGCCGGTTTCCGGGTGGTGCCGACTCACCGGAGAAGCTGTGGTCCCTGCTGGCCGGTGGGCAGGACGCGATGTCGGAGTTCCCCCGCGACCGCGGCTGGGACGTCGAGGGGCTCTACAGCCCGGATCCGGACGACCGCGGCAGGACCTACTGCACCCGCGGCGGGTTCGTGCACGGCGTGACCGAGTTCGACGCGGAGTTCTTCGGGATCTCGCCGCGTGAGGCGCTGGCGATGGACCCGCAGCAGCGGCTGCTGCTGGAGGTCGTGTGGGAGGCGATCGAACGCGGTGGCATCGACCCGGTCACGTTGCGCGGAAGCCTGACGGGGACGTTCATCGGTTCCTACGGCACCGGTTACGCGTCGGGCGCGGACGTGCCGGAGTCGGCCGAAGGCCATCTGATGACGGGTATCTCGACCAGTGTGACGTCCGGCCGGGTCGCCTACCTGTTCGGGCTGGAAGGCCCGGCGATCACCGTGGACACCGCGTGTTCGTCCTCCCTGGTGGCCCTGCACTGGGCGGCCCACGCGCTGCGCAAGGGCGAGTGCACCCTCGCGCTCGCGGGCGGCGTCACCGTCATGCCCACGCCGGACCTGTTCGTGGAGTTCTCCCGCCAGCGCGGTCTCGCCGCGGACGCGCGGTGCAAGGCGTTCGCCGACGACGCGGACGGTACGGCCTGGGGTGAAGGCGCCGGAGTGCTGGTGCTGGAACGACTTTCCGACGCCCAGCGCAACGGCCACCCGGTGCTCGCCGTGATCCGCGGCTCCGCGATCAACCAGGACGGCGCGAGCAGCGGTCTCACCGCACCGAACGGGCCGGCCCAGCAGCGCGTGATCCGGGCGGCGCTGGCGCAGGCCGGATTGTCGGCGTCCGATGTGGACGCGGTGGAGGCGCACGGCACGGGTACCCCGCTCGGTGATCCGATCGAGGCGCAGGCGTTGCTCGCCACCTACGGCCAGGACCGGCCCCGGCCGTTGTTGCTGGGATCGGTGAAGTCGAACATCGGGCACACCCAGGCCGCCGCGGGCGTGGCGGGCGTGATCAAGATGGTGCTGGCGATGCGGCACGGCGTCGTGCCGCAGACCCTGCACGTCGGCCAGCCATCGTCCCATGTGGACTGGGACGCTGGAGCGGTCGAACTCGCGCGCGAGAGCACCGAATGGCCGCAGGCCGATCGGCCGCGCCGGGCGGCGGTCTCCGCGTTCGGCATCAGCGGAACCAACGCGCACGTGATCCTCGAACAACACCAGCCGGTGGAGGACCCCGAGCCTTTCGCGGGCGCGATGGTGCCGTGGGTGGTGACGGCGAGGACCCCGGTCGCGTTGACCGAGCTGCTCGACGGTGTGCGGTCGGCGGACGGATCGAAGACCGATGTGGGCTGGACTCTGGCTGGTCGTTCGGCGTTCGAGCATCGCGTCGTCCTGCTGGCCTCGGACGAGGGCGTGGTGGAGATCGCCAGGGGATCCGCGGGCGGCGGGGCTCTGGGCTTCGTCTTCTCCGGTCAGGGTTCGCAGCGACTGGGCATGGGACGTGAGCTGTACGGCCGGTACCCGGTGTTCGCGGCGGCGATCGACGAAGTGCTGAGGCACTTCGGTTCCGACGTGCGCGACGCGATGTGGGGCGAGGACCAGGAACGGCTCAACCGCACGGAGTTCACCCAGCCGGCGTTGTTCGCGTTCGAGGTGGCGTTGTTCCGGCTCGTGGAATCCTGGGGAGTGGTGCCGGACTTCGTCGGCGGGCACTCGATCGGCGAGGTCGCTGCCGCTCACGTCGCCGGTGTGTTGTCCCTGTCCGACGCCTGCACTCTTGTCGAGGCGCGGGCACGGCTGATGCAGGCGTTGCCCTCCGGGGGCGCGATGGTGGCGGTGCAGGCCACCGAGAACGAGGTCGCCGCCCACCTGACCGAGGGTGTGTCGATCGCCGCCGTGAATCGTGCCGACTCGGTGGTGATCGCGGGTGAAGTGTCCGCTGTGGACGGTGTGCTGGCGGCGTTCGTCGACCGGAAGACCTCGCGGTTGCGGGTGTCGCACGCCTTCCACTCGCCGTTGATGGACCCGATGCTGGCGGACTTCGCCGACGTCGTCCGGGGCCTGTCGTTCGCGCGCCCGCGACTGAGGTTCGTGTCGAACCTGACCGGCGGCCTCGTCACCGACGAGGTGTGCGAGCCGGAGTACTGGGTGCGGCACGTCCGGGAGACCGTCAGGTTCGCCGACGGAGTCCGCACCCTGACGGAGAACGGTGTGGCGGCCGTCCTCGAACTGGGGCCGGACGGTGTGCTGTCCGCACTCGCGGACGACCTCCCCATGGTGCCCTCACTGCGCAAGGACAGCGGTGAGGAGACCTCGCTGCTGACCGCACTGGCCCGGCTGTTCGTGCACGGTGCGGCGGTGGACTGGCGCCGGGTGATCCCGGCCGGTCGGCTGGTCGACCTGCCGACGTACGCCTTTCAGCGGGAGCGGTTCTGGCTCGGCCGTTCGGCGACCGCGACGGCAGATCTGACGTCGGCCGGGTTGAGCTCGACGGCACACCCCCTGCTCGCGGCGACGACGATCGTGGCCGGTTCGGACGAGGTCGTGCTGTCCGGGCGGTTGTCCCTGGCGACCCACGCCTGGCTCGCCGATCACGAGATCATGGGACGCGTGCTGTTCCCCGGCACGGCGTTCGTCGAACTGGCGGTACGGGCGGGCGACGAGGTCGGGTGCACCGCGATCGAGGATCTGACGGTGGCCGTCCCGCTGGTGCTGCCGGAGTCCGGTGCGGTCCAGCTCCAGGTCTGGGTCGGGGCCGCCGACGAGGCCGGACGGCGCGAGGTGCGCGTGCATTCGAGGGCCGCCGAGGACGCGGAGCAGGAGTGGACCCGGCACGCCACGGGAACGCTCGGCGCTGAACTTCCGCCGGCGCTCGCCGACTTCGGCGCCTGGCCGCCCGCCGGGGCGGAGCCGGTGGACCTCGATGGCCTCTACGACGGAATGGTCGACGCCGGCTTCGCGTACGGGCCGGCGTTTCGCGGCCTGCGTGCGGTGTGGCGTGGCGGCGACGAGGTGTTCGCCGAGGTCGCCCTCGACGACGACGTCTCCGGCGCGGACACGTTCGGGGTGCACCCGGCGCTGCTGGACGCCGTCCTGCACGCGAGCGTGTTCCTCGACGGAATCGGCGGGGGTCTGCCGTTCTCCTGGGAGGGCGTGTCGTTGCGGGCCGCGGGTGCTCGCGCGGTGAGGGTCCGGATGTCGCGGACGGGCGAGAACGCGGTGTCACTGGTGCTCGCCGACGAGTCGGGTTCGCTTGTGGCGTCGGCCGAGTCGCTGGTGCTGCGTTCGGTGACGCCTGAGCAGTTCGCCGGGGTGGCGGACAGCATGTTCCGGGTGGACCGGGTGCCCGTCACGTCGCGTTCGGTGGAGACTCCGGTCGTCGTGACCGGTATGGACGTCTCCGCGCTCGACCACGAGCACGCGGGTCCTGTCCTGGTCGTCGTGGACGACGATCAGGAGGACGTGGTCGGCGCCGCACACGAGAGCGCGCGTCGTGTGCTGGAACTGATCCGGCACTGGCTCGCGCGGGACGACGTCGCCGGGGCGCGACTGGTCTTCGTGACTCGCGCCGGCCTGGGGGCGGCCACGGCACGGGGGCTGGTCCGGTCGGCGATGTCGGAGCATCCAGGGCGGTTCGGCCTGGTCGAACTGGCGGAAGGTGAGTCGCTGCCGACGGCGCTGGATCCGGACGAACCCGAGGTGCTGATCTCCGGCGGCCGGCTGTTCGCGCCGCGACTCGTCCGCGTCCCGGTCACTCGGACCGAGGCCGGCTGGGACCCGGACGGTGCGGTGCTGATCACCGGAGGAACCGGCGGCCTGGGCGGCCTGCTCGCCCGGCATCTGGTGACCAGGCACGGAGTTCGTCGCCTGGTGCTGACCAGCCGAGGCGGACAGGCGCCCGAACTGGCCGCCGAGTTGACCGCACTCGGGGCAGAGGTCGTGGTGCGCGCGTGTGACGTGTCGGATCGCGCCGCGCTGGCGAGCCTGCTGGCCGAGCACCCGTGCGCCGCCGTGATCCACACGGCGGGTGTGCTGGACGACGGCCTGGTGGAGTCGTTGACGCCGGACCGGCTGGCCGCGGTGTTGCGGCCCAAGGTGGACGGCGCGTGGCACCTGCACGAGCTCACCGCGTGGCTGGGTGTGCGGAAGTTCGTGACGTTCTCCTCGGTCGCCGGTGTGTTCGGTGCGGCCGGGCAGGGGAACTACGCGGCGGCCAACGTGTTCCTGGACGAGCTGGCGCGGTACCGGCGTGAGCTGGGATTGCCGTCGGTGTCGCTGGCGTGGGGTTCGTGGGCGCAGTCCACTGGTATGACGGCGACACTGTCCGAAGCGGACATGGAACGCATGGCACGGTCGGGAATGCCGCCGCTGTCGGTCGAACAGGGCCTGGCCCTGTTCGACGCGGCCATGGCGGCGGACGAGCCCGCGCTCGTTCCCGTGCGGCTGGAGCTGTCCGCGCTGCGTGGGCTCGGCGACGTGCCGCCCTTGCTGCGGGGGATGATCCGGCTGCCGGTCAGGCGATCGGCGGTGGTGTCCTCGGGATTCGCCGGAAGGCTGGCGGGCCTGGACGCCGCCGGGCAGCAGAACCTCCTGCTGGAGCTGGTGCGCGGGCAGGTCGCGCAGGCCCTGGGCCATTCCGAGGCCGGCAGGGTCGACCCGGAGCGAGAGTTCCGTGCGCTGGGATTCGACTCGCTGACGTCGGTGGAGCTGCGCAACCGGCTGGCCGCGGAAACCGGCGTCAGGTTGCCCGCGACCCTGGTGTTCGACTACCCGACACCTGCCGCGCTGGCGGTCTTCCTCCGCGAGGAGCTGACCGGAGCGCAGGACGACCTCGCGCCGTCCATCGTCCCGACTCTGTCCACTTCGGACGATCCAGTCGTCGTGGTCGGGATGTCCTGTCGCTATCCCGGTGGCATCTCCTCGCCGGAGGACCTGTGGCGCGTGGTCCTGGACGAGCGGGACGTGATCTCCGACTTCCCGGCCGACCGCGGCTGGGACCTCGAGAGCGTCTACCACCCGGATCCCGACCGGGCGGGAACCACCCACGTTCGGCAGGGCGGGTTCCTGCACGACGCGGGGTTGTTCGATCCCGGCTTTTTCGGGATGTCGCCGCGGGAAGCGCTGGCGACGGACTCGCAGCAGCGGTTGTTGCTGGAGGTGTCGTGGGAGGCGGTCGAGCGGGCGGGCATCGACCCGCAGTCGTTGCGGGGCAGTCAGACCGGCGTGTTCGCGGGTGTGATGTACAACGACTACAGCGCTTTGCTGGGCGGAGACGAGTTCGAGGGGCTCCGAGGTACCGGTAGCTCGCCGAGCGTGGTGTCCGGCCGCGTGTCCTATGCGCTGGGCCTCGAAGGACCGGCGGTGACGGTGGACACGGCGTGTTCGTCCTCGCTGGTGACCGTTCACCTTGCCGCTCAGGCGCTGCGCGCGGGGGAGTGCTCGCTGGCGCTGGCCGGTGGTGTGACGGTGATGTCGACACCTGAGGTCTTCGTGGAGTTCTCGCGTCAGCGCGGGCTGGCGCCGGACGGCCGCTGCAAGTCGTTCGCGGACGCGGCCGACGGTGTGGCCTGGTCCGAGGGCGTCGGCGTGCTGGTGCTGGAGCGGTTGTCCGATGCTCGGCGCAACGGGCACCGGGTGCTGGCGGTGGTGCGGGGTTCGGCGGTGAACCAGGACGGTGCCTCGAATGGGTTGACGGCGCCGAACGGTCCGTCGCAGCGGCGGGTGATTCGGCAGGCGCTGGCGAGTGCGGGGCTGTCCCCGGCCGACGTCGATGTGGTGGAGGCCCACGGTACGGGAACCACTCTGGGCGATCCGATCGAGGCGCAGGCGTTGCTCGCGACGTATGGTCAGGATCGGGATCGGCCGTTGTTGCTGGGGTCGGTGAAGTCGAACCTCGGTCACACGCAGGCCGCCGCCGGTGTCGCGGGGATCATCAAGATGGTGCAGGCGTTCCACCACGGTGTCGTGCCCAGGACGATGCACGTGGACGAGCCGTCGTCGCATGTGGACTGGTCGGCTGGCGCGGTGGAGCTGTTGTCGCAGGCGGTTTCCTGGCCGGAGGTGGACCGTCCGCGCCGGGCGGGTGTTTCCTCGTTCGGGATCAGCGGGACGAACGCGCACGTGATCCTGGAGCAGGCCGAACCGGTGGACGTGCCGGTGTCGGTGGTCGTGCCGGTGGTGCCGTGGGTGGTGTCGGCGAAGTCGGCGTCGGCGCTGGCGTCCCAAATCGAGCTTGTTCGCTCCGTTGAGGACTCGCGGGTCGACGTGGGCTGGTCGTTGCTGGGGCGTTCGGTGTTCGAGCATCGGGCGGTGTTGCTGGCGACTGACGCCGGTGTCGCTGAGGTGGCTCGCGGTGTGGCGGCCGGCCAGCGTGTGGCGTTTGTGTTCTCTGGTCAGGGTTCGCAGCGGGTGGGAATGGGCCGTGGTCTGGCCGAGCGGTTCCCGGTGTTCGCTGAGGCGTTGGACGAGGTGCTGTCGCGGTTTGATCCGGTTCTGCGTGAGGTGATCTGGGGTGCGGATCAGGATCGGTTGAACCGTACGGAGTTTGCTCAGCCTGCGTTGTTCGCGGTTGAGGTGGCGTTGTTCCGTTTGCTGGAGTCGTGGGGTGTTCGCCCGGAGTTTGTGGGTGGGCATTCGATCGGTGAGGTGGCCGCCGCGCATGTCGCGGGCGTGTTGTCTCTCGATGACGCCTGCACGCTGGTCGGTGCGCGGGCGCGGTTGATGCAGGCGTTGCCCGAGGGTGGGGCGATGGTGGCGGTTCAAGCCACCGAAGTCGAGGTCGCGTCGCACTTGACCGAGGGTGTGTCGATCGCGGCGGTGAACCGTGCCGGTTCGGTGGTGATCGCGGGCGAAGTGTCTGCTGTGGATGGTGTGCTGGCTTCGTTCGCTGATCGTAAGTCGTCGCGGTTGCGGGTGTCGCATGCGTTCCATTCGCCGTTGATGGAGCCGATGCTGGCGGAGTTCGCCGAGGTCGTCGGTGGCTTGTCGTTCGGGGAGCCCCGCATCGCGGTGGTGTCGAACGTTACTGGCGCGTTGGTGACCGATGAGCTTGCTGCGCCTGAGTATTGGGTGCGGCATGTTCGGGAGACGGTGCGGTTCGCCGACGGCGTCCAGGCCTTGACCGATGCCGGTGTGACGATGTTCGTGGAGCTGGGCCCAGACGGTGTGTTGTCGGCGTTGATCGACGATGTGCCTGCCGTGCCGTTGCTGCGCAAGGAACGCGACGAGGAAACCACGCTGCTCACCGCGCTCGGCCGGTTGCACGTCGAAGGTGTCGACGTCGACTGGCGGGGAGTGGTTCCCGCAGGACGGCTGGTCGACCTGCCGACCTACGCCTTCGACCACGAACGGTACTGGCCGACGGGATCGGCGTACTTCAGCGACGTGTCGGCGGCTGGGCTCGGTCGTACGAATCACCCGTTGCTCGCTGCTTCCGTGTCGATGGCGGGTTCGGATGAGGTGGTGCTGACGGGCAGGTTGTCGCTGTCGGCGCAGCCGTGGCTGGCTGATCACGTGGTGGGGGAGCAGGTGTTGTTCCCCGGTGCTGGTTTCCTGGAGCTCGCGGTGCGGGCGGGCGACGAGGTGGCGTTCGGTCAGGTGCGGGAACTGACGCTGTCGGCGCCGCTGGTGCTGCCGGACAGTGGCGGTGTTCAGGTCCAGGTTCACGTCGGCGGCCGTGAGGAGGCGGGCGTCCGTCCGGTGACGATCCATTCACGGCCGGACGGCTCGGATTTGCCGTGGGTCGAGCACGCGGCGGGTGTTCTCACCGACGAAGCCACCGTTGCGGTTGGCGATGTCGCCGAGTGGCCGCCGGCCGGAGCCGAGGATGTTGATCTGGAAGGGTTCTACGAGAACCTGGACGAGGCTGGGCTTCGTTACGGGCCGGCGTTTCGGGGCCTGCGTTCGGTGTGGGCGCGCAATGGTGAGGTTTTCGCCGAGGTGGTCCTGCCCGGTGAGCCTGGGGAGTTCGGGATTCACCCGGCGTTGCTGGACGCGGTGTTGCACGCGGGTGGGTTCCTCGAAGGACTCGGCGGTGGCCTGCCGTTCTCCTGGGAGGCGGTGTCGCTGCACGCCACAGGTGCTCGTGCGGTGCGGGTTCGGCTGTCGGGCCTGCCCAACGGCGGCTTTTCCCTGGCGATCGTCGATGAGTCGGGCGAGCCGGTGATGACGGTCGGGTCGCTGGTGTTGCGTCCGGTGCCGGACGGCCGGTCCTTGCCAGGGCAGGACGGCTTGTTCCGGATCGACTGGGCCCCGCTGGGCCTTCCGGCCGCGGTGTCCCCGGACGACGTCGTCCTGGTGCCCGTGGAGGGTGACGACGAAGACGTTGCCGGTGCCGCGCATCGGCTGGCGGCGCGGGTGTTGGAGCAGGTTCAGCTGGGGTTGACCACACAGGCCTCTCGGGTGGTGTTCGTGACGAGGGGTGGTGTGTCGGTCGCGGCGGTCCGTGGTCTGGTGCGGTCGGCGGTGTCGGAGCATCCTGGCCGTTTCGGGCTGGTGCACGTGGAGTCGGGTGAGGCCGACGAGGCTTTGCTGCTGGCAGCCGCGGGCTCGGGAGAGTCCGAGGTGGTGGTGCGGGACGGGGAGTTGTTCGCTGCTCGGCTGGCGCGGATCGCGCCGGTGGCGGACGACGACCTGGGTTGGGATCCCGACGGCACTGTGCTGATCACTGGTGGTTCCGGTGGTCTTGGACGGGAGTTGGCCCGGCACCTGGTGGTGCGGCACGGGATGCGGCATCTGGTGTTGGTGAGCCGCAGCGGAGTGGCCGACGCGGTGTTCGTGGCGGAGTTGGCCGCGCATGGTGCCGAGGTCTCGGTCGTGGCGGGCGATGTGGCCGATCGCGGTGAGGTCGCGGCGTTGCTCGCCGGCGTGTCGGCGGATCATCCGTTGACGGCGGTGGTGCATGCGGCCGGAGTGCTGGACGACGGCGTGCTGGAGGCGTTGACACCGGATCGGCTGGCTGGGGTGTTGCGGCCCAAGGTGGATGGCGCGTGGCACCTGCATGAGCTCACCGCGGATCTTGGTCTGCGGGGGTTCGTGACGTTCTCGTCGGTGGCGGGTGTGTTCGGTGCGGCCGGGCAGGGGAACTACGCGGCCGCGAACGTGTTCGTGGATGAGCTGGCGCGGTACCGGTGTGAGCTGGGGTTGCCCGCGGTGTCGCTGGCGTGGGGCCCGTGGGCCACGGGTATGGCCGCTGCCGTGGACCTCGAATGGATGTCGCGGTCGGGCATGCCACCGTTGTCGGTGGAGCAGGGGCTGGCGTTGTTCGACGCGGCTCTGGTCGCCGACGAGCCGGTGGTCGTGCCGGTGTTGCTGGACTTGCCGCGGTTGCGGGAGTTCGGTGAAGTTCCGGAGGTCCTGCGCGGACTGGTCCGAGGCCCGGTCCGGCGGTCCGCCGCGGGTGCGACGGGTGGTTTGGCGCAGCGGCTGCGCGGACTGCCGGCGGACGAGCGGCGGGCGGCCGTGCGCGAGGTCGTACTCACCGAGGTGGCTGCCGTCCTGAGCCATCCCGACACCTCGACGGTGGACCTGAGCAAGGACTTCCGCGCGCTGGGGTTCGACTCGTTGACGGCGGTCGAGCTGCGCAACCGGCTGGCGGCGGTGACGGGGGTACGGCTGCCCGCGACGCTGGTGTTCGACTACCCGACCGTCGACACGCTGGCCGTCTTCCTGCTCGCCGAACTGACCGGCGGAGAGGACGCCGTGGCGACACTGCCGCCTGTCGTGGCGGTGACCGATGATCCGATCGTGATCGTGGGGATGGCGTGCCGGTATCCGGGTGGGGTGTCGTCGCCGGAGGATCTGTGGCAGCTGGTGGTCGAGGGCAGGGACGCGGTGTCGGGGTTCCCGGTGAATCGCGGCTGGGACTTGGAGAGTTTGTTCGATCCGGATCCGGATCACGCGGGGACGTCGTACACGCGGTCAGGCGGCTTCCTGCACGACGCTGGACTGTTCGACCCGGAGTTCTTCGGGATGTCGCCGCGGGAAGCGTTGGCGACGGACTCGCAGCAGCGGTTGCTGCTGGAGACGTCCTGGGAGGCCGTCGAACGAGCGGGCATCGACCCGCAGTCGTTGCGGGGCAGCCAGACCGGCGTTTTCGCGGGTGTGATGTACACCGACTATGTGATGGTGCTGTCCGGTGGTGATTTCGAGGGGCATCAGGGGAGTGGGACGGCTCCGAGCATCGCGTCGGGCCGGGTGGCGTATTCGCTGGGGCTTGAAGGTCCGGCGGTGTCGGTGGACACGGCGTGTTCGTCGTCGTTGGTGGCGTTGCATTGGGCGATGCAGGCGTTGCGGGCGGGGGAGTGCTCGTTGGCGTTGGCCGGTGGTGTGACGGTGATGTCGACGCCGGGTTCGTTCGTGGAGTTCTCGCGTCAGCGTGGGTTGTCTCCTGACGGCCGGTGCAAGGCGTTCTCGGACCGTGCGGACGGTGTGGGCTGGTCCGAGGGTGTGGGCATGCTGGTGCTGGAGCGCTTGTCGGACGCGAAGCGCAACGGGCACCGAGTGCTGGCGGTGGTGCGTGGTTCGGCGGTGAACCAGGACGGTGCGTCGAATGGGTTGACGGCGCCGAATGGTCCGTCGCAGCAGCGGGTGATCCGTCAGGCGCTGGCCAGTGCGGGGTTGTCCACGTCCGAGGTGGACGTGGTGGAGGCGCACGGAACCGGCACGACCCTGGGTGACCCGATCGAGGCACAGGCGCTGCTCGCGACCTACGGTCAGGACCGGGATCGGCCGTTGTTGCTGGGCTCGGTGAAGTCGAACCTCGGCCACACCCAGGCCGCCGCAGGCGTCGCGGGGATCATCAAGATGGTGCAGGCGTTGCGCCACGGTGTGGTGCCGAAGACGCTGCACGTCGACGAGCCTTCGTCGCATGTGGACTGGTCGGCTGGCTCGGTCGAGCTGTTGTCCGACACGGTGTCCTGGCCGGAGGCGGACCGTCCGCGGCGGGCCGGTGTCTCGTCGTTCGGGATCAGCGGCACGAACGCGCACGTGATCCTGGAGCAGGCCGAGCCGGTGGACGAGCCGGAGCCGGTGGACGTGCCGGTGGTGCCGTGGGTGGTTTCGGCGAAGTCGGAGTCCGCGCTGGCGTCCCAGGTCGACCGTGCTCGGTCCATTGAGGACTCCAGGGTCGATGTCGGCTGGAGTCTGCTGGGTCGTTCGGCTTTCGGACATCGGGCGGTGTTGCTGGCGTCCGATGACGGCGTCGTCGAGGTGGCTCGTGGTGTGGCCGCAGGTCAGCGTGTGGCGTTCCTGTTCTCGGGACAGGGTTCGCAGCGCCTGGGGATGGGCCGGGGGCTGTACGAGCGGTTCCCGGCGTTCGCGGCCGCGCTGGACGAGGTTCTTGGTCATTTCGACCCGGCTTTGCGTGATGTCGTCTGGGGCGCGGACGCGGAGCTGTTGAATCGGACGGAGTTTGCTCAGCCCGCGTTGTTCGCGGTTGAGGTGGCGTTGTTCCGGCTGCTGGAGTCGTGGGGTGTTCGCCCTGGTTTCGTGGGTGGGCACTCGATCGGCGAAGTGGCCGCCGCGCACGTCGCGGGCGTGTTGTCGCTGGCCGACGCCTGCACCTTGGTTGGCGCGCGGGCGCGGTTGATGCAGGCATTGCCCGAGGGTGGGGCGATGGTCGCGGTGCAGGCTGCCGAAGCCGAGATCATGCCGCACCTGACCGACGGCGTGTCCATCGCGGCGGTGAACCGGGCTGACTCGGTGGTGATCGCGGGCGAAGTGTCCGCTGTGGACGGTGTGCTGGCGGCGTTCGCTGACCGGAAGACCTCGCGGTTGCGGGTGTCGCACGCGTTCCACTCGCCGTTGATGGAGCCGATGCTCGCGGAGTTCGCGGCGGTGGTGGAGGGCTTGTCGTTCGGAGAGCCCCGCATCGCGGTGGTGTCGAACGTGACCGGTGCGCTGGTGACCCATGAGCTGGGCAAGCCGGAGTACTGGGTGCGGCACGTGCGGGAGACCGTGCGGTTCGCCGACGGCGTCCAGGCGCTGACCGAGGCCGGCGCGACGGCGTTCGTGGAGCTGGGGCCGGACGGTGTGCTGTCGGCTCTGGTGGACGAGAGCCTGGCGGTGCCGTTGCTGCGCAAGGACCGTGACGAGGAAACCACGCTGCTCACCGCACTCGGCCGGTTGCACGTCAACGGGATCGACGTCGACTGGCGGCGGGTCGTTCCCGCTGGCCGGCTGGTCGATCTGCCGACCTACGCCTTCGACCACGAGCAGTTCTGGCCGGTGGGTTCGGTTGTCGGAACCGACGCGTCGGGGCTGGGCCTGGATTCGCTGCGGCATCCACTGCTGGGCGCGGCGGTGCCGGTCGCGGGCTCGGACGAGGTGGTGCTGACCGGACGGCTGTCGCTGTCGACCCATCCCTGGCTGGCCGATCACGTCATCTTCGGTCAGGTCCTGGTGCCGGGTGCGGCGATCGCCGAACTCGCCGTTCGCGCGGGCGACGAGGTCGGCTGCGGCCGCATCGGGGAGCTGACGATCGCCGCGCCCCTGGTGTTGCCGGAACAGGGTGCCGTGCAGGTTCAGCTGTGGGTGGGTGCGCCGGATGACGGCGGAACCCGTGAACTGCGACTGCATTCACGCCCTGCCGGCACGACCGGTGAGTGGGTTCAGCACGCGACCGGCCTGCTCACCAGCGACACCGGGGGTGCGGACTCTCGACTGGACGGACCGTGGCCGCCCGCGGGGCTCGAACCGGTCGACGTGGCCGGGTGTTACGACGCCTTCGCCGACGCCGGCTTCGCCTACGGTCCGGCTTTCCAGGGACTGCGTGCGGCCTGGCGTGGTGAGAACGGTGACCTGTTCGCGGAAGTCGCCTTGCCTGACGCGCTGCGCGACGGTGCCGAGGCGTTCGGCATCCACCCCGTGCTGCTCGACGCGGCGTTGCACGCGCTCGTGCTGGACGGAGGCGAAGAAGGCCAGGGCGGGCTGCCCTTCTCCTGGGAGGGCGTGTCGTTGTACGCCGCCGGCGCCTCGGTGCTGCGGGTGAGGCTGTCGAAGACCGAGTCGGGCGCCGTGTCGCTGGTCATGGTCAACGAGTCAGGCGCACTCGTGCTCGCCGTCGACTCGCTCGTGCTGCGCGCGGTGGACGCGAAACAGCTCGGTGCGAACAACGACGCGTTGTTCCGGACCGGGTGGGTGCCGGTGTCCTCGACCAGCCCGGCCGAGCCGGTCGCGGTGATCGGCTCGGTGGCCCTGGGACTCGACGTGCCGGTGCACGACTCTCTGGACACGGTGCCGGACGGCCTGGTCGTGGTCGCCGTGGAGGGTGACGCCGAGGATGTGGTGGGCACAGCGCACTCGCGTGCGTCGGAAGTGCTGGCCATGGTTCAACAGTGGTCGGGTCAGGAGCGCTCCGCCGGCTCACGGCTGGTGTTCGTGACGAGCGGCGGCGTGTCCGTGGCGACCGTGCGCGGTCTGGTGCGCACCGCGATTTCGGAGCATCCCGATGCGTTCGGGTTGGTGGACCTGGATTCCACGGGCACCGATCCCGCCCTCCTGCTGGAGGCCCTCGGCACGGACGAGCCCGAGTTGGTGGTGCGCGACGGCCGGGTCCTGGCGCCCCGGCTGACGCGAATGCCCGTCACCCCGGACTTGCCGCCGTCCGGATGGGATCCGGACGGGACGGTGCTCATCACCGGCGGCATGGGCGGTCTGGGCGCCGTGTTCGCGAGGCATCTGGTGGTCGAACACGGGGTGAGGCACCTCGTCCTGGCCGGACGGCGGGTGCCGGACACCGCGGATGAGCTGATCGAGTCACTGACGGAGCTCGGCGCCGCGGTGCGCGCGGTGCCCTGTGACGTCTCCGACCGGGACGCGCTGGCGAGGTTGCTGGCGGAGATCCCCGCCGCCCACCCGCTGACCGCGATCGTGCACACCGCGGGTGTGCTGGACGACGGCGTCATCGGCTCCCTGACCCCGGAGCGGTTGCGGAACGTCCTGCGGCCCAAGGTGGACGGCGGGTGGCACCTCCACGAACTGACCGCGGGGCTTGATCTCCGTGCCTTCGTGGTGTTCTCGTCGGTGGCGGGCGTGTTCGGCGCGGCCGGACAGGGCAACTACGCCGCCGCCAACGCGTTCGCCGACGAGCTGGCCCGGCACCGCCAGGATCTCGGCCTGCCGGCGACCTCGCTGGCCTGGGGTCCCTGGACGCCGGAGGTGGGCATGACGACCGCGCTCTCCGACGAGGACCGGAGCCGCATGACGCGGTCGGGAACGGGCCTGCTCTCCGTGGCACAGGGACTCGCCCTGTTCGACGCGGCCATGGCGGCGAACGAGCCGGTGGCCGTTCCGGTGCTGCTGGATTTGCCGGCCCTGCGCGCGACGGGTGAGCTTCCGGCTCTCCTGCACGGATTGGTCCGCACGTCGGTGCGACGGCCTGTGATCAGTTTCGCCGGACTGGCGGACCGGCTGCAGGGCCTGACGGGTGAGGCACGACGAGAGGTCCTCCTGGATCTCGTCAGCGCGCAGGTCGCGTTCGTGCTCGGACACGCCGGTGGGACGACGGTCGATCCCGACCGGCAGTTCCAGGACATGGGGTTCGACTCGATGACCTCGGTCGAGCTCCGCAACCGGCTGGGCGGGGAGACCGGCCTGCGCCTGCCCGCCACGTTGCTGTTCGACTACCCGACGCCCGCCGATCTCGTCGAGCACCTCGCCGGCCGGTTCGGGTCCACCTCGGCCGACGAACCGGAGTCCGTCCTGGCGGCGGTCGAGGCCTTGGAACGGTTGCTGTTCGCGCAGGCTCTCGACCTGAAGGTGCACAGCCAGGTGGCCGGCCGCCTCGACGTTCTGCGGGCGAGGCTGGCCAGCCCGGCCGGAGGGCCGGCGGCAGAGGTCGATCTCGACTCGGCGACCGACGACGAAATGTTCGCGCTGCTGGACGAACTCGCGGAGCCCTGATTCCGCGAATGCGGTGAGCGATAAAAATTTCGGCCAGGCACAGCATCGCCCGGATGGCGCCGATCAGTCGGCGTCCTCCGGGCGATGAGTGTTTCTTCTGGAAATACCTGCCCCCCATTGGCGAGACAGCAAGAAGGGGCCTCTGGTCCGTGTGAACAACGAACTGGTTCACGCGGCAGAGGCCCCTTCTCGGGGCAAGTCGGTGTCGCCGTGGGTCAGAGCAGCGGAGGTGGAAGGGGCAACGGGCGAGTTCCGGCCCTGGTCGGGGGGCTACTCGGCGATCTTGGTGCGGCCGATCCAGTCGAACCTGTGCACCTGCTCGCCGTCCAGCTCCATGGTCGCGCCCGAATAGGCGAAATGCTCGCGGCCGTTGCCGTGCACCATCTTGACGTTGGCGGACAGGTCATCGACCTCGCACACTCGCACATTCGCCGAGAGCTGAGGGCCACCGTGAAGGACAACGCGATGCTGCGTCATGGCTGCACTTCCTTCCGAGCTATGTCCTGTATCACTTTTACGATGCAGGTCAGCCCGGTTGAGCGTCAATGGAACTCCGCCGCAATTGGGAAGTTGCCTAGAAATGGGGCGGAAGAGTGCCTTCCTGAAGATTGTTCAGATTGAGGAGTACAGCCGGGCGTAGAAGCCGTTGGCCGCCATCAGTTCGTCGTGCGTCCCGCGTTCCACGACGGCTCCCTGATCCATCACCACGATGAGGTCGGCGCCCCGGATCGTGGACAGCCGGTGCGCGATGACGAAGCTCGTCCGGCCCGCCCGCAGCGACGTCATGGCTTGCTGGATCAGGACTTCCGTGCGGGTGTCGACCGACGACGTGGCCTCGTCCAGCAGCAGGATCGCCGGCTGGGCGAGGAACGCGCGGGCCAGCGTGATCAGCTGCCGTTCGCCCGCGGACAGGCCGCCGTGCTCCTCGTCGAGCACGGTGTCGTAGCCGTCGGGCAGCGAGCGCACGAACCGGTCGACGCACATCGCCTGCGCCGCCTCGACGATCTCCTCGCGGGTCGCGCCGGGCCGTCCGTAGGCGATGTTGTCGGCGATCGTGCCCTCGAACAGCCAGGTGTCCTGCGAAACCAGCCCGATGGCGGATCTGAGGTCCTCGCGGGTCATCGACGTGATGTCCGTGCCGTCCAACAGGATCCGGCCGCCGTCGAGCTCGTGGAACCGCAGCAGCAGGTTGCCCAGCGTCGTCTTGCCGGCACCGGTCGGTCCGACGATCGCGACGAGCTGACCGGGTTTCGCGGTGAGCGACAGGTCGTCGATCAACGGCTTCTCCGGCAGGTACCGGAAGGAGACGCGCGAGAACTCGACGTGGCCGCGCACCGGGGAGACCTTCGCCGGTGTAGCGGGCGGGGCCGACTGCTCCGGCTCGTCCAGCAGCTCGAACACCCGCTCGGCGGACGCGATGCCGGACTGCAGCTGGCCGGAGAAGTTCGCGACGTCGATGATCGGCTGGGAGAACATGTCCGAGTACTGGATGAAGGCCTGCACGTCACCGATCGACACCGAACCGGAAGCCACGCGCAGCGCACCGACGACGGCGACGAGCACGTAGTTGAGGTCGGTGACGAACCGGATGGCGGGCCCGATCAGGCCGGAGATCGCCTGCGCGGCCGACGACGACCGGTACATGGCCTCGTTGCGCTCGGCGAACTCCCGCGCGGCCTCCTCCTGGCGGCCGAACGCGGTGATCAGCGCGTGCCCGCTGTACATCTCCTCGACGTGCGCGTTCAACGCGCCGGTCGACTGCCATTGCCGCGCGAACTTCGGCGCGGCCCGTTTGGCGATCCATGCGGCGAGCACCAGCGCGGCGGGCACGCAGATCAGCACCAGCAGGGCGAGTTCGACCGAGATCACCAGCATGATCACCAGCACCCCGAACACGCTGACGACTGCGGTGGACATCTGGCCGATCGAGAGCTGCAGGGTTCGTTGCAGGTTGTCGACGTCGTTGGTGACACGGGACAACACCTCGCCGCGCGGGTTGCGGTCGAAGTAGGACAACGGAATCCGGGTCAGCTTCGCGTCGATCTCCTCGCGCAGCTTGTACATCGCGTGCTGCACCACGCTCGTGACGATCCGCCCCTGCACGAGCAGGCTGAGTGAGCCGAGGAGGTAGAGACCGAGGACGAGCACCAGCAACTGGCCCAGCGCGGGGAAGTCGACGCCTTGGCCGGGGACGATGTGGACGGTGCTGACAACGTTGGCGAGGGTGTCCTTGCCCTGTTCGCGCAGCTGGGCCAGGACCTCCTCCTGGCTCGCTCCCGCGGGCAGGCCGCGGCTGACCAGACCGGCGACGATGAGATCGGTGGCGCGGCCGAGGAGAATCGGGCCCAGCACGTTGAGCCCGATCGTCGCGACCGCGAGCGATCCGATGACGACGAGCTTCCTCCGGTAGGGCAACAACAACCCGAACAGTCGTTTGGTGGCACCGGGCTTTCCGGGCTCTTCGACGGCCACGGTGACTTCGGGATCGGCGTGCAGCGTCATCGGGCGGTCCCTTGCACAGGTTGGGAGAGAGCGATTCCGCGGTAGGTCTCGTTGGTGGCGATCAGCTCGGCATGCGTGCCGGAGCCGGTGACCCGGCCGCCCTCCAGCACCACGACCCGCGACGCGGCCTCCGCGGTGCTGATCCGCTGGGTCGCCACCAGGACTGTGGCGTTGTGCAGTTCGCGGGCCAGCGCGCCGCGCAGGCGTGCCTCGGTGGCCGCGTCGAGCGCGGAGAAGCAGTCGTCGAGCAGGTAGATCTCGGGTCCGCGCACCAGCGTCCGCGCGATCGCGAGTCGTTGCCGCTGCCCTCCCGAGACGTTCGAGCCGCCCTGCGTGATCGGCCCGTCGAGCCCGAGCGGCCGTACGAACTCGGCGGCCTGCGCGATCTCCAGCGCGTGCCACAGCTCGTCGTCGGTCGCGTCCGCCTTGCCGTACCGGAGGTTCGACGCGATCGTGCCGCTGAACAGGTGTGCCTTCTGCGGCACGTACCCGACGACCTCGTGCAGCACCACCGGGTCCAGCTCGCGGATGTCGACCCCGTTGATCCTCACCTGGCCTCCGGTCACGTCGTGGAGCCGTGCGGCCAGGGACAGCAGCGTCGACTTGCCGCTGCCGGTGCTGCCGAGAATCGCGACGACATCGCCCGGCCGGGCCAGCACGGAGACGTCGCGCAGCACCGGGTTCTCGGCTCCGGGATAGCCGAACGTGGCGTCGCGCAGCTCCAGGTGGCCTCGCTCGGGCATCCGCGTGACGGGGTTCTTCGGTGTGGTGATGCTGGATTCCGTCCGCAGCACCTCGTCCACGCGTGCCGCCGAGACCGTGGCGCGCGGGGCGTCGGTGAACACGAGCATCGCCATGATCACCGCGAAGATGATCAGCATCACGTACGACAGCAGCGCCAGGAGCGAGCCGAGTTGCATGGAGCCCGCGTCGATGCGCCGGCCGGAGAACCAGACGATCGCCACGACCAGCACGTTCATCACGGCCATGAGCACCACGGGGATCGTCGCCATGATCCGCCCGACCCGCAGACTGGTGCCGAGGAGGTCGCGGTTGGTCGCGTCGAACCGGCCGCGCTCGTGCGGGTCGCGGACGAACGCCCGGATCACCCGGACCCCGGTGATCCGCTCGCGCAGCAGATGGTTGACGCGGTCCAGTTGGCTCTGCATGGCAGCGTAGAACGGGGAAAGGCGGTGCAGCATCAGGATCAGGCCGATGATCACCACGATGACGAGCGCGACGACGATCGTGGACACCGGCACGTCCTGGACGAGCGCCAGCGCGATACCGCCGGCGCACATGATGATCGCGGACACGGCCACGTCGGCGGTGGTCAGGACGACGTTCTGGACCTGCTGGACGTCGTTGACGGTTCTGGTGATCAGCGACGGCGCGCCGAGCCGGTCGACCTCACGCGCCGAGAGGCTCATGACCCTTCCGAACACCTTGGCCCGCAGATCCCGGCCGAGGCCAGCCGACATCCGCGCGCTCAACAGCATCGCGCCGCTCACCGTCAGCAGCTGCACCGCCGCGACGCCGAGCATGATGAACCCGGTGCGCCAGATGTAACCCGCGTCGCCGCGCAGGACCCCGTTGTCGATGATCTGCGCGTTGAGCGTGGGCAGCAGCAGGGTCGCGGTCGTCTGGACCAGCTGCAGCACCACCAGGAGCAGCGCCGTCCCCCGGTACGGCCGGAGGTGGTGGTTCAGAAATCCAATGAGCACGCCGGCCAGCAGAGCACAGCGGAAGTTCGGGTTTTTACTAGACTTGTGTGCCTCTTCTCGCGGAGTTTTCCTAACGGTGGCCGTCCTATCATGTGTCTCATGGATGACAGCTACCGCGCCGTGCTGGTCGAGGTTCGCAAGGCCAGGTGATCTGCGAGCTGCCCGGCACAGTGCTTTCACCGTGCTGGGACTCGATCATTCGTAGTGTGTTTTCGGGTGGAGGGCGAAAGAGGAAGCCGGATGGTCGAACAGCTGTCTCCCGGCAAGCACATCGCGATCCTGGACCACCCGGCGAACGGGAGACCACTTCCCACCCTGGCGGTCGTCGAGGAGTTCGCCCGGCTCGGCTTCCGCGTCACTTACGTCACCACTGCCGAGATCGCGTCGAGGTTCGTTCTGCTCGGGACGACCGCGGATGCCTGGACCGTCGTCGGCATTCTGGACGAGGGTGCGGAGCCGGTCGCGACCATGCGCGGCTACTTCTCCGAGGATCGGCCGGATCTGGTCGTCTATCGGACCAACGCCCAGAAGACCGCGGCCGGAGTGCTGGAGACCTGGCGGGTTCCGGCAGTGCGGATGATCGCCGGACCGGGCGGGACGGAGGCCGCGGCCTTCAGCGGCCTGTTCGACGTCCGCGTCCGCGACTTCCTGGCTCGGCACGGTCTTTCGCTGGTGCCGCACGACAGCAGCCTGGACTCGTACGTTCAGGAATCCGGCAGGTAGGGACCTCCGGGGTCAGGCCGGTCGGCAGATCGTCGCCGCCGGCCAGAGCCCGGCCGAACCAGCGCCGATCAGACACCCTGCTGGGTGGCGAGCACCCGCCGGGCGGTCGCCACCACCGCGTGGACCGAGGGGAGCACGAGCTTCGGTCCTGGTTCGCGGATCCATCGCGAGTTCGTGCCGGGGGCCGGAACCGCGGTGTGGGTACCGGTGTGCCGGACGCCGGGCAGGTCGGCCACCAGGCCGGTGATCACGCCTGGTGGCGCCGTCGGGATGAGGAAGGTCCAGTCGGTGTCGTCGGGATTCGCGATGACGGGGCCGGCGAGCATGGCGATGCCCAGCTGGGCCTGGACCCTGGTGGCCAGGGGAGCGGGCATGGTGATCGCGTCGAGGGTTCCGCCCAGCGCGATGGTGACCTGCCGCTCGGTGATCGAGATGTTCACCGGCCAGCCGAACCGTTCCTCGTAGTACGTGCGGGCGGCCGTGAGGTCCACAAGCCATTGGGCTAATTCGGATGTCGTCATTTTTCACACCTGCCGGGTCGCAGCGATGTCACCTGTAGGTATAAGCGACGGCGCCCGGTGATGGCGAAACTGGCCGGTAAAGAATTTCGCACCGGTCCGGCCGTGCTTCGGTGAAGAGTCGCGGAGGGCGGGAAACGCGGGCGATCGGGCCGTCGTGACCTGCGTTTTACATCCTTCACATGCTGTTAACTCCCGCTGTTGTCACCGACAGTGGTGGCGCGATCGCCGTCACCTGCGACTACGTCAGCCAGGCGGCTTCCGCGATCGCGCGGGGTGACAGAAGGCGCTGTTGCTCGCCCGTTCGTCGTATTGACACTGTTTTGGGCCTCCTGCGACGTTATCGGCTGCCTGGGCGGGATCAATGGTCGGGGATCTTTTGTGAGGCGACTGTCGATTCCACAATCGGAGGACGCTGTGAGCAGACGTCGTGAGTCAGCGTCCGAGATCGGCGCACGCGTCGAATCGACTCGGCTCATCGAACGGTTGATCGCGCCGCGCACCATCCGCCATCGGCTCACCCAGATCCTTCTGGTGTCGTTGGCGCTCGTGCTGGCCCTGCTCGGCGTGACCATCGCCGGGCAGTTCGCCGACCACTCCGCCGCCAACGGCACGCAGAAGGCGGTGTCACTCGCGCTGACCGTGCAGGACGCGGCACATGAACTGCAACGCGAGCGCGGGCTCACCAACGGCATGCTCGGCGGCGAGAACCGCTACGCCGCGACGATGGGCCCGCAGCGGCTGGCCACGGACAAAGCGTTGGAAACGTTGACCAATGCCGTCGCGGACGACAGCACGCCCGGCGCGCCGACGGTGCGCGCCGCGCTCGACCGGCTCGGCGCGTTGATCACGACCAGGCAGAACGTGGACGCGAGCCGTGCCGACCGAGCCGCCACGTTCCAGTGGTACACCAGCGGAATCGCCGCGCTGAACGAAGCCGAACCAGGTCTGGACCAGGCGTACGACCCGGACCTCCGGCGCGGTCTGCGGGCGCTCGGCGCACTCGGAGCTGCCAAGGAAGCCACCGCGCAGGAACGCGGATTCCTCAACGGTGTCTTCGCCGCGGGCCGGTTCGGCGCGGGCGAGTACGTCCGCTTCACCGAGATCCGCGCGGCCAGGCAGGTCGGGCTAGCGGCGTTCCGGCACGACGCCACCGCGACCAGACGGGCCCAGCTGGACGACGGCCTGAAGACCGAGGCCGCGACGAGGGCCGCCGACTCCGAAACGCTGGCGGTCGCCTCCGCGCAGGGCCCGATCGCCGAGCGCGTCGACCCGGTCGAGTGGTGGGAGCAGATGACGTCGGTCGTCGACCAGATGAGGGACGTCCAACGCGCTGCGGGCGAGGATCTCCGGCAGCGGGCGGTGGAACTGCGCGACGACGCGACCGTCGCGTTGATCGTGTCCCTGGTCCTGGCCGTTCTCGCGGTCGGTCTCGAGGTGGCGTTGGTGGTCCGCTGTCTGCGGTCGATCGTCCGGCCGCTGGCCACGCTCGCCACGGAAGCGCACGACATCGCCGCCCGGCGCCTGCCGAACTCGGTGGCCGCATGGCAGTCGCCGGATGCGAACGCGCCCGCTCCGCCGGAGCCGGTGCGCACACCGGCTCGCGCGGGCGAGGAGATCGCGTCGGTCGCGCGTGCGTTGGACCGGGTCCAGAGCACGGCGTTCGAGCTGGCCAGCGAGCAGGCTCTGGTGCGCCGCAACACCACCGAGTCGCTGGCCAACCTGGGCAGGCGCAACCAGAACCTGGTGCGCCGCCAGCTCGGCTTCATCAGCGAGTTCGAACGCGACGAGCTCGACCCCGCGGCGCTCGCGAAGCTCTTCGAACTGGACCACCTCGCCACCCGCATGCGCCGCAACGCCGAGAGCCTGCTCGTCCTCGTCGGCGAGCAGAGCCCGCGACGCTGGACCGAACCACTCGCCATCACCGACGTCATCCGCGCCGGTCTGTCCGAAGTGGAGGATTACCGGCGGGTCGCGCTGCGCCGCGTCGAGAACGTGCTCGTGACCGGTGCGGTCGTCAGCGAGCTGGCACACCTGCTGGCCGAGCTGATCGAGAACGCCCTCGCCTTCTCCCCTCCGGACGTCGACGTGGAGATCCACGGCGGGAGCGTCGGCACCAGGTACATGCTCGCCGTGGTCGACCACGGCGTGGGCATGTCGGCGGAGCAACTGGCCAGGGCCAACGCCAGGCTGCGCGGCGAGGAGGACTTCATCGTCGCGCCGACCCGGTTCCTCGGCCACTACGTGGTGGGCAGGCTGGCCGAACGGCTGGGCGTCGAGGTCGAGTTGATCGCGGCACCGGTCAGCGGAATCGTCGCCCGCGTCCTGCTCCCGGCGGAGATCCTCGCGGACGCGGCGGCCGTCGCACCCGCCGTCGCACCGCCGGAGACACCGGCCGCTCGCACCGGGGAGATCAGGTGGCCGGTGGCCGAAGCGGACGTCCCCGTGACGAACGGAACCGCGACCGCGGTGCTGCGCCGGCCACACCGTGTCGAGGCACCCGAACCCAGCCAGACCACCCGCAACGGCCTGGTGAAACGCAATCCCGGGAACCGGACCGGCGTGGTCAGGCCGAGCCCGCCGCGTCCGGCCCCCACCGCGGTGGCCGGCCGGTCGCCGGAAGAGGTCCGCGCGATGCTGACCCGGTTCCGCTCGGCGCATCAGCGTGGCGCCGACGAGAAGGAGGAGTCCCTGTGACGGTCGACGTTCGGCAGAAGGATCCGCAGGCGTTCAACTGGATGATGGCGAACTTCGTGCGGAGCACCGACGGGGTGCGCGACGCCGTCGCGGTGTCCTCCGACGGGCTGCTGATCGCCATGTCCGAGGGGCTGAACCGGGAGGCGGCCGACCGGCTGGCCGCGATCGTCGCCGGGCTGGCCGGCCTGTCACGCAGCGCCGCGCGCAGCTACGACTTCGACGGCCTGAAGCTCATCATGATCGAGATGCGGAAGGGCTTCCTGCTGGTGTCGGCGATCGCGGACGGCAGCTGCGTCGGCGTGATCGCGGACGACTCCTGCGACGTCGGCCTGGTCGGCTACGAGATCGCGGTGCTCGCCGACCGGGCCGGCATGCTGCTCAACCCGGCGCTGATCGCGGAACTGAGAGAAACCCTGCGGCGATGAACATCGAGGACCCGCACCGCCTGCCATCGCCCTGGTTCGAGCCCGCGACCGACTCACCGCCCGACCCGCGCGGGACCGTGGAGTCCGAAGTGGACGAACTGGTCGTGCGGCCGTTCGTCGTCACCGGCGGCCGGACCCGGCCGCTGTGTGCGGACCTGCGGCTCGAGACGCTGGTACAGGCACCACCGGCCGCCTTGTCCGCGCCATTGTGGTTCGAGGAACACGCGATCGTCCGGCTCTGCCAGCGGCCGCGATCGACCGCGGAGATCGCGTCGGCGCTGGGGGTGCCGATCGGGGTCGCCCGAGTGGTCATCGGTGACCTCGCCGCGGCCAGGCACGTGTCGATCACTGAGTCCGGCGAGCTGCCGCTCGCCACCATCGAAAGGATGCGCGACCTTGTCCGGGCGCTCTGACACCTACCGAGGGCCGTCCTCGACGAAGATCGTCATCTCCGGCGGGTTCGGGGTGGGCAAAACCACCTTCATCGGCGCGATCTCCGAGATCGAGCCGCTGGTCACCGAGGCGGCGATGACCGAGGTCTCGGTCGGTGTCGACGACTCCGGCGCGTTGCCGGACAAGCACACCACCACGGTCGCGCTCGACTTCGGCCGGATCACGCTGGACGAGTCGTTGATCCTCTACCTGTTCGGCACACCGGGCCAGGATCGCTTCGTGTTCCTGTGGGACGACCTGGTCGACGGCGCTCTGGGGGCGGTCGTGCTGGTGGACACCAGACGCGTCGAGGACTGCTACCCGGTGCTGGACTACTTCGAGCGGGCCGGCACGCCGTTCATCGTCGCGGTCAACCAGTTCGACGACGCGCAGGTGTTCGACCTCGACGAGGTGCGCGAGGCACTGGGAGTGGAGCAGCGCATTCCACTCGTCGCCTGCGACGCGCGCGACCGCGCGTCGGTCAAGCAAGCCCTCGTCGCCGTGATCGAGCAGGTGCTGCTGCAACGGTTGAGCGGCGTGACGGCCTGAGGCCCACGTCCGGGGGAGCCCTCCCGAGGCCCGGATCGCGGGCCTCGGGAGGGCGGGCGCACGTCAGTCCGCGTTGACGACGTGCACGTCCAGGCCGGCGTCGCGGTGACGAGCGGCCCAGGTCTCGATGGCCTGCCCGCACGCCTGGTCGAGGTGGCGCAGCCCGGTCAGGTCGAGCCGTACGTGCTTGGTGAGCGGCAGCCCTTCCAGCACCGCGAGCAACCGCGGCAACCGCAGGAACGTCGCGTTGCCGCGCAGCACGACGACCTCGTCGTCGTCGCCCAGCGGAGTCACGGTCACCGAGAGGTGCGAGACGTCCCACGCGGTCTTGATCACGGCGGCGGCCAGTCCGGCGAGTGTGCCGGTGAGCAGGTCGGTGCTCACGATGAGACCGGCGGTGAGGACGAGGATCGCGCCCTCGGCACGATCGGTGCGCAGCATGCCGGCCACTCCCTTGAGGCCGAGCAACTTCCACCCCGAGTGGACCAGCAGGGCGGCGAGCACCGCGCTCGGGATGAGCCCGAGCAACCCCGGCAGCGCGACCACGAACAGCAGCAGCCACACGCCGTGCAGCACGCGAGACGCGCGAGTCTGCGCGCCCGCCTGCACGTTGGCCGCGCTGCGGACGATCACGGCGGTCATCGGCAGCGCGCCGAGCAGACCGCACACCGTGTTGCCCGCGCCCTGTGCGATGAGCTCGGTGTTGTACTGGGTGCGCGGACCGTTGTGCATCCGGTCGACGGCCGCGGCGCTGAAGAGGCTTTCCGCCGACGACACCAGGGCGAACACCACGGCCGCGCCGAGCACGCCCGCGTTGACGAGCGAGAAGTCGGGCAGGTGCAGTTCGTCCTGCAGGTTGCCGACCTCGATGCGGTGCAGGTCGAAGCCCGGCAGCGCGGACACCGCGGTGGCCACGACCACGCCGACGAGCACGCCCGGCAGGAGACGCAACTTCGGCGGAGTGCGCTGCCACAGCACCGTGACGACGATGGTGAGCAGGCCGACGCCCAGCGCCGCCAGACCGGCGGACGTGGTGAACGCGCGCAGGACCAGTTCCGGTAAGCCGGAGACCTTGGCCCACGTGCCGCTCGGCTGCGTGCTGCCCAGGAACGGGTAGAGCTGGCCGAGGATCAGCACGAGGCCGATGCCCGCCAGCATGCCCTGCACCACCGCGGGGGAGATGGCGCGGAACCACGTGCCGCAGCGCAGCACGCCGAGCAGGAGCTGCAACAGTCCCGCGCCGAGGACGATGACGCCGAGAGCCCCGATGCCGTGCTGTGCGACGGTGTCCGCCACGAGCACGGTGAGCCCGGCCGCCGGGCCGCTGACCTGCATGGTGCTGCCCGGCAGCAGTCCGACGACGATGCCGCCGACGATGCCGGTCACGATGCCGAGCTCGGCCGGGACACCGGACGCCACCGCGACGCCCACGCACAGCGGCAGCGCCACGAGGAAGACGACGAGCGAGGCGCCGACGTCCTTGCCGAACGTCTGCCGCCAGGCCGGCCGGGAAACGGGTCGGTGGTCAGGGTGTTTGGTCAAGGTGGTCATCTCCGACCTCACAGGGGCTGGAAGGCCGCGGCCACCGACGTCATGACCTCACCGGTCTCGATGTCGTAGAACCAGCCGTGCACGCGGAGATCACCGGACAGCACGCGCTCCTGCACGAACGGGTAGTTCTCCAGCGTCCGCAGCTGTTCCAGCACGTGCTGCTTGCCCTCGTCGCGCAACGCCGGGTCCACCGCGGTCGCACCGCGCTTCGCGTTGCGGGACAGCCAGCTCCGCATCGTGGGCAGGTGCTCGATGTCCGTGCCGTGCAACGCACTCACGGCACCGCAGTGTGAGTGACCGCACACGATCACTTCGGACACACCCAGCTGCACGACGGCGAACTCGATCGTCGCCATCTCGCTGGACGGAGTCTCCAGCCGGTACTCGGGAATGACGTTGCCCGCGGTGCGGAGCTCGAACAGGGTGCCAGGCTCCGCGCCGGTGATGGCCGACGTCACGATGCGGGAGTCCGCGCAGGTGACGAAGAGGGCTGTGGGCTGCTGACCGGTCGCGAGCCGCTGTCCCACCGATTTCGGGCGGACGACGGAGTGTTCGCGGGCGCGCTCGATCAAGCGACGGAAGTCCATGAGTTCCTCACTGTGCGATGTCTTCTGGTGTTCGGTTGTTCGGCGTCGTGCCGATCAGTTCCGAAACACCTGCAGCACAGCGGGTCTTGTCAGTTCGAGGAGGTGCTCGACTCTTCCGGCGTCGTCGGGCGCGGCCGGCCGGCTGGAGCGATCGGGTGCCGGCAGGTGCGTCCACGACCGGGCGGGCCGTTGCTCCGCGGCACGCCGCGCCGGCACGAGCCGCAGCGAATCCTTGTTCTTCTCTCCGGACTTGCGCGGCAGGTCGTCCTTCTTGGGCTCCTGCTTGACCGGTTCCTGGCCGCCGCCCTTGGAAGAGCTCTTGTGCGGCGTGGTCAGGCAGTCGACGACGGAATGGCCGGCCGGAGTGAGCACCCCGACGAGAGCCATCACGACCGCGACGACGACCAGCCTCACCATCTCCCCTTCTACGACTACTGGTGATCGTACCGTCGCTGACTGCTACGGAAAGGATCCAGACGGGTTGTTCCGCGTTTTTCGGAACTGGGGCGTCCGGCCCCGCCCGCTCTCCGCAACGATAATCATTATCGAACTACCATGCCCCTCGATGAGCTCGGGAGGCGTGATGGAAGAACTTGTCCGGCTGGCCGCGGCGGCCGGTGAAGCGGCGGTGTCCGGGGCCGACCTGGCCCCGCTCGGCGACCTGGCCGATCTGCTCGACGAGGCCGCGTTGCTGGCGATCGCCTACACCGTCCGGCGGCACGGCCTCTTCGGGGATCGCCTGGCCGCGCATGATCTCGGCGAGATCGTCGCGGCGATGAAGGTGGCGCCACGGCATGTGCGGATCGTGCGGCGCTGGCTCGCGGCGCTGGAGCGCGAGGGCATGGTGACGCGTCAGGGCGGGGTGTGGCGGGAGCTGCGGCGCGTGGAGGCCGCGGAGGTCGAGGGTGCGCGGTCACGTCTCGACGCCGCCGCTCGCGGGTTCGCGCACGGGCCGGGGCTGACGCGGTTCTTCCAGCAGTCGGTGTCGTACCTGCCGGAACTGCTGCGGGACGAGATCTCGTTGCAGGCGTTGCTGTTCGCCGACGGCGACCTCGACGTGGCCGACGACGTGTACCGCCGCAACCTGGCGAGCAGGTACACGAACAACGCGGCCGCCGCGGTGATGCGGGACTTCGCCGAGGGGCGGTCCACGCGGGTGCTGGAGATCGGCGCCGGCGTGGGTGGCACGACCGCGGAGGTGCTGCCGCGGCTCGACGGGCTGGACGTCGACTACCTGTTCACGGACGTGACGCGGTTCTTCCTGATGACGGCGAAGGAACGGTTCGCGTCCTGGTCGTGGGTGCGGTACGGCCTGTTCGACCTCAACGGCGACGCCGCGGCGGCGGGTTCGGTGGATCTCGTGCTGGCGGCGAACGTGCTGCACAACGCGAAGCACGCGGGACGGGTGTTGCGGGCGATCCACTCGATGCTCGCGCCGGGCGGGCGGCTGGTGTTCATCGAGACCTGTCGTGATCACTACCAGCTCATGACGTCGATGCAGTTCCTGATGTCGCCGCCGGCGAGTGAGCCCGATGCCGACTTCGCGGACTTCCGTGCGGGCACCGACCGGATCTTCCCGACGCGTGAGGAGTGGCTCGGTGAGCTCGCGGCGGCGGGTTTCCGGGACCTGGTGTGCCTGCCGGACGCCGACCATCCGCTGGCCAGGATCGGTCAGCACGTGTTTTCCGCAGAACGCTAATTGACAACGATTGTCGTTTCCGTAACGCTGACGTGGTCGTCACTCGTCCGGGTGACGGCTGTCGTCGTCTGGGAGTGCGTTCGTGAACGAGTCCGTCGCTGTCGTCGGGTTTTCGTGCCGTTTTCCCGGAGCCGGTGACGCGGACGAGTTCTGGCAGCTGCTCGCCGACGGCCGGGAGACGCTGACCCGGTTCACCGACGAGGAGCTGGCGCGGCGCGGTGTTCCGGCGGGGTTGCGCCGCAACCCCGCCTACGTGCCGGTCGGTGGCCTCATCGCCGACCAGGACCGGTTCGATCCGGCGCCGTTCGGGATCTCGCGGGTGGAGGCGGAACTGCTCGACCCGCAGCAGCGGGTCTTCCTGGAGTGCGCGTGGCACGCGCTCGACCACGCCGGTCTCGGCTCGGGCGCGGGGGTCACCGGGGTGTTCGCGGGAGCCGGGCTCTCGGCGTACCTCCTGACGAACCTCGGGCACCGCTTCGACCCGCTCGGTGGTGCGGATCCGGCCGGCAACCTCGGGCTGCACACCGGGAACGTGGCCGACTACCTGCCGTTGCGCACCGCGCACCGCCTCGGCCTCGAAGGGCCCGCGGTGGCGGTGGGCGCCACCTGCGCGACCTCGTTGGTCGCCGTGCACGTCGCGGCACAGGCGTTGCTCGCGGGGGAGTGCGACACCGCGCTGGCGGGCGGGGTGTCGCTGCGCGTGCCGCAGGGGCTGGGCTACCTGCACGTACCGGACGGCCCGTTCTCCGCCGACGGCCGCACCCGCCCCTACTCGGCGCGGGCGGCCGGCACCGTCTTCACCCAGGGCGCCGGTGTCGTCGTGCTCCGGCGGCTGTCCGACGCGCTCGCCGACGGCGACCACGTGCACGCCGTGATCCTGGGTTCCGCCGTCGGCAACGACGGCGCGGACCGAGTGGGCTTCACCGCGCCGTCCCCGGCGGGGCAGGCGCGCGTGATCGCCGAGTCGCTCGCGGTGGGCGACGTCGACCCGCGTTCGGTGTCCTATGTGGAGGGACACGGGACGGGGACGATCCTGGGCGACCCCATCGAGGTGCGGGCGTTGCGGCGCGTCTTCGGCGACTCCGAACGGCCGTGGTGCGGCCTCGGGTCGGTCAAGGGCAACATCGGGCACGCCGACTCGGCGGCGGGCATCGCCGGACTGCTCAAGGTGGTCCAGGCCCTGCGGCACCGGACGTTGCCGGCGTCGTTGCACGCACTGCCGGTGAACCCCGAGATCGGGCTGGAGGGATCGGCCTTCCGGCTGGTCGACAGCACGGAGGCGTGGGAGAGCCGCGAACCGCGCCGCGCGGGAGTCAGCTCGTTCGGCATCGGTGGGGTGAACTGCCACGTCGTGCTGGAGGAAGCGCCCGTCGTGGCGGAGCCGGACCGCGACGAACGCGCCCAGGTGCTGGTGGTGTCCGCCGCGACCGCGGCAGCCTGTCGCGCCACGGCACGAGCACTCGCCGGCGCGTCGGCGTCGGCGCCCCTCGCCGACGTCGCACACACGCTGGCCGGTCGGCGACAGCTGGCCGCGAGGGCCGCCGTGGCGGTCGGCCGCGGTGACGACCCGGCGGAGGCACTGCGGCGGGCCGCGGTCGTGGAGGCCGCCGCGACGCCGCCACGCGTGGTGTTCGCGTTCCCCGGTGGCGGCGCCCAGTACGCCGGCATGGCCGCGGGCCCGTACCGCGACGAGCCGGTCTTCGCGTCCACAGTGGACGAGATCGCGGCGTACCTGCTGCCGTTGTCCGGTGCGGACGTGCGCGAGGTGCTGCTCGACCCGGCGTCCGCCGCCCGCGACCCGCGGACCGGGTTGCCCGCGTTGTTCACCGCTTCACTGGCCACCGCACGGCTGCTCGAGTCCTGGGGCGTGCGGCCGGACGTGGTGCTCGGGCACAGCGTCGGCGAGTACGCGGCCGCGGTCGTCGCCGGGGTGCTCTCGTGGCAGGACGCGGCCCTGCTGGTGGCCGAGCGATCGCGCCTGATGGGTGAGCTGCCGCAGGGCGCCATGCTGTCGGTGCCGCTCGGTGAGACGAAGGTGCGGGAGCTGCTCGTCGCGCATCCGGAACTCGATCTCGCCGCCGTCAACGCCTCCGACGCGTGTGCCGTGTCGGGGCCCGCCGATGCGATCGCCGCTCTGCGCGCCGCCCTCACCGTCGAGGCGCACGTCGTCGGCGTGGACGTGGCCGCGCACTCCCGCGTGGTGGAGCCCGCGATGCCCGCCCTGCGCGCGGTGGCCGGGCGCCTGACCGCACAACCGGCGGCGATTCCGCTGGTCACCACGCTCACCGGTGAGGTGGCCGGGACCGTGGACGCGGAGCACTGGGTACGGCACCTGCGGGGCACGGTCCGGTTCGCCGACGCGCTCGACACCGCGATCGGCGCTGACGAGTCGGTGGTCGTTCAGGTCGGGCCCGGCGGCATGATCGCCTCGCTCGGAGCGCGCCGCGAGCAGGTTCGCGCGGCGGTGACGACCTTCCCGCGTGCCGGTGAGGACCTCGACGGCCGAGTGGCGCTGCTCGACGCGGCCGGAACCCTGTGGGCACAGGGCGTCGCGGTGGATCTGGCCGCGACCCGGCGAGGCCGCCGCACCCGCGTTCCGCTGCCCGGCTACGCGTTCCAGCGGGAACGGTTCTGGGTCGAACCTCCGCCCGCGCGCAGTGCCATGATCGGTCCGGTCGTCGCCGAGCCCGACGCTGCCGAACCGCTGCAGCTTCCGTCGTGGCGCAGGCTCGCGCCACTCGCACCCGCCGGCCAGGGTCAGCGCTGGGCCGTGGTGGGCGACGGCCCGTGGGCGGAGGCGCTGCGGGCGGTCCTGCCCGCTGCCGACGGCGCACCGGACGCCGTGATCGCGGTCCACTCCGGTACTTCACTGCACGACGCCGTGCTGGCGTTCGGAAAGCTCGACGACACGCCGCTGCTGCAACTCACGGTGCGCGGCGAGCGGGTGATCGGTGACGAGGCCGTGGACCCGGTCGCCGCCGGGGTGCGCGGCCTGCCCAGGGTGCTCGCCCAGGAGGTGCCCGGCCTGCGCTGGCGCACCCTCGACCTGCCCGGCCACGAGCCGGACGACGCTGCCATCGCCGCCGTGCTGGCCGAAGCGGCGGACCTGGCGGCCGGAGCGGGGTCGTGGGAACTGGCGTTGCGCGCCGGGCAGCGGTGGATCCGCCAGTGGGAGCCGTGGCAGCCCGCGGACACGGCCGAACTGCCCGCTGATCCGGTCGTCGTCGTGACCGGTGGCTCGGGCAACGTGGCGCGCGCACTGGCCGACGCCCTGCGCGCCCGCGGACCGGCGGAGGTCGTGCTCGCCTCCCGCGGCACCACACCGTCAGTGGACGTCACGGACACCGAGCAGCTGCGCGCGCTGCTCACGGAGGTGGCGGACCGGTTCGGCCGGATCGACCTGGTCGTGCACGCCCCGGTCGTGGTCGAGCTGGCCGCACTGTCCGAAGTGGACGAAGAAGTGACGGCGAACGTGCTGGCGCCCAAGGTCGTCGGCGCGGTGAACCTCCGCACCGCCGTGGAGTCGCTGCCCGTGGCCGCGCGTCCACGGGCGGTCGTGCTGATGTCGTCGGCGGCCGGGACGATCGGCGGGTTCGGCCTCGGTGCCTATGTGGCGGCGAGCCGGTTCCTGGACGGGCTCGCCGCTGGCACCGGCGGCTGGGTGTCGGTCGACTGGGACCGCTGGCGGTTCGGCACGGCACAGGAGCGCGAGGCGGCCTCCGAGATCACCATGCGGCACGCGCTGGACGCGCCCGACGCGGTGCGCGCCCTGCTGCGGGTGGCCGCTCTCGCCCTGGCCGGTACCGCGCCGCACCAGGTGGCCGTGTCACCGGCCGAGCTCAACTCCCGCTCACTCGCGATCGGCGCACGGCAGACCCGCGTCGAGTCGGGTGGCGCGGCACCGGCCACCGCGGCGGAACGCCTGGTCGCCGAGGTGCTGAGCGAGGCGCTGGGACGTCCGGTCACGAGCCGTGACGACGACTTCTTCGCACTGGGCGGTCATTCCCTTCTCGCCACCCGCGTGCTCGCCCGGCTGCGGGACGATCACGGGATCGAGCTGCGGTTGCGCGACCTGCTGGCCAGGCCCACCGTGGCGGGACTCGCCACGCTCGTCACCACGGTCGACCCGGTCGCCCCGAAGAGCGTCGAAGTCGTGGCCGCACGTCCTGCGGGCGAGCCGTTCCCGCTCACCAGGGTGCAGCACGCCTACTGGGTCGGCCGGTCCTCCGCGTTCGCGCTCGGCGAGGTCGGCTGCCACTTCTACCTGGAACACGACTGCGCCGAACTGGACCACGAGCGCTACCAGAACGCGTGGAACCGTCTCATCGAACGGCACGAGATGCTGCGCTGCGTGGTCGGCGCGGACGGCCACAACGTGGTGCTGACCGAGGTTCCGCGCTATCGCGTGCCGGTCCACGAACTGTCCGATGTGGACGATCTGGAGGTGTTGCGGGAACGGCTGTCCCACCGGGTCGCCGATCCCGGCCGCTGGCCGTTGATCGAGGCCCACGTGGTGCGCCTGCCCGGTGGGCGCGCCCGCGTGCTGGTGTCGGTGGACGTGCTCGTCTGCGACTCCGCGAGCTACCTGGTCCTCGACCGCGAACTGCGGGCGCTGTACGAGAACCCGCAGGCCGAGCTGCCACCGATCGGCACGACGTTCGCCGAGTGCGCGCGAGCGTTGGACCGCCGCCGTGGCGACGCCGAGCACCAGCGCGCGGCCGGCTACTGGCGTGACCGCCTCGACGCTCTCCCCGCCGCGCCGCCGCTGCCGGTGCGCGAGGCCGAGGGCGCGCCCCGGTTCGTCCGGCGTGCCGCCACTCTCGCCGCCCCGCTGTGGGACCGGGTGCGGGCACAGGCCGCCCAGCTGGGGGTGACTCCGACGGCCGTGCTGCTCACCGCCTACGCCGACGTGCTCGCCGCGTGGTCGCGGACCGACCACTTCTGTCTCACGCTGACCGTGTTCGACCGGCCGGACGTGCATCCCGACGTGAACAACGTGGTCGGGGAGTTCTCGTCGCTGCTGCTGTTCGAGGCCGACCGCCGTGGGCTCGCGACGTTCGCGGAACGGGCGAAGGCGGCGCAGCGCCGGTTGTTCGACGACCTGGACCACCGGTCGTTCTCCGGTCTCGAGGTGCTCTCCGAACAGGCTCGCCGCACCGGTCGGCAGCAGAACGTGCCGGTCGTGTTCACCGGCATGCTCGGCCTGGACCGGCTCGGCGGGGAGCCGCACGACCACGAGTGGCTCGGGCCGGTGGCGTTCGGCGTGAGTCAGACGCCGCAGGTGTGGCTCGACCACCAGGCCTACGAGCACCGGGGTGATCTGGTGCTGCAGTGGGATGTCGCGGAGACGTCACTGGACGCGGCCGAGGCCGATGCCGCTTTCGCCTCCTACGTCCGGTGGCTCACCGACCTGGCCGAGCAGGACGAGGCCTGGACCGGCGGTGTGGGCCCGGAACTGGGCGAGCAGCACGGCGTTCCCGAGGTGCTCGCCGGGATCTGGGCCGAGCTGCTCGACCTGGAGCCGTCCTCGATCCCGCCGGACGTGTCGTTCCTCGGCCTGGGCGGTGACTCGCTGCTCGTCGTGCGGATGGCGTCGGTCATCCGGCAGCGGCTCGACGTGGTGCTGGCGCTGACCGAGATCCGCGCCGAACTGACGCTGGCCGACGTGGCCGAACTGGTGCGTGGTCGAGGCGAGGGCGCCGCCGGCCGGGCACTCGACGTGACCGTGCGCCGCCGCTTCGACTCGGCGGCGCCGTTCGGGTTGCTTCCGCTGCAACAGGCCTACTTCGTCGGTCAGCAGGGCGGGTGGGAACTGTCCTGCTCGTCGGCGCACGTCTGCACCGACGTCGCACTGTCCGAAGTGGACTTTGAACGCGCTCCCGAAGCGCTGGCCGACGCGCTGCGCCGGGTGATCGCGCACCAGCCGATGCTGCGAATGCGGACCACACCTGATGGCCAGCAACGCGTTCTCCCCGCCGACGATCCGGCGACCGTGGTCGTGCCCCAGGTGTACGACCTGCGCGACGAGAACGAGGACGTCATCGCCTCAGAACTCGACCGCGTGCGGACGGAGATGAGCCTGCGTGGCCCCGATCCGGCGACCGGACCGCCGCTGGAGATGCGGCTCACCCTGCTGCCGGGCGGGCGGGCGCGGCTGCACACCGCGTTCAGCCTCCTCGCCGTCGACGGCTGGTCAGGTGGCGTGTTCGATCGCGAGCTGCTGACGTACGTGTCCGACCCGAACGCCGTGCTGCCGCCGTTGCTGGTCGACTTCGGCGACTACGTGACCGCGCTGACGGAGGTGCGCGGCGCGCCGCAATGGCAGGCCGACCACGAGTGGTGGACCCGAAGGCTGCCGGGACTGCCCGCCGCACCAGCGTTGCCGATGATCGCCGACCCGAGCGGCCTGGACGTGACCGCGATGTCGGCACGCGAGGCGCGGCTGGCACCGCAGGACTGGACGGCGCTGCGCCAACGCTGCGCCGAGCACGAGGTCACCCCGACCGCGGCCGTGCTGGCGGTCTACGCCACCGTGCTCGCGAGGCTCGCGGGCAGCCGGCGGTTCCTGCTGAACAGCTTGCAGGCCAACAGGCTGCCGTTGCACGCGGACGTCGACCGGATGATCGGCGCGTTCTCCTCGACCGCGCTGCTGTCGATCGACCTGCCCGCCGGCGGCCGGTTCACCGACCTGGCGGCCTCGGTGCGCGACGAACTCGCCGACTCGCTGGCGCACAACCTGGTGAGCGGTGTCGAGGTCTCACGTGAGCTGGCCAGGCTGCGCGGCACCCGCAGGCCGGTCGCGCCGGTGGTCTTCCAGAGCACCATCGGCCTGGACGCCGCGCTGGGCGGTGAACGCCCGTTGACCGCCGGTCCGCTCGGGCACGTCGACATCTCCGACTACGTCCAGCACATCCGCACGCCGCAGGTGTTCCTGGAACTGCGGATGTTCGAGCTGCGCGGCGAGCTGGTGCTGAACTTCGCCGTCGTCGAGGAGCTGTTCGGCCGGGAGCTGGTCGACCGGTTGTTCGGGGAGGTCGTCGGCACGGTGCGGGAGCTGGCCGCGGGGCTGGGCTGGGACGACGTTGTCGAGCTGCCCGCGGACGCTGCCGTGGCGCCGGAGACGGCGGCCGGGCGTGGCGGGGTCGAGCCCGGAGCCCCTCGTGACGAGTTGGAGCTGCGGATCGCCCGGCTGTGGGCGGAGCTGCTCGGAACGTCCGAAGTGGACAGGGCCGACGACTTCTTCGCGCTGGGCGGTGACTCGTTGCTGGCCGTGCGGATGCTCGGCAGGCTGGCCAGGGAACACGGGAGCAGCGCGCCACCCCGCGCGTTCCTGGGCGCGCCCACTCCCGCCGGGCTCGCCGCCGCGGTGCGGGCCGACGTGCCGGTGCCGGTGGACGACATCGCCCTGCCAGTGGATGACATGGCGGTGCCGTTGCGCGACGGCCCGGTGCTGGCGGATGACATCGCAGCGCGGGCCGACGTACCGGTGCCGGTGAACGACATCGCGGTGCCGTTGCGCGACGGCGAGGGACCGCCACTGTTCCTGCTGCACCCGTCCGGCGGCGACGTCCTGTGCTACGCGGACCTCGCCCGGCGGATCAGCGCGCCGAACCCCGTGATCGCGCTGGCCGATCCCGGTTTGTCCGGGCACGTCGGGCCCGAGTCGATCGACGCGATGGTCGAGCAGTACCTCACCGTGGTGCGGGAGTTCCAGCCGCACGGGCCGTACCTGCTCGGCGGCTGGTCGATGGGTGGCACCGTCGCGCACGAGCTGGCGTGCGTGCTGCGTTCGCGCGGTGAAGAGGTGGCGTTGGTGGTGATGATCGACTCCAACAGCCCGGAGCGGATCGTGGCGATCGAAGGGCTGGACCGGGAGCGCACCGACGACGAGGTCCGGTTGCGCTACCTGCGGTCGTTGGAGGCCTACCTCGACATCGACTGCGCCGTGGACGGTGATGGCCTGGAGCGGGCGCTGGCCGAGCACGGGATCACCGTGCCACCGGCCCGTTTCGAGGTGTTCGCGCGCCACCTGCGTGGTCTGGCCGACCACCACGTCGGCCGGTTGGCCGCCGGGACCTCCGTGGTGTTGCTGCGAGCGGCGCGCACGTCGCCCCGCAACGCCCGGATCGGCATGGGTGTGGACGACGCGTTCGACGACCACGACCTCGGCTGGGCAGGTTTCGTGACCGGCGAGTTCCGGGTGGTCGAGGTCGACGCGCACCACTACTCGATGCTCGCCGACCCCGCTGTGAAACACGTCGCGGACGAGATCTCCGCGGCGCTCGACCAGGAGTGCTGATGTTGCCCAACTGGCTTTACACCCAGAACGTCCTGCCGGTCGCGCTGGCCGCGCTGGCCGCGGATCCGGTCGCCGAACGCGCGGAGGTGCTGGCACGGCTGTCGGTGAGCCCGCTGGCCGACCTCGGCCACCGGGGCTGGGAGCAGGCTGGCCGTGGCTTCGCGGCGCTCGGCACGGCTTCCCCGGACGTCGGCAGGGAGTTCGCCGAGCAGCTCGCCCAGCGTTACCGCGGCGACGTGCCGACGTCTTTGGTACGTGCCGCGTTGCTCCTCTCCGTCACGGTGGGAACGGCCACGGATCTCGTGCGCCGTACGGCATCGAGCCAGACCCGTGAGGTGGGGGAGGCGGCCACGGCCGTGCTGACCGCTCAGGCCGCGCTGCTGCGTGTGCTGAGCATGCTGGACGTCTTCGCCGCGTCCGGCAAGGAGGTCGACGCCACCGTCTCGGCCGGCTTTCACACCGTGATCCGCGGCGCCGCGCGACTGCTCGCCGGTGAGGGTCTGCTCGCCGAGCACGTCCGGAAGACGGACGACGTGCTCGGCGACCAGGAATGGTCCACCAAGGTCGCTCAGTCGCTCGTGGGGGACTGGTCATCTTTCGAAGGGTGTGTGTGATGGTCGCGATGTCCCGCAGGGCGGCTCTGGGTGCCGTCCTTCTCCTGGCGCTCGGTGGGTGTGCGGCAGGAGGCGCGGCACCATCTGGCGGCGACGCCGGACCACCGGTGGACGGCGGAGTTCTGCGTTACGGCACGGTCGCCGCGGGTGGCGCCGTCGCGACGGATCCGCACGGCAGCCTGTTCAACGAGTCGGACTGGGTGCGCATGGGCGCCCTGTACGACGTGCTGACGGTTCCCGGCGACAACGCCACCGTGGTGCCGAGACTCGCTCGGTCGTGGTCGTCCGACGACAACGCGACGCGCTGGCGGTTCGAGCTGCGTTCCGACGCCGTGTTCACCGACGGCAGGCCGGTGCGGGCGGCGGACGTCCTGTTCTCGCTGCGCCGGATCGCGGCCCAGGCGGCGCTGAACGGCGGCAGGCTCGGCACCGTCGACATCGATCAGTCCACTGCGGACGGTGAGCACGCGGTGGTGCTGCGGACGACGCAGCCGGACGCCGACCTGCCCAGGACGCTCGCGGGCGTGACGTTCGTGGTGCCGGAGGGCACCACGACGTTCGACCAGCCGGTCGGCTCCGGCCCGTTCCGGCTGTCCAAACTGGATGGTCAGGCGGCGGTGCTGGTGCGCAACGACAGGTGGTGGGGTGGCCGTGCGCACCTGGACCAGCTGGAGATCCGCGGCTTCGCCGACCCGCAGGCGCTGGCCGCCGCGGTGACCTCCGGTGAAGTGGACGTGGCCGCCAACGTGAGCCCGGCGGCCGCCAAGACCGCCGAACGGACCGGGCAACTGGCCGTGTCCCGGCGCCCGGCAGCCGCGACGTACCCGCTGCTGATGCGGCTCGACAAGGCGCCGTTCGACCGGCCGGAGGTGCGCAGGGCCGTCAAACTCGCGGTCGACCGGCAAGCACTCGTGGACAGCGTTCTGCTCGGGTACGGCACGGTCGGCGGTGACGCGCCCGGCGGTGCCGACGTGCCGCCGCCCGCCCGTGACCTCGCGGAGGCACGCCGGGTGCTCTCCTCGCTCGGCCCCGTCGTGCTGCACACGACGACCGCGTACCCCGGCATGGTGAGCGCGGCGACGCTGCTCGCCACGCAACTCGGCGAGGCGGGTCTGAAGGTCGAGGTCAAGCAGGATCCGCCGGACACCTACTGGACGCAGGTCTACCTCCGCGAACCGCTGGTGATGGGCTACTACGCCGACGTGCCGTTCCCGGTGTGGGTCCGCCAGACCGCGCTGGCCACCTCGGCCTTCAACGAGACCGGCTGGGTGAAACCGGACTTCGACGCCCGCTTCGCCGCGGACATGGCCGAGACGGACCCCGCCCGGCGGGAGGCCGCGCTGAAGCAGCTGCGTGAGCGCATGGCGGCGGAGGGCGGCTGGCTGGTGTGGGGTTTCGCCGACGGTCTCGACGTCTCGTCACCGGCCGTGCGGGGACTGCCCACCGGTAACGGCTTCGCCCGGATCTTCCTGGACGGTGCGTGGCTGCGGCGCTGACGGTCGCGCGGTCCGCGCTGACCCTGTTTCTGGTGTGCCTGCTGGTCTTCCTCGTCACCGCCGCACTGCCCGGCGACGCGGCGGTGATCGCTGCCGGGCAGCACGCGACCCCGGAGCGGATCGCGGAGCTGAGGGCCGTGCTGGGGCTCGACCAGCCGCTCTGGTCCCGGTTCGGTGGATGGCTGTGGGCCGCGGTGCGCGGTGACCTTGGTTCGTCTCTTGTGGACGGACGCCCGGTTGCTCCGCTGCTGTGGTCACGTTTCACGGCGACACTGTTCATCGCGGTACCGGTCTGGGTGCTGGCCCTGGGCGTCGGCACCCCGCTCGCGTTGCTGCTCGGCTGGCGCGGCGGCCACGCCGGCTCCGCGATCCTCGCGGTGGTCGCCGCTCTGCCCGAGGTCGTTCTCGCCGGTGGGCTGGTCGTGGTGTTCGCGACGTGGTTGCGGTGGTTGCCCGCCGTGTCGCTGATCCCGGTGGGCGGTACGGCGGCGGACCGTCCGGTGGCGCTGGTCCTGCCTGTGCTGTCGCTGGCCCTGCCGGCGACGGCGTGGATCGCCAGGCTGATGCGCGGGCCGGTGGCGGACGTGGTGCGCCGGCCGTTCGTCTCGGCCGCGTTGCTGCGGGGCGTGCCGGTGCCCGTGGTGGCGGTGCGCCATGTGCTGCCGCATCTCAGCGCGCCGCTGGCCCAGGCCGCTGCGGTGCTGGCGGGTGGGGTGCTCACCGCCACCGCGGTGGTGGAGGCGGTGTTCGCCTATCCCGGCATGGGGCAGCTGCTGGCCACCGCGGTGGGGACGCGGGACACCCCGGTGTTGCAGGGGCTGGCGGCGCTGGTCGCGGTGGTGGTGCTGGTGTGCGTGCTCGCGGCGGACGCGGTGGCGGCGGTGCTGGCTCGGCGGGTGGGGGCACGATGAGGGTCTGGTTGACGGCACTGGGGCTGGCCCTGGTGATCCTGGTCGTCCTTTGTGGAGGATGGATCGCCCCGCACGGCGTCACCGAGGTGGTCGGCGTGCCCTGGTCGGAGGACGGTCCGCTGGGCACCGACGTGCTCGGCCGTGACGTGCTGTCGCGGCTGCTCGCCGGAGGCGCCACGCTGCTCGCGACGGCACTGCCCGCAGGGCTCGCCGCGAGCCTGCTCGGCACGGTGGCCGGGCTCGTCGCGACCTGGACGCCGGTCGCCGAACGCCTGGTGCTGCGGACGAGCGCGGGCATGCTCGCCGTGCCGGGGCTGCTCGTGGTGCTGACCTGCGCGGTGGCGTTGCCCGCCTGGGCGGCGGTGCTGGCCGGGATGGTGCTGCTCGGCGCGCCGCTGTCGGCCAGGGTGGTGCATGCCGCCGCGGTTCCGTTGCGGCGGGCGGGGTTCGTGCTGGCGGCGGTCGTCCGGGGCGAACGTCCCGGCGCGATCGTGGTGCGTGAGCTGCTGCCGGTCGTGGGCGCGACGGCGCTGGCCGATGCGGGACTCCGCGTCGTGGCGGCGGTGCAGCTGACGGTCGCCGTGCACGCGCTCGGGCTCGGCCCGCAGCCGCCCGCGCCGGACTGGGCCGTCATGATCCGGGAGAATCTGCCCGGCGTGGCCTTGAACCCGTGGTCGGTGCTGGCACCCGCCGCGGCGATCGCCGGGCTTGCCACGGTCCTGTTGCTCGGCCTCGACGTCTGCGGTGGCCGGATTCTGCCTCGTACCGCGCCACGCCGGTACACACCGCCACCACCCGGTCCTCCGCGCGCGGCCACCGGCGTGGTCGAGCTGCGTGGCGTGACGGTGGAGTCCGAGCCGGGCCAGCGGTTGTTCAGCGACCTCGCTCTCCGGGTCGCGGCAGGTGAGATCGTCGGAATCGTCGGCCCGTCCGGCGCCGGCAAGACCACTCTGCTGCGGCTGCTGCTGGGAGACGTCCGGCCGGGCGTGCGGGTGGTCGCGGGCCAGTTGCTGTGGCACGGGCGACCGCTGGCGTTCGGTGGCCGGGCGGCGCGGCGCTGGCGGCGCGCGCACGTCGGACTGCTGCCGCAGGACCCGAAGGCGACGTTGGATCCGTTGCGACGCATCGGATCGGTCGCGGCGAACACCCGGCTCGACCTGCCGGCGGACATCGAGCGCCGCTACCCGCACACGCTCTCGGGAGGGCAGGCACAGCGGGTCGTGCTCGCCCGTGCGCTGGCGGGCGACCCCGAACTCCTGCTGCTGGACGAACCCACCAGTGGCCTGGACGCGGAAACCCGGCGACTGGTCACCGAGGAGATCACCGGCGGGCGCCGCGCCACCGTGATCGTCACCCACGACCCCCGGTGGGCGCGGGAGGTGTGCGATCGCGTTCTCGAACTGCGGCACGGTGCGCTCGTCGCGGCGGAAGACGCACGACCACGGCGGCGGTCGACGGGCGTCGAGTTCGGCGAACCCGTGCTGCGCCTGGAGAACGTGACGATCGCCCACGACACCGAACTCGTCCGCGGTGCGAACCTGGAGGTCCGGCGCGGTGAGCTGGTCGCGCTCGCCGGGCCGTCCGGAGCCGGCAAGAGCACGCTGCTGCACGCCGTCGCGGGACTGCATCCCAGCACTGGGCGCGTGCGCGTCGACGGCACGCTCGCACTGCTCGGCCAGGATCCGGTGGCAGAGCTCAATCCCGCGCACTCGCTGGGCGCCGCCGTGGCCAGGCCGTTGCGGCTGGCCGGTCTGGGACGGCACGCGGCCCGTGCGCGCGCGGCCGAGCTGCTCGCCGAGGTGGGGCTCGGTCGCGAGTTCGCGGAGCGCCGGCCGGGCGAGTGCTCAGGCGGGCAACGGCAACGGGCCGCGCTCGCCAGGGCACTGGCGAGCGACCCGGACGTGTTGCTGGCCGACGAACCGACCGCGGCGCTCGACGTGGCCACCGCGGACGCGGTGCTGGAACTGCTCGACCACCGCAGGGCCACCGGCCTCGCGGTGTTCTTCGTGACCCACGACGAGGACGTGCTGGCCAAGGCCGACCGGGTCTTCGCCGTGGTGGACGGCCGATGTGAGGAAAGGGTACGGGCGTGAGGTTCGACGACGTGTGGATCACCGGTACCGGCGGGGTTCTCGGTGACCTCCTGCCGGTGCGGCAGGCGGTCGCCGACGGCAGGTACGCCGCCGCCGACGCCGCGGAAGCGGGGATGACCTCGGTGTCGGTCTCCAGCGAGCCGCCACCGCGGATGGCCGTCCGCGCCGGAAGGCTCGCGCTCGGCGAGGCGAAACCCGGACTGCACCTGCACGGAGCCGCGGGCTTTCAGGGCATCGACCTGTGGTCGGCACCCTGCTGGATCGCGAACCAGCTGATGCCCGGCCCCCTGCCCGGCCTCTCCCTTCAGGTCAACGCACTGTGCAACAGCGGACTCGCGGTTCTCGAACTCGCCGCGACCACGCTCACCGCGCGCCCCGACGTCGGCGAGGTGCTGGTCACGGTCGCCGACTGGTTCCCGGAGTCGGTGGTCGACCGGTGGAACCTCGACTCCGGCGTGCTGCTGGGCGACGGCGCGGCGGCGGCCGTGCTCGGCCGGGGCGGCGGAGACCTGCGCCTGTTGTCGTGCGCCTCCTGGTCCGACCCGTCGCTGGAAGGTCTGCAACGCGGCGACGAGCCGTTCCACGCGTCCTCGACCGCCGCGCTGAAGCCGTTGGTGCTGCGCCGGCTCGCCCGCGAGTTCTACACGGCGAGTGAACGGTCCCCGGCGTCGGTGGTGGCCGCGCACATCACCGGCGTGCGAACCGTTGTGGCACAAGCACTCGAAGACGCGGACACGACGCTCGACGAGGTGCGGTGGGCCGTGCCGCCGTTCGTCGGCCGCACCTCGTTCCGGTTCGGCTACGCGGATCCGCTCGGCCTCGACCCGGCACGAACGCTGCTCGATCTCGGCCTGACCACCGGTCACATGGGTGGCGCCGACCACCTCTACGCGCTGGATCACCTGATGCGAGCCGACCTGCTCGCGCCAGGGGACAAGGTGGCGCTGATCGGCGTGGGCGGCGGCTTCACGTTCTCCTGCGTGGTCCTGCAGGCTGGACGTTGACGAGGGGAGCTTTCCCGAACAGGTTCGGGAAAGCTCCCCTCAACAGCTTCAGGCGAGGCGTTCGCTCCTGATCAGGTCATGTTGATCGAGGAGCGGAACAGGTCCTGCTCCAGCCAGATCGCGGCCTTCGCGCCGTCCGCCGCCGCGGTGATCACGAACGGCGTCGGCCCGACCAGCTCGGCAAGGCGTGCCGTGTCGCCCGCCGCGTAGACGCCAGGAACCGTGGTCTGCTGCATCGGGTTGACCTGTACGCACCCGTCCGGCAGCACCTCGCACCCGAGTGCGGCGGCGAGATCCGAGCGCTGCCGCGACACCGGCCGGTGGAAGATCGCACCACGCTCGAGCGGCTCGCCCGATTCGAAGTGGACGGTCACCGCGCCGTCGACGCGCACGACGGGTTCCTCGCGCACCTCGATGCCCTTCTCCTTCAACGCGGTACGCAACTCCTCGGCCACGTCGAGCGGTCCCTGCGCGCACAGCACCACGTCGGAGCTGAACCGGTCCGCGACGTACAGCGCGAGCATCGCGTGCGAGAAGTCGCCGCCCAGCACCGCGAGCGGCTTGCCCGCCGTCTCGAAGCCGTGGCAGAACGGGCAGTGGTACACACCGCGCCCGAACCGTTCGGCCACGCCCTCGACCTCGGGCAGCACGTCGGCCTGGCCGCTCGCGAGCAGCAGGCGCCGGGCGCGTTCGGTCGCGCCACCGGCCAGCTCGACGGTGAAGTCGTCCGCGGCACCGGACACGGTGACGACGAGGTCCTCGCGGATCTCGACCGTCGGGTAGTGCGCCAGCTCCTCACGGCCGAGCCGCCGCAGTTCCGCGGGTGGGAAACCGTCACGGGAGAGGAACATGTGCATATCCTCCGCCGGCTCGTTGCGGTAGGTGCCGCTGTCGACCAGCAGCACCTTCCGGCGTTGACGGCCCAGGGTCAGCGCGGCGTTCAGGCCAGCCGGCCCGCCGCCGACGACGATCACATCGAACACGTTCGTCCTCTCGTTCACTTCCGGCGCGCGGCCAGTCGCCAGCCGCGTGCGTTCTCCCGCTGGGCGACGAGGCCGGCGTACCGGCCACCGCGTTCCAGCAACTCCTCGTGCGTTCCCGTTTCGACGATCCGGCCGCCGTCGAGCACGACGATCTGGTCCGCATTGACCACTGTGGACAGACGATGCGCGATCACGAGCAGCGTCCTGTCCTGAGCGAGCGCCGCCAGTGCGGTGGTCACGGCCACCTCGTTCTCCGCGTCCAGTGCGGCGGTGGCCTCGTCCAGCAGCACGATCGGTGCGTCCTTCAGCAGGGCGCGAGCGATCGCCACCCGTTGGCGTTCACCGCCGGACAACCGCGTTCCGCCTTCGCCGACCCTGGTCTCCCAGCCGTCGGGCAACCGCCGCACGATCTCGGTCACCCCGGCGAGCCGCGCGGCCTCGTGCACGCGGTCCAGCTCGGCGTCGGGACGGCTGAGGCGGATGTTGTCGAGCAGGGTCGTGTCGAACAGGTAGGTGTCCTGGAACACGGGGGCGATCTGGCCGAGCAGGTCGGAGGTGTGCAACGAGCGGACGTCCGCGCCACCCACCCTGACCGTGCCGCTGTCGACGTCGGAGAACCTCGCCACCAGCCGCACGACCGTGCTCTTGCCCGCACCGGACGCGCCGACGAGGGCCGTGGTGGTGCCCGGTGCGACGGCGAAGGACACGTCGTCGAGCACCAGACGGTCGTCGTAACCGAAGCGGACGCGGTCGAACTCGATCGAGGGCGGCCCGATCGGCGCCGGCCGTGCGGGCTCCGGCAACGGACGCGCGGCGAGGACCTCTTCGACCCGGTCGAGCGAGCCCGCGGCCATCCGCAGCGCCGCACCGAGTTCCGCCGCGCCGAGCAGCGGTTCGGTGAACCGGACCGCGAGCACCAGCGCCACCACGATCGCGGGTACGTCCGCGCCCGCCGCGAGCGAGGCGCCGAGCACGAGCAGGCAGGTGAACGCCGTCTGCACGGTGAGCACGAAACCGGCCAGCCCCGGCAACGCGGTGCGCAGCATCCGGCGGGCGGCGTCGCGGGCGGCGACCAGCGCGTCGTCGAGCAACGCGAACCCGTGCCCGGAACGACCGAACGCGCGCAGGACGACCTGGTTGCGAGCGAACTCGACGACCTGCCCGCCCGCTTCGGCGGCGGCCGCGTCGGCCGCCTGGTCGGTGCGCTGCACCAGCTTGCCGGTGAAGCGGTGGGCCGCGATCACCACGGGCGCCGCGACGAGTGCCCCGACCGCGATCCGCCAGTCCACGAACAGCAGGACGGCGACCACGGCCGCAGGGGTGACCACGGCCTGCGCGAGTGGATCGAGCAGGTGTCCTGGCACGCCCATGACGCTCATGACGTTCTGGGTGGCCACGCGGCCCAGCGAGCCGACCCGCGCGGTGGTGAACCAGCCCAGCGGCAACGTGACGACGTGATCACCGAGTCGTTCGTGCAGCACGCCACCGAGTGCGTACCCCGCCCGTCGGCCCGCGACCACGCCTCTGCCGTGCAGGAACCCGTACGCGCCAAGAGCAACGGCCAACACCGCGAGCCACGGCCACGCGGGCTCGCCGGACAACAGCGCTCGCAGCACCGGAAGCAGCACGGCGAACGCCACACCCTGCACGGCGGCGGCCGCGCCGAGATACCAGATCGCCCGACGCAGCTGTGCGCTCTGCTCAGGCCCTGCCAAGGCGAGCAACCGGCGGATCACGCGTGCACCGCCCACAACGCGGCGTACCGGCCATCGGCGGCGAGCAACTCGGTGTGTTTGCCCCGTTCCACCACAACCCCCTCGTCCAGCACGACGATCTGATCGGCATCGACCACTGTGGACAGACGGTGGGCGACCACGAGCACGGTCCGGCCCGCCGCCAGCTCGCTGATCGCGTCCTGGATCGCCGCCTCCGACTCGGCGTCCGCTAAGGCCGTCGCCTCGTCGAGCACCAGCACCGGGGTGTCCGCGAGCAACGCCCGCGCGATCGACAGGCGCTGGGCCTCACCGCCGGACAGCCGCACGTCGTCCCCCAGCACGGTGAGGTAACCGTCGGGGAGTTCGGTGATCCGATCGTGGATCCGCGCGGCGCGGGCGACCCGCACGACCTCGTCGAGATCCGCGTCCGGCCTGGCGAGACGAATGTTGTCCAGCACGGTGGTGCGCAGCAGCCGCACGTCCTGCAACACGAACCCGACCCAGCGGTAGAGGTCCGCGCTCGGCAGCTCCCGGACGTCGACGCCGTTGATCCGCACGGTCCCCGAGCTCACGTCGTGGAACCTCGCCACGAGCGAGGCCAGCGTCGACTTGCCCGATCCCGACGGCCCGACGAGCGCGGTGACGGTGCCCGGCGCCAGCACGAGGTCGATGCCGTGCAGCACCTCGGTCTCGTCGTAGCCGAACCGGACCGAGTCCAGCTCGACCCGCGCGGGGCAGGGCGTCAGCTCGGGCGCGTGCGAGGGTTCGGGCAGCGGTGGTGTGCCGAGCAGTTCCTCGATCCTGCCCAACGCCGCCCGGCCCGCCCGCACGTCCTGGACGCTGTAGCCGATCGCCAGCGCGGGCCCGCTCAACCCGATGCCCAGCACCACGAACGGGATCAGGTCCACGAGGGTGAGCCAGCCGAGGCCGATCAGTGCCGTGCCCGCGGTCAGCACCACAAGCAGTGCGACGAGCGGCGCCTGGGCGAGCTGGCTGCGCAGAAGTGCCGGCGTCACCTGTTCCGCCCACCCGGTCACGAACGCGCCGTACTCGCGCGCGGCGTCGCGAAAACGCTGGTGCGCCTTGCCTGTCTGCCCGAACGCCTTCACCACGCCGATCCCGTGCACGAACTCCACCACGGCGGTGTCGAGTCGCTGGGTCGCCTGGTGGTACTCGGCCATCCGCGCGGTGACGCCGCGCATCGCCCGCGCGTGCAGGATCAGCCCGAGGCCCAGCGGTAGCAGCGTGACCACCGTCATCAACGGGTCGATCGTGAGCAGATATCCCGTCGCGGCAACGGGAACGACGACCGCGGTGACGAGGTCGAGCAGCGAGTGGGCCACGAGATGGTGCAACGCACCGACATCGTCGTGCACAGCTCGTTTCACCGCACCGGAACCGCGCGCGGTGAACCAGCCCAGCGGCAGCCTGCCGAGATGGGCGGCGAGCGTGCGGCGCAGGTGCAGCTGCAGGTCGTTGTCCGCGAGGTGGGTGAGTGTCGTGGCGGCGGTGAGGAAGAACACCCGAACGGGAAGTGCCGCGACCCCGAGCAGCACGGCGGGTCCCCACGAACCACCGCCGAGGAGCGCGCGAGCGACTTCGGCCACCGCGACGAACGGCACCACACCGGCCAGCGCGGCCGTTGCCTGACAGGCGATTCCGGCGAGCAACCGAGGACGCGCGGTGCGGAGGAGCAGCATGCGCCACACCCTAGTTGACAATCGTTATCAATGTCGACAAGGGTGACGTAGTACCCGATCGGGTGGGGAAGTACTTCACGTTCTGGAGTTGTGATGCTCGCGGTTGAGGCGCTGGTCCGGGAATCGGTGGCGGGGCTGGTCGGTCTGCCACCGCACGAGGTCGACCTGTCCAGGCGGTTCGCCGAGCTCGGCGTGGAGTCGTTGGGAGCGTTGCGGTTGCGCCGGCTGGTGGCGGCCAGGACCGGCGTGGAGCTGCCACTGACCTGCTTCCTGGGCGACCGTCCGGCGTCCGGTGTCGTGGCGGCACTGGCCGACGCCCCGACGTCGGCGCGGCCGGTCAGCGTGGAGATGAAGTCCGTGCCGGCCGGGGAACCGGTGCCGCTCACGGCGGTGCAGTCGGCGTACTGGACCGGCCGCGGCACCGACTTCGCGCTCGGCGGCGTGGCCACGTTCTGGTACCACGAGTACGACCTGGCGCCCGGGATCGAGCTGGACCGCCTGGAGACGGCGTGGAACCGGCTCGTCGCACACCACCCGATGCTGCGCACGACCATCGGCAGGGACGGCCGGCAGCGCGAGCACGCGTCCGTCCCGCCCTGTCGGATCGGCCGCACCGACCTGAGGAACGCGCCGGACGCCGATCGTGTGCTCGCCGAGTTGCGCGAGGAACGGTCGCACCAGGTGCGGCCGGCGCACGAGTGGCCGTTGTTCGATCTTCAAGCGGCGCTGCTCCCGGACGGCCGCACCCGGCTGCTCGTCGGTTTCGACGTGCTGGTGCTGGACTTCGCGAGCTGGCGGCTGCTGATGCGGCAGTGGGGCGAGCTGCTGGCCGACCCCGACGCGGAGCTGCCGGTCTCGTCCGCCGAGTTCCTGGACATCGTGGCGCACCGGGAAGCCGACCCCGCCCATCGGGAACGGCGCGACCGCGACCGTGCCCACTGGCTCGCGAAGCTCGACGATCTCGCGGACGGGCCGCGCCTGCCGGTGGCGGAGCTCACGAGCCCGCCGCGGTTTCGCAGGCGGTCGCGCCGGCTCACCACGCGGGAGTGGGCGGAGCTGCGTGCCCGCGCGGCCGAGCACGGGATCAGCCCGACCGCGGTGCTGTTCGCCGCGTTCGGTCTCGTGCTGTCGCGCTGGGGCGCCGGAGAGCGGTTCAGCCTCAACGCGACGCTGTTCGACCGGCCGGAGGACGTGCCGGGCGTCGAGCACCTCGTCGGTGACTTCACCACCACCGCGCTGATCGGGATGTCCGAGCTGGACCCGTTGACGTGGAACGGTTTCGCGGCGCTCGCGAAGCAGGTGAACACCGAGCTGTGGACGGCCATCGACCACCGCGCGTTCGCGGGCGTGGAGGTGTTGCGCGAGCTCGCCGCCCGCCGGGGTGACGTGCTCGCGGCCGGCACGCACCCGGTGGTGTTCACCTCCGGCGTGGGCATCGGCGACGGAACACCGCCCGCTTCCTGGCTCGGCACCGAGGTTTTCGGTGTCTCGCAGACACCTCAGGTGCTGCTCGACCACCTGGTCTGGGAGGAGGGCGGCACGCTCCGGCTGGTGTGGGACGCGGTCGAGGACGCGTTTCCCGCCGGCTTCCTCGACGGTGTGGCGGACGCGCAGTGCGCGCTGCTGGGATCCCTGGCCGCGGACCCGTCGCTGTGGACCTCGGTCGATCTCGGCTGGGATCCGTCGTTTCGCCGGCCGGAACCTCTCGACGTCGCACCGTTCGGCGACAGCGGCCCGCTGCTCGACTCACCCGCGCGCCAGGCCGCGCTGAGCGTGCCGGACGAGCCGGCGCTGCTGTCCACGGCCGGCGTGCTCACCCACGCCGAGCTCGCCGAGCGGGCGCGTGCGCTCGGCGAGCACCTGACCGCCTCCGGCGTGCGGGCGGGCGACCTGGTGCTGGTGGCGTTGCCCAAGAGTCCCGCGCAGCTCGTCACCGTGCTCGGCGTGCATCGCGCCGGAGCCGGCTACGTTCCGGTGGACCCGGGCTGGCCCGCCGCGCGCATCCAGGCGGTCTGTGCCCGCGCCGGGATCACGCACGCCGTGGTCGCCGCGGGGCAGGTGCCGGAACTTCCCGACGACGTCCGAGTGTCCGAAGTGGACGATGAGGGCGGCGTCGTGACACCCGCGACCGGAGCGACGCCGGGCACGGCCGACCCGGCGGATCTGGCGTACGTCATCTTCACCTCCGGCTCCACCGGGGTGCCGAAGGGCGTCGCCATCGAGCATCGCCAGGCGCGCACGACCGTGGACGACATCACCGACAGGTTCGCGATCACCGCGCAGGACCGCGTGCTCGCCCTGTCCGCGTTGAGCTTCGACCTTTCCGTCTACGACGTCTTCGGGGTGCTCGGTGCGGGTGGCGCGGTCGTGCTGCCCGACCTGGACCGGCAACGCGATCCGCAGCACTGGTGCGAGCTGGTCGGCCGGCACCGGGTCACCGTGTGGAACACCGCGCCCGCGTTGCTGGAGATCCTCGTCGAGTACGCCGAGGCCGATCCGGTGGCGGCGGCGTGGCTGTCCTCTTTGCGGCTCGTCATGCTCTCCGGTGACTGGATTCCGGTGAGCCTGCCCGACCGGCTGCGCGCGCTGGTGCCCGGCGCCGAGGTGATGAGCCTCGGCGGCGCGACGGAGGCGTCGATCTGGTCGATCACGTTCCCGGTCGGCGAGGTCGACCCGGCGTGGCCGAGCATCCCGTACGGCAGGGCGTTGCGGGACCAGAGCTTCCAGGTCCTCGACGACGAGGGTCGGCCCTGCCCGGTCGGCGAACCGGGCGAGCTGTTCATCGGCGGCGCGGGCGTGGCGCGGGGTTATGTCGGCGACGAGACGCAGACCGCGGCGCGGTTCGCCGTCCACCCCGTGCTCGGCGAACGCCTCTACCGGACCGGTGACCTCGGGAAGTGGCGGTACGACGGCACCATCGGGTTCCTCGGCCGGACCGACCGCCAGGTGAAGGTGCGTGGTCACCGCATCGAGCTCGGGGACGTCGAGTCGGCGCTGGACCGGTTGCCGCAGGTGCGCCAAGCCGTCGCGGCCGCGGTGCCGGGACCGGACGACCGGCCGCGCCTGATCGCCCACGTGGCGCTGTCGGCACCGCTGCCGGACGCCGACCGCGTGCTGGCCGAGGAACTGCGCAGGCGGCTACCGGACTACCTGGTGCCCACCAGGTTCGTGTGGCACGACGCCCTTCCGGTCACGGAGAACGGAAAGGTCGACCACAAGGCACTGCCCAATCCGTTCCGCTCCGCCGCGCGGGAGGCCGCACCCGTCCGTTCCGACCAGCCGCGGCAACCGTCCGGTCCGCTGCCCGCCGTCGTGTCGCCGGTCGAGTGCCACGCGCTGGAAGCCCTGCTGCGCGAGATTCTCGGGCCGGGCGCCGACTTCTCGGCCGGACTGGTCGCCGCCGGAGCGACGTCCCTGGACGTGGTGCGCATCGCCAACGCCGTCGAGGACTCGACCGGTGTCCGGCCGACGTTCCGCGACCTCGTGGGGCACTCGTCGATCAACGCGCTGGTGTCGTCCCTGTCGGTCCCGGTCGAACCCACGCCTCGAACCGCCGCCGCGTCTCCGCTCCCGTTGCCGGACGCGGCACTGCACCTCGCGGACGCGCTCACCGAGGCCGCACGCTGGCTGCGCGAACTGCACGGATGGGCGCGGCAGGCTCGTCCGGAGGAGCCGCAGGGGCCGTTCCGCCTCACCGAGATGCAGCTCGCCTACCTGGTGGGACGGGCGGACACGTGGCTCGGCGACGCCATCGCCCCGCACTACTACACCGAGGTCGACGTGGACGACCTCGACGTCGACCGGCTCACCCGCGCGTTGCACACCGTGGTCGCGCGCCATCCGATGCTGCGCGCGACCGTGACACCTGAGACGCTGCAACAGGTCCACGTCGAGGTGATCACGCCGCCGATCGACGTGCTCGACCTGCGTTCCGCCGCCGACCGTGAAGCGACGTTGCGGCGCCTGCGGGAGGAGCGTTCCCACCGGGTGCTCGACCCGGCGCGGTGCCCGATGCTGCACGTGGCCGCGAGCAGGCTCACCGACCGCACCTGGCGTGTCCACTTCGGACTGGACCTCCTCTTCTGCGACGCGCGCAGTGCGGTCGTGCTGGCGGAGGAACTGCTCACCGCCTACCGCGACCCGGCCAGGTTGCCCGCCCCGCCCGCCGCGACGTTCCAGCAGTGGGCCACCACCCGGCCCGCCGCGTCCGAGCGGGTGCTGCGGTACTGGCGTGATGCCGCGGCCGAGATGTGCGACGGCCCCACGTTGCCCGCCGTGCCCCCCGGCCCCGGTGCCGTGCGGTTCACCCGCCGCCGCGCGGTGCTGGACGCGCACACCTGGAACTCGTTGCGCGAGCAGGCTCGTACCGGTGGCCTGACTCCGGTGGCGTTGCTCGTCACCGCGCTCGGCGACGTGCTGCGGGCGGGTGGTGGCGGCGATCGCTTCACCCTGGTGATGACGGCGTTCGACCGGCCGGCCGAGCACGCGGGTGTCATCGGCGACTACACGTCGACGCTGCTGCTCGACGTGCGGACGGGCGCGGGCGCGTTCGGTGACAGGGCCCAGGCACTGCAGCAGCGGTTGTGGTCGGACCTCGACCACAGCGCGGGCGTGCACGGCAACGAGGTGCTGCGCGACCTCGCCGCCCGCCGGGGCAGGCAGGTCCTGTTGCCGGTGGTGTTCTCGAGCGGGCTGGGCAGCACGTCCGCCGACGCGTCGGAACTGCTGGCGGGCTTCGGGTCCACGGCCTACGCGATCAGCCAGACCCCGCACGTGCTGCTGGACTGCCAGGTCTTCGAGCAGGACGGCACGCTGCGGATCAACTGGGACTGCGTGGACGCGGCCTTCCCGGAAAGCTACCTGGACCGGCTCTTCGCGGCCTATGTGGACACCGTGACCGCGCTTGCCGGGACCACCGCGTGGCGGTCGGCTGATCCGGCGGGCCTGGGTGCCAGGGAGCTGACCGCGGCAGCTCCGGTGCGGCCTCGGCCGTTGCCCGGCCGGTCGGTGCGACGGGGCGATCCGGCGCTGGAGGCCGCGGTCGCGCAGGTGCTCGGTGACCTCCTCGGCGTGCCGGCCGCGACCCTGGACCGGACGCGTACGTTCTTCGAGCTGGGTGCGACGTCGTTGCTGCTCGTGCGCGCACATCGCGAGCTACGCGCGAGCTGTGCCCCTGAGCTGACGGTGCTCGACCTGTTCGCGCACCCGTCGATCCGTGCGCTGGCTGCTCACCTGGGCGGCGTCCCGGCCGGTGCCACGGAGGAACCAGAAGTGTCCACTTCGGACTCGGTCCTGCTCGAAGCCCGGCACCGCGGCCGTGCGCGTGCCGGGCGGCTCGCCCGACGTGGCGTGCCCGCGGGCGCGGTCCACGGCTGAGGACGTGAGCGGAGCAGGAAAGCGGCCGGGTGGATTCGCCCGGCCGCTTTCCAGGCTCAGTGCCGGTCGCGGCTCAGGCGCACGCCTTGCCGTTCATGGCGGGGGAGAGGAACGGTGGGGTGCCGCCGTTGTAGTTCGCGTTGTACCCGATGGTCGCGGTGCCACCGGTCGCGAGCTTGCCGTTCCAGGACTCGCTCTGGACCCGCACGGTGTCACCCGTGTCGGTCCACGTCCCGTTCCAGCCCTGGGTGACGGTCACGCCCGGCGCGGAGAACGTGAGCGTCCAGCCGTCGATGGCCGGACCGCCGTTCTCGATGACGACCTCGCCGGTGTAACCGGAGGACCACGAGCTGACCACCTTGTGCGTCACCTTGCACGTACCAGGTCCCTGCGGAGTGGTCGTGGTCGTTGTTGTAGTCGTTGTTGTGGTCGTCGTGCTGGTGGTCGGCTGCCAGTTGCCGGCGGCCGCCAGGTCGTACGCGCGTTGCGGCACGAACTGGCCCGCCGGCGCGATGCAGCCGTCGGCCTCGCCCGGCAGCTTGACCCACAGGAACGCGGCGATCTGGCCGTCACCGGTCTGGTCGGTGCTCGGCGTGCCGATCGCCCGCCCTGCCGGGTCACACCACTCGCTGCCGGCGGGACCGTTGCCGTTGCGGCTGGTGTCGACCACGGCCTTCAGCCGCGAGTCGCCGACCGCGTTCAGCACCGACTTCGCGTAGGACACCTCGTCCCCGGTGAACCGGTAGTTGGAGACGTTGGTCGAGATGCCGTCGGCGCTGTTGGTGATGTCGGCGGCACGCAGCCTCGCCGCTGCCTCGCCCGGTGACAGCCAGGCCGAGTGGCCGATGTCGAAGTACACCTTGGTCTGCGCCGAACCCGACTTGAGCTTCTGGCCCGCGTAGGCGATCGACGCTTTCGTCTGGTTCTGCTGGTCGGCCGACTGGCAGTTCGACATCAGCGGCAGCACGTCCGGCTCCAGCACGATCGCCGCCGGACGGCCCGCGATGCCCGCCGCCACCTGGTCGATCCAGGCCCGGTAGGCGTCGTGCGACGGTGCGCCACCACCGCTCGGCCCACCGCAGTCGCGGTTGGGGATGTCGTAGACGACCATGATCGGGATCTTGCCCGCGGCCGCGGCGGCGCCCACGAAGGCGTCGACCTCGCCCCGGACGGTCCCGGTGTTGGTGGTGGTGAACCACCTGGCCTGCGGCGTGGCCGCGAGGCGCTCCCGGATGACCGGTGTCTTGGAGTCAGCGGGGTTGGCCGCGACCCATTTGGCGGCACTGGTTTCCGGGTCCACGTAGAACGGTGACTGGGCAGCCTGAGCGTTGCCTCCGGCGGCGAGGGCGGTGACACCCGCGAGGAGTGTCGCCGCCACCACGCCGCTCGCAACAGCCTTGTTGCGCATGCGACTCATCCCCTCACAGCGCCGGGTAGGCGTTCTCGACGAGTGACTTGAACTGGGCCGGGAACCAGACGCCGGCGTGTGGTGCGTTCGGCATCGCCCCGGTCAGGTTGCCGCCGTTGGACTGCTGGTCGCCGCGGAAGGCCGGGTCGCACATCGGGTCGTGCTGCTTGCCTTCCTCGTTCGGGCCCGAGGTCTTGGTCGCGATGCCGTCGGACTCACCCGGCGGCTTGATCCAGACGTAGGCGTCGAAGTTCGGTCGCGGTGCGGCCTGGGGACGCGCGCCGATGCCCGCGCCGGTCTGGTTGCACCAGTTGCCGCGGTGCAGGCGGCGGTCGATGCGCCCGGAGGTCACGTAGTCGTCCACAGTGGACCCGGTGGCTCCGGAGGGCCGGTTGGCGCCGCCCCAGCCGTTGCGGGAGGTGTCGACCAGCATGCCGATGCTGCTCGGGAAGCCCGCCGCCACGAACCGCCGGTGCAGTTCGGCGCCGAAGTCGGCCTCGTCGAAGTACGGGTTCCACTCGTAGAACTTCGCGGACTTGAGCGGCTGGCCGCCAACCGTCTTCATCGGGTCGTCCAGGTTCGGTTCCTCGACCGGCGTGTAGTTCGCGGTGTTGGACACGAAGCCGTCGACGCTGCCGAAGCCCTTCGTCGTACCTCGGACCACGTCGGTGTAGAGCTGCACGGCCGGCACGATGTTGCTGTCCCAGCCCAGCCACGCGGAGTGCGCGATGTCGAGGTAGTTGTAGACGTTCGAGAACGCGCTCAGCTTGGTCAGGGCGTACTGGATGCCCTGCACGTACGCGCCGCTCGACTTCGCCTCCGCGCACTTGGGCTTCGCGGTGTTGGTGACGAGGTTGGGCAGCGAGTCGGGCTCGATGATCGCCACGATGCGCAGGTCGCGGTACTTCGAGTCACCCAGGATCGTGGCGATCGGGTCGATGTACTCGGACTTGTAGCGCGCCAGGCCGTTCTTGCTCACCTCGAGCTCACCGTTGGAGGCCAGCGCCGAGCAGTCGCGGTTGGGCAGGTCGTAGACGACGACCTGGAACACCAGGGGCCGTCCGGCCGCGGCCTGCTGACGCAGGGCCTCGTCGAGGTGACCGCGCAGGCCGCGGCCCGCCGTGATCGCGCCGATGCGGTCCATCCACACGGCCGTCGAGTTCTGCGCCACCTTGCGCATCGCCGTGCCGGCCGCGCCACCCGTGCTGTCCGCCAGGGTGTTGACCTGGGCGACGTAGTCCGGGTTGAGGTAGCCGGCGGCACCCGCGTACGGGTTCGGCGCGTGCTCGCCGGGATTCCCGGGACCCGGGTCCTCCGAGGTCGTCGTCGTGGTGGTCGTGGTCGTGGTGGTGGTCGTCGGCTCGCCTGATCCGCCGCCGGTGCAGGCCGTGCCGTTGAGCTTGAAGCTCGCGGGCTTGTCGTTCGTGCCGGAGTAGGAGGCCTGGAAGCCGAGGCTGTGCGACTCGCCGGGCGCCAGGTTCTTGGCCCAGTCGGGGTTCTTCGCGGTCACGTGCCCGCCGGACTGGGTGATGGTGGCGTTCCAGTGGTTCGTGATCTGCTGGTTGCCGCCGAAATCCCACTCCAGGGTCCAGCCGTCGGGGATCGCGTCACCCACGTTCTTCACGGTGACGTTCGCGGTGAAGGCGGTGTCCCACGGGTTGGTTTGGTAGTCCACCGAACACCCGGCGGCGGCACTGGCCTGGTTGCCCACCAGTACCAGCACGCTCGTGCAGAGCGTCAGTGCCGCGACGGCTGATCCGCCGCGCACCAGATTCCTTGATCGCATGAAGGGTCCTCGCAGCATCGTTGCCGGAGCTGATCTGGGAGCGCTCCCAGTGAGGTCGGGACAGTAATGACTCAAGACCAATTGAGAAAGCCCATGTCAGCCGCGAATGCGGTTGTGAGCGATCGTCAATTCTGCACGGAACGTGGTGTTTTGGGCCCGGTCACGCCGGAGGGGCGCGATGTGGAACGATTTCCTTGCGTGCGCACGAAACCTTGCGTAGTCATATTCGGAAATGGTTAGGCCATTTCGGTGACAGGTAACGCTGCGGTCTCTTCCGGTTAACCGAGTCGCTGGAGCATCCAGAATTACCCTGGAAGGTCCAGCGCGAACAGGCCGGGTGGGTCAATAAATAAAAATTAGCCAATCTAACGGTTCGTGGACGTGAACCAACTGAGCTTCCGATGCGCCGAACGGCCGTATGGGCTTTGCTGCTCGCATCGATTCAGCGTTACATCGGTTTCACGCACGTGAATCAAAGATCAGCCACATCCGGGCTTTCTTGAGCCTTGTGGCGGATCCACGTGCAACGTTCAGCTCAGTGGTGCAGGGCAAATGTTCGGCATTCGGACCCAATTCGTGGTGAGCCCTCTTCTGGTCTGGTTTGTAGTCCGTTACAGTCCGCTTCTGGGAGCGCTCCCAGATCAAGCCTCTTGCACCCCCTGCCATTGGAGGCTCACATGCATTGGCGCATGTCGAGAGCGGTAACAGCCGCCGTCGCCGTCCTGCTCGCCGGCGTGATCAGCCCGCTGCCGGCGGCGTCTTCGGCGGCTCCGGCGTTCAACTACGGCGAAGCGCTGCAGAAGTCGGTCTGGTTCTACGACGCGCAGCGATCCGGAAAACTGCCGGCGGGCAACCGCGTGAACTGGCGCGGTGACTCGGCCCTGCGTGACGGCTCGGACGTGGGGCTCGATCTGTCCGGCGGCTTCTACGACGCCGGTGATCACGTCAAGTTCGGGCTGCCGTTCGCGTTCAGCATGTCGATGCTCGCCTGGGGAGCGGTGGAGAACCGGGACGCCTACGCGGGCTCCGGGCAGCTCCAGCACCTCCTGGCGAACCTCCGCTGGGGCACCGACTGGATCATCAAGGCGCACCCGTCGCCGAACGTCGTCTACGGGCAGGTGGGCGCCGGCAACCCGGACCACGCCTGGTGGGGATCGGCGGAGGTCATGCCGATGGCCCGTCCATCGTACAAAGTGGACTCTTCGTGCCCCGGTTCCGACCTGGCGGGTGAGTACGCGGCGGCGATGGCGTCGGCCTCGATGGTCTTCCAGGCCACCGATCCCGCCTACGCCAACACCCTGCTCACGCACGCCAAACAGCTCTACTCCTTCGCGGACACCTACCGCGGCAAGTACAGCTCGTGCATCACCGACGCCGCGAACTTCTACAACTCGTGGAGCGGCTACCAGGACGAGCTGGTGTGGGGCGCGATCTGGCTGCATCGCGCCACCGGTGACGCGAGCTACCTCACGAAGGCGAAGGCGGAGTACCAGAAGCTGAGCACCGAGCCGCAGAGCTCCGAACGCTCCTACAAGTGGACGATCGCGTGGGACGACAAGTCCTACGGGGCCTATGTGCTGATGGCGCAGCTGACCGGCGAACAGGCCTACATCAGCGATGCCAACCGCTGGCTGGACTTCTGGACCACCGGCTACAACGGCAACCGGGTGCGCTACTCGCCCGGCGGTCAGGCGGTGCTCGACAGCTGGGGTTCGCTGCGGTACGCCGCCAACACGGCGTTCGCCGCGCTCACGTACTCGGACTGGCTGTCCACTCGGGACAGTGCGCGGGCGAGGACGTATCACGACTTCGGCGTACGGCAGATCAACTACGCACTCGGTGACAACCCGCGCAACTCCAGTTACGTGGTCGGGTTCGGTGCGAACCCGCCGCGCAACCCGCACCACCGCACCGCGCACGGCGCCTGGGCCGACAGCCTGCAGGAACCGGTGACCAGCCGGCACGTGCTCTACGGCGCGCTGGTCGGTGGGCCCAGCACCAACAACGACGCCTACACCGACAGTCGCAGCGACTACGTGATGAACGAGGTCGCACTCGACTACAACGCGAGCTTCACCGGAGCGTTGGCCCGGCTGTACAAGGAGTTCGGCGGCACCCCGCTCGGGAACTTCCCGGTGGCCGAGACGCCGGACGGTCCCGAGCTGACCGTGCAGGCGTCGGTGAACCAGAGCTCTGCCCAGTTCAGCGAGATCAAGGCGTTCGTGCTCAACAAGACCGCGTGGCCGGCCCGCACGTTCAACGGCACCCTGCGCTACTACTTCACCCTCGACGGCGCCACGACGCCAAGCCAGATCACCGTCACCACGAACTACAACCAGTGCGGCGCGGCGAGCGCGCCGACGCAGTACAGCGGTTCCGTGTACTACGTGGAGATCCCGTGCACCGGTGTGGCCCCGGCCGGACAGTCCGCCTACCGCAAGGAAGTCCAGTTCCGCATCGCGAGCAGCGGCAGCTGGGACCCGTCCAACGACTGGTCGTACGTCGGCCTCGGCTCCGGCAACACGGTGGCGCAGACGGATCGCATCGTCCTGCGTCAGGACGGGAAACTCTTGTGGGGCAAGGAACCTGTCGGTATCGTTGATCGTGAGGCGCCCACCGTGCCGACCGCACTGGCCGCTTCCGCCGTGACGGCCACCGGTGCCACGCTCACCTGGTCCGCCTCGACGGACGACGTGGGTGTGGCGGGGTACGAGGTGCTGAGGGACGGCATCGTCGCCGGATCCACGGCCACCACGACGCATCAGGTCACCGGCCTGACGGCGAACACCTCGTACTCGTTCTCGGTTCGCGCCAAGGACGCCGCGGGCAACGTGTCGGCTCCCAGCACGGCGCTCGCGGTACGGACGACCCCGGCGAGCGACGACCAGGAACCACCGTCCGCACCGACCGGCCTGGTCGCGTCCGATGTGGACAGCAGCAGTCTCACCCTCGGCTGGACGGCGTCGACGGACAACGTCGCCGTGACGGGGTACGACGTCCTGCGGGGCGACGGTTCACTGCTCGCCACCACGACCGGCACGAGCCACCGGATCGCGGCACTCACGCCGGACACCAGCTACACGTTCTCGGTTCGCGCCAGGGACGCCGCGGGCAACCGCTCCGCCACGAGCGCGCCGGTCACGGTCCGGACCGCCCCGGCCACGACCGGTTCCCTGAGCGTGCAACACAGGAACACCTACCCGGCGGCGTCGAGCCAGATCGGCGCCACGCTCAAGGTGACCAACCGCGGCACGACGACGACCGGGCTCGCCACCACCACGGTGCGGTACTGGTTCACCGGCGACGCCACCGCACCGTCCTACCAGGTGTGGTGTGACTGGGCGCAGATCGGTTGCGCGAACGTGCGCGCCAAGGTGGTCAAGCTGGCCACCGCACGTGCCGGTGCGGACGCCTATCTGGAGATCGGTTTCACGACCGGCGACCTCGCGCCCGGTGCGAGCACCGGCGATCTCCAGGTGCGCGTGGCGAAGGCCGACTGGTCGCCCTTCGACCAGGCCGACGACCACAGCTACCGGGTGAGCAACGACCTCACCGACTTCGACCGGGTCACCGCCTACACCGGTGGTGCTCTCGCTTGGGGCCTCGAGCCTCGCTGAAACCTCGGCGCGGGACGTTCGGCGTGCGCAGGCGTCCCGCGCCGATTTCCAGACCCGCGGGTCAACGGCTGACCCGTGACGGAGGAGGAACGAATGAGGTACCGGACCAGAGCGGGACGGTTGCGAAGTGGGCCCGTCGCCCTCGTCACGACCGCGATCGTCGTGGCGGCGGTGATGCCCGCGGTGGCACAGGCCGCCGTGGCGTGCTCGGTGAACTACAGCGTCACGAATGACTGGGGCGCGGGCTTCGTCGCCGACGTGGCCATCAAGAACGAGGGCGACCCGATCAACGGCTGGACGCTCAGCTGGACGTTCCCGGACGGCCAGCAGATCACCAACCTGTGGAACGGCAACCACACCCAGTCCGGTGCCAAGGTCAGCGTCACTCCGGTGGACTGGAACAAGAACATCGGCACCGGCGGTTCGGTGGCCTTCGGCTTCCAGGGCACGAGGAACGCGACGGCCAACGGCAAGCCGACCGACTTCGCGGTCAACGGTGTGTCGTGCGGTGGCGCGAACAAGGCGCCGTCGGTGTCGGTGACCTCGCCGACGGCCAACCAGTCGTTCCAGAGTGGACAGTCGATCCCGCTCGCGGCCACCGCGTCCGACAGCGACGGCACGGTGTCGAAGGTCGAGTTCCTGGCGGACGGAGTCGTCCTCTCGACCGACACGACCGCTCCCTACGAAGGGTCGTGGACGGGCGCGTCCGTCGGTGATCACGCGGTCGCCGCACGCGCGACCGACAACCTCGGTGCGGTCACCACGACGGCACCCGTCCCGGTGAAGGTGCTGGCCGGAGCGACGATCGTGGCGACTCCGGCGACGATCAACGTCAAGCAGGGTGACCAGGCGACCTTCGGGGTGACGCTGGCGAGCCAGCCGTCCGCTCCGGTGACGGTCGCGGTCGCCCGGTCGTCGGGCAGCGCGGACCTCACCGCGGCGCCGCCTTCGCTGACGTTCAGCACGTCCAACTGGAACACGCCGCAGAACGTCACCGTCACCTCGGCGGCCAACGGCGGCGACCTGGCGACGGCGGTCTTCTCGGCCACCGCGACCGGTTACACGCCGGCTTCGGTGACGGCCAAGGAGATCTCGGCGACGACGCCGAAGTTCCAGGAGGCGTTCCTCGTCCAGTACAACAAGATCAAAGATCCGTCGAGCGGCTACTTCCGCAAGTTCGGCGACCTGCTGGTGCCGTACCACGCGGTGGAGACGCTGAACGTCGAGGCGCCAGACCACGGGCACCAGACGACCTCGGAGGCGTTCAGCTACTACCTGTGGCTGGAGGCGAGCTACGGCAAGATCAGCGGCGACTGGGCTCCGTTCAAGTCGGCCTGGGCGTCGATGGAGAAGTTCATCATCCCGGCCAAGGCGGACCAGCCGACCAACGACAAGTACAACGCGGCCAAGCCCGCGACGTACGCGCCGGAGCACGACAAGATGACCGGCTATCCGTCCGCATTGGACAGCGGTGTGTCGGTGGGTCAGGACCCGATCGCGGCCGAGCTGAAGGCCGCGTACGGCACGGATGACATCTACGGCATGCACTGGCTGCTCGACGTCGACAACACCCTCGGCTTCGGCCGCTGCGGCGACGGCACCACGGCACCGGCGTACATCAACACCTACCAGCGCGGTTCGTCGGAGTCGGTGTGGGAGACCATCCCGCAGCCGTCGTGCGACACGTTCAAGCACGGTGGCCCCAACGGTTACCTGGACCTGTTCACCAAGGACTCGTCCTACGCCAAGCAGTGGAAGTACACCAACGCGCCGGACGCGGACGCCCGTGCGGTGCAGGTGGCGATGTTCGCCGAGCAGTGGGCGACCGAGCAGGGCAAGCAGTCCCAGATCGCGTCCGAGATCGCCAAGGCCGCGAAGATGGGCGACTACCTGCGCTACGCCATGTTCGACAAGTACTTCAAGAAGATCGGCAACTGCACCAGTCCGACCTGCCCCGCCGGCACCGGCAAGGACAGCGAGCACTACCTGATGTCCTGGTACTACGCCTGGGGTGGCGCGACGGACACGTCCGCCGGCTGGGCGTGGCGCATCGGTGACGGTGCCTCGCACCAGGGTTACCAGAACCCGCTCGCGGCGTACGCGCTCGCCAACGTGCCCTCGCTGAAGCCGAAGTCGGCCACGGGTCAGCAGGACTGGGCCAAGAGCGCGGACCGGCAGCTCGAGCTCCTGCAGTGGCTGCAGTCGTCCGATGGTGGCATCGCCGGCGGTGTCACGAACAGTTGGGAGGGGCAGTACGGCGCGCCTCCCTCGGGCACGCCGACGTTCTACGGCATGTTCTACGACGCCCACCCGGTGTGGCGTGACCCGCCGTCGAACCGCTGGTTCGGTTTCCAGGTGTGGCAGATGGAACGCACGGCCGCGCTGTACCAGAAGACCGGTGACCCGCGGGCGAAGAAGATCCTGGACAAGTGGGTGCCCTGGGCGCTCGCCAACACCACGGTCGGTGCGAACGGGGCGTTCCAGATCCCGTCCGACCTGGAGTGGACCGGCAAGCCGGACACCTGGAACCCGACCTCGCCCGGTGCGAACGCGAGCCTGCGGGTGAAGGTGCTCAACAGCAGCCAGGACGTCGGCGTGGCGGCGTCGCTCGCCAAGACCCTGCTCAACTACGCGGCCAAGTCCGGCAACGGCCCGGCCCGTACCACGGGTGAGGATTTGCTGACGGCGTTGCTGTCGCACCAGGACGCGAAGGGCATCGCGGTCCCGGAGACGCGGACCGACTACAACCGGTTCGACGACAAGTACAACGCCACCACCGGTGAGGGCGTCTACGTCCCGCCGGGCTGGACGGGCACGATGCCCAACGGCGACAAGATCGACCAGAGCTCCACGTTCCTGTCGATCAGGTCCTTCTACAAGAACGACCCGGACTGGCCGAAGGTGCAGCGCTACCTCGACGGCGGTCCGGCCCCGACCTTCACCTACCACCGGTTCTGGGCGCAGGCCGAGATCGCCACGGCGTTCTCCCTGCACGGGGAACTGTTCGGATAGCAGGTCGGCGCTGACGCGTCCCCGGCACGACGCGGTGCCGGGGACGCCCCCGCCCCGTCCACCTCGATCAACAAAGGAGTTGTTCGTCATGCGTGTTCGAACCCTCCGGCCGGCGGCACTGCTGCTGGCCGCCGTGACGATCGTGGCGGGGCTGGTGGTGGCACTCGGCCCACCCGAGGCCGCTGCCGCCACGACGATCTGCGAGAAGTTCGGCTCGACGAAGATCCAGGGTGGCCGGTACGTCGTCCAGAACAACGAATGGGGCGCGAGCGACGGTCAGTGCATCAGCCCCTCCGACAACGGTTTCGCCATCACCTCCGGCAACCACAACGTGCCGACCAACGGCGCGCCTGCCGCTTACCCGTCGATCTACGCGGGCTGTCACTACGGCAACTGCTCGAGCGGCAGCGGACTTCCCTTGCAGGTGAGCAGGTTCGGCTCACTCCCGTCCAGCGTCTCCTACAGCACGGCGGGTGGCTCCTGGAACGCCTCCTACGACCTCTGGTTCGACCCGAACCCCAACCAGTCCGGCCAGAACACCGGCGCCGAGCTGATGATCTGGGGCAGCCACCTGGGTCCGCCCCAGCCCATCGGCAGCAAGGTCGGTACCGCGTCCCTCGCCGGTACCGGCTGGGACGTCTGGGTCGGCAACATCGGCTGGAACGTCATCTCCTACGTTCGTCAGCAGACCACCAACTCGCTCAACCTGAACCTCGCCGAGTTCGCGAACGACGCCGTGCGGCGGGGCCAGGTCCAGAACTCCTGGTACCTCACGAGCGCGCAGTTCGGGTTCGAGCCGTGGCAGGGCGGACCGGGCCTCGCGGTGAACTCCTTCTCGTTCTCGACCTCCGGCTCCAACCCGGACCCGAACCCCGACCCGAACCCCAACCCCGGTCCCGGTTCCTGCCGTGCCGCGCACAAGGTCACCAACTCGTGGGGGAGCGGCTTCACCGCCGAGGCGACGCTCACCAACTCCGGGTCGTCGTCCGCGAGCAACTGGCGGTCCACCTGGACCGTGCCGTCCGGCGTCAGCGTCACCAACGGATGGAACGCCACCGTGACGCAGAGCGGGTCGACGGTCACGGCCACCGCGCCGGGCTGGAGCCCCGATCTCGCGCCCGGTCAGAGCGTGACGATCGGCTACCAGGCCAACGGACAGGCCGGGACGCCGAGCGGCTTCACGCTGAACGGCGTCGCGTGCTCATGAACGCGCACTGACGCCAGATCCCCGAACTCCCGCAGGCCGTACCGCCACCGCCCTGGTGTGGACGGCCTGCGGGCCCTCAACGTATTCGAGGACCGATTCACGAAAGCGTTCCGGACGCGGCCGAACTCTTCTTCTGGAAATCGTGTCGATTGTTCGACTCGAAGTTCGTCGAACTGGCCGCGCGTGCCTTGACGTGTAACAAAGTTCGTACCAGCGTCGCCTGTGAGAAATGTCGGCGAAATGACCAGGGGAGGACTCTGTGGCGGCTATTCGGCGACGGCGGAAGCCACGATCGTGCATAGCAGCCGGTGCGGCGGCGTCCCTGGTCGCGGCGGCGTTCACGGCCCAGACCACCCCGATCGCCGCGGCGGCGACCGCGGGCCCGGCACTGTCGGTGGACATTTCGGCCGCGCGGCACGCGATCAGCCCCGACATCTATGGGCTGAATGGCGGTGATTCGGCGTTCAACGCCGAAATAGGCCAATCGGTGGCGCGCTGGGGCGGCAACGCGTCCAGCCGGTACAACTTCAAGAACCACACCTACAACACCGGCAGCGACTGGTTCTTCGAGAACATCGTCGCCGACGAGGCGCACTCCGTCGAAGGAATGGTCGGCTCGAACCTCAGCCGCGGCATCAAGCCGGTCGTCACCGTGCCCATGGTCGGCTGGGTGGCCAAGGACTCGCCGTCGTCCCACCCGTTCACCTGTGGGTTCCCCGCGAGCAGGTTCCCGGAGCAGGACCGGTTCGACGAGTGGGATCCCGGCTGCGGCAACGGCCAGCGAGGTGGGCAGAACCTCACCGCCGTGCCGTCCGACAGCTCGATCCCGGCGGGCGCGGCGTTCGCCGGCGAGATGGTGGCGCACCTGGTGAACAGGTTCGGCACGGCGGCGCAGGGTGGCGTGCCGATCTACGAGCTCGACAACGAACCGGTGCTGTGGGCGAGCACCCATCGCGACGTGCACCCCGAACTGGTCAGCATGGACGAGCTGGGCGGCAAGGGCACCGCGACCGCCGCGGCGATCAAGGCGGCGGACCCCGGCGCCAAGACCCTCGGCCCGTCCGGCTGGGGCTACTGCGAGTGGGTCGCGTCCGGAGTGGACGGTTGCGGACCCGGATCCGACTCGGCCGCGCACGGCGGGCTCAACCTCTCCCAGTGGTACCTGAAGAACATGAAGGACTACAGCGACGCCCACGGAGGTACGCGCTACCTGGACTACTTCGACCAGCACTTCTACCCGCAGATCAGCGGGGACAAGGACCCCGCCACCAACGCGTTGCGGCTGCGGTCGATCCGGTCGCTGTGGGATCCGACGTACGTCGAGGAGTCGTGGATCGGCCCCGGCGGCGTCAACGCGCCGCCGCTGCAGTTCATCCGCACCATGAAGTCGTGGATCGCCCAGTACTACCCCGGCACCAAGACCGCGATCACCGAGTACAACTGGGGCGCGCTCGACGACATCAACGGCGCCCTGGCCCAGGCCGACATCCTGGGTGTCTTCGGGCGTGAGGGCCTCGACCTCGCCACGATGTGGGGCGAGCCCAAGCCGACCGATCCGGGCGCCTACGCGTTCCGGATGTACCGCAACTACGACGGCGCGGGCAGCCGGTTCGGTGACGTGAGCGTGTCGGCGACCTCGGCGGACCAGGGACAGCTGGCGGTGTACGCGGCGGAGCGTTCGTCCGACAAGGCACTGACCGTCATGGTCGTCAACAAGACCGGTGGCGACCTGACCTCACCGCTGTCGCTGCCCGGCTTCGACAGCACCGGATCCGCACAACGGTTCACCTACGGGCAGGCCAACCTGGGCGGCATCGTGCGCGGCGGCGACCTCCAGGTGAGCAACGGCCGGGTCGAGGCGACGTACCCGGCGAACTCCATCACGCTGCTGGTCCTGCCACCGGCCGGGTGCTCGGCGAGCCTCGAGGTCAACGGCGACTGGAGCACCGGTCACGTCGCGACTGTGACCGTCACCAACAACCGTGCCACGGCGCTGACCGGGTGGCGGGTCAGCTGGACGTGGCCGGCCGCCCAGCAGGTCACCAACTCGTGGAACACCACGCTGAAGCAGGAAGCCGCCGGCGTGGTCGCCACCGACGTCGGGTGGAACGGCTCGGTCGGCGTCGGCGGCCGCACCACCTTCGGGTTCCAGGCCACGGGCAGAGCGGCGGCACCGACGCTGACCTGCAGCCCGACCTGAGCCGGCTGAGCCGGCGCGCGGGCGCTCCGCACCAGGTGCGGAGCGCCCGGCAAGGCACATCAGGCGGCGAGGTGCGGGAGGAGGCGATCCGCGGATTCCCGGAGCTGTGCCCGCACGGCGTCGAGATCCACGTGCAGGAGAGCGTGCTGCCGTTTGCGCCAGCGTCCGGCGATCATGACCGCCTCGATGTCACCCGCGGCCGCGTACAGCGCCGTCGCGATCGGATCGGTGACCGGCCACAGCCTCGGCGTGGAGCCGTCGATGACGACGAGGTCGGCCTGCATGCCCGCCTCGAGCCTGCCGACCCGGTCGTCGAGGCCGAGCGTTCGGGCGCCTTCGACCGTCGCCCAGGCCAGTGCCTGCTTGGCGGTGATCGTCGCGGTGAGGGAGAACGCGCCGGTGTGCTGCCGATGGTGGTCGTGGTCGCGGCCGCGCTGGTGGGCCAGCGCGATCCGGGCGGCCGAGAGCACGTCGCCGGGCGCGACGGCGTCGGTGTCGGTGCCCAGTGACGGCGCGGCGCCCAGGCGGAGCAGGTGTCCGGTGACGGGGGAGCCGTGGCCCTGGCCGAGCTCGTTCTCGGGGGTGCAGGTGACGCTCGCACCCGCGTCGACCAGGATCTTGATCCACTCGTCGGTGAGCCCGGCGCCGTGCACGACGTTGGTGGAGGGGCTCAGCAACCCGGCCGCCCGCACCGCCTCCCACCCCGGCCCTGGTACTCCGCCGCTCTGGTGCAACGACACGACGATCCCGCGCTCGGCGGCCGCGCGGAAGTCGGTGACCGCGACGTCCGGAGTGGACAGTTGCGGGCCGCGGACGGCCAGGCCGAAGGTGAGCAGCGCGTGCGTGCCGGCCGGACCGTCGAGCAGCCGGTCGACCTCACGCACGGGGTGGGGTGTGTCAGCGGCGGAGTACGGAGTGCCGTGCAGGAAGACACCGCGCAGGCCGGACGACAGCAGGCCGTCGATCGCCGCGTCGGTGTGGTCCGGCGTAGGAGTGTTGTGGCACCAGTCGCCCACGGTGGTGGTACCGCGGTCGAGCTGGCTCAGCGCACCGGCGAGCGTGCCGGCGCGCATGTCCTCGGGGCGGTAGTGCTTGGCCACGGCACCGTGCATGCGGCCGAGGTAGTCCGCGAGCGTCCAGTCGGCACCCACCCCGCGCAGCGCGGTCTGCCAGGTGTGCAGGTGGGCGTTCACCAGGCCGGGCATGATGATCCGGTCGGTGACGTCGACGATCTCCGCACCGGTTTCGTCGAGGCGGTCACCGATCCCGGCGATGACGTCACCGTCGATGAGGACGTCGGCGCGTTCGGCGTCGGGCCGGTGTGGCGACATGGTGATCACCTGTGCGCCACGCAGCAGGATGCGGTTCATCGGGCGGTCTCCGGCTGGGTCACGGGCGTCATGGCGCGCGCGGCGGTCTGGATCGAGGCGAGGAAGTTCCGGGTGGCGATGTGCCCGAGGTAGCCGTCGGGCCGGATGAGCAGCAGGGTGTTCCCCTTGATGCCGTACCCGCGGCGGAAGTCGCCTCGCGGATCGGTGAGTACGTGGTCGGCCTTCGCGTCGGCGTCGATGACGACACGTCGCAGCGGCGCCCCTGCGGCCGGCCAGTCGAGTTCGTCAGCAGCCACGGCGGCCTCCGGGCCGTACGCGACAACGGTGAAGTGCGGCCCCCGAAGGGTGCGGAACAGACGTACCGGCGCGCCGTCCGTGCCGAGCAGGTCGGCATCCGGCGCGCGGTCGCCGACCTGCAGCGTCGTCGTGCGGTCACCATCGGCCGGCGCGAGCGGGCCGCCGTAGTAGGTCAGCGACAACTGCTGCTCGTCCTTGCCGCGGCGAAGGCTCGACGGGTCGAGCTTCGCGAGGCCCTCGTACTTCTGCGTGGACAGGCCGAGCACACCCGCGGCGATCGGCAGGCGTTCGGCTTCGTAGCTGTCCAGCAGCCGCGGGTCGGCCCCGGCGAGGACCTGGCCGAGCTTCCAGCCGATGTTGTAGGCGTCCTGGATCCCCGTGTTGAGGCCCTGCGCGCCGGCTGGAGTGTGCACGTGTGCGGCGTCGCCGGCGAGGAAGACCCGCCCACGGCCGTAGGCTTCCGCGAGACGGATGTTGGGCCGGAACACCGACCGCCAGCGGATGTCGCGCAGTTCGATGTTCCGGTCGCGGGTGTGCGCCTGGATCCGCCGGGTGATCGCCTCCGCCCCCTCCGGGGGTTCCTCGTCCGGGGACAGGCGGATCATCCACTGGAACAGGTCGGTGTGCGGCAGCGGGCAGGCGCCCGCGAACCGGCCCTTCACCCCCGGCCATACGTGCCAGCGATCGCGGGACAGGCCGGTGGTGACGGCGTCGACGATGAGCATCCGGTCCTGTTCGTCGGTCGTGCCGAGGAAGCTCAGGCCGAGCCGGCCGCGCACGGCGCTCGAACCGCCTTCGGCTCCCACGAGGTAGCGTGCGGTGATCGTCTCGGGACCGCCGTCCCCGGTCGTCGTCACGGTGACCGATGCGTTGTCCTGGACGAACTCGACGAGCTCGCGGCCGTACTCGACCCGGCCGCCCAGCTGTTCGAGCCGGTCGTGCAGCGCGCTGTCGGTGCGGTACTGGGGAATCAGCCGGGTGTTCGGGTAAGGGACGCCGGAGGTGCGTTCGCGGTCGCGGAACATGCGCCACGGTGCGGCGACCGGTCCGAGGTGTATGCCCAGGCGGGGGTAGTCACTGCTGCCAGCGAGGACGTCGTCGATCATGCCGAGGTCGTCGAACACCTCCAGCGTGCGCGGCTGGATTCCCTTGGCGCGTGAGCCTTCGAACGAATGCGCGGCCTTGTCGATGATGCGGACGTGCGCGCCACGGCGCACGAGGTCGATCGCCAGCGTGGTGCCGGTAGGGCCGGCACCGGCGATCAGGACGTCGATGATCTGGGAGTGGTTCATGGTTCGTGCCGATCTGGGCTGGGAACGGCGAACGACGCGAGCAGGTCGCCGACGTCGTGAGGCCGCTCGAACGGGGCCATGTGGCCACATCGGGCGATGACATGCGTCTGGCGCGGGCGCAGCAGCGCGCTGACGGTGTCGAGATGGGTGACCGGGGTGACCTGGTCGTCGTCACCCCACACCAGCTGGATCGGGATGCCCAGCTCGCCCGTCCCGCGGAAGAGCTCCTGCCGGTCGTACAGCGGGAAGTCACGCAGGGTCCGGAAGAACGAGTAGAGCGAGCCTTCGCACCGGTAGGCGTCGCGCACCATCGCGACCAGTTCGGCGGAGAGGGCGGGGTCGCGGACGTTGTGCCCGAGGTGGCCCTCCAGCAACCCGCGGCCGAACCGCCTGGCGACGAGCCCGCTCACGAAGTCGTTGCGCAGCAACCGTTGCGGCAGCGGACGTGCGCCCAGGCCGGCCGGTCCGAGGACGGTGAGCGTGGCCACGGCTCCGGGATACCGGTTCGTGTAGGCCATCGCGACGAGCGCACCCATCGAGGTGCCCACCACGTGCCACGGCGGCGTGAGGCCGAGCGCCGCCGTCAGTTCGGCCAGCTGCCGGACGAACAACGCCTCGTCGTAGGTGCCCCGCACCCGATCGGAACCGCCACGGCCGTAGGCACTGCAAGCCAGGGTGCGCAGTCCTCGGGCGTGCAGCTGCTCGGCGGTCCGGTCCCAGTAGAACAACGGGATCGTGATGCCGCCGACCAGCACGACGAGGTCACCGCCTTCGGGACCGGCCAGCTCGTAGTGCGTCACACCGTCGGACAACTCGACGTAACTGCCGCGCAGCGTGCGCCGCGTTGCCGCGTCGAGCCGACGGTCCTCATCGGACACGACGAAGTACCTCATCGCCGTTCCTCCTTGCGGGAGCGGGAAGTTTCCGTGACCACGGGCAGGAACTCCGCGATCGCCGCGGCCACCCAGTCCGGGTCCTCCTCCGGCAGCAGATGCCCGCCGTCGGGGTGTGTGCGCTCCTGGGCGCAGGGGATGTCGCGAGCGAAGTGCTGCCCGTCGACCTCGGTGCTGCGCAGGACCAGCGTGGGGACGGTGATCCGCCCGATCTCGGCACTGCGGTTCGGCTGGTCGGTGTTGGCGAAGTCGACGAACGCCGACCGGTTTCCCGGAAGACCGGTCAACGAGTGCACCCGGTCGACCATGGCGTCGTCCACGATCGCCGCGTTGCGGCCGACCGCTTCTCGCAGCCCGCGTTCGGTCGCGCCGCGCGGCAGCCAGCGCCGCAACACGGGGCGGAGAAAGGGGTTCCGCGCCAGCCGCAACCCGGCGGGCAACGACTTCTCCGGGTAGCCGGTGGCGTTGACGAGCACCAGCCCGTCGACCCGCTCCGGCGCGTCGAGGGCCAGGTTCCACGCGATGTTGCCGCCCAGCGAGTTCCCGGCCACCGCGAAGTGCGGCACCTGCAACGCGGCTGTGAAGCGCGCGATCGTGCTCGCGTACGTCCGGACGCGGTAGTCGCGGTCGGGTCGCGGACCCGTGCGCCCGAACCCCGGCAGATCCGGGCGGATCACGTCGTAGGACGCCGACAACAGCGTCGCGACCCGCTCGAAGCCTTCCAGTGACGACCCGCTGCCGTGCAGCAGCACCACCGCAGGCCCCTGGCCTGCTCGTTTGTAGTGGACCCGCAGGCCGTCCACCGAGACGACCTGGACGTCGACGGAGGGGTTGAAGTCGCTCGTCATAATGGCAACAGTGTTGCCGTTATTGTGGGGGGTGTCAACCGGACGTCATACTTCTGGGTGTGACCAGTTCGTTCCCGCCCGCTGCCCAGGGCACCGAGTCCGCTCGGCGCTCACGTGGCCGTCCCGCCGTCCCACTGGACCGGATCCTCGCCGTGGCGTTGCAGCTCGTCGATGAGGAAGGCGCCGAGGCGCTGTCCATGCGGACCCTCGCGCAGCGGCTCGAATCCGGCACGGCCACGCTGTACCGCCACTTCACCAACCGGGCGGTGCTGATCGGTCACGTGGTCGATCGTGTGCTCGGCGAGGTCGAGCTCGATGCCCCCGCGCTGGCCGAGATGGGCTGGGACCGGGCCTGCCAGGCCGTCGCCCAGGCGATGTTCGACACCCTGGGCAGACACCGCAAGGTCGCACCCCTGCTCATCGAGCAGACGCCGATCGGGCCGAACGCGATGATGCTGCGGGAACGCTGCCTGGCCGTCTTGCTGGACGGCGGGCTGTCCCCGAGTCTCGCGGCGCGCGCCTACGCGACGCTCGCCCGCTACGTCCTGGGCTTCGCCATCCAGCTCGCCGGATCCGGGAACGGCGCCGAGCAGGAGCGGGTGTCGGCGTACTTCCACGATCTGTCGCCCGCCGACTTCCCGGCCACCCTCGCGGTCGCGGACTCGTTGCCGGTGCCGCTGGAGGACGAGTTCTCCTTCGGGCTCGAGCTCATCATCGACGGCTTGCGCCGGCAGAGCTCCGGCTGACGCACCTGTCCTTTGTGGAGGGATGGCGTGGCGGCGGAACGAACGTTCGCACGGACATCGAATCGATTCGACATGAATCTCCTTGTGGCGAAATGGATCTGTGTCACGCTCGCCGCATGGTGAAACGCTGGCTGATCGCGTCCGTCGTAACCGGACTGCTGATGACCGTGAGCGCGACCGGTGCGCTCGCCGCCGACGCGCCGCTCGCGGGGCGGATCAAACCCGGGATCACTTACAGCGGGCCGGGTACGTGGTACGACAGCGACAGTGACGGTGCCTGCCTCTTCGGGCCGACCACCGACATGATGACCGTCGCGATGAACGAGACGGACTACGAGACGTCCAAGGCCTGCGGTGCCCATCTGGAGGTGCGGGCGTCCAACGGCAGGACCATCCAGGTGCGGGTCAACAACCTCTGCCCGTCGCCGTGCCGGGTCGGTCAGCTCGACCTGACCAAGGAGGCCTTCGCTCGCCTGGCCGACCCGATGGTCGGCGAGATCTCGGTGACCTGGAGGCTGCTCAGCCCCGGCACGTCGAGCGGGATGTCCCTGCGCTACAAGGACGGGTCCAGCCAGTGGTGGTGCGGGATCCAGGCGATCAACCACCGCAACCCGGTGGCGCGCCTCGAGGTGCAGACGGGCAGCGGGTGGAGGCAGTTGCGACGCACCGGTTACAACTACTTCCTGTCCGAGGACGGGGCCGGCTGCGGTGGTGCCATCGCGATCACCGACATCTACGGGCAGCGCCTCGTCAGCAACGCGTTGCCCATCCGGCCGGGTGTCGCCCAGCAGACGAACCTGCAGTTCGCGCAGCGCTGACCACTCGCCCCAGTACCACTGGCGCCGGGGGGAGAGCCGCCTTGTCCGGTTCGCCCTGCGCGGGTGCGGAGTTCGCATTCTTCGGAAAATGCGCCACGCACGGCTGAGGTTGTTTGGACCAGACAACGCGCCGGAATTGTTTCTCTGTCAACAACATCAATGGGTACTTGAGGGTTCTGCATTGCGGCCCTAATGTCGTCGAAACGGTTCGACCAACAGCGGGGGAGGTGGACATGGTCACCATCGCCGACGTGGCGCGGCACGCGGGAGTTTCCCCGAGCACCGTCTCCTACGTGCTCACCGGAAGACGGCCCATCTCCGAGGCGACCAGATCGAGAGTGCTGGACAGCATCCGCGAACTCGGTTACCACCCGCACGCCGGGACCAAAGTGCTGCGAACCAACAGGACCAACGTGGTCGCGCTGGCGCTGCCACTGCGGAACGGCCTGTACCTGCCGGCGCTCACGAGGCTGGTCACGTCGGTGGTCACCACCGCGCGAAACCACGACCTGGACGTGCTGGTGCTGACGGCGGATCAGGGCGCGGAGGCCTTGCGTGCAGCCGCGGGCAGCGCCCAGGTCGATGGTTTCGTGGTGCTCGACGTCGAGTTGGACGATGAACGGGTTCCGTTGCTGCGGCGACTCGCTCAGCCGTCGGTGCTGATCGGCCGTCCCGCTGCCGTCGCCGGCCTGACGTGCGTCGACCTGGACTACGAGGCCGCGGGGGCGGCCTGCGTGGACCACCTGGTGAACGCGGGCCATCGCTACATCGGCTTTCTCGGCGCCCCGGCGACGGTCTACCGCCGCAACGCGGGGTTCGCCCACCAGGCGATGGCCGGTTTCAGCGCGGCCGCCATGCGCAGGGGTGTGCTCTCGACGATCATGCCGACGGCGAGTGACCACAACTCCGTGCTCAAGGTTGTCGACGTGTTGTTGCGGGTGCGCCCGGCGGTGACCGCGCTGGTGGTGCACAACGAGGCCGCCGTCGCCTCGGTGGCGGCCGGCGTCCGGGCGCTGGGCTGCAAGGTGCCCGAGGACGTGGCCGTGGTCGCCATCTGCCCGGATGATCTCGCCGAGCGGGTGTCACCGCCGCTCACGTCGGTGCGGCTGCCCGCGGAGGAACTCGGCAGGCGGGCGGTGGAACTGCTGATGGGCAAGCTCGAAGGCCGGCCGACCCCGGCGCTGACCCTGCTGGAGCCCAGGCTGTTCGAGCGGGCGAGCACCACCCCGATGCGGCGCAGGAGCTCCGCCTGACCCAGGCCTGAACGCTTGCACCGCATCGGATCCGGGTCAGGCGCTGTCGCGGAACACCATCGATGTCGGCAGCAACACCGACGGCGGCAGGTTCTCCGTGCCGGACAACTCCGCGAGCAGGCGCCAGGTCATGGTGCGACCCAGGTGTTCGATGTCCTGCCGCACGGTGGTGAGCGGAGGCACGGCGGTAGCGGCCAGCATCGAGTTGTCGAACCCGACCACCGCCACGTCCTGCGGGATCCGGCTGCCGATGGAGCGCAGTACCTGCAGCGCGCCGAGCGCCATGATGTCGGCGGCGACGAACACCGCGTCGAGGTTCGGTGCCATGCTCAGCAGTTTCTCCATGGCCAGCGCGCCGCTGTCCGGAGTGAAGTCGCCGTGCGCCACCAGGTCCGCCGGGAGTCTTGCTTCCTCCAGACCGCGCAGCCACCCGCTCAGCCGGTCCAGGCTCACGGTCATGTCCGCCGGGCCCGCGATCGTCGCGATCCTGCGCCGTCCCAGTGACACCAGGTGCCGGGTCGCCTGCAACGCGCCGCTGAAGTTGTCGGCGTCCACGAACGGGACCTGCTCGGTGAAGAGCGGCCGGCCTCCGATCACCACGGGCAGTCCCGCCTCCCGAAGTGACTGCGGAAGGGGATCGTCACCGTGCAGGTTCAACACGAGCGCACCGTCGACGTGACCGCGGCTGAGGTAGGCCACCAGGTCGTGGCTGTTCTCCGGCTGGCTCATCGTGAGCAGGAGCTGGATGCCGCAGCCGGCCAGTTCCGCGTGCACTCCCCGCAGCACGCCGGCGAAGAAGGGGTCCGCGAGCACTCTGCTGCCCTGCTCGGACACCACCAGCGCGATCGCGTTCGCCTTGCTGCCGGCCAGGGTGCGCGCGGCGTGGTTGGGGCTGTAGCCCAACCTGTCGATCGCGCGGCGGACGGCTTCGCGGGTGCTGTCGCTGACGTGCTCTTTCTCGTTGAGCACGCGGGAAACGGTGGACTTCGACACCCCGGCCACGAGCGCGACCTCCACGATGCGTGGACCGGGGCGTCGACCGTTGGTCTCCGTCACCGCACCGCGACGAGTGCGTTGCCGCGCGCCACCCTGGCGAACCACTTCGCGCTCATCTTGGGCGTCCGGACCTGGGTGTCGTAGTCCACGTGCACGATGCCGAACCGCTTCGCGTACCCCTCGGCCCACTCGAAGTTGTCGAGCAGGGACCAGCAGAAGTAGCCGCGCAGCTTCACTCCCATCTCGATCGCGTCGTGGGCGGCGCGCAGATGGGACTCCAGATAGGCGGTCCGGTCGACGTCCTGGACGCCGTCGCCGTCGATCTCGTCGCGGAAGGCGGCGCCGTTCTCGGTGATGTACAACGGAAGCCGCGGATACTGCGCGTGCAGCCGCAGCAGCACCGACGTCAGCCCCTCCGGCCTGACCTCCCAGCCCATGTCCGTGCGCGGGAAGTCCCGGCGGGGGAACGAGTGGTCCCCGACGCCGACCCACGGTGACGGCCCGGTCTCGCCGGGCCGCGAGCTGACGTGGTGCTCGGTGTAGTAGTTGACGCCGAGCATGTCGAGCGGCCCCGAGATGAGTTCGAGGTCGCCCGCGCGCACGTGCCTGCTGAAGCCGAACGGCTCCAGGTCCGCCACGACGTCGGCCGGGTACTCGCCGCGCAGCAGCGGATCGAGGAAGATCCGCTGCTGCAACCCGTCCAGCCGCCGTGCGACGTCCTGGTCGGCCGCAGACGCGGGATCCGCGGGAATGATCGGGTACATGTTGAGCGTGATGCCCACGCGCGTGAACGCCGCGGCGGTCCGGATCGCCTGTGCCGCCAGGCCGTGCCCGAGCAGCAGGTGGTGCACCGCGGCGACGGCGGCAGCGGGGTCCGTGCGTCCCGGCGCGTGGACTCCGGCCGCGTAGCCGAGGAAGGCGGCGCACCAGGGCTCGTTCAGCGTGGTCCAGTTGGTGACGCGGTCGCCGAGCGCCTCGGCGGTGGCGGTGGCGTAGTCGGCGAACCGGAACGCGGTGTCGCGTGCCGCCCAGCCACCCGCGTCCTCCAGTTTCTGGGGGAGGTCCCAGTGGTAGAGCGTCGGCCACGGCTGGATGTCGTGCGCCAGCAACGTGTCGATGAGCCTGCGGTAGAAGTCGAGGCCGGCCTGGTTGACCGCGCCACCGTCCGGACGCACCCGCGGCCACGCGATGGAGAACCGGTAGGCCCTCAGCCCGAGTTCGGCCATCATCCGCACGTCCTGCTCGAACCGGCGGTAGTGGTCGGCCGCGGGTTCGCCGCAGTCGCCGCCCACGACGTTGCCCGGCACCCGGCAGAACACGTCCCAGATGGAGTCCGTGCGACCGTCCACGTCGGTCGCGCCCTCGACCTGGAACGCGGCGGTGGCCGCACCCCAGAGGAACCCTTGCGGGAAAACGATGTCCGTCACTTTCATCCCTTCACGGCGCCCTGCATCACGCCGGCGACGATCTGCCGCCCGAGGACGAGGAACACGATCAGCACCGGAATCGTCGCGAGAGTCGTTCCGGCGAGCACGAGTGAGTAGTCGACGTAGTAACCGCTCTGCAGCTTCTCCAGTGCGACCTGGAGCGTCGGGTTGTCGGGGGTCAGCACGATCAGTGGCCAGAGGAAGTCGTTCCAGGACTGCATGAACGTGAACACACCGAGCATCGCGGCGGCTGGTCTCGCCGCGGGCAGCGCGACGTGCCAGAACGCCCGCCAGAGGCTGCAGCCGTCCATCCTGGCCGCCTCGACGAGCTCGTCGGGCACGGTGTCGATGAGGTACTGACGCATCCAGAACACGCCGAAGGCGGTGACGAGGTTCGGCACGATCACGGCCTCGAGCTCGCCGGCCCAGCCGAACTCGGCCATCGCCATGTACAGCGGGATGATGCCGAGCTGGGTGGGCACGGCCAGTGTCGCGACCACGAACAGGAACAACGCGCCGCGGCCGCGGAAGCGCAGTTTGGCGAAGGCGAAACCGGCCAGCGTCGAGAGCAGCACCACCGAGAGCGTCACGGTGCCGGACACGATGAAGCTGTTGCCCAGCGCCTTCCAGAACGGGATGGTGTCGAGCACGCGCAGGGCGTTGGTGACGAAGTTGCCACCGGGGACCAGGGTGAAGTCACCGGTGAGGGCGGAGTTGTCGCGACTGGCCACGAGGAACGACCAGTAGAACGGGAAAGCCGAACCCAGCACGAACGCGGCCAGCAGTCCGTAGACCACAAAGGACGGACGCCTCATCGCACCGCCCTTCTCGTGAGCCAGAAGTTGAGGCCGGCGACCCCGATCACGATCAGGAACAGGGTCCAGGCGATGGCGGCGGCGTAACCGAGGTCGAACTGCTGGAACGCCGACTGGTAGAGGTACAGCACGACGGTCTGGTACTGGTGCTCGGCGCCGCCGCCGCTGCCCGCGGACGGGTCGAACAGCTTGGGCTCGGTGAAGATCTGCAGGCCGCCGATCGTGGACGTGACGATCACGAAGATCAGCGTGGGCTTGAGCATCGGCAGCGTGATGCTGAAGAACTGCCGCACCGGGCCCGCGCCGTCCACCACCGCGGCTTCGTACAGGTCGCGCGGAATCGCGAGCATCGCCGCCAGCACGATCAACGCGTTGTACCCCGTCCACCGCCAGTTGACCATGGACGCGATGGCGATGTGACTGCCGAACGTCTCGGCCTGCCAGTCGATCGGCGGGATCCCCACGATCGACAACACCTCGTTGACCAGCCCGTACTGCGGTCCGAAGAGGTTGCCGAAGATGATGGCCAGCGCCACCAGACTGGCGACGTAGGGGAGCAGCACACCCATCCGCCACGTCGTCCTGGCGCGCAGGTTGCCGCTGAGCAGGGCCGCCAGCACCACCGCGACGACCACCTGCGGAGCGCTGGACAGCAGGAAGATGCTGAAGGTGTTGAACAGGGCGTTCCAGAACTGGTCGTCCTCGAGCAGCGTGCGGAAGTTGCCGAGGCCGACGAACGTGCGCTCGTCGGCGCCCAGTTCCCAGTCGAACAACGACACGTAGGCGGTGTAGAGCAGGGGAAAGAGCCCTACCGTGCCGAACAGCACGAAGAACGGTGCCACGAAGAGATAGGGCGACACCTTGTTGTCCAATGTGGACCAGCGATACCGGCGCGGAGACGGCGAGCGAACCACCTCGGTTCGCTCGCGCTCCACGTCCTTGGGGAGAAGGACGGTCACTTGGCCGCCTTCTGGGCTTCCTGCACCGCGGTCTTCCACGCCTCGTCGGCGTTCTTGCCCTGTTCCAGGGACTGCAGCGCCGGGCTGAACACGTTGTCCTGGATCTGTCCGTCGGCCGGACCCTTGTACTGCGCGGCCGCGACCTTCTTGGCCTGCGCGGCGAACAGCGCGCCCGCCTTGACGTCACCGAAGTAGGCGTTGGTCTGCTCCAACAGGGCGGGATCGTCGAGAGCCTTGACCTGGCTGGGGAAGGTGCCCTTGGCCTTGAACGCCTTGGTCTGCTGTTCCGGCGCGGTCAGCCAGGCGGCCAGCTCCGCGGCCTTGGCGGCGTTCTTGCTCTGCTTGGGCACGGTGAGGTACGAGCCGCCCCAGTTGCCGCCGCCGTTCGGGAACGCCTCGGTGACGGCCCACTTGCCCTTGTTCTCCGGGCCGGCCTGGGTCTCGATGACACCGAGCATCCAGGACGGGCACGTCTTGGTGGCGAACGCTCCGGCCTTGAAGCCGCTGTTCCACTCGTTGCTCCAGGCCACGAGCTTGGCGGACTGTCCCTTCGTGACGGCCTTCGTCACGGCGTCCCAGTCGGCCCTGATGGCACCGTTGGACTCGACGACCAGCTTGTCGGTCTTGTCGTAGTAGCCGGTCTCGTGCTGGTTGTGCATGGCGTTGAAGATCTGGGCCGCGCTGTCGAACCACGCGACACCACCGGACTTCGCGATGAACTGCTCGCCCGCGGCGAAGTAGCTGTCCCACGTGGCGAAGAGCGACTTGACCGCCTGGGGGTCCGACGGCAGCCCGGCCTTCTCGAAGAGGTCCTTGCGGTAGCACATGGCCAGCGGACCGATGTCGGTGCCGTAGCCGATCAGCTTGCCGTCCTTGGTGGCGGCGTCGGCCTTCCACTTCAGCCAGCGGTCCGCGGCGACGTCCTTCGGCCCGATCTCCTTGAGATCACTGAACTGGCCGGCCTTCGACAGGACCTGGCTGAGGAAACCCTCCTCGATCGCCTCGACGTCGGCGAGTCCCGATCCCGCGCCCAGCTTGGTGAACAGGTTCTGGTGGTGCGGAGCGGCCTGGCCCGCCTTGCGGTGGGTGATCTTGATGTCCGAGTGCGCCGCCTCGTACTCCTTGAACAGTTCCTCGTAGCCGAACTCGTTGAAGGTGGCGACGGTCAGCTCGGTCTTGCCGTCGGCGGTCTGGTTCGTCGCTCCGCCCGAACCACAGGCGGTGATGCTGACAGCGGAGATGGCGGCGCAGGCCAGCACGCTGACCAAACGGCGGGGACGCACTTGGAGAGCTCCTCTGATCTCGGCGGCAAACCTGGGAGCGCTCCCAGGCTGGAGGAGTGTGATCCAGCGCGCTCTGGGGTGTCAAGGATTCCTGCTCCGCCCGTAACCAAGGTGCACATTCGCCGACGGTCCACCTTCGCCAGGAAACGTATCTACGTGCACTTATAGCGGACTCTTGAGTTCGCTGAGCGAGCGCGGACGGCTGCGGGCGGACGGATTGTTTCTGCCCGAAATAGATTGCGAAACTATTCGAAACCTGGGAGCGCTCCCAGAGCTGAGACGGACAAACCAACCTAAACGGGCGGTCGGTATCAGGCCTGGGAGCTGGACACAGGCTGGGAAAGGAGTGACAGGGCAACCGCGCTTTGTTCGCGGAGGTGCAGGATGCCATCCGCGGCGGCGGCCGCGACCTGCTCCGGGGTGGCTCGCTCCAGACCGAGTAGGGCGGTGACGGCGGCGGCGAGTACCCGTCCGGGATCGTCGACCCCGGGGGTGGGTCCCAGCCTGATCGTCAGCTTGAAGCCGGCGATGAGCGAGCCCAGGGCCAGCGCCTGCTCCTCGACCAGCCAGTCGGTCCTGGCCAGGTCGTGGTCCCGCCAGATCGGCAGAACCCTGCGCATGACCGCGTCGGGCCCGAGGGTGCCGAGCAGTGTGGCCGATCGGGGGTCGTCGGCCAGCACGCCGAGGAGTTCCTCGTCGCGGCCGCTCAACGCGTTGACGTACGGGTGCGCTGCCGCGGTTGTCAGCATGGAGACGGACAGCCTCGAAGGGCGGGCCAGGTCGGGGTCGTCGGTGACGGCGGCGATGACCTCTTCGGCGAAGGCGAGGAAGTCGCGGCAGACGAGGTCGAGCAGCAGGTCTTCCTTGGTGTTCCAGTACAGGTAGACGGTGCCCTTGCCGATGTGGGCCCTGCGGGCGACTTCGGCGATGGTGACGCCCCGGCTGCCGCGGGAGAGCACGAGCTCTCCCGCGGCAGCGAGCACACGTGCTGCCTTGGACGGGAGTTGTCCGGCTGGCTCAGGCAATTCGTGTCTCCTCTTGGGCCCCGATCGGTTCGCCGAGGATCTCGCCGACGATGTCCGCACCTTTGTACTTGATGATCTCGTCCACCCGCATGATCCGGTCGGCCAGTCGCCTGCCGAGCCTGGAGCCGCGGAGCAGGGGAACCACCCGGCGGAGCTGGATCTCCACGGGGGTGTCGGCCACGAAGATCTTCCGGTCGTCCGGTGCCGCGTCCTGGTAGTGGGTGACGTACGGGCGCAGCCCGCGCTCCCACTCGGCCAGGGCCGTCCGCAGGTCGCCGGGGTGCCGTTCGAGCATCGTGCCGAGCACGTCCGCTCCGGCCAGCGCGGCGGAGACTCCCATGCCGGCGTAGAGCGTCACGCACCACGCGGAGTCGCCGACCAGGACCACGCGCCCGTTGTGCCAGGTGCTCATGCGCACCTGCTCGACCGAGTCGAACAGGACCGAGTCAGTGGAATCCATCGCGTCGAGGGCCGAATCGAGCGTGTTTCCGAGCGGCTGGGGGCCGAAGGCCCTGCGCACGCTCGCCGCGGCCGGGCGGGTGAACTCGGCGTCCACGTCGTCGGTGCGGTAGCTGAGCAGGATGGTCGGGTTGTGGTCGCGGAACGCGAAAACCCACATCGAACGGTTCGGCTCCAGCAGGCTGGCGCCCTGCCCCGCGGTCAGTCCCGCCGGCACGCCGGGGTACTCGAACGCCGCGAGCATGTAGCCCATGCGCTTGAGGTACTGCTCATGCGGGCCGAAGGCCAGCGACCGGACCGTCGAGCGGAGCCCGTCCGCGCCCACGACCAGTTCGAACCGCTCGGTGGTCGTGGTGCCCGTCGCGGTGTTCCGCAGCGTCACGTCCACCCCGTCGGCGTCCTGGGTGATCGCGGTGGGCACGGTGGAGAAGCGTGTTTCGACCTCGGTGGGCAGGGTGGCGTACGCCGCCTCCTCGACGTCGCCGCGCACCATCAGCCACGGCCTGCCGGGCAGGTCGGCGTACGTCATGCCCGGCCTGGAGCCGCCCCTGCGGTCGATGGACAGACCGGGCAGCGGCGACGTGCGGTCGTGCACGTGGTCGAGGATGCCCAGGCGGCGCGCGGCGGCCTGACCGGCGCCGAACAACGCCACGAAGTAGCCGCCGGATCTCCGGCCCGGCGCGCGCTCGATGATCACTGGCGACCATCCAGCCCGGTGCAGTCGTGTCGCGGTGGCCAGACCGCTGATGCCCATGCCGACGACGAGAACGCGTCCCTGGTTGCTCTGAGTCATGTCCTCAACATACTGACCGTTTTGGTCATCGGGTCAGTATGTGGCCGCGGTCACTCTGCCTGGGCTGCCTTCGGCTGCCGGGGCGGAGTGGTGAGTCGAATTTCTTGCGGACCTTGTATTCGATGCATTCGATGCCTATCTTTCGTTGTGGTTGAAGCGCTTCGATTGCTTCAAGTCTTTCCGGTCAAAGATGTTCGGAAGGGTGTGCGATGGGCAGGATGCTTCGTTTTCTGACCGCGGCTGCGGTCGCGGTTCTGATGGGCCTTCTCGGTTCGGGAAGTGCCCATGCGGCGACGTGGACGACCAGTGACCAGTGGGGAACGTGGTCGAACGGCGGCTACACGCTCCGCAACAACATCTGGGGCAGTGGAGCGGGCGCGCAGACGCTCTGGGCAAACTCGTACAGCAACTGGGGCGTGTGGGCGGACCACCCCAACACCGGCGGTGTGAAGTCCTATCCGCACGCGGCGAAGGCGGTGGACCGCCGACTGAGCTCAATCGGCGGGGTGACCAGCAGCTTCAACGTCAACGCGCCGGCGGCGGGCGCGTACACGACGGCGTACGACATCTGGGCTGACAACTCTCGCTACGAGATCATGCTCTGGATGAACAAGTACGGTCCGGTGGGGGCGATCGGGTCCTACCAGACCTCGGCGTCGGTCGGCGGGCACAACTGGGACGTCTACCGCGGCAGCAACGGTCACAACGAGGTCTTCTCGTTCATCCGTCAGGGGAACACCAATTCCGGAACGGTCGACATCAAGGCCGTGATGAACTGGATCAAGAACCGCGGCTGGTACGGCGACGTCACGCTGGGCGAGGTGCAGTTCGGCTACGAGATCACCTCTTCGAGCGGCGGCCTCAACTTCGGCACGAACAGCTTTTCCGTGTCGTCATGGTGATTTGACGAAATTCCCGTTCTGATGGTTGGGGTCCGGTTCGCCGGGCCCCAACTTCGTCGCGGTGCTGCCGCGATCGGTGAGCCGCGGCTGGAGCAGGCGCACCTCGGGTGCCTGCTCCCGCGCGAGGCGGGTCACGACCATCTCGACCGCGATCGCGCTCAGCTGCTCGGCTGGGACGGCGATCGAGGTGAGCGGAACCGGCAAGCTCTCCGCGAGGTCGTCGGGGCACAACGTGATCACCGAGACGTCGGCGGGCACCCGCAGCGAGCGGCGCTGCAGTTCGAACAGCAGCTGACTGAGGATCGCCTCGTTGTGCACCACCAGGCTGGTGGTGCCGCGGTCCGGACGCAGCACGTCGTCCAGGCACGCCGCGACCGAGTCGGGGCCGGGGGCGCACGCGTGCACCGACACCGGCAGGTCCCGCCTGGCCGCCTCGCGCTGGAACCCGTCCAGCAACCGCGCGGCGTAGCTCGTGCCGCGCTCGTACACGGAGGGATGTGAGCCGATCAGGGCGATCGACCGGTGCCCGAGGTCGGCGAGGTGTCCCACCATGTGCCGGCCGGCGGCGGTGAAGTCGAGGTCGACGCAGTTCAGGCCCTCGTGGTCGTCGGGCAGTCCGATCAGGACGACCGGCGCGTCGATGGAGCGCAGTTCCGGAATGCGCGGATCCGCGCTTTCCACGTCCATCATGATGATCGCGTCCGCCATGGACCGTGCGACGACCCGGTGGGCTTCGCCGGGGCCGGACTCCTTGGTCAGGAGCAGCACGTCGTAGTCGTGGTCACGAGCGGAAGCCACGATCGACGAGACGAACTGCATGATGACCGGCATGATCTGGTCGGACCGCAACGGCACGACCAGACCGAGTACCTGCGACTTGTTCGACGCGAGCGCCCGCGCTCCGGCGTTCGGCTGGTAACCGAGTGCGAGGATGCTCTGCTCGACGCGGCGCTTGGTCTCCTCTGAGATCGTTCGCTTTCCGCTGAGCACATAGGACACGGTGCTCATCGAGACCCCGGCGTGGCGGGCGACCTCTTTGATGGTGATCATGCCCGCCCCTCGGATCGCCCCAGTTGGTGGCGGTCATCGTAGTGCGCGGTGCGCTGGGGCGTGGTCCGCGACGGGAACCCGGTCGGTTCCCGTCGCGGCCACTGGCGCGGGCAATCGGTCTCAGTCGGCCGAGGAGAAGCGGAACGCCGCCAGCCGGAACGATCCGTGCAGCTTCACCACGAAATCGTGCACTCCGGTGAGAGGGTGCGGCAGCGTGGCCGTGGTGATGGTCCACGTGTAGCGGTCGCCCGTGACCTGAACCGGGAGCTCCGCCAGCAGTTGCCCGTCCGTCCAGAACTCCAGTCGTTCGCCCGGAACGCCACTGCCCGCGGCGATCTCGGCCTCGACCCGCACCGCGCCGGACAGGTCGACGGACCGGAACCACAGCGTCGCCGGTTCGGTGGCAGCGGGGGTGATCGCGTCGCCGGTGGTCCTGGTGGCGTCGACGAAGGTCACGCCCTCGTGGTCGTCGAAATCGACGGCGAGCAGACGTCGGCCGACGCCCGCACGAGGCTCGGGAGCCGGTCCGGCGACCTTCAACGGCGCGGTGAGCACGACGTCGGTGGCGGAACGGGCGACGATCACCTCGTAGCCGCCGGGATCGGTGACGAAGGCGCCGGTCGTGACGTCCCAGTGGGAGAGCTGGTCCGCGGACAGCCGGAACGACAGCACCTGGTTCTCACCGGGCGCCAGCGCGACCTTGCGGAAGTCCGCGAGCCGCAGCTGGGGCGCCTCGTAGCGGGCGTCGAGCGCGCGGACGTAGAGCTGGACGACCTCGGTGCCCGCACGGGCGCCGGTGTTGGTCAGCGTCACCGAGACGTCGGTCGCGGTGTCGCCGGTGATGGTGTCAGCCGAGAGTTTCAGGCCCGTGTAAGAGAAATCGGCGTAGGACAGGCCGTGGCCGAACGGGTAGAGCGGCGCGGCCCGGTGGTACTGGTAGGTCCAGCCGGCCTTGATGATGTCGTAGTCCAGTGGGGGCGGCAGTTCGTCGTCACCGCGGTACCAGGTCTGCGGCAGCCGCCCGGCCGGCTCGGCTTCGCCGAACAGGACGGCGGCCACCGCGTTGCCGGTTTCCTGCCCGCCGTGGGAGGTCCACACCACGGCGGGCAGGTGCTCGTCGGCCCAGTCGAGGGCGTAGGGGTAGCTGCTCATCACGACCAGCACGGTGTCGCCGCGGACTCCGGCGACCGCGCGCAGCAGCGACTCCTGGGCGGGCGGCAGCGCGATGCCCGCGCGGTCCTCGGTCTCGCGGCCGTGGATCAGCGGCTGGTTGCCCAGCACGACCACCGCGACATCGGCCTCCACCGCTGCGGCCAGTGCCTCCGCGGTGCCGTCGCGGAGCAGCTCGCGTTCCCACCGCTCCGCGGCCTCCGGGGTCTCCGCGGTGACGCTGACCTGGCCGTCGGCGGGATCGACGACGGCGTACCGCCCGGTCAGGACACTTTGGACCAGCACGGAATCTTCCCGTGCTACCAGGCGGAACGTCTCGGCGACGTCCCAGCTCTTGATCTGCTCCTGGTCGGCGGCCAGCGAGCCGTCGTCGCGCCGGAGGCTCAGGTAGCGGCTGTTCTCGGCCGAGCGCAGCGTCAGCACGCCGTCGCCCCAGTCGAGCACGTCGAACGCGGTCTTGCAGAGCAGCTCGCCGCTGGTGCGCGAGCGCAACGCGACCCGGTCGGCGCCGTCCGCGACGACCACCTCGCCGTCGTGTTCGGCCAGCACCGTCCTGAGACCGTCGGCGACCGTGACCTGGTAGGGCAGCGTGCCGCTGTACCAGTCCTCGCACAGGGTGTCGGCGAGCGGGCCGATCACCGCGACGCGCGGGGCGCGGGTCTCGTCGAGCGGAAGCAGCCCGTTGTTGCGCAGCAGCACCACGGACTCGGTCGCCGACCGCAGCGCGAGAGCGCGGTGCTCGGCGCAGTCGATGACCTCGGGTCCGATCGTGGCGTACGGGTCGAGATCGGGGTCGAACTCGCCGAGGCGGAAGCGGATCTCCAGCTGTCGCCGCACCGCACGGTCCACATCGGACTCGTCGATCAGTCCGCGGTCCAGTGCTTCCCGCAGCCTGCCGACCGGGGTGGCGCTGTCCTCGCCGTGGTCGGTGAAGCTGTCGATGCCCGCCCTGAGCGCGGCGGCGTGCGACTCGGCGTGGTCGTCGAAGTAGTGTTCCGGATCCACCAGATTGGACGGTGCCTCCGCGTCGCTGACCACGAACAGCTCCTGGTCGGTCCACCGGCGCAGCTCGTCGTTGATCAGGGGGCTCACGTGACACGGGCGGCCGTTGACCAGGTTGTAGCCGGCCATCGCGCCCGTGGCGACCCCGGCGGCGACGACGGGGCGGAAGGCTGCCAGGTCGAACTCCTGCAGCACTCGCGGGCGCAGTCCGGACGACGTCACGCAGCGGTCGTCCTCGTTGTTGTAGGCCAGGAAGTGCTTGAGCACCGGAGCCGTGCGCAGGAACCGGGGGTCCTCGCCCGCGAGGCCGCGGCAGAACGCCACCCCGAGCCGCGCGGTGTGCAGCGGATCCTCGGAGTAGCCCTCCTCGTTGCGGCCCCAGCGCGGGTCGCGCAGCAGGTTCAGCACCGGAGCCCACGCCTGCAGGCTGTTCGTGCCCGTGCCGATCGCGGGCGGGCGGTGGTAGTGGAACGCGCGCAGCTCGACCGAGGTGGCCTCGGCGACCCTGCGCACCAGCTCCTCGTCCCAGGTCGCGCCCAGTCCGACCGCCTGCGGGAACACGGTCGCCACACCCAGCCAGGCGACCCCGTGCAACGCCTCCGAGCCGGTGCGGAACGCGGCGACGCCCAGGCGGGGCACGGCCGGTGAGTACTGGTGCAGCATCGCGATCCGCTCGTCGGGCGTGAGCCGCCCGAGCAGGTCGTCGACTCGTTCGCCCGTCGACAACGCCGGGTCGCGGAAGGGCAGCCGATCGGCCACGGACACGGACTCGGAAACCACGTGACAACCCCTCAGATCGGACTGGTCCAGTGCCGCGGCCGGCAACCGTCGCGGCTCCGCGTGCGGCGGGCGCTTCGCGGCATCGGCGTCTCGCCCGCAGCCAATCAGGCCAAGGACACGAACCTGTGCCACCATGCACCCGTCCGGGGGAGCGGGATGCGCGTACGGGCTATCAGCCATCGACTACCGGTGAAGCGTTTCGACGGTGCCACGACCAGGTTTCTGCTGTCAACGCTCTTGTTTCGTGCGAGCTACGTCACTATGGTCCCCGGCAACTGTTTAAGCGCTTCGACACTTCGACGACGAAGGATCGGGTTCCGGCATGGTCAACGACTTGAACCGTAGGAGCTTCCTGAACGCTGCGGTCTCGGCCGCAGGGCTCGTCGCGATGGGACCGCTGCTGTCCGCGTGTGGCGGGAGCGGTGCCCAGCGGGCGGGGGTGAACTCCGAGGCGGGCCTCAAGGCCGCGCTGCCCACCTACGTGCCGAACGCGTTGATCAAACCGGACATCCCGTCGGTGGCGGGCGGCCCCGACGTGCTGACGGATCCCGGCTTCCTCAACTACCCGTCCAACCGGATCGCCACCGTGTCCGGCGTCCCCGGCAAGGGCGGCAAGTACTCCGCCGTCACCCCGTTGTGGGGCACCATCCCGCCCGCGGACAACTCGTTCTACCAGGCGGTGAACAAGGCGCTGGGCATCCAGCTGGAGATGAAGCCGGCGGACGGCAACAACTACAACACGATCATCCCGACCATGACCGCGGCGAAGAAGCTGCCGGACTGGGTCAACCTGCCGGCGTGGTGGAACCCCAACTTCAACACCGGTGGCCTGGTCGGGAACCAGCTCGCTGACCTGACGCCGTTCCTGTCGGGTGACAACGTCAAGAAGTACCCGAACCTCGCCGCCATCCCCACCGCCGCGTGGCGGGCCGGCGCCTGGGGCGACAAGCTCTACGGGATTCCCTGTTTCGCGTCCGGTTTCACGGTGGCCGGCGCCCTCTTCCACCGGCGGGACGTCCTCGAGGCCAGGGGGATCAAGGCCGACGAGGTGAAGTCGGCCGACGACCTGATGAACCTCGGCAAGGAACTCACCGACGCCAAGGCCGGGGTCTGGGCCTTCGACGACATCTACACCTACTTCTACACCGCGTTCGGCGCGCCGCTGAAGTGGAGGGTGGACAACGGAAAGCTGGTCCACCTGTACGAGACGCAGGAGTTCCTGGACGGCCTGGACTGGCACCGCAAGCTGGCTGTCTCGGGTTACGTGCACCCGGACGCGCTGGCGGGCGACAACGCCTCCTCCACCACCCGGTTCTACGGCGGCAAGGTGCTGATCTCCGGTGGTGGGCCCGGCGCCTGGAATCTCGCCGACCACCAGAACGGGATGGCCGCCAACCCCAGCTACCGGCGTGGTGCGTTCAACTTCTTCGCCGCCGACGGCAAGAGTGCGCCCCGCGTCGACATGGGTGCCTCGACCAGCATCATCAGCTACCTCAACGCGAACCTGAAGCCGGAGCAGATCGAGGAACTGCTGGCCGTCGCCAACTACCTGGCGGCGCCGTTCGGCTCGGCCGAGTTCACCTTGGTCAACTTCGGTGTCGAGGGCACCCACTTCACCATGGCGGGTGGGGTGCCGACGCCCACCGACGCGGGCAAGAAGGAGGTCCAGGCGCAGACCTACCCGTTCCTCGCCAGTTCCGCCCAGGCGATCAGCAACCAGACCGCGCAGAGCGTCACCAGGGACTACACCGCCTGGCAGGCCGCGAACGTGAAGGCCCTCGCCAAGCCGGTCTTCTGGGGCATGAACATCAGCATGCCGCAGGCGCAGGCCACGGCCGAGGCCGCGCAGGGTGTCAGCGACACGGTCAAGGACTGCTACCACGGCAAGAAGTCCATTCAGGACGTGAAGGACGCCGTCGCGGCGTGGAAGACCAGCGGTGGTGGTGACCGGTTGGTCCAGTGGATGAACGACAACGTGCTCCAGAAGTACGGCACCGGCCAGTGACCACCGTCCGATCGGGTCGGGTGGGCCGACCCGCGAAAGTGAGCTGGCGGGTCAGGCTGCGCCGCGACCGGTCGCTGATCCTGATGACGCTGCCGGTCGTCGTCCTGCTGCTGGCGTTCAACTACGTGCCGTTGTTCGGGCTCGTCACGGCGTTCCAGGAGTACGACCCGCTGGCCGGGGTCTGGAACAGTCCGTGGGCCGGCCTCTACCAGTTCGAACGGCTGATCGGCGACCCGCTGTTCTGGGGAGCGCTGCGCAACACGCTCTACCTCAGCTTCGTGCAGCTGGTGCTGTTCTTCCCGATACCGATCGCGCTGGCGCTGCTGCTGAACTCGGTGCTGTCGCTGAGGATCCGCAACTTCATCCAGTCCGTGGTGTACCTGCCGCACTTCTTCTCGTGGGTGCTGGCGATCACGATCTTCCAGCAGATGCTCGGCGGCGCGGGCGCGCTCAACCAGTTCCTGCGGGCCAACGACGTCGGCACGTGGGACATCATGACCAACCCGGACACCTTCGCGCTCCTGGTCACCTCACAGGTGATCTGGAAGGAAGCGGGCTGGGGGATCATCGTGTTCCTGGCGGCGCTGGCCGCGATCAACACCGATCTGTACGAGGCTGCCGCGGCGGACGGTGCCGGGCGGTGGCGGCGGATGTGGCACATCACGTTGCCCGGCCTGCGCAGCGTCGTCGTGCTGATGCTGGTGCTGCGCCTGGGCAACGCGCTGACCGTCGGCTTCGAGCAGTTCCTGATCCAGCGGACCGCGGTCGGCCACGACAGCGCCGAGGTGCTGGACACCTTCTCCTTCTACTTCGGTATCGCCACCAACGACTACAGCTACGGCGCGGCGGCGGGTCTGTTCAAGAGCGTCATCTCGCTGCTGCTGATCTGGGGCGCGAACAAGCTGGCGCACGCTTTCGGCGAAGACGGGTTGTACAGGCGATGACGGACACACTCATGATCCAACGCACTGGTGCGAGCGTGAAAACCGTTGCACCCCAGGTAGTGCGCAGGAAGAGAAAGAACGCGCGCCAGGCCTGGGAGGAGCCGCCCACGGTCGCCGGCGAGGCCGCGAAGGGCATCACGCTGGGCGGCGTGCTGCTGATCATGCTGATCCCGTTGTGGATCATCGTCGTGACCAGCCTGTCCACCCAGGCCGCGGTCAACCGCGCCGGCGGCCTGGTGATCTGGCCGGACGGCATCACCTTCGAGGCCTACCGGGTGATGCTCTCCGACTCGACGGTCCGCACCGCGCTCGTCGTCAGCCTCGGGATCACCGCGATCGGCACGCTGGTCTCGATGGTGGTCTCGGTGATGTGCGCCTACGGCCTGTCGCGGTCGGGCTCGCTCGGTCACCGCTTCATCCTGACGTTGCTGATCATCACGATGTTCGTCAACGGCGGCCTGATCCCGACCTTCCTGGTGGTCACCGGGCTCGGTGGGTACGGGCAGTGGTGGGCGCTGATCCTGCCGGGCGCGGTGTCGGTGTTCAACATCCTCATCCTGCGCGCCTTCTACTCGAGCACGTCGGCCGACCTGATCGAGGCGGCGCGGATCGACGGCGCGGGTGACTGGCGGATCCTGTGGTCGATCGTGTTGCCCACCTCGCGCGCGGTGACCGCGGTGATGGCGCTCTTCTACGGTGTCGGCTACTGGAACTCGTTCTTCAACGTCATGTTGTACATGCCGACGGACAGTGAGAAGTGGCCGTTGCAGTACGTGCTGCTGACCTATGTCAACCGGGGGAACGGAATGCCGGGCTCGGTCAACGGCGGGTTCGGCACCCAGTTCTCCCAGACGGCACCACTGTCGCTGCAGATGGCCGTGGTGGTGCTGACGCTGGTTCCGTTGCTCATCGTTTATCCGTTCGTGCAGAAGCACTTCCGCACGGGCGTTCTGACCGGCGCGATCAAGGGCTGAAACATTCATGGTGACCATTGCGGACGTGGCCAGGCACGCGGGCGTGTCGTCCAGCACGGTGAGTTATGTGCTGACCGGCAAGCGCGCGATCTCCGAGGAGACCAGTGACAGAGTGCGCAATGCCGTGCGGGAACTGGGCTACCACCCGCACGCCGGCGCACGGGCACTCGCCGCCCGGCGGTCGCACATCGTGGCGCTGATGGTGCCGTTGCGCACGGACGTCTACGTCCCGGTGATGATGGAGATCGCGATCGCGGTGACCATGGCGGCCCGTCAGCACGGCTACGACGTGCTGTTGATCACCAACGACGAGGGCCCCGACGGGGTGCGCCGGATCGACGGCAGCGGCCTCGCCGACGGAGTGATCCTGATGGACGTCGAACTCGACGACGTGCGCATCCCCGTGGTGCGGTCGCAGGACATCCAGGCCGCGCTCATCGGCCTGCCGCAGGAGACCACCGGACTGTCCTGTGTGGACCACGACTTCTCCGCCGCCGGCGCACTGTGCGCGGACCACCTCGCCGATCTCGGCCACGAGGAGATCGCGTTCATCGGTTACGGTTCCGGGGTCTACCACCGGCACGCGGGCTACGCCGAGCGCACGCTGGCCGGGTTCCGCGACCGTGCCGAGCAGCGCGGCCTGCGGTTCCTGCACCGGACGTGCGAAGGCACCTACGAAAGCACGGCAGGGACGCTCGCCCGCATCCTCGCCGACCGTCCGGGCACCACGGGTTTCGTGGTGCAGAACGAAAGCGCGATCGGCCCGTTGCTCACGCTGCTGCGTGCCAGCGGGCGCACCGTGCCCGAGGACGCGTCGGTGATCGCCCTGTGCCAGGACCAGCTCGCCGAGCAGTTCGCCCCCAGGCTCACGGCGGTGACCGGCTCGGCGCAGGAGCTCGGCCGGGTCGCCGTCGACCAGATCATGCGCAGGCTGACCGCGGTGAACGACGGCGAGACGCCCACCGACGACCTGGTCCTGCTCACGCCCACCCTGACCGTGCGCGACAGCACCGGACGCGCGCCGCGCTCGTCCTGACCCGACCTTCCCGCACTTCACCACCGCGAGGAGCCCCCGCATGCCCACGTTCTTCCGAGACCTCGGCACCGCGCTCGAATGGCGTGCCAGGGGCGAGACCCTGCGCGTCGAGGCCTGGGGCCCGCACGCAGTCCGGGTCAGGGCCACGCCGGCCGGGCCGCTGCACGACGACCTGCCGGGAGCTTTGCTGGACACACCACCGGACGGCGACGAGGTCGAGATCAAGATCGCCGAGCACCACGCGACGCTCGTCAACGGCCGGCTCACCGTCCGGATCGACGCGCACACCGAAGGAAAGCTCACCCCGGAGCTGGGAGCGTCCGCGGGCTCGCTGACGTTCCTGCGCACCGAGGACGGCACCGAACTGCTCGCCGAGCAGCCCGCCCACTTCTGGTGGCCCGGCCCGCGGCTGGCCACCGCGACGGGCAACGGCCACCACCGTCTGGAGCAGCGTTTCCAGGCGTACCAGGGGGAACGGCTCTACGGCCTCGGCCAGCACACCCACGGGATGCTGAACCAGAAGGGCGCTGTCATCGACCTGGTGCAGCGCAACGCCGAGGTCACCATCCCGCTGATGATCTCCGACCGCGGCTACGGCCTGCTGTGGAACTCGCCCGCGATCGGCAGGGTGGAGCTCGCCGAGACCGGCACCCGCTGGGTGGCCGACAGCGCCCGCCAGATCGACTACTGGATCACCGCGGGCGAACCCGCGGACGTGCTGCGCGCCTACGCGGACGCGACCGGCCACGCACCCGAACTCCCCGAGTGGGCTTCCGGTTTCTGGCAGTGCAAGCTGCGCTACCGCACCCAGGACGAGCTGCTGGAGGTCGCGCGCGAGTACCGGAGGCGCGGGCTGCCGTTGTCCGTGATCGTCTGCGACTTCTTCCACTGGACCCATCTCGGCGAGTGGAAGTTCGATCCCGCCGAGTGGCCCGATCCGGCGGCCATGGTGCGCGAGCTAGACGAGCTGGGCGTCAAGCTGATGGTCTCGGTGTGGCCGTCGGTCAGCCCGGCCAGCGAGAACTACCACCCCATGCTGGACCAGGGTTTCTTCATCGGCACGGAGTTCGGGCCGATGGCGCACGCGGACTGGCCGGACAAGGGTCTTGGCGCCTACTCCGCCCAGGTCGCCTTCTACGACGCCACCAACCCCGAGGCCCGCGCGTACGTGTGGGAACGCATCCGGCGCGGCTACCACGAGTCCGGCATCAAGGTCTTCTGGCTGGACGCGGGGGAACCCGAGCTCAAGCCCGGCCACCAGTACAACCTGCGCTACCACGCCGGCCCAGGGCTGGAGGTCGGCAACCTCTACCCGCGCGAGAACGCCCGCACTGTCCACGACGGACTGAAGGCGGCCGGGGAGCACGAGATCATCTCGCTCAACCGCTCCTCGTGGGCGGGCGCGCAGCGGTACGGCGCCGCGCTGTGGTCAGGGGACATCGGCACGGACTTCGCCTCGCTGCGCACGCAGATCAAGGCGGGCCTGAACGTGATGATGTCCGGAATTCCCTGGTGGACCACGGACATCGGCGGCTTCCACGGCGGCGATCCGGACGACCCGGCCTACCGCGAGGTCCTCGTGCGCTGGTTCCAGTACGGCACCTTCTGCCCGTTGTTCCGCCTGCACGGTTTCCGCGGCGACGAGCAGGTGCTCGAACCCGCGATGACCGGTCTGGCCAACGAGGTCTGGTCCTACGGCGAGGAGGCCTACGAGATCCTCGCCGCGCATCTGCGGCTGCGGGAACGCCTGCGTCCGTACGTGATGGACCAGATGCGGATCACGAGCGAGACCGGCGTGCCGCCGATGCGGCCGTTGTTCCTGGAGTTTCCCAGCGACGTGGGCGCGTGGGACGTGGAGGACGCCTTCCTGCTCGGCCCCGACCTGCTGGTCGCGCCGATCACCGAGGCCGGTGTCCGCGAACGCGAGGTCTACCTGCCGGCCGGAGCCCGGTGGACCGACGCGTGGACCGGCGAGGAGCACGAGGGCGGGCGGACGGTGACGGTCGCGGCGCCGATCGAGCGCATCCCGCTGTTCCTGCGCGACGGCGCCGATCTGCCCGTGCGGGGGGAGCCGTGATCACCGGACGGCTGGGCGGGCTCGCCTTCGGTGGCGACTACAACCCCGAGCAGTGGGACGAGCAGGTCTGGAAGGAGGACGACGAGCTGATGCGGGCGGCCGGGGTCAACCTGGCCACGGTCGGCGTGTTCTCCTGGGCACTGCTCGAACCGGAAGAAGGCCGCTACGACTTCGCCTGGCTCGACGCGCACCTGGAACGCCTGCACGCCAACGGTGTCCACGTCGACCTCGCCACACCGACCGCCTCGCCGCCGCCGTGGTTCACGCTGGCTCACCCGGACGCCCTGCCGGTCACCCCGGACGGCACCAGGCTGACCCACGGCAGCAGGGACACCTACTGCCTCACCTCGCCGGCCTACCGCACCGCCGCGCGGCGCATCGCCTCCGCGCTCGCGGAACGCTACGGCGACCACCCGGCGCTGGCGTTGTGGCACGTGCACAACGAGTACGCGACGTTGTGCTGGTGCGAGCACACGGCCGCCGCCTTCCGGGTCTGGCTGCGGGCGAAGTACGGCTCGCTGGAGGTGCTCAACGCGGCGTGGGGCACGGCGTTCTGGAGCCAGCGGTACGGCAGCTGGGAGCAGATCCTGCCGCCGCGCGCCACCCAGTGGCACCGCAACCCCGGTCACACGCTGGACTTCAGCCGGTTCTTCTCCGACGAGGTGATCGCCGCCTACACCGAGCAGCGCGACGCCATCCGCGCCCACAGCGACCGTCCGGTGACGACCAACATGATGGTGCCCGGCTACCAGAACATCGACCTGTGGGCACTCAGTCGTGAGGTCGACCTGGTCTCGATCGACCACTACCCGGACGCGCCCGGCCTCGACGCCGCCGCGGACACCGCCTTCGCCGCGGACCGCGCCCGGTCGTTCGCGGGCGGCAAACCGTGGCTGCTGATGGAACAGGGCACCAGCACGGTCTACGGCGGAGATCGCGTTCTCGCCAAACAACCGGGGGAGATCCTGCGCCACTCGCTCGCGCACATCGCGCGCGGGTCGGAGGGAGCGCTGTTCTTCCAGTGGCGCCAGTCGAAGGCGGGCGCCGAACAGTGGCACTCGGCGATGGTCCCGCACGCGGGACCGGACAGCCGCGTCTTCCGCGAGGTGCGGGAAACCGGTGCGGCCGTCGGCAGGCTCGGCGAACTGGCCGGCTCGACCGTCACGGCGCACGTGGCCGTGCTGCACGACTCCGACGCGTGGTGGGCGTTGAACTCGGACGGCCTGCCTTCGTCCGAGCTCGACTACCACTCGGCTCTGCGCCGAGCCCACCGCGCGTTGTGGGACGCCGGGGTGGTCACCGACTTCGCCCACCCGGAAGCCGAGCTGAGCCGCTACCGGCTCGTGGTCGCGCCCGCGCTGTACCTGCTGTCCGACGCGGGCGCGGAGAACCTGCGGCGCTACGCCGAGAACGGCGGCACCCTGCTGGTGCAGCACTTCAGCGGAGTCGTCGACAGCTTGGCGCACGCCCGCCTCGGTGGTTACCCGGCCGCGCCACTGCGCGAGGCGCTCGGCATCAGGGTCGAGGAGTATCGGCCGCTCGCACGCGGCGAGCGGATCTCGCTGTCCGACGGTTCGCACGGCACGACCTGGAGCGAGTCGCTGCGCACCGACAGCGCCGAGACGATCGCCGCCTACACCGACGGCGCTCTGGCCGGATCTCCCGCGTTGACCACGAACCGGTGCGGTGCGGGCACCGCCTGGTACCTGTCCACCCGCCTCGACGCGGTGGACTACGCGGGCCTGGTCGCCGAACTGCTGGAGGCCGCCGGCGTCCGTCCGGTGCTGGCCGGTCTGCCGCCCGGCGTCGAGGCCGTCACCCGCGACGGCGAGGAGTGCCGCTGGCACGTCGTGCTCAACCATCGCGCCGAACCTGTCTCGCTGCCGAGTGCCGCTCACGACCTGCTCACGGGCGGGCCGGTCGGGGAAGTGCCCGCCGGTGGCTGCGTGGTGCTGAGGGAAGGAACGGTCCCGTGACGAACCCGGTGATCCCCGGAATGCACCCCGACCCGAGCGTGTGCCGGGTGGGGGAGGACTACTACCTGGCGTGTTCGAGTTTCGAGTACTTCCCCGGCATCCCGATCTTCCACAGCCGGGACCTGGTGACCTGGACCCAGCTCGGCAACGCGCTGGACCGGCCCAGCCAGCTGTCGATGAGCGCGGAGACACCGTCGTCGGGCGGACTCTACGCACCGACGCTGCGCCACCACGACGGCCGGTTCTGGCTGTGCGTCACGAACGTGAGCGACGGCGGTGGCAACGTCGTGTACACCGCCACCGACCCGGCCGGGCCGTGGTCGGACCCGATCCGTCTTCCCGGGGTCGGTGGCATCGACCCCGACCTCGCCTGGGACGACGAGGGCGGCTGCTGGTGCACGGTCGCCGGAGTGGCGCAGTACCGCGTCGACCCGGTGACGGGGGAGACCTTCGGTGAGCCCAGGCGACTCTGGTCCGGCACGCCCGGTGCCAAGGCCCCGGAGGCGCCGCACCTGTACCGGATCGGCGACCACTGGTACCTGTTGATCGCCGAAGGTGGCACCGAACGGGGCCACGGCGTCTCGATCGCGCGCGGTCCCGCGCCGGACGGCCCGTTCGAACCGTGCCCAGCCAACCCGATTCTGTCGCACCGGAGCACTGATGATCCGGTGCAGAACACCGGTCACGCGGATCTGGTGCAGGCATCGGACGGGTCGTGGTGGATGGTGCTGCTCGGCGTGCGGCCCGGTGGCGGCACCCCCGGCTGGCACGTGCTCGGCAGGGAGACGTTCCTCGCGCCGGTGAGCTGGGTCGACGGCTGGCCGGTGGTGGGCGACCTCGTCTCCGCCCCGCCGAGCGCCGTGTTCGCCGAGCGTGACGACTTCGACGACACCGAGCTGAGGCCGTGCTGGATCTCCCTGCGCGACCGCTCCGACCAGCACTGCACCACCAAGGACCGAGCCGGGTGGCTCACCCTGCGCGCCCGCGGGTCCAGTATGGACGATCCGGCCGTCGTGTTCGCCGGCCGACGCCAGCAACACCGTTCGTGCTCCGCCCGCACCCGCGTCGATGCCGCGGAGGGCACCGGTGGACTGGCGATCCGGTTCGACGAGGAGCACCACTACGAGATCGAGGCGGCGGCCGGCGAGGTGCGGGTGCTCGCCCGCATCGGTCCACTGCGGACGGTCGTGGCGACACGACCCGTACCGGCGGGCCCACTGGTTCTGGGCGTGCGGGTGGACGAGGCGCGTGAGCTTCGTGACGCGCGTTCCGGGCCGGACACCATCTCCGTCGGCTTCGAGGAACCCGACGGCACGTTCACCGTGCTCGCCGGGCTCGACGGCCGGTACCTCTCCACCGAGGTGGCCGGCGGCTTCACCGGACGGGTCATCGGCATGTACGCCGCGACGGGCACCGTCCACTTCGACTGGTTCGACTACCAGCAGGGCTCATGACGATCAGCGGAGATTGTGAGGGTTCATGTCCGGACTTCGCCTCACCAGGCGGGCATTGATCGGGGTGGCCGCCCTGGTCGCGACCGTCGTTCCCGCCGCAGCGACCGAGGCCGCCGCCGCGGACCCCGGTTGTCGCGTCGACTACTCGGTGACGGGCGAGTGGCGGGGTGGCTTCGTCGCGAACGTCGCGGTGACCAACCTCGGCACCGCGCTCGACGGCTGGCGGCTGACCTGGGAGTGGCCGTCGGGTCAACAGGTCGGCCACGCCTGGAACGCACGGGTCACCGAGTCCGGCGGCGAGGTCGCCGCCGCGGACGCGGGCTACAACGCCCGGCTCGCGGCGGGCGGGACCGTGACGTTCGGCCTCACCGGCACCTGGTCGGCCGCCAACACGGCGCCGTTGTCGTTCTCGCTCAACGGTGTCAGCTGTGTCCACGGAGGCGCCGCCCTCAGCGCGATGGAACACACCGCGGCGATGCAGCCGGGCTGGAACCTCGGCAACACGCTCGACTCGACCGGCGCCGACGAGACGTCGTGGGGCAACCCGCGCATCACCGAAGCGTTGCTGGACAACGTGAAGGCGCAGGGCTTCAAGAGCATTCGGCTGCCTGTCACGTGGAGCGCGCACCTGGCACCGGACGGCACGATCGAGGCCGCGTACCTCGACCGGGTCAAGGAGGTCGTGCGCTGGGCGTTGGCGCGCGATCTGTACGTGATGATCAACATCCATCACGACTCGTGGCAGTGGATCTGGAAGATGCCGGCCGAGCACGACCAGGTGCTCAACCGGTTCAACAAGGCCTGGACGCAGCTTGCCGCGTCGTTCCAGGAGTTCGGGCCGAAGCTGACGTTCGAGAGCTGGAACGAGCCGCAGTTCACCGGCAGCACGGGCAAGCCGCAGGAGATCCAGCTCAACAGCGAGCTGAACGCGTCGTTCCACGACATCGTGCGCCGCTCGGGCGGCAACAACGCCACCCGCCTGCTGGTCCTGCCGACCTTGCACACCTCGGCCGAGCAGCAGTACGTCGACCCGCTGGTCGAGCAGATCCGCGGGTTCAACGACCCGAACCTGATCGCGACCGTGCACTACTACGGTTACTGGCCGTTCAGCGTGAACATCGCGGGCGGCATGCGCTTCGACGCCACCACGCAGAAGGACCTGACCGACACGTTCGACCGCATCTCGAACAGCTTCGTGGCACGCGGCATCCCGGTGATCATCGGCGAGTACGGCCTGCTCGGCTTCGACCGGCACACCGGCACGATCGAACAGGGCGAGAAGCTGAAGTTCTTCGAGTACTTCGGCAACCAGGCGCGCACCAAGAAGATCACCACCATGCTGTGGGACAACGGCCAGCACTTCGGCCGCACCTCGTTCCAGTGGAGTGATCCGGAGCTCTTCACGCAGATCAGGTCGAGCTGGACCACCCGCTCCGGCACGGCCTACTCGGACCAGGTGTTCAGCGCCCGCTCGGCCGCGATCACGGCGAAGACCGTCGCGCTCAACCTCAACGGCACGACGTTCACCGATCTGTACCACGGTGACACGAGGCTCACCCGCGGCAGTGACTACACGATCTCGGGCGACCAGCTCACCCTGACCGCGCAGGCGCTCACCAGGCTGAGCGGCTCGCGGGGCTACGGCACGAACGCGGTGCTGACGGCCCGGTTCTCCCAGGGTGTGCCCTGGAAGCTCTACGTCATCACCTACGACACACCGATTCTCTCGGACGCCGGCGGGACGACCGCGCAGTTCGAGATCCCGACGGCCTTCCGCGGCGACCAGCTCGCCACGATGGAGGCCAAGTACGACGACGGCACCAACGCCGGTCCGAACGACTGGACTTCCTTCAAGGAGTTCGACACCACGTTCGCGCCGAACTACGCCGACGGCCGGACCATCGTGAAACCGGACTTCTTCAACGCCGTCCGGGACAACGTCCGAGTGACCCTCACGTTCCACTACTGGAGTGGTGCCGAGGTGACCTACCACGTCACCAGGTCGGGGAGCACGGTCACCGGTACGACGGCCTGATCCGGTCGCCGGCGCGACCGGGAGTCAGTTCGCAGTGGACAGTCGGTAGACGGTTTCCTGATGGTAGATCTCGCCGGGCCGCAAGATGGTGCTGGGAAAGTCCGGGCGGTTCGGCGAGTTCGGGAAGTGCTGCGCCTCCAGTGTGAAGCCGGCACCGCGGTGGTACGGCCGGCCGCCGGTGCCGACCAGGTCCTCGGTCAGGGAGTTGCCGGAGTAGAACTGCACGCCGGGCTCCGTGGTCCACATCGTCAGCAGGCGCCCGGATCCCGGGTCCTGGGCCTGTGCGGCGAACGAGGGGATGGGGTGGCCCGGACCGTCCAGCGTCCAGTTGTGGTCGTAGCCGTTCGCGAGGCACAGCTGGGGATCGGGCTCGTAGATGCGGGCGCCGATCGGCGTCGCCAGGCGGAAGTCGAACGGGGTGTCCTCGACCGGCACCGGGTTCCCCACCGGGATCAGGGTGTCGTCGACCGGGCAGAACCTGCTCGCGTTCAGCGTGAGCGAGTGGTCGTACACGTCGCCGGTCCCCTCGCCCGCGAGGTTCCAGCAGGTGTGGTTGGTCAGGTTGAGCACGGTCGGCGCGTCCGTGGTCGCGCGGTAGATGATGCTCAACCGGTTGTGCCGGTCGAGGTGGTAGGTCACCTGCGCGGTGACGGTGCCGGGGAAGCCGTCGCCCGCCGGGCTCACCAGGTCCAGCCGCAACCCGATGCTGTCGGGTTCGTGGAGTTCGGTCGCGGACCACACACGTGTGCCGAACCCGGCGGGTCCGCCGTGCAGGGTGTTCGGGCCGCTGTCGAGCGGCACCCGGTGCACGACGCCGTCCAGGGGGAAGGAGCCACCGGCGATCCTGTTGGCGTAGCGGCCGATCACCGCGCCGAAGAACGCCCTGGGCCTGCCTGGCCGGTTGTTCGCCACGTAGTCGTCGAGCGAGGAGAAGCCGAGCACCACGTTGGCGGGAACACCGTCGCGGTCCGGCGCCTCCAGCGACTGGATCACGCCTCCGTAGTCGAGGATCCGGACGGTGAGCCCGCCGGGCCACGCGAGGACGTACCGGTGCACATCGTTGTCACCGAGCCGGCCGAAGCGCTCGCGGACGAGCTCGGGTACGCGCTGGGACATCGAACTCCTAGTGCCGGGGACGATGCCTGCGACATCGAGCCGTGGAGGGCGCTGCCTTCGTCTTGCGAGAGACGAGTGTTATCGCTAACAATTGTTCGGTCAAGTGATGACCGGGTAACCGAAGTAACTGCTGTTAGCGCTCACAAGTTACGGTTTCCGAGAGTGATGGCGTCCGGGCGCCCGTCTGGCCCGTCGATTCGAGTCGAACATCGCGAAGTTGCCTGTGCGCAAACGGAACTCGCGAATCCACGGAGGTCCCCAGATGGCGGTTCTGCCCCCGCGCGTGTTGTTCGGTGCTGCCTACTACCACGAGTACCAGCCGCACGACCGCCTCAAGACCGACCTGGACCTGATGGCGGAAGCGGGTTTCACCGTCATCAGGGTCGGCGAGTCGGTGTGGTCGACGTGGGAGCCGGAGAACGGCCGGTTCGACCTCGACTGGCTCCAGCCGGTGCTGGACGGCGCGCACGAACGCGGCATCTCGGTCGTCCTCGGCACGCCGACGTACGCGGTGCCGCCGTGGCTCGCCAGGCAGTACCCGGAGATCGCCGGCGTCGGGTCCGACGGCCGCAGGGTCGGCTGGGGTGCGCGGCAGGAGGTCGACTTCACCCATCCGGCCTTCCGCTTCCACGCGGAACGGATCACGCGCAAGATCGTCGCCCGGTACCTGGACCACCCCTCGGTCATCGGCTTCCAGGTGGACAACGAACCGGGCGTGCGGCTGATCCACAACCACGGTGTCTTCCAGCGGTTCGTCGACCACCTGCGCGCCACGTACGGCGACGTCGAGAACCTGAACCGCGCGTGGGGGCTGGTGTACTGGTCGCACCGACTGTCCACCTGGGAGGATCTGTGGACGCCGGAGGGCAACGCCCAGCCGCAGTACGACGTCGCGTGGCGGGCGTTCCAGGCCAGGCAGACCACCGAGTTCGTCGCCTGGCAGGCGGAGATCGTGCGGGAGTACGCGCGCCCGGAGCAGTTCGTCACGACCTGCCTGCACTACTCGCACGTCGCGGTGGACGACGACGAGCTGACCGACCACGTCGACGTCACCGCGGGCAACCCGTACTACGACATGCAGGACGCGCTCACCCTGCCGGATCCCGACACCCTCGACCAGGACTGGAAGACCCGCGGGGTGTGGGCGTTCTACCGCGGCGCGGACTGGATCTTCTCCTCCCGCCAGGAACCCTTCCTGGTCACCGAGACCAACGCCGGCAACATCGGTGGCACCTCGGACAACCGGCCCGCGTACGACGGTCAGTGGCGGCAGGCGGCGTGGGCGTTCGTCGCCCGCGGTGCCCGGATGATCGAGTACTGGCACTGGCACACGCTGCACTTCGGCGCCGAGACCTACTGGGGTGGGGTACTCCCGCACAGTGGCCGGCCGGGCCGGGTGTACGCCGAACTGGCGCGGCTGGGTGCCGAGTTCGCCACGGCGGGCGCCGCGGTCGCCGGGATCGAGCCGGACGCGGACGTGGCGATGGTGTACTCGCTGCCGAGCAAGTGGTACATGCAGAAGTACCCTCCGTTGTCCACTTCGGACGGTCACCCGGACGGTGGCGCGTACCAGCGGATCTTCGACGCGTTCTACCGCGGTGCCTTCGAGGCCGGGCTGCAGGTGCGCATGATCCACGCCCGCCGGTTGCCCGAACTGGACGAGGTCGCGCGCCGGTATCCCGTGCTGGTCGCGCCGGCGTTCTACCTCGTCGACGACGCGACCGCCGACTGGCTGGCCGCCTACGCGCAGGCCGGTGGCCACCTGGTCATCGGGCCGCGCACGGCGTACGCCGACCAGGACGCGAGGATCCGGCCGGAGCGGGCGCCCGCACGGCTCGTCGAGGCGGCGGGCGTCTACTACGACGAGTTCAGCAACCTCTCCCGCGACCTGCGGGTGCACGCGTCGGAGGGCGGCCCGCTCGCTCTGCCGGACAACGCGGTCGCCACCCAGTGGGTGGAGGGGTACACCGTGACGGACGCGGACGTGCTCGCCGAGTACGACCACGACCACTTCGGTCGTTGGCCCGCCATCACCACCCGGCGCCACGGGTCCGGCCGCGTCACCTGCGTCGGCACGGTTCCCGGCCGTGAACTCGCCGTCGCACTGGCCAGGTGGCTGGCACCCACGCCCAGGGCGGGATGGCTGGACCTGCCGCCCACCGTCACCGCGACGACGGGCACCTCGCCGGACGGGGGCCACGTCCACGTGGTGCACAACTGGAGCGGAGACTCCGTCGAGGTGCGGGCACCGGTCGCGCTCACCGACCTGCTGGACGGCACCGAGGTCGTCGCCGGCGGCCGGGTCGCGCTGGGGAAGCGGGACGTGCGCGTGTTCGTGCAGCGGTCCTGACCTCACCGATCTTCCTCGAGGGCGAGATCTCAGGAGCGTGCGCGAGCAATCACAGAAGGCGTTCCGTGAAATATGAGCCGATATCAGTTTGAACTTTTTCCGTTCTTGACGGTGTTGTGGGCGCCGATGACACTGCTCTGTCAACGGCACATGCATTCATGGCCGATGTGATGATCGACGAGCTGCTCTGGATTGGTGTGCTCGTTCGTCTCATGGATTGTCCGACGCCCGCCACGCTGGGGAATTGCTATTGTTCAGACCAATTGATCTCATAATTCGCCGGACGCGCCTCGGGGCGGTCCGCCGCTTCTGGTGGCGGAGCAGCCAGGGTGCGCGGATCACGATCGCGTCCCTGGGCGCCGTCGCCGCGCTCGCCACCACCAGCGCGGCCGACTTCTCCGTCGACGTGGTCCCGGGCGCTGGTGGGCACAGCGAGCTCGACCAGGCAGTGCACCGGGGCGACTCCCTCGAGGTGATCGTCCGCGCGGTGTCCGAGGTGGACTCGTTCGAGGGCGTGGAGGCGGTCACCGGACTGTTCTTCCACGTCCGCGTCGTCGGGTTGCGCCGCGACGAGGGCTGCTGGCTGGTGGAGTCCCGCCGGGCCGCCCAGGACCTGTTGCGCGGCGAGACCATCCGGCTCGTCGTGAAGAACGGTGACGTGCAGGGGGACGAACGGCTGGCCGGTGACGTGCTGCTTCCGGACGGGTCGGACTACGCGCGGACCGTCGTGGGCGGCGGCGCGGCGGCGGCCGACCCCGAGGTCAGAGAGGATCTCGCCGCGGCCGAGTCCACCGCGCGGCAGGAACGTCGCGGTCTGTGGGGAGCCGGTTGTGCGATCGGCGAGGCGACCGCGGTGCCCTCCGGTGAGCCCTCGTCGTCCCCGCCAGGCGCGGTCACGACGACGAGCGCCCCGGCCGCCACGACCACGACGACCGCGCCTCCGGCGCCGTCTTCGCCTCCGGCGTCGTCCACCTCGCCGGCGCCACCGGCCGACGACTGGGTCGACGACAGGGTGGGCGGGCCGTGCCTCCTCGAAGGGATGCGCAGGACGTCACCCCGGGGCAACGTCATCGTCTGCACGCACGACGACAAGGGCAAACTGAGGTGGCGGCGTGCGGAGTGACGATCACGTCGACCTCTTCCGCAAGCCTGACGACGGTGCCGGCGCGGAACCCGTCGCCAGCCGGGGCAGCTCGCCCCGCGGCCTGACCTCGGCCGGCTGGGTGCGCACGACGGGGTGGCTCCAGTTCGGCGACCACCCGGTGAGCTCGGCGCACCTCGCCGCACTGGCGGGGCTGCTGTGGGGAGTCGTCGGCGCGGCGGTCCTGATCAGGGCCCACCCTGTTGCCGCCGGTGTGCTGGTGGCCTCCGCCCCCGCGCTGTGCGGCGGGTCGTGGTGGCTGCTCACGGCGGTGGTGTGGCCCGCGTCCTCGGCGTGCAACATCGGCAGGAAGCCGGTGGACGAGCTGGTGCCCGGCGACCTCGTGCGGCTGCACGGCTCGATCGGGCCGGTGGGGCAGGTGGCCGCGGTGACCTTCGGGGACGACGTCCGGGTCGCTTTTCACGGTGGCGGGTGCGAGGTGTGGCCTCGCCGCCAGGAGGTGCACCTCGTGGAGTTGCTCAACTGACATTTCCACACAAACGATGGGAGATCCCATCAGGCGGCATTCGTCGAATGCTCGTCGAATTCGATGTCGAAGATTGTCCACTTCGTTAGCTGGAACCGTGAACTGCGCCACATGAAGTCGTCCGGCCTTTTCCGTGCGGTTCCCATCTGGTGGACGCCGCAATGTCGCGGCGTGAACAGCGGGGTGTCACAGCGGGGTGTCAATGACGACAGCACGAATCTCCCGTCGCGTTTTTCTGGCCGCAACGGGGCTCGCCGCCTCGCGTTCGGTCTGGTAGCTGTCGAGGCCGTCAGGCGCTCTCACCATCGTCGGGCGCGTGCAGGTCCCAGTCGACGTCCCACACCCGAAGCCTGCCGTCCTGGCCGGCGATGAGGATGTGGTTGTCGTCGGGGGTGAAGCAGATGGCGTTCAACCCGCCGTCCAGGTCTTCCAGGCGGCCGAGCGAGTGCCCGGTGGCGACCTCCCAGACGCTGATCGCCTCCGCTGACTCGGTGACCAGGGCGATGCTGCCGTCGGTGCTCGTGCAGACCGAGCTCATGGTCAGGTTGGTGTCGTCGCGGCCGAGATAGCGGACGAAGCGATGGGAGCTGAGCTCACGCACCCGCACGCCTTGGCGGCTGAAGCGCCCGACGGTGAGCAGGAGGCCGTCCGGGGTGATGCTCAGCGAGTGCAGGGACTCGGTTCGGTAGGTCTCCAGGAAGTGCGTGAACCTGCCGGTCGCGAGGTCCCACTGGCGCACCGACTGATCGTTGCGCCCGATGGTCACGCCGAACCGTCCGTCCGGTGTCGTCGCGACGGCGGTCACCGCGCCGGTGTGGCCTTCGAGAACATGCACCAGCCGTCCGGAGTCGAGCTCCCACACACGTACCGCCGTGTCTTCGCCGCCCGTGACGAGGTAACGGCTGTCGGGCGTGGTGCACAGGGCCGGCACTTGGCCGTCGTGGCCTCGCAGCGTGTGTGTGAGTCTGCCGGATCGCCACACCCGCACAGTGCCGTCGACCGCGCCCGCTGCCATGAAGGGACCGCTCGCGCACACCGATAGCAGCCGCTCCGTGTGCCCGGTGAGCGTGGCGACGCGGTTGCCTGCGGAGAGATCCCATACCCAGACCGCGTTGTCCTGGTGGCCGACCGACAACACGTGGCCGTCCTGCGTGGTGCAGACACCGGTGAGGGCGTCGGTCCCGCCGTCCAGGACCGCGCTGAGCCACGCGGTGCGGAACGTGCGCCGTGCCGACGGCAAGCGGCGCCAGGCTTTCATCACCTCGGGTGATCGCTCGTGTCCCGGCAGGTCTCTCGCCTGGCGCACCAGGTCGAGGGCGTGTTCGGGATGCTGTTCCGCGCGTCTGAGCAGGTCGGTCACCTGTTCGGAGACCGCCAGCAGCGCGGCGGCGGCACGGGATCGGGAGAGTTGCAACGGGCTCGGCGTGGTCGGCGTGATGCGCCACAGGCGAACCGCGTCGCGGCCGGCGTGCACCAACGTCTGTTCGTCTGGGGTGAGCAGGACGTTGCTCTCGGAGTCCACCGCGTCGGTGATCGTGCGGAGGCAGCGGCCGGCGGCGAGATCCCAGATCCGCACGGCGCCGGACAACTCCGTGGTCACCGCGAGCCGAGGTGCGTTTCCCGGTAGCGAGACGGACGTGACCACGTTCGCGTGGCCGGTGAGCACCCGCAGGCAGGAGCCGGTGGACAGGTCCCACAGCCTTGCCGTGTGGTCACCGCTGCCGGTCAACGCCAGTTGCCCGTCCGGGGTCACGCGGATCGAGGTGAGCGGGGCGGCGTGGCCGGTGAGCACGTGCTCGCATCGGCCGGTGCCGAGATCCCACACACGTGCCGTGTAGTCGTCAGAGCCGGCGAGGCCGCTGACCGCCGTGACCGCACGGTGTGCTCCGATGTCGATCTCCTGCACGGGGGCCGCATGTCCGGCAAGGGAGAACAACGAGGTTCCGCTGGCCAGATCCCAGACACGCACGACGCCGTCGTTCTGACCGACGAGCGCACGGCGCCCGTCCGGACTCACCCGGATCGTCGACACGTCCGAGCCCAGGCGGAGCTTCCGCGCCGGACGGCGGCTGTCGAGGCGCCACACCCGGACGGTGCGGAAGTCGCGCCGCAGCGGCCGGATCGGGTCGAAGTCGCCGAAGAACCTGGTCATCATCACGAGCCCGGCGTCAGCCGCCAGGTCGAGGTGAAGCGCGTCGGCCATCATCTTCCGCGTGGACCTGGTGTGCACCAACCGGCCGGAGGGCAGGTGCCACAGCGCCACGGTCCAGCCCATGCTCGCGGTGAGCGCGTGCGTTCCGTCGGAGCTGACCGCGATCTTCTCCACCGCTTCGGGATGGCCGGCCAGCACGCGGACGCACTCGCCGGTCGCGACCCGGACCACCCGTACCGCGCCCGCGCTTCCGATCAGGACGAACTCGCCGCTCGGCGTCACACTCAGCGGAGCCGCGTACAGGTGGGGCTCGACGGGGATCGTGAAGTCGGGTGGTGTGTCGCCGCGTTCGGCGTGGACCAGGTCGATCAGGTGCCTGGCGCGCTGTGGATCGGTCGCCTTCAGGTCCGTGAGCACCGCGTCGTCTGGGGTCTTGCCCGCCCGCCAGCGCAGCACGCCGGAGTTGAACGTCGCCTCGGGGTGCTGCGGGTCCGCGATCAGCGCTTCGTCCAGCAGTTGTCCGGCTTCGGCGTCGTGGCCGAGGTCGAGCAACGACAGGGCGCGGTTGTTCAGCTCGTCGGCGAGAGGTACCGCCGATGAGGCCGGCTGCCTGAGATAGGGCCCCACCTCGGACTCGTGCAGATCGACGAGCGCGGCGGCGACCTCGGCCATGGTGGCCGGCCGGTTCGCGGGCTCCCACTCCAGGCAGGACGCCAGCAGCGCGGCCAGTCCACGCTGAACGGCCAAGCCTCCCAAGGCTTCGCCCGCGGCGGGTCCCGCCAGCCAGGTGATCTCCCCGGTCACCATCTGCAGCACGCTCACGGCGAAGCTCCACACGTCGCCACGCGCGTCGGTGACCTCGCCCGCTGCCTGTTCCGGCGACGCGTAGTGCCGGGTGCCTCGATAGGAGCCCGCCGCCGCGCCCGCCAGCCCGAAGTCGGTGACCTTGACCTCGGTGCCGACGAGGATGTTCGCCGGTTTCACGTCGCGGTGCACGACGCCGAGCTCGTGCGCGTGGGCGAGACCCCACGCGGACTGGACGGCGACGTCGAGGATTCGGGCGAGCACTTCCGCGTCCGAACCCGCGTAGAGGCGGCGGTCGTGGATCCAGTCGGCCAGGCTGCCGCCCTCGACGTACTCGGCGACGACACTCGGCACGTCGCCGATCGCGCGCACGTAGTGGCAGTTGCACACGTGCGGGTGCAAGCCGAGATCGACCCAGGTCCTGGCCTCACGCACGAACCTGTCGCGGTCTGCCTGGGCGTGGAACAGCTCTGGTCGTGGTCGTTTGATCGCCACGTCCACGTCCCAGCCCAGATGCCGGGCCCGGTAGACCACGCCCATGCCGCCGCGGTGCACGTCCGTGATCTCGTACTGGTCCGCGACGCGCTCACCGACCTGCCACTCGTCGGCGAGCGGGAAGAGGTGATCGTCGAGGGTGTGCTCGTCCACGGGCGGCTCAGGTCGCGTCGAGATGGGCCTGGTGGCAGGCCAGCGACAGCAACGACGGCACGAACCCCTCCTCCTCAGGCGGCATCGGCCAGTGCGGGACGCGGGTGTCGAGGCTGAACAGCACCGCGAACGAGCAGCCCGCGCGGAACACGTCGGGTGCGCTGTTCCAGTCCCGTTCCCCACTCCGCGCGATCACCCGCATGTCCTCCCGAAGTGCTCTCAGCGCGCGCAACACCCGATATCGCTCGATGCGCAGCATGCCGAGACCGTCCGCCTTCAGGCCTTTGCGCACCATGGCCGCCATCTCACTCCACCGCGCCCAGGGCCGGGGTTCGGCGATGCGGGCGACCTGGGCGCCACCGAAGACCACGTCGAGCAGGCGTTGCTCGTCGGCGTCGGGATCGTCGAGCGGATCCGGATGCCGGGTGGCCAGCAGGCCTTTCGCGCCGACGTGCGTGTGGCCGTACGAGAACCACAGATGACGGCGCATCGCCAGGTCGACGAGCTGCGCGGCGCACACCCGGCTGAACTTCGCCTGCGGCTCCGGCTCCGGATCCATCGCCGGCAGCAGGATCGCCCCTGCCCGCAGGAGGTTCTTCACTTCCTGCCGCACTTCGCTGATCGCTGTCGGATTGGTCATCAACGACATGATGACGTGAACATCCGACCGATGGGTGGACATTGGTGAGACGATCACATCGGGTCAAGGGGGTTGGATGTCGTTCCAGTACTTCGTCTACATCAGTGACAGCAAGGTCGACATGTTGCTGCAGCAGATCGACCTCGGCGCGACGCGCAAGCGCACGTCCGAGGTCGCCGTCGACCTGAAGTTCCTCAAGGGCAAACGCGGTGCCGAGTCCGTGGTGGGCGCGGACCGCACGGCCCGGCTGGAGCGCGTCGTCCGCCACCTGACCGACTTCGGTGACCTGGGCACGGTGGACGAGCCAGGACAGTTCTTCTGGGGCATGCTGCCGCTGACGTGGGGCCCGCTGGTGGGCGCGGACGGCCTCTCCCTCGTGTACTTCGGCGGCCGCACCGAGGAGACCGTGCTCGGTCTCGGCGGCTCACGTGCGCACGTCTTCGGGGCACCACCGGCCGGCGACCAGGATCCGCTGATAAGCCGTTCGATGCTGCCGTCACTCCTGGACGGGATCGTGAAGGCGCCGGAGGTGGCGGCTGTGCTCACCGACGAGTACGACGGTGACGCCGAAGCCGTCGAGGCGGTGCGCCGCACGACGGTCGATCTCCGTGGACCCGCGCAGAACATGGAGTTCGTCGCCAAGCGGCTTCTGCACGGCAAGAGCGCTGACGGCGACACCGTGCTGCTGGGATCACCGTTGTACGTGGCGCTCGTGGACTGACGTTGCGCTGGATGATCCACCTCGTGGTCGACGGTGGCGCCGGCCACGTCCACCTCGCGGCCCAGTCCGTCACGGCGGGCCGCGGTGAGACGTGCGCGGTGCGGGTGAGCGACCCGAAGGTGTCCCGCGAACACTGCCGCTTCACGGTCGACCCGCCGCGGGTCCGCGTGCTAGATCTGGGCAGCCGCAACGGAACCCGCGTCAACGGTGTCCTCGTCGACGAACGCGAACTGGCCGACGGCGACGAGGTCCGCCTGGGCTCGACGACGGTGCGCGTGGTCGTGGCACCTGCCGAGTTCGCCGGCTACGCACTTGAACGCGAGCTCGGCCGAGGTGCTCAGGGCGTGGTGTTCCTGGCCCATCGCGACGACGAACCCGTGGCGCTCAAGGTGTTGCACGACATCAGGCCGGACGCGGCGGCACTCTTCCTGCGCGAGGTGGCGACCGCACGAGCGTTGCGGCACCCGAACATCGTCGAGCTGCGTGACGCAGGCACCGATCCGGCGCCGTACCTGGTGAGCACCTACTGCGCGGGCGGCAGTGTCGGCAGGCTGCCCGCGGGAGAGGCGGTGCGCGTCACCCTCGACGTCCTGGCCGGACTGGCGCACGCACATGCCGCGGAGGTTCCCGAAGTGCGGCTCGCGGACGGCACCACCCGGTCCACGCGCGGCGTAGTGCACCGGGATGTCAAGCCGCAGAACGTCCTGATCGCCGACGGCGTCGCCCGCCTCGCGGACTTCGGGCTGGCCAAGGCCTACGAGCTCGCCGGCCTGTCCGGGCTCACCCACACCGGGGCACAGGGCGGCAGCCTGGGATTCATGCCCCGCGCGCAGGTGCTGAACTTCCGCCACGCGCCGCCGTCGGTCGACGTGTGGGCCGCCGCGGCGACCCTGTACTGGATGCTGACCGGCTCCACCCCGCGCGACTTCCCGGCCGGTGCCGATCCGGTCGCCGTGGTGCTGCGCGAGTCCGCCGTGCCGGTCCGTGCCCGTGAACCCGCGGTGCCGGCCCGCCTCGCCACGGCGGTCGACGAAGTGCTGGCAGACCAGCGTTCCGTGTCGGCAGAGGAATTCCGGGAGATGTTGATCGTGGCCGGGGGAGACGACTAGATGACCGCGCGCAAAGACCAGAAGAAGCCCACGGAGCCGCTGCTGAACGCCCTGACCAGAGCGGGCATCGGCGGTTTCCCCATCGAGATCTGGCTTGCCACGGCGACCGCGATGGCTCCGGCCGGCGTGCGCTACCAGGCCGCCGATGCCGAGGCGCTGTGCCGCGCGCGGCCGAACGACGTGTCCGTGCACAAGACCCGGGAGGGCAAGCGCTATCAGTTACCGGTGGGCGCCGACAGGGCCGCCCTGTCCAAGCCGTCGGCCGCGGTCGAGGACGCCATCGCCGCCGCGCTCATCGCCCTGCTGGACAAGCCGGCGAGCGATCCGGGCGTCCAGCGCTACCTGGAGCGGTGCCTGCCGGCCCAGTGCGCCGACGGCACCGGCGCCGGCATCGACGCGCTCCGTGCGAGGGCGTCGATGCCGGGCAACGACCTGTTGCTGGCCGACGCGCTCGATCGCCGCGCGACCCGGCTGCCGTCGGCCCAGAAGGTGATCATGCGCCAGGAATCCGTCACCTTGTACGCCGCGGCGGGACGGCACGCCAAGTCGGCAGAGGTCCGCGGCGTGTTGTCCGGCGACCTGGCCGCCGCGGGTGATCTCGCCGGGGCGATCGAAGAGATGCGGTTGGCTGGAGCGGACTACCAACTGGCCGCGATGAGCGACCCGTTCTACCTGAGGTTCGTCGCGGTGGTACAGCTCAACCTGGGACGTCTCCACATCAGGGCCGGCCGTCGTCGTGACGCTCGTGCCGCGACCAAGAAGGCGGTCAAGCTGTTCGAGTCGATCGCCGCACGGGACCACCGGTTCGCCGACGAGGTGCGACTCGCCAGGCGGCAGCTCAAGCAGCTGGGCTGGTGGGGCTCCGTCAGCTGAGCACGCGACGACGCACGACCCTCACCCCTCACACCGCGGGGCTTGGCCGGGATCGCGGCCGACGGCCTTCCAGGCGTCGGCGACGGATTGCTGGCCGCCCAGGATCGAGCAGACCTGGGACTTGACGCTGGCGGGATCGGGATTCCAGATGCCGACGACGTTGTTCAGACCCGCCGTGGCGATCAGTCCCGTGCCGGGCTGCACGGCGATCCCGTCGAACGAGCCGGAGCCCCGTACCGCGGCCAGCGGCGTCCGGCTCGGCACGTCCCACAGCCGCAGCACCAGGTCGTAGTCGCTGACCGAGGCGAGCGTGCGGCCGTCCGGCAGGAACGCGACCCCGCGGACCACGCCGTTGTGCCCGGTCAGCTGGGCACCGATCTGCTTGCGGGTGGCGACGTCCCAGAGCCGGACGGTGCGGTCGCTGCCGCCACTGGCGAGCATCGTGCCGTCCTTGGTGAACGCCAAGCTGACCGCCCCGTCCTGGTGGCCCACCAGTTCACCGGCCCGTTCCCCGGTACGGGCCTGGCGGAACTCGATCGATCCGTTGGTGAGCGGCACGGCGAACATGGTGCTGTCCGGCGAGAACACGGCCCGGCCACTGGGATACGGGTCGACCGCCGCGTTCGTCACGCGATAGGAGTTGGTGACGAGCACATCTCCGGACGCCACGTTCCACTGGCGCACGATGTACTCCAAGGGCGGCTTGGTCTCTGTCGACGAGAACGTCGAGAGCGGTGTGCCCCCGATCGCGGCAAGTGTGTTGCCGTCCGGGCTGAAGGTCACGTAGTAGGCCGATTGCCCGGAGTCGAGCGGGAACGTGCGGACGAGCGTTCCCGTTTTGACACTCCACAGCCGCACCGCCCCGTCCTGACTGGTGACCAGGGTGCTGCTGTCCGGGCTGAACGACAACGAAACGAAGCTGCCGTCTCCGACGGTGAGCACGCGAACCTGCTCGCGCCGTTCGGGGTCCCACAACGTCACCGTCCGGCCGCTGCTGGACGCCAGCACGCGTCCGTCCGGGCTGAACGCCACGGCGTGCACGGGGGCAGGCTGGTCGAGGAAGGTGGCCCGCACCTTCCACAGGATTCCTGCCCCGTCGAGGCCGCCGCTGAGCAGCGTGTTGCCGTCACGGCTGAACGCCACCCCGGTGACGGACTGGGTGTGCCCGACGTTGGTGCGGACGACGGCGCCGTCGGCGACCCGCCACCACTGGATGGCCTTGCTCCTGTTCATCCCTGCCACGACGTGCCTGCCGTCCGGGCTGAACAACGCCTTTCTGCTGAACTCGACGACACCCGGCCACGGCGCACTCAGCACCGGAACGGCCGCGGGACGGCGCTCCGCGACGTTCCACAGCCGCACTGTGCCGTCCTCGCTGCTGCTCACCAGTGTGGTGCCGTCACGACTGAAGTCCACGCCGAAGACGGCCTTCGTGTGTCCACTGAGGACGGCGGTCTCCTTGCCGGTCGCCGTCTCCCACAGGTGGACGCCGCCATCGGTCCCGGCGGCCGCGATCAGTGAGCCGTCGTGGCTCAACGCGATGTCGAAGATCCCCGGTGTTCCCTGGTAGGTGCGGATCGGACGCGCCGTGGCCAGGTCCCACTGCACGATGCGCGAGCCCCACGCGGTGACGAGAGACGAGCCGTCGGAACTGAAAGCCACGCTGGACGCGGAACCGGGCAGGCTGCGAACGAGTTTGTGCGTGCGCACGTCCCAGAGCCGGAGTCGTTGTTCGGGTTGCTTGCTGTCGTTGGAGGTCACGAGGGTGCGCCCGTCGGGGCTGAACGCGACGCTGGGATAGTTCCCGTCGGGGCCGGTGAGCTGCGCGACCTGCCGGTGCGCGGCTGTGTCCCACAAGGTCACCGTGCCGACGCTGGTGGCCAGCGCCGCGAGAGTGCCGTCCGGTGCCAGCGCGACGTGCCACAACCGGTCGCTGACCGGACCGAGCGTGCCCAGGTACGGCTCGGTCTGGGTCCTCAGGAAGGCGCCGCGTGACTCCTCGGTGGGTGCCGCGCTCCAGGCAGCCGCGGCCAGCAGCAGCGACCGGCGAGGGTCGGTGTCGCTCGCGGACAGGGACCCTGCCGCGTACTCGCGGGATGCCGCGATCGCCTGCTGTGCCAACGCCTGCGACCGTTGCGAGTCGGCGACCTGCTGCTGCCACACCGCGATCACGCCGGCGACGAGCGTGATCACCGTCAGGGTCGCGAGCCCGGCGACCAGGCGTCGCAACCGCCGGTTGGTTCGCCGGATGAACTCCCGGTCCGCCTCCTCCGCCGCGACGCTCGCCTCGACGAACTCGCGCTCGACCGGGCTGAGGCCCGCGCTGCGATCGTCCCGTTCGGCCAGCCAGGCACGAAGGTCCGCCAGTTGTGCGCCCCGGTAGAGGCTGCCGGCGTCCTTGTGCAGGGACAGCCAGGTCTGCGTGGCGTCGGTGAGCCGCCGGTGCACGAGCAGACCCGCCCGGTCGGCGTCGAGCCACTCGGCCAGCCGCGGCCAGGCACGGATCAGGGCTTCGTGCGCGATCTCGACGGTGTCCGCGGCGACCGTGACCAACCGGGTGATCACGAGCCGGTTCAACACCGTCACCGCGTTGTCGTCCCCGTCGGTCAACGCGCTTTTGGGGACCTGACGGCGGGTGTCCTCGACACCGTCACCCACGGCCACGAGACGCAGCAGGAGCTTGCGAGTCGTCAACTGCTCGGGTTCGGACATCGCGGTGAACATCATCTCCGCCGCCGTGGCGACCGCGCCCCGCACACCACCCGCTTCCTGATAGCTCGCCAGGGTCATCGTGTGGCCACGGCGTTTCGTCCACGTCGCCTGCAGGGCGTACCCGAGCAGCGGCAGGGCACCCGGCTGGTAACCGGTCCTGTCCGCCAGATCGCCGACCACGAGGTCGGCCAGCCCCGAATCCAACGTGATCCCGACCGCCTCCGCGGGCCGTTCCACCGCGCTGCGCAGCTCCGCCGTGCTCATCGGACCGACCAGGAACTGGTTGTCCTGCAAGATCGTCGCCAGGCCCGGCTCGTCAGCACAGGACGGGAAGAAGTCCGCGCGCAGTCCCAGCACCACCAGGGCGGCCGGCGTGGTGTCGTCGTTCTCCACCCGATCCGCCGCGGCCCGCAACGCGGCGATGAACGCGGCACGTTCCTCGCCGTCCTGGCACAGCGTGAAGATCTCCTCGAACTGATCGACGATCACCACGACGCAGCCGGGATCACCGTCCGGGTCACGTTTCCGGGCCTCAGCCAGCGCGGCCTGGCGCACCAGGACGGCGAACCGCGCCGGATCCGCGCGCACGTCGTCCACTGCGGCGCCCGCGGGAATGCCACCCAGCAACGCGATCCGCGTGACCAGCTCCGTGAACGGGCGCGCGCCAGGCCGCAACTGCACGTACGGCCAGTTCTCCGAGCCGGGGACCGGGACGTCACCGTTCACCAGCGCCGGCACGAGACCGGCGCGCAGCAGTGAGGACTTCCCCGCCCCGGACACGCCGACCACGAACAACGGAGTCCCGCCCGCCCTCACGACGGCGAGCCTGCGAACCAGTCGCGCGGTCAGCTCCTCACGTCCGAAGAACCACCGGGTCTGGCTCGCCGTGAACGCGGACAGGCCGGGATAGGGGCACTCGCCCGGCGCCGGCGGTGGGATCTCCTCGGCGTCCTCGCCCGAAGCCGCCTCCTGGTACACCGCCCGGTGCGCGTCCACCTGCCGGCGGAGTTGCATGAGTTCGACGGCCATCCGCTCGGTGACGTCGGTGTGCGCCTGCTGGGCGATCTGCTGTTCGGAAAGTCGTTGCTCCACCAGCGAGAGCAGCGCGACCGCCTCTTCGAGCACCCACGGCTCGCTCGGCGCGTCCTCGGCGGCGTCGACGGCCCCGCTGATCGCGGCATCCAGGTTGCCGGGGCTCTCGATGGCCAGTCGCACGAGCTGATCGGCCAGTTCCTCGCGGCGCCGCGGAGTCTGCTCGTCCGGTTCGTACTGGTTCTCGGTGAGGTAGTTGCTGCCGGCGCTGTCCAGCAGCAAACGCAGCCGGCGGGGGACGTGGACGTGGATGTCCCGAGCCTGCAGGACCGAACCACCGACCTGGCCGGACACCACGTTCCGCGTGCCCGCGAACGTCTCGCCGCCAGTCGCCTCATCGGCTTCGTCCGCTCGATCGCTCACGATTCCCCCGGCAAGCGCATCCCACCCCGAACGTCAACACTAACGCGGCGTCAAGGCGTTCGACCGCGGCCTGTCAGGTCTGGTCGGCTCACCACTTCCGGCCGGCACGGTAGTTCTTGGTCCAGTAGGAAATCCCGACCTCGCCCAGAACTAGGAAGCGCTTGCTAATTGCGCGTCCGCTAATGCGCCATCTCCACCCCTGGGTGGAGGGTGAATGCTGCGTATGGTGGTCCCTGGATCGCTTGGCCCACAGGTAGGCTTGCCAGATGGAGCGCAGGCCTCGCCTATGGCGCAGCGTGCGAGGCGGCTTTCTTCTCGCCTACCTGATCTGGGGATTGGCGATATCGCTGGCGGCCTCAAGTAGAACATTGGGTGCTCCGGCGATCACAATCGCGTTTCTCATCGCGTTCGGATGCTTTTACTTGTTGCTGCGCGGTGCTGTGGGAGCCCCATTCCTGCTCGGCTGCGCACTGATCGCCGGGACGGTAGCGGAATCAGGCGAATCCGCTCTCGGGACGATCCTGGTTCTGGTGATGCTGGTCGCACCATTTCAATTGCCCTGGAGGCGTGCCGCGCTGGTGGCCGGGCCGATCGTCGGCTTCATGGCGGTTACCCACAGCCTGACGCCACTCCAGGCGATCTTCCTGGGATGGGTGTTCCTGATGTCCACATTGGTGCGTGGGAAAGTAACCCTGGCGCGTGATCAGTGGGCCGAGAAGGAACGATCCGATCAGGCGGTGATCGACGAGCGGCGGCGCTTGGCCCGGGAGATCCACGATGTGCTGGCGCACTCCCTGTCAGGGCAGATCGCACACCTGGAGGCAACACGTTTGCTGTTGCAGCAAAAAGGTGACACGGAGCTGGTGCTGGACCGAGTGGTCATGGCCGGTGAGCTGGCGCGGCGCGGGCTGGAAGAGGCGCGACAGGCGGTGGAGATACTGCGTGGCTCGCAAGAACCGCTGATCGTGCGATTGGAGAAGCTGGTCACCGAGTTCCATGAGGCGACAGGAACGCCGTGTTCCTTGATTCTGCAAGACTCCCATGAGGTGCGGTTGGCGCCGGAGGTCGCGTTGGCTTTGGTGCGAACCGCTCAGGAAGCGCTGAGCAACGTGCGCAAGCACGCACCTGATGCTGAAGTGTCCATGACATTCACTCTCAACGACGGTTGGGCCGAGTTGGAAGTCCGCGACACTGGCTCGCCTGACTGCCAACATGATGCGAAGGCGAGGCACGGGTACGGCCTGCTGGGTCTGCACGAGCGTGCCGAGCTGGTTGGTGGTGAACTGGAAGCTGGTCCGGACGGAGCCGGGTTCCGCGTGCGATTGCGAGTACCCGCGTGAGCGCTGCGGGCTGTTTTACGGAACCGACAGCGACGGCACGACGGCCACACCGTGCTGGAAGGCGTAGGTGACCGCTTGAGCGCGGTCGCGCACACCGATCTTGGCGAAGAGGTTGTTGATGTGGGTTTTCACGGTCGCCTCGGTGATGAAGAGCTGCTGTGCGATCTCGTTGTTGGACTTGCCGTGCGCGATCAACCGCAACACGTCAACCTCACGGGGTGTGAGCCGGTTCGCAGGCGGCCGCTGATCACGGTCACTGATCGCCATAGCGACCAGGCGCTGCTGCACGATCGGATCGAAGTGCGTATCACCGCGCAGGACATTGGCAATCGCCTCGGCGATCTCAGCCGCGTGCGCGTTCTTGGTGAGATAGCCATGCGCCCCCACCCGCAGAGCGGCCGCCACGGACTCGCCGTCGCAGTAGGTCGTGAGCACTAGGATCTTGGTGCGCGGAATTTCCGCGAGAATATGCCGCGTGGCTTCGACGCCGTCCATATGCGGCATCCGCAGATCCATCAGCACGACATCCGGGCTGGCCTCCACCGCAAGCCGCACCGCCTCCTCGCCACCAGCCGCGGCACCGACGACGTCGATACCGGGCAGAAGGCTCAGGATGAGCGTCAGTCCCTCGCGCACGACCGTCTGATCGTCCACGACGAGGACACGCGCCGTGCTAGCGGCACTCATGCGCGCACCCGCAGCAACGCCCGGAATCCCACGTAGGCGACAGCCAACGCGGCGACCATGCAGCGCGACAGGCGATGCCTGCGATCCATTCAGCCACTGTATCGCCGAGCAGACCGGCATCGGCACCACCAGACGCCGCAGCTTTCTCCACCCCTGGGCGGAGAAAGAATCTCCATCTCCGCTGCGGTGACCAACCAAGTCCAGGGGCGCCAGGATCACTATCGCGACCAAGCCTGTCCGCAGGCCTGTGTCCCCAATCGTATGTGTTCGCTGATGGCGGTCTGGGGGTGTCATCAGAGCACGCCATTGGAAGGTGCTGCGGACGGTACGTAGTAAGCAAGTTGCAAATTCCACTCAAGGGGGAAGTATTTTGAAGCCAAAATTGTTTGTGCAATCCACGCTCGCGCTTCTGGCAGCGGCCGGCGTCACAATCAGTGTCTCCGCAGTGGCTCAGGCCGTGCCGGGTGCTGAGTTCAGCGTGGCCGCCGAACGGCCGTGCGGCGCGAGCAAACAGCGTCACTTTCCCGACATCACGACCTGGGACATCTACTACCGGCACTGCACCAGCGGCAGTGACTCGGTTCACGTCCGCGCGGTCATCGACTGGGGATCTGATGGCGACTGCAAAGAGGTGACCGCCAACGAGACCAGGAAGATCGCCGAATACACCAACCCGTCGGAGTTCAGCCACATCCGACGGTGCTGACGAGAGACGCGCTGTTCCTCCCAAACGTGGTCTACGGGTGCTGAACAGGCAAACATGCTGATGGGGCCGCCTTCGGAAGATGTCCCGAAGGCGGCCCCGTCGCGGCCTGTCAGGTCTGGTCGGTCCACCACTTCTGGCCGGCCTCACCGAGCTTGGAGATCGGGTCGTAGTAGGGGCAGCGGCGGTCCAGCGCCTCGGGTCCTCGAGCTCGATCCCGGTCCGGTAGTTCTTGGACGAGCAGGAGATCGAGCGGAAGAAGCCGGAGCCTGGTCTCGACAGGTTTGGTCGGAGGACCTGACAGGCGGTTGACACGGTCTTCGTAGGATCCCGCTCATGATGGGCGTCGGCATGCGAGGTGAGCGAGTGGGTCTCGCGCGCCTTGTTGTCGTTGTCGTGCTCGCGGGCTTGGCGTTCATGGTCGGCGTGCAGTGCAGCGACGGCATGAGTACCGCGATGCCGATGGTGCAGAGCACGATGGCGACGCCGATGGACGGCCACGCGCCCGACACGGGCACGGGCGAATCGCTGGCCATGTGCCTCGTGCTCGTCATCGCGGTCGCGGCCACCGCTGTCGTCCTGGAGTTGCCGGCCGTACGAGCGTTGCTTGCGGCACATGTGCCCAGCTCAGCGGTCTGGTCGGAGAGCGCTCAGCCGCGCGCGCCCAGCCTGGCGAGGCTCTGTTCGCTGCGGATTTAGGAGAGGTCTGTCCGCACCGCGGTCGTCGCGGTGCTGGATCAGCGTTCCCTTTCCTTTCTCCGCAGGAGTTTTCGTGAACCTTGTTCCTGTCCTCGTCACCGGTCTGTTCGCCGGTGGTGTGTCCTGTGCCGCTGTCCAAGGCGGCTTGCTCACCGGGCTGATCACCCGCCAACGCGCGGGATCCGAGCCGGCGCGAAGCTGGCGGGACCAGCTCGGCGACGACCTGGCCCCGGTCGGCGGCTTCCTCGCGGGCAAGCTCGCGTCCCACTCGCTGCTCGGGGCGTTGCTCGGCGCGTTGGGTGGTGCGGTCGAGCTGGGGGTCGGCTTTCGCACGTGGCTGCAGATCGGCGCCGGGCTGCTGATCGTGGTCTTCGGCTTGGCACAGCTCGGTGTGCCAGGCTTTCGGCGCATCGTGGTGGAGCCACCGACCTCGTGGCTCAGGGTGGTCCGCAACCGCGCGCGTTCCCGTTCGGCCTTGGCTCCGGCGGTGCTGGGGTTCGTCACCGTGCTGATCCCGTGCGGCGTCACGCTGTCGGTGGAGGCACTCGCCCTCACCTCAGGTTCGGCGCTGATGGGTGCGGCGACGATGGCGGTGTTCGTGCTGGGAACCGGTCCGCTCTTCGCGGTGCTCGGTTACGCGGCCCGCAAGCTCGCCACTGCCTGGAGGGGACGGCTCGGCGTGGTGACCGGCCTCGCGGTCCTCGTCATGGGTCTCCACACGCTCAACGGAGGCCTGGAGCTGGCGGGGGCCCCTTTTGCTGCGAGCCGGATCGTGGAGGCGTCCGCGGATGCTCCCGTCGACACCACGGCCGTCACCGTCGCGAATGGACAGCAGACGGTGGTGATCACCGCTCGCACCGATGCCTACAGCCCGGGCAACGTGCAGGCGCAGTCGGGCCTGCCCACGACACTGGTGGTGAAGTCGGACAAGGCGCAGGGCTGTGTTCGAGCGTTCGTGATCCGCGATCAGGAGAAGATCCTGCCCGCGGACGGCGAGACGCGGATCGACCTCGGCGTACTGCAGCCTGGGCGGCTGGACTACGCGTGCGGCATGGGCATGTACACCGGCGTCATCACGATCGTCTGAGGGAGGAGTCCGCTGTGGCCACACAGGTGTTTCAGGTGACAGGTATGCATTGCGGCAGCTGTGCGTTGCTCATCGACGACGCACTCGAAGACCTGCCCGGGGTGCTCAGCACGCAGACGACGGTGAAGAAGGGACTCTCCACCGTCGAGCTGGACCTCGAACGAAGCAGCCCCGAGGACGTGGTGCGCGTCATCGAGGAGCTCGGATATCAGGCTTTGCCGGTCTCGTGATCGCTGACCTGGAGCGCGTGCCCGGCGGAGGCAGAGTGCGAGTGAGTCTCGTGCGTGTCTTCGCCGTGCTCGCGCTCGTGGTTGGCGTGGCGTTGCTGCAAGGCACGCCGTGCGAGCGCGACGTCGCGTGGACGTCGCAGTGCTCGACCGTCAGCGCGCAGGCGTTCGGCGTCCCGGACTGTTCCTCGTGAACGTGGTGAGGGCGCGCCTCTGCGGGAACTGGCGACCGATCGGCGCCCGTTCTTTATCAATGGCACCGAGTTTTGAGGCGTGCCCAGCTACGAGGGCCTGAAGGCAGCGATCGAGCGGGAACTGGCCAAGTGAGTTTCAGCAGCAGTGCTCGCCGCGCCACGCTTCGCGGCCTTCCTTCACCGCGACCGCGGCGATCACCAGCGCGGCGAGCGGGTCGGCCCACCACCAGCCGAACAAGCTGTTGACCACCAGGCCGACCAGCAGCACGGCGGAAAGGTAGGTGCACAGCAACGTCTGCTTGGAGTCCGCGACGGCGCTCGCGGAACCGAGTTCGCGTCCAGCACGCCGTTGCGCGTAGGACAGGCCCGGCATCACGGCCAGGGACACGGCGGCGAGCACGATGCCCACGGTGGAGTGCTCGGCCCGTTCCTGTCCCAGGACCGCGAGAACGGACTCGAACGTCACGTAGGCGGCCAGTGCGAAGAACGACACCGCGATGACCTTGAGCGCGGTGCGTTCGCGTGCTTCGGGGTCGCGGCCGGAGAACTGCCACGCCACGGCGAGCGCCGATGCCACCTCGATCACCGAGTCGAGGCCGAAGCCGATCAGCGCGGTCGACGAGGCGATCGTGCCCGCGCTGATCGCGATGATCGCCTCGACGACGTTGTAAGTGATGGTCGCGGCCACCAGCCAGCGCACGCGCCGGGTCAGCACCTCCTTGCGTGCGGGGGCGACGGTGGGCTTCGCGGGCTTTGCGCAGCAGCCGTCAGCACAGCTCGATGTGGCGAGGGGCAGTGCTTCCAGATGCTCGCTCATCGTGTGACCGCCTCGGTGCTCACCGGGTCGTCCACGCACGCAACGTCCGTGTCGACCGCGAGCACGACATCGACCAGCTCCCGCAACGCGCGGGCGAGGTGCGCGTCGGCCAGGTCGTAGCGCACCTGCCGGCCTTCGTAGGTCGCGACGACCAGCCCACAGCCGCGCAGGCACGACAGGTGGTTCGAGACGTTCGACCTGGTCAGTTCCAGCTGTTCAGCGAGCTGCGCGGGGTATCCGGGGCCGTCGAGCAGGGAGACGAGGATCCGGCAGCGGGTCGGATCGGCCAGGGCACGCCCCAGCCGGGCCAGCGCCGCTCCACGCGTTTCACAGGTCAGCATGGACGGAACAGTACAGCAGCTGCTGTAGTACAGCTACTGCTGAATAGTTCTCTCTGGCGCATCGGCGTGGACCAAGCCGAATCCACCGCGGTGGTGACCAACGGCTTGTTCGCACACGTGCGCAACCCGATCTTCACCGCCATGATCGCGACGGGCGCCGGCCTCACGCTGTTGGCCCCCAACGCAATTGCGGTGATCGCGTTCACCACGCTCGTAGCGGCGATCGAGATCCAGGTGCGCGTGGTCGAGGAGCCGTACTTGCTGCGCACTCACGGCGAGAGGTACACCGCGCTCACTCTGGACGCTTTCCTCCAGGTCTCGGCTGACCGAGCGGCCTGCGTGCGACGAGCCGTTCCACCAGGCCGAGCTTGAACCGTTGCCGCTGCTGGACTTCCAGGCCACGGGCTTCAACGAGATGCAGCGGCCGGCGCAAGAAGTGTTCGCCCGCCATCGGAATCGTGACCCGCTCCACCAGCCACTGCACGCCACGCGCGATACGGGACGAGCTGGCGACGTGGTCAACGAGGACCAACCGGCCGCCCGGACGCAGCACCCGCACCATCTCGTCGACCGCGGCCTCGTGATCCGGAATCGCACACAAACCCAACGTGCACACCACGGTGTCGAACGAGGCGTCGGCGAACGGCAGAGCATGCGCGGTGCCCTGCCGCAGGGTCACATCGCGACCGAGTTGCAGGGCGCGCGCCCGTGCGAGGGCGAGCATCTGCTCGCTGATGTCCAGACCGGTGACGGCGACGTCGTCGGGGTAGAACGGCAGGTTGAGCCCGGTTCCGACAGCTACTTCGAGCACCTCGCCGTTCGCCTGGGCACACGCCCACTTGCGGGAGTCACCGAAGACCCGCCGGTCCAGGACCCCGATCTCCTTGTCGTAGGTGGTCGACTTGCGGTCCCAGTACTGCTGCCAGCGGGTGGTTCGATCATCGGTCCGCGCCATCGCTCATCGTCCAATCGGTCGCCGTGCCGTTCAACGAAACACGATCGCCGCGGTGATCGCATCGGGGAGAACCCTCGGCAGCTGCGATCACTTCATCGGTGGCCGAGCGAACGGCGACTCGACCCATGCCGTAGTGCTGCAGCAGTGCCGCGGCCATCTGCGAGCGGCCCGCGTTGTGCACGCAGACGAACAGCACCTCGGGGGGCTTGGACACGGTCATCTCCTGAGATCTCCTGGACCGAAGTTCGTCGATGCAGATCACACCTTCTGTATCGACTTTTGTCAATCCAGCCGGTTATGGTGGTCTCCATGACGAGCCCGGACCAGACCCTGCTCGACTCGACGACCGCCGCCCGCCTGTTCAAGGCGCTCGGCGATCCGATTCGCGTCGAGCTGGTCAGTCTGGTGCGCCGGACCGAGGGGCAGGAAGCGTGCTTCTGCGATCTTGCCGACCAGTTCGACATGCCGCAGTCCTCGCTGAGTCACCACCTCAAGATCCTCGTCAACGCGGGCGTGCTCAGCCGCGAACGGCGCGGCACCTGGAGCTGGTACCGCATCGACAACGACGCCATCGACACCCTCGCGGCGGTGCTGGCGCCAGGAGGACCGCTGCGCGACACCAGCGCCTGCTGCGACTGACCTGACAACACCTCGCGCCGATGGCCGTCATCGGGTGATGACGCCTGCCCACACCCAGGAGAACCCGTTGAGCACCACCGAAACTGCGGCACCCGACGTGCTGCATCGACTGTCCTTCCTGGACCGTCTGCTGCCGGTCTGGATCGGCGTCGCCATGGTCGCGGGCCTGCTGCTGGGCCGGTTCGTGCCCGGCCTGCAGGGCGTGCTGGACGCGGTGAAGATCGGCGAGGTGTCGCTGCCGATCGCGCTCGGCCTGCTGCTGATGATGTACCCGGTGCTCGCGAAGGTCCGCTACGACAAACTCGACGCCGTCACCCGCGACCGCCGCACCATGCTGCTCTCGCTGGTGCTCAACTGGATCCTCGGCCCGGCGCTGATGTTCGCGCTGGCCTGGATCTTCCTGGCCGACCTGCCCGAGTACCGCACCGGCCTGATCATCGTGGGCCTGGCCCGCTGTATCGCCATGGTGATCATCTGGAATGACCTCGCGTGCGGCGACCGCGAAGCCGCCGCGGTACTCGTGGCGCTCAACTCGGTGTTCCAGGTCGTCATGTTCGGTGTGCTCGGCTGGTTCTACCTCGACCTGCTGCCCGGCTGGCTCGGCCTCGACACGACTTCCGTCGACTTCTCGGCCTGGGAGATCGCCAAGTCCGTGCTCATCTTCCTCGGCATCCCGCTCGCGGCTGGTTACCTCAGCCGCAAACTGGGCGAGCGGTCCCGCGGGAGGGACTGGTACGAGTCGAAGTTCCTGCCCCGCGTCGGCCCGATCGCCTTGTACGGATTGCTGTTCACGATCGTCATCCTGTTCGCACTGCAGGGCGAGAACATCACCAACCGCCCGCTCGACGTCGCCCGCATCGCCCTGCCGCTGCTGGTCTACTTCGCCATCATGTGGGCCGGTTCCTACGCGCTGGGCAAGGCGTCCGGGCTCTCCTACGAGCGGACGACCACGCTGGCGTTCACCGCGGCGGGCAACAACTTCGAGCTCGCCATTGCCGTCGCGATCGGCGTGTTCGGCGTGACCTCCGGCCAGGCGCTCGCCGGCGTGGTCGGACCGCTGATCGAAGTGCCGGTGCTCGTGGCGCTCGTCTACGTCAGCCTGTGGCTCCGGCGCCGATGGGCAGCTCGTGCTCAGGTCTGACGTTGTCGTGATCGGCGGCGGCCAGGCAGGTCTGGCCGCCGCCTTCTACCTGCGCCGCGCAGGAATCGACCATGTGGTGCTGGACGCGCAGCCCGTGCCGGGCGGGGCGTGGCCGCTCACGTGGAACTCGCTGCGGCTGTTCTCGATCGCCCGCCACAGTTCGCTGCCCGGCTGGCCCATGCCGTCCTTTCCGGACGGATGCCCGACCGCTCAGCACGTCGTGGACTACCTCGCCGCCTACGAGAAGCGCTACGACATCCCCGTCCACCGGCCCGTCCAGGTCACCTCGGTCACCCGCGACGGTGACCGGCTGCTGGTGCACACCGACTCCGGAACCTGGACAGCGCGACACGTCATCAGCGCGACCGGAACCTGGTGGCGGCCGTTCCGCCCCCTGCTGGACCTGCCGGGCCGCCAGCTGCACACCGTCGACTACCGCGACCCGCTCGAGTTCGCCGGCCAGAAGGTCGTCGTGATCGGCGGCGGCAACTCCGGCGCCCAGATCGCCGCTGACCTCGTGCAGCACGCCGACCTGACGTGGACGACCCGACGGCCACCGAGGTACATGCCCGACGAGATCGACGGCAAAGCGCTGTTCGACATCGCCACCCGGCGCGGCAGCGTCAGCGAGCTCGGCGACATCGTGGCCGTTCCGCCCGTCCGTGAAGCCCGTGACAACGGACTGCTCGTCGCCACGCCGATGGATGTCGAAGCGCTGTCCGGCGCTGACGTCGTGGTGTGGTGCACCGGGTTCCGTCCCGCCCTGAGTCACCTCGCCCCGCTACGACTCCGTGACACCGTAGGCCGCCTCGCCGTCGACGGCACCACCGCCGTGGACGAGCCGCGCCTGCACCTGCTCGGCTACGGCGGCTGGACCGGCCCGGCATCCGCGACCCTCGTCGGCGTCGGACCAACCGCGAAAGCAACGGTCGCGAAGATCGCCGCGTCGATCAGGCCGTGACCGGCTGGCGCACGCTGCTCAGCATCGCGGCCATCCGGTCGGTCGTCTCCGGGCGTACCCAGTAGTAGACCCACGTGCCCCGGCGCTCGCAGTCGACCAGACCCGCCTGGCGCAACAGCTTCAGGTGATGCGAGATCGTCGGCTGCGACAGCTCGAACGCGGGCGTCAGCTCGCAGACGCAGACCCCGCCCTCGGTACGTGACGCGATCATCGACAGCAGCCGCAAGCGCACCGGGTCGCCCAGCGCCTTGAACATCGCCGACAGCTCAGCCGCCTGCTCCGCGGCCAACGGCTCTTCTGACAGCGGCTCGCAGCAGCCTGACTCTTGCTTCGACATTTTTCAATATTGACGGCACTTCGAGCTCTGCGCAACACTGCATAGACAGACTTCAATACAGCCTGGAGGTAGACCGCTCATGAGCGAGCAGACCGACCTGCGCGAGACCGTCCGCGCCCGCTACGCCGCGGCCGCGACCGCCGTCACCCAGGGTGGAGGCGGCTGCTGCGGACCGCAGGCAGTGGAGGTCGACGAGACCTTCGGCGCCACGCTCTACCCGGCCGCACAGCGCGACGAACTGCCCGCCGAAGCGGTCGCCGCGTCACTCGGCTGCGGCAACCCCATCGCCGTCGCCGAACTGCGCGAGGGCGAGCGGGTGCTGGACCTGGGCTCCGGCGGCGGCATCGACGTCCTGCTCTCCGCTCGCCGCGTCGGCCCCACCGGCAAGGCCTACGGCCTCGACATGACCGACGAGATGCTCGCGCTCGCCCTGTCCAACGTCGACAAGGCCGGCGCCACCAACGTCGAGTTCCTCAAGGGAAACATCGAAGCCATCCCGTTGCCCGGCAACACCATCGACGTCGTGATCTCCAACTGCGTCATCAACCTCTCCGTCGACAAGCCCGCGGTGTTCGCCGAGACCTTCCGCGTTCTGCGCCCTGGCGGCCGCCTCGGCATCTCCGACGTCGTCGCCGACGACCACCTCACCACCGCCGAACGAGCCGAACGCGGCTCCTACGTCAGCTGCATCGCCGGAGCCCTCACCTTCGCCGAGTACCGCGAAGGCCTCGAAGCCGCCGGCTTCGCCAACGTCGAGATCACGCCGACGTTCGAGGCCGCGGACGGCATGCACTCCGCGATCGTCCGCGCGGTGAAGCCCCTCGACATCGAGCTGGTCAGCGCGACTGCTTTGGCGTCGAGCGGAGACTCCTGCTGTGGCGTCAGTGCCTGCTGCACGCCTGGTGAGGAGCCCGTCGACTCGAACCTCACGGTGGCCGAGGCGAAGTCGGAGTCCGCTTGCGGTTGCCAGTGATCGTGCGCCCCGGTTGTCTGGGCCTACAGGTCAAGCCCAGTCGGAATGACGTGCCGCGCAGCACCGGGCATGCGGGCGAACAGCTGATCCAGCCGGACCGAGACGCTGGTGAGTACCGGTCTTCGGCCGTGAACGCTGTCGCCCTCCCAAGCGGTGAACGGGCTGTCAAGCACGGCGACCGTGCGATGGAGCCAAGGCCGCGTGCGGATGGCGCAGCGTGAGAGCGAGGTAGAACTCCTCGGACAGTTCTGCACGATCAGGGGCGGGTGCGGTGGCGGTCAGCCGCCAGGAGTGGTCAGCGCCGTCGGTCGCGCAAGCCAGACAGCTGATGCGGGCTTCACCGTCCCAGGAGAGTTGAAGGAACCGATCTGTTCGGACTGGCGGCGGCGAACGCTTCCCACAGCAAGTTGAGGGGGTGGTCGGTAGCGGTCGCGTTCGCCGCGGCGGGCGAAGATTCCGGTGCCGATCTCAAGTGCCGGCTCGTAGTCGTCGGCGAGGTCGATCTTGCGCAGTGGTCAGGAAAGCGTCGACGAGCTGCTGCTCGGGTGCGGAAACCGGGTAGATGTCGTCAGATGCCGCTGCATCAGCACGGTGTCCAGTGTGCTCCCGTGCTTGGTGCCGACGCCGTGCAGGCGTCCGACTTCGGTGAAGCCGCAGCGCAGATGGAGTTTCTCGGATGCCGTGTTGCCGTTGTCGACGATCACGGCGATCACTTCGCGGATTCCCGCAGTGGCGCAGCGGTCGAGCAGTTCCTCGAGGAGTGCTGTGCCGAGTCCCCGTCCGGTCGCGCGTGGGTCGAGGTAGATCGAGTTCTCGACGGTGAAGCGGTACGCGCTCTTGGCTTTCCACGGCGAGCAGAACGCCATGCCCACCACCTGGCCGTCCAGTTCGGCGACGAGGAAGGGCAGGCCTCGGCCGGCGATGTCCCAGTACCTCGTACCCCACTGTGCTCTCGTGGGCGGTGTTTCGGCGAACGACACGGTGGTCTGCAGGACGTAGGTCGCATAGATCGCTGTGACGGCGTCCAGGTCCTCAGGCCAGGCTTCACGGACCTGGGTTTCCACTATAGTGCTCATAGTTCTACTATAGAGGCATGTTCGACTTGGTGGAACTGGCTGACCGGATCCAGCGCCTGCGTGGTGAGCGAGAACTCACCCTGAAGGCGCTCGCCGAACGGTGCTCGGTCAGCATGAGCATGTTGTCCGCGGTCGAGCGCGCGGAGAAGGCGCCGACCGTGACCGTGCTGGCGCGCATCGCGGAAGGGCTGGGCGTTCCGCTGGTCGCGTTGCTGCAGGACGACGACCGCAGGGTCGTCGTTCGCCGGCGTGCGGACCAGGAGCACACGGTCTATCCGGCGGGGTGGGAACGTGTCGTGGTGTCGCCGGTGGTCGCCGGTGTGAACTTCGAACTGGTTCGCGTGACTCTTCCGGCCGGTTGCGACGCGGGCGAGTTTCCGGCGTACGCCAGGGGATCGCACGAATACATCGCGGTCGAGCGAGGCACGCTGCGGCTCACCGTGGAGAAACAGGTGATCGACCTGGAAGCGGGGGACTCGACGTACTTCGAAGCGGACCAGGTGCACGCGTACGCCAATACCTCCGACGAGCCGTGCACTTATTACGTGGCCGCGCTTATCATGCGCCCGAGGAGCTGACCTCGCCGGTCAGGATGTCTCGGAAGTTGGTTCCGTGGAAGCCGTGTGGTTGGCTTCGTCGCTGAACCTGTGCCCAGTGAGGAGATCCGAGGAGTCGTCGTGGTGGATCTGAGGCTGGTGTACAGCGACCTGGTTCGGTTCGAGATCGAGCTGTGGGGTGCCGTCGAGAAGCGCCTGCAGGCGGAATGCGATCTGCAGCTCACGTGGTTCGAGGTGATGCGGCTGCTCGGCGAGCGTGGCGGTTGCCGAGTGCTGGACATCGCGGAGGAGTTCCGGATCACCGTCGGTGGCACCAGCAAGGTCGTCGACCGGGTCGAGGCCGCCGGTTACTGCCGTCGTCGCGCCAATCCGGACGACCGGCGTTCATCCATCGTGGAGCTCACAGCCTCCGGCCGCCGCCTGTTGTCCAAGGCTGTGAAGGTCTTCGACGACGAGCTGGAGATCCGGATCGGCTCGGTGCTCCCCGAAAGGTCGCTCAAGCAGCTGGCCACGACTCTCTCGGCCCTTCGCGCCGCGTACCGCGCGAGCGTCGACTCGTAGTTCCGGAGACGACCTACCAGCCGGGCATTGCGGCCCGCGTCACAACATGTGGCTGTCCTGTGGGGTGCCGAGGTGGTCGCGCAGATACCTGGCGGTGAGGCTGTGCGGATCGCGGGCGAGGAGCCTGGGCGTTCCACTGGCGACGATCGTGCCACCGGCGGCGCCTCCTCCCGGGCCCATGTCGATGACGTGGTCGGCGTTGGCGATCATGTCGAGGTCGTGCTCGATGACGATGACGGTGGCACCTTTGTCGGTGAGGCGCCCGATCACCGACAGGAGCGTGCGGATGTCGAGGGGGTGCAGGCCGACGCTGGGTTCGTCCAGGACGAAGAGGGCGTCGGTCTGCTTCCGGTCGAGCTCTGACGCAAGCTTCAGGCGCTGCGCTTCGCCACCGGAGAGCGTGGTCGTGGCCTCGCCGAGGGTGAGGTAGCCGAGCCCCAGGTCGATGAGCGTTTCCAGTCGGGCTCGGACCTTGCGCATGTCCTGAACGTGTTCGACCGCTTGCCGGACCGTGAGCGCGAGCAGCTCGGGCAGGGCGAGCCCCGCCGCATCCGGGCCGCGCCGGAAGTCACTTGCCGCCGGGGCGTAGCGCGAGCCTTCGCATTCCGGGCAGACGATGTCGACGTCGGGGAGGAACTGCACGTCGAGCGACACCTGGCCGGTGCCTTCACAACGGGGACACTTCAGGGATCCGGTGTTGTAGGAGAAGTCGCTGGCGGTCAGTTCACTTTCACGCGCCGCCGGAGTGGCCGCGTAGGCACGTCGGAGTTCGTCGAGGACGCCGCTGTAGGTGGCGACGGTGGAGCGGACGTTGACGCCGATCGGGGTGGCGTCGACGACGTTCACCCGCGTGATCCCCTCGGCGTCGACTTCCTTGACCCAGCTGGGAAGCCGGCCACCGGAGATCGTCGCGTCGAGTGCCGGGACGAGGCTTTCGAGGATCAACGTGGTCTTGCCCGATCCGGACACCCCGGTCACCGCGGTCAGACGCCCGCGCGGGATGTCGACGTCCAGGGCGTGCACGGTGTGCAACGGTCGCGTGGAGAGGTGGATGCGCCCGTGCTCGAACACCTCGTCGCCGTCCGGCTGGGGACGGACGACGACTGGTTCGCTGCGGGAGAGGAAGCCGCCCAGCAGGGACTGGGGGTGCTCGGCGAGGTCGGCCACCTCGCCGGTGGCGAGGACGCGTCCGCCCTCGGCCCCGGAGCCGGGGCCGATCTCGATGAGCCAGTCGGCCTCGCGCAGGACTTGGACGTCGTGGTCGACGAGAACGACGGAGTTCCCGTCCTTCAGCAGATCCCGCATGACGCCCAGTAGTCCGTCCACATTGGAGGGATGCAGACCGATGGACGGCTCGTCGAGAACGTAAAGCACACCCGTCGTCTCGTTGCGCACCGCGCGTGCCAGCTGAACGCGTTGCCGTTCACCGGTGGACAGTGTCGAGGACGCCCGGTCCAGGCTGAGATAGCCCAGACCCAGTTCGACCAGCCGGCGCGCGGTCTGCAGCAGCTGGTCGACGATGCTCCTCGTCATCGACGCCATGTCCGGCGGCAGGGTGCCCTCGATCCGGGGTGTCCAGGAGATGAGCTCGTCGAGGGTCTTGGCGGTGGCATCGGCGAGGTTGACGCCGTCGACCAGTGACGCTCGCGCCTGTTCGCTGAGCCGCGTGCCGTGGCAGGTCGGGCACACCTGGGTGCTGATGAACTTGTTGACGCGGTTCAGGCCGCGCTCGCTGGCGGCGTTGTCCAAGGCTTCCTGCACGGCCTGCCGGGCGTTGCGATACGTGAAGTTCAGCTCGAACAGCTTGCCGTTCTTGGACGGCACGGTGATGTGCCGCTTCTCGGCCGGGCCGTGCATCACGATGTGCCGCTCGTCGGCGCTCAGCTCCGCGTACGGCACGTCGGTGCGGACCCCGAACTCCGCGACGACCTGTGGCATCACCGTCAGCCCGAACATCGACCACGGTGCGACGGCTCCGTCCGCGATGGCGAGGGAGGGGTCGGGAACGAGGCGTTCCTCGTCGATCTCCCGGACGACTCCGGTTCCCGTGCAGTGCGGGCACGCGCCGTCGGAGTTGAAGGCGAACGACTCCGCGCCCGGCGGGTAGAACGAAACGCCGCAGACCGGGCAGGTCAAGTTCAGGTTGAGGGCGACGTCGATGGTCGGCTGCTGGCGGTGGCCGTTCGGGCAGCAGTGGGCTCCGAGCCGCGAGTACAGCAGGCGCAGGACGTTCAGCAGTTCGGTCGAGGTGCCGAACGTGCTGCGCACTCCGGGAACGCCGGGGCGTTGCCGAAGGGCGAGTGCGGCCGGGACGTGCTTGACGCTGTCGACGGCGGCTCGTGGGGCGTGTGACATCCGCCGGCGCGTGTACGTCGACAGCGCCTCGATGTACCGCCTGGACCCCTCCGCGTACAGGACACCCATCGCCAGGGAGGACTTGCCGGAACCGGACACTCCCGCCAGTGCGACGAGCTTGCGCAGCGGCACCGTGACGTCGACGTCGCGGAGGTTGTGCACCCGTGCCCCGCGCACCTCGATCGCCAAAGGCTGATCGCTGTCACCCATGAGTGTCTCCGTCCGGGTCCGTCCATGACTCTTCCAAGGAACTTGATTCCTTGGAAACTATACCGGCGAAATCCAGGAGGGAGGTCAGTGATGGGGTGGACTGTCAGCTCGTACTCGACGCGGGGCGGAACCTCGGCGAAAACCATGGCAGTCCACTTGTTGGCGATGCGTGCGAGCGACGTACGTGACGGGCAGGTTGCTGTGAGCACGTTGAACTCGGGGTGCTCGGCCATCGGTTGCTCCCTGTCGGTTACGTTCGGGTAGTTGGTTACCAATCTCAACTGCAGGTTGGCGAAGTGGTGCGGGGCAAGACGCCTTGGCTTGCTTCCGCGTGCGTTGTTGTTGGCACTGTCCTATGCTTACCGCTGGTAACCGGTCACCTCAACGTAACCAACGAGTGGATGTGGCCCTTGTCGCAGAATCCGAGGTGGGCAGCCTCGACGGAGATCTGGTCGACGCGCATGTCGCTGGCGCGCCTGGACAACAAGTGGACGGCCATGGTGGTGATCGCGCTCGGGCGTGGTGACGGCCTGCGCTTCCGCGACCTGCGTGTGGTGGTCGAGGGAATCAGCGCGAAGGTGCTCACCGAGACACTGCGGGACCTGGAACGGGACGGGATCGTCGCGAGGCGGGAGTACGCGGAGATGCCGCCCCGCGTCGAGTACGAGCTGACCGACCTCGGGCGGACCCTGCACGTGCCGCTGCAGGCGCTGGGCCTGTGGGCGGAAGAGCACACGGCGGAGGTGCTCGCGGCGCGCGAGTCCTACGACGCCGGTCGTTGCTGAACACGCACGGGAACTCGTCACCGTCCACTGTGGACCACAGCGACGTGACGCTTGGAGTGTGATGTGACCTGCGTCACGCAGGCACGTTGGTTACGTTGAGGTGACTGGGCACCGATGGTGACTATTGCCGTCACGTGGAACGAACTTTGAAAGGACACGGATGATGGCGCAGTCGAACGAGCCGTTGGACGTTGCTCGCAAGTACTTCGAGGCGTTGTCCGCCAAGGACTTCGCCGCGGTCGCAGGCATGTTCGCCGATGACATCGTCTGGCACCAGCCCGGAGCCAACCAGTTCTCCGGCACTCGTCGCGGCGGCGAGGCTGTCGGCGAGATGTTGGGCGGCATGATGTCTGTCAGCCAGGGAACTTTCGAGATCTCGCTGACCGGTCCGCTCGCCGCCAACGGATCGATCGTCGCCGCTCCCATCCGCTTCGGCGGGATGCGCGACGGCGCGACGGTGGACCAGGACGGCATCGACCTGCTCCGCGTCGAAGGGGATCGGATCGCCGAGGTGTGGCTGTTCTCGTCCGACCCGGTGGAAGAGGACGCGTTCTGGGGCGCTGCCTGATCTTGTTGCCCGCTATCGCAGTCGGAACGGGAGTTTCCGTGAGTAAAGAACAGGCTAACAAGGAAATCGTCGTCGAGGCGTATCAGCGCACGTTCGGCGATCTGGACCTGGACGCGATCGACAAATTCTTCAGCAAGGATTTCAAGCAGCACAATCCAACGATCGCCGACGGCCCGGAGGGCGTAAAGGCGCTGGTGCGGATGCTCTCCTCACAAGGAGTCGCAAAGCAGCAAATCGAGTTCAAACACATCGTCGCCGAAGGCGACGTCGTCATCCTCCATTCGCGCTATGAGATGGCGGGAGCGGAGTGGCGGTTCATCGACATCTATCGTGTTGAGAACGGCCAGTTGGCTGAGCACTGGGATGCGATGATGCAGATGCCGGAAGTGCGCGCGAACACGAACCCGATGTTCTGACGAAAACGGTTCTCTGGTGCTCCCGTCGGGATGCCGAGCCGGGTGATGGCTGCCTGGCCCGTACATCCGCCGTCGGATGGACTCGATCCTTGAGGAAGAGCCATGGTGCGGCCGTCACGTCGTCGACGTCGGCCTCGTGGATGATCTCGGCGATGCGCCACTGCACCGGATCGGTGATGTCGTAGCGGCGCAGGATCGTCTCGAAGCTGCAGTCGCCGCCGTGGTGCCCGAGCTCGACGCCGCGCATGTCGAACGGCGTGGCGTCGGCGGGAACCTGGGCCGGGTCGGTGACGAAGACGAACTCGGCGTCGGCGTGGACCGTGCGGCGGATGAGCCAGGCACAGGCGGCGCGGTCGATGTGGATTCCCGCGCGGGTGGCCCGCTTCATGCGGTGTCCTTCTGGCCGCGGTCGGGGTGCAACGCGTCGACGGCATGGTCGGCCGCTTTCCGTTGCAGGGAAGGGAAGTAGTCGCGGCGGTGGATGCGCCGCAGCTCGGCCCGCAGCTTGCGCATGATCCGCTGCCTGTCGGCATCCGGAAGTCCCGCTGCTTGGGTGGCTTCGTCGAGCACGGCGGCGTACTCGGCCGCACGAACCTTCGCCATCGCCTGCGCGAGCTCGCGTTCCTGCGTGAGGCTCGTAAGCCGGGCCAGCCAGACCATCGCGGTGCGCCGTTGTCGACGATCTCCTCGGCGATCCAGTCGATCTGCTCACGGGTGCGCGCGTCCGCGGGCAGAGCGACCAGACCGTCCGAGATCTGTGCGACGCCGAGGCGCTTGAGCTTGCGCCACACCGTGATCCGCGGTGTCGACGGCTCCCGAGGCATCCGGTGTGACAAGAGCACCCAGGTGCCGGGCTGGTCAATAGAGGTAGACATCGACCACCAATGCCGCGACGCCCGCGAGTAGTGCGACGACAGCGACTCGCCTGCCGGAGTCGCTGCCCTGTGGACCGAATCCAAGCAGCAACGCGGCCGTGGCGATGGCGAACACGCCGCTGCCGGTGTCCTGCCAGCTGACGGGGAACACCGCGATGGGGGCGTCGGTGAAGAACCCCGGTGCGTGCACGGCGTTGAGGATCGCGTTCCAGGCCGCGGGCCCGAGCCCGGCGGCGAGGCCCGCGGTCACGATCACTCCCGCGCGGCGCGGCGGCACGAGCAACGCGACCACGACCGCGGCCAGGACGGCGGAGAGTGCGGCGCCGTGAGCGACGGTGGACCAGCTGAGCATCTGGAACTCCTTCCGCCGGGCAGTGCAACCACGGTTACTCATGCCAGCCGTGTCGTGAAGGAGCTGTGCAGCCGAAGTCAGCTCGACGTGCGGCGCCGCAGGAACCTGCGGGCCACCACCCCCATCAGCAGATGCGCGGCGATGGCGATCACGGTGACCACCAGCCGAACTTGTAGCCGAGTCCGATGTGGATGATCAGGCCGATGAGGGCGGCGGCCAGGGTGAGCTTGCTCGCGATCTTCACCGGGCGACGCCGGGCTTGTCGGCGCGAACGCAGTGCAGGAACCAGCTGACCTTGGTGCTCGGTCCGAGGTCGAACCCCGCCCCCGCGAGCATGGGGGCGATCCGCTCGACCGGGTTGTCGCGCATCGTCTCCCCGGCGGTCGCCCCGACCAGGTGCCGAGCCAGGAATCCCTGTGGTGGCAGGAAGTCCGCGATCAGCACGCGGCCTCCCGGTCGCAGCACGCGGAACATCTCGGCGAACGCCTGGGCGCGCGCGTCCTCGGGGATGTGGTGGATTGCCAGGCTGGACACCACTACGTCGAACGACGCGTCCGGCAGATCCAGGGCTTCCGCCTTGCCGACCAGGAACGAGCAGCCGGCGCCGGCCCGCTTTCGGTTGGCCTCCGCGATCATCTGCTCGGACACGTCGATGCCGACGGCTCGTGACCCGGCCTGTGCGGCGAGCGAGGTGAGGTAGCCGGGCCCGCAGCCGATGTCGAGCACCTCGTCGCCCGCGTGCACGTCGGCGAGTTCGACGAGGCGGCCGAAGATGCGACGCCGGCGCCCGGCGAACACCAGGGATGAGAGCAGTTCGTAGGCACGGGCCTGGTGGATCGCGCCGCTGGGGGAGTTCCCGTGCGACCTGACCTTGTGCATCGCGTCCTCCTCTAACTTAGTCGCCACTAAGTAGTGGCGGACACGAGCTTAGTCATGACTAAGTAGAGCTGTCTAGGATGCTTCCGTGACCGAACAACGTGAGCGCCGGACCAGGATGTCCGCCGAGGAGCGCCGCGAGTCGATCCTGGCGGCGGCGACCGAGCTGTTCGCCGAGGTCGGCTACCTGCGCGGCAAGACGTCCGTGGTCGCGCGCAAGATCGGCGTGAGCGAACCGGTGGTGTTCCAGAACTTCGGCACGAAGGCGACGTTGTTCGCCGCCGTGGTGGACCAGGCCGCGGACCACATCTGCCGCCTGGTCGAACGGTTCGCGACCGCGGACGTGCCGGTGGTGGGGCTGCTCGAGATGATGCTCGACCCCGAACACCTGCGGCACGTGCACAGCGCGGGCTCAGTGGGGGCGATCTTCGCCGATGCCGCCACGATCCACGACGAGCCGGAGATCGAGGCGGCCACCCGGCGCGCCGTGCGGAGGTTCGCGGCCGCGATCACGGGGTTGCTCGAGCGCGGCCGTGCCAACGGAGAGCTCCGGCCCGACCTGGACGCCGAAGCCGCCGCTTGGTGGTTGCTGTCGATGGTCTCCTCACAGCGGTTCCGCCAGTCCACCGCCACCGACCCGAAGGCGATCGAGGAACGGCTCGCCGCGAGCACGCTCGGCTTCCTGACCGGACGCTGATCAGCTCCGGCTGACGAGCAGGTACCGCTCGTCGTCGATCACGCGCCCCCACAACGCCGGGCTGTCCAGCCGCGTGACACCGGCGTCTTCGCGCACGGCCAGCACCAGTTCGCGGCACTCGGCGGAGGTCAGGCCGGCACCCGTCGACCAGCGTCCCTCGATGAGCACGAGCAGGCCGCCGGGCTTGAGCAGATCGACCCAGAGCTTCAACGCGGCAGCAGGGTCGGGCAGCGCCCACAGCACATGCCGGGCGAGCACGACGTCGCACGACGCCGGTGCGCAAGGAGGCTGGGAGGCATCGCCCTGGATGAACTCGGCCGGCACTGCGGCGGCGTTCGCCTTGGCCCGCGCGGCCGCGATCATCCGTCCGGACAGATCGACGCCGCGGACCCGGTGCCCGGCTTGCGCCAGCAGCACGGAGAGGCTGCCGGTGCCGCACCCCAGATCGACCACGGACGCCGCATCGCCCGGCATCAGCGGCAGAAGCACGGCCGTCCACGCCGCGCGTACTTCGGGATCGAGCAGTCCGTGATCCGGTTCCTGGTCGAAGGTCGCCGCGTGCTGGTCCCAGAACTCGCGCACCGCATCGGTCATGCGTGAAGTCTGCCAATTTCGACTGCGATCATGGTCATGCGGTCCCTGACCTCGAGGTCATGGGGTGTGACGCTGCCGATTCCCACCGCCGCACCCGTTCCGGAGGCCCAATGCGGCTCCATGGGTGATGACCGGGCAAACATGCCGATGGGGCCGCCTCCGGGAGATGTCCCGAAAACGGCCCCATCGCGACCTGTCAGGCCTGGTCGGACCACCACTTCTGGCCGGCCTCACCGAGCGTCGAGATCGGGTCGTAGTAGGGATAGCGACGGTCCAGCGCCTCGGGGTCCTCGAGCTCGATCCCGGTCCGGTAGTTCTTGGTCCAGTAGGAGATCCCGAGCTCACGGTCATATTCAGCGAGCTGGTGCACCCACCTCTTGCCCACGTACGGCACGTCGCACACGATGCGAGGAGTGGCATACCCAGGCAGATAACCCATGATCGCGTGCTGGAGCTCCTGCGCCTCCCACACCGACACCCGCCAGTGCTCAGCGTTGGGGATCATGTCGCACATATAGAAGTAGTACGGCAGGATGTTCGCTTCCCCTTGCAGCGCAAAGCAAAGATCCAGCAGGTCGTCCGACGTGGCGTTGACGCCCTTCATCAGCACGCCCTGGTTGCGCACGTCGCGAACGCCCACCTCCAGGGCCGTGCGGGCGGCCTCGGCCACTAGAGGCGTCACGGACTGGGCGTGGTTGACGTGGGTGTGGATCGCCAGGTTCACGCCGCGGCGGGAGGCGGTGCGGGCGACTCGTTCCAGGCCTTCCACGACGCGCGGCTGGAGCCAGTGCTGGGGGAGGCCGGCCAGGGCCTTGGTGGCCAGGCGGACGTCGCGGACGGTCTCGATGTCGAGCAGGCGCATCAGGAACGACTCGAGTTGCGGCCACGGCACGTTTGCCACGTCACCGCCGGAGACGACGACGTCGCGCACGCCGGGGGTTTTCTTCAGGTAGTCGATCATTTGGTCTTGGCGGTCGACCGGCTTCAGCGAGAGCTTGTGCTTGTCGATCAGCGGCGTGGAGTTGCCGACCAGGTCCATGCGGGTGCAGTGGCCGCAGTACTGCGGGCAGGTCGACACCATCTCGGCCAGGACCTTGGTCGGGTAGCGGTGGGTCAACCCCTCGACGACCCACATCTCGGCCTCGTGCAGCGAGTCGCGCTGGGAGTGCGGGTGCGACGGCCAGCGCGGGTCGCGGTCGGAGCGCACCGGCAGCATGTAGCGGCGGACCGGGTCGGCCAGGAAGGCCTCGGTGAACTCGGACGGCGTCAGGGCGCTGTCGACCGCCATGGTGTTGAGCATCTGTGGCGGGATCAGCATCGACATCGTCGCGAAGTTCTCCTGGTCGGCGGCCAGGTCGTCGTAGAACTTCTCGGTCAGCAGGTCGCCGGTGACCTTGCGGAGCTGCTTGACGTTCTTCACGCAGTTCACCCGCTGCCACTGGGCGTCGCGCCACTGCGCCTCGGTCACGTGGGACCAACCCGGGAAGCGCCGCCAGTCGGGTTCGACCAGCTCACGGCGCACGTACGTGTACGGCTGGCGGTCCAGCCGTTCCAACGCCGTGGGGGCGTCGTGCAGCGCAGTCATCCGTACTCCTCAGCGTCGAGGTCGCGTAAAGATATCCTGTCACATCGCTAGCTTGCCGTAAATATTTCAGATCAAGCCCTGGTTGAGGGCAGGTCGGGAGCAATTGGGGACCGTCGCGCGTTGTGCGGGTATGCCTGTTTTCGCGCTGCTGTTGCTCGGGATGTTCGCCGAGATCGCGGTCATGATCGCCGTCGGCAACGCCATCGGCGGGCTCTGGACGATCGCGTTGTTGCTGGTCGGCACCCTCGCGGGGTTGTCGCTGGTGCGCCGGCAGGGTGCGCAGACGATGGCCGCCTTCTCCGAGGCCGTGTGGAAGCGTCAGCAGCCGCACCAGGAGATGGCCGACGGCGTGCTGATCGCGGCGGCCGGTGCGTTGATCATGGTGCCGGGCTTCATCAGCGACGTCGCGGCGCTGTTCCTGCTGTTCCCGCCCACGCGCCGGCTGGTGAGCCGCCGGATCGCGCGCAAGGCGGAGGCGGCCGCGCTGAAGTTCGAGCACGAACGTCGCTTCGGGGCCGGTCAGGTCGTCGAGGGTGAAGTGATCGACGTCGCCGCCGAGCCTGTGATCATCGCGGAACGGCGCGAGCTGACGTGATCCGCGCGTACCGGCCCGCTGACCTGGACGCGCTCTACGACATCTGCCTCGACACCGGCAATGGCGGCCTTGGTGCGCGCCATCTGTTCGACGACCCGCGCCTGCTCGGCCACGCCTACGTCGGTCCGTACGTGGCGTTCGAGCCTGACCTGGCGTTCGTGGTGGAGGACGACCTCGGGGTCTGCGGGTACGCGATCGCGGCGTCCGACAGCGAGGCCTTCGAGGACCGCTGTGACCGCGACTGGTGGCCTGACCTGCGCATTCGGTATCCGTTGACGAAGAACGTCAATCGGGTCGTGCGGCACATCCACGACCCGGCGCGGGTCGACCCGTTCCTGGTGAAGGACTATCCCGCGCACATGCACGCGAACCTGTTGCCTCGCGCGAAGGGCAAGGGGTTCGGCGGTGCGTTGGTCCGCACCGTGCTTGAACGTCTCGAGAAGGGCGTCCATGTGCACGTGCGGCACCACAACACACACGGGCTCGGGTTCTGGGAACACCTCGGCTTCCGCGTGATCGACTCCGCCGACAAGCTCGTCCTGGGCCTGCGTCTCTGAACGTCAGGCGAGCAGGTCCTTCAGCAGCAGCTCGAAGTCGAGGACCTCATGCCCGGCCGGGACCACCGCGTAGGTGGACTCCAGGAACCGGTGCAGCTCCTCGAACGACAGGTGGAACACCGCGTGCGAGTCCTCGGTGAACAGCTCCAGCATGAGCACGTCCCCCTGGAGCGGCCGCAGCCGGACGTCCCCGATGCCCGTCGGCGACAGCAGGCCGTCGGAGAGGAGATCCCGGCCGACCAGCCAGGTCGACTCCTGGTCTCTGGTGTGAAACCGCAGCGTGACGGCGTGCGGATCGTCTGAGCGGTAGTGGAGATCGACGTTCATCGGCTCGACTGTGCCGTCCGGTCGAATGAACTCAACGACGGTTGCGGTTCCGATCCGCGTCTCGTTGAACATCGCCGTTCCTCCTCCGCATCGAGGGCGTCGCAGTACACACGGCTCCCGTTCAGGATCGGTTCAACGCTTTTTCGAACGGCTCACTGGGTACCTGAAGTCGCATGACCGTTTACGGCGTCCATGCGTCACATGAGCAGATACACCCCACCGCACTGCTCAGTTCGGTGCGCAGAGCCGAGGAGGCCGGGTTCGGGGCGGCGATGAGCTCCGACCACTTCTCACCCTGGAGTTCGCGCCAGGGCCAGTCCGGGTTCGCCTGGTCCTGGCTGGGCGCGGCGCTGCAGGCCACCAGCCTGCCGTTCGGCGTGGTCACGGCCCCTGGCCAGCGCTACCACCCGGCGATCACCGCCCAGGCGATCGGCACGCTCGCGGCGATGTTCCCCGGCCGGTTCTGGGCCGCGCTCGGCACCGGCGAGGCGAGCAACGAGCACGTCACCGGCGACGGATGGCCGCGCAAGGACGTCCGCAACGCCCGGCTTCGCGAGTGCGTCGACGTGATCCGCGCGCTGCTCGCGGGCGAGGAGGTGAGTCACGACGGCCTGGTGCGGGTCGACCGGGCCCGGCTGTGGACGTTGCCGGACGAAGTGCCCTTGCTGATCGGTGCTGCTGTGTCGCCCGCGACCGCTCGTTGGTGTGCGGAGTGGGCCGACGGGCTGATCACCGTCAACGCGCCACCTGACCGACTGAGAGAGGTCGCGGACGCGTATCGCGACGCGGGCGGCCGCGGCAAGCTCCATCTGCAGGTGCACCTGAGCTGGGCCTCCGACGACGACACCGCGCTGGCGATCGCACACGAGCAGTGGCGCACCAACGTGTTCCGTCCGCCCGTGTGCTGGGACCTGGAACTCGCCGAGCACTTCGACGTGGTCGCCGAGAACGTCACGCCGTCCCAGGTCGCCGAGGTCGTTGATGTGTCGTCGGACCTCAAGTGGCACGCCGAGCAGCTGCACTCCTACGCCTCGATGGGCTTCGAGGAGATCTACCTGCACCACGTGGGTCAGGACCTGATGCCGTTCATCGACGCGTTCGGTGAGCACGTACTGCCGGAGGTGACGAAGTGATCCGCACATCTGACGTGTGGTGGAAGAACGCCGTCCTCTACTGCCTCGACGTGGAGACCTTCTCCTCCGACGGCTTCCACGGCGCCACCGAACGCATCGACCACCTGCACTCGCTCGGCGTCACGTGTGTGTGGTTGATGCCGTTCTACCCGACGCCCGAACGCGACGACGGCTACGACATCACCGACTTCTACGGAGTCGACGAGCGCCTGGGCTCGCTGGGCGACTTCGTGGAGTTCGTGCGCGCGGCACGCGACCGGGGCATGCGCGTCATCGCGGACCTCGTCGTCAACCACACCTCCGACCAGCACCCGTGGTTTCACGACCCGGAGAAGCGCGACTGGTACGTCTGGGCCGACGAGCCGCCGGCCGACGGCCCGAAGGGCATCACCTTCCCGGACAAGGAGAACAGCCTCTGGGAGTACTCGGAGGAGGTCGGCAAGTACTACCTGCACCGCTTCTACAAGCACCAGCCCGACCTCAACGTCTCCAACCCCGCCGTGCGCGACGAGATCGCACGGATCATGGGCTTCTGGATGGAACTGGGGTTGAGCGGCTTCCGCGTCGACGCCGTGCCGTTCCTGTTGGAACACAACGACTCGATGGACGCCATCTCCCTGCCGGACCCGCACGACTACCTCACCGACCTGCGCGCGTTCCTCAACCGCCGCAACGGCGAGGGCGTGTTGTTGGGCGAGGTCAACCTGCCGTACAAGGACACGATGGCGTTCTACGGCCAGGGCGTGGGTGACGAGCTGACGATGTGCTTCGACTTCGTCGGCATGCAGGCGATGTACCTGGCGCTGGCGCGGAAGTCGAGCGGCCCGCTGGTCAAGGCCCTGCAGGAACGCCCGCAGCCACCGCGCGACGGCCACTGGGCGACGTTCGTGCGCAACCACGACGAGCTGACCCTGGACAAGCTGCCCACGGACGAACGCCAGGAGGTCTTCGACGCCTTCGGCCCGGACCCGTCGATGCAGCTCTACGACCGCGGCCTGCGCCGGCGGCTGCCGTCGATGCTGAACGGCGACCAGCGCCGCATCCGGATGGTCTACAGCCTGCTGTTCACGCTGCCGGGCACGCCGGTGCTGTTCTACGGCGAGGAGATCGGCCTGGTCGAGGACCTGTCGCTGGAGGGCAGGGAGGCGGTGCGCGTGCCGATGGACTGGGACGCCGCGCGGGACCAGCGCCACGACTCCGACTCGCTGCTGGTGTGGATGCGGCTCATGATCGAACGCTATCGGGAGTGTCCTGAGCTGGCCTGGGGCACCGCCCAGGTGCTCGACACGGGCGAGCCTCGCGTGTTCGCCCACCGCGCCGACTGCGACGGCGGCTCGGTGATCGCCGTGCACAACTTCGCCGACGAGGAGATCACCGTGCGCGTCCCGGCCGACGGCGTGCTCGAGGACCTGCTGACGGGCGGGAAGGTGAAGCCCGCGAAGAGCGGAGCCAAGGTCGATCTCGCACCCTACGACTGCCGCTGGTTCCGCCTGATTGTCGAGTGATGCTTGCGGTATCTTGACGTCTCACGTGAAGATATTGTCGAGACAGCGTCGTCGACCGAAGGATTTTCAGGTGAGCGCGTACGGACTGCACCGCGTCCTCGAGCCGGCTGGTGTGCTGCCCCAGCAGGCGTGGCGGCTCGACGCGGACCCGGTCCCCGCGGCCGACGAGGTGATCGTCGCGGTCGAGCGGCTCAACCTGGACGCGGCGTCGTTCCGGCAGCTCAGGGAGCAGCACGGCAATGGTGACGCGGTCCGGCAGGCTGTGCTGGACATCGTCGCCGAGCGCGGCAAGATGCAGAACCCGGTCACCGGCTCGGGCGGCATGCTGCTCGGCACGGTCCTGGAGGTCGGGCCGTCGTCGCCGCTCGGGCTGAAGGCGGGCGACCGGATCGCGACGCTGGTCAGCCTCACGCTGACGCCCCTGAAGATCAACGACGGGTTGCAGGACTGGAGCGGCGAGGACGAGCAGGTGCCGTGCCGGGGGACCGCGGTGCTGTTCGGGCGGTCGATCGCGGCCGTGTTGCCGTCCGACATGTCCAACGAACTGGCGTTGTCCGTTCTCGACGTGTGTGGTGCACCGGCGCTGACGGACCGTGTGGTGCGGCGGCACCCTGGTGGGTCCGTGCTGGTGCTCGGCGGTGGCGGCAAGTCGGGCTCGCTCTCTCTCGCGGCGGCGCGTCAGGCCGGTGCGTCGCGCGTCGTGGCGTTGGTGCCGACTGAGCGTGAGGCGGCACAGGTGCGTGCGGCCGGTCTCGCCGACGAGGTCGTTATCGCGGATGCACGTAACCCGGTGGCTGTCGCTGAGGCGGTTGGCAAGCAGGTCGATGTCACGGTCGTGTGTGTGGACGTGCCGGGGTGCGAGCACGGCGCCATCCTCGCGACCGCGGACGGCGGCACCGTGATCTTCTTCTCGATGGCGACGTCGTTCAGCGCCGCCGCCCTCGGCGCCGAGGGGCTGGCCGCCGACGTGGAGATGATCGTNNGATGCGACGGCCATGGCCGTCACGGACGGCGTCGTCGTGTGGATCGGACAGGACTCGGTCGGCCGCGCGCTGCACCCCGACGCCGAGGTCGTCGAGCTCAACGGCGCCTTCGTCGCGCCCGCGTTCGTCGACGCCCACGTCCACGCCACCTCCGCCGGGCTCCTGCTGACCGGCCTCGACCTGACCCGCACGTCCTCCGTGGACGCCCTGCTCCAGCAGGTCCGGGAGGCTGAGGGACCACTGGTGTGGGGTCACGGCTGGGACGAGACGCGCTGGCCGGAGAACCGTCCGCCCACGCGCGCGGAGATCGACGAAGCCGCGGCGGGCAAGACGGTCTACCTGTCGCGCATCGACGTGCACTCGGCCCTCGTGTCGTCTGACCTCATCAACGACGACGCGCGTGCGGCCGACGGCTACTCGCACGACGGTCCTCTCTCGCGCGCCTCTCACCACCTCGTGCGCGGCATCGCCAAAGCCGCTATCACGCCGGCACAGCGTGAGG
>NZ_MUYM01000065.1 GCF_002150765.1 Lentzea kentuckyensis
GTGACGCCCGCGGCGCCGCGGCTGCCGATGTGGCGGCTCGACTGGGTTGCCGCCGATCCCCCGGCCGCGTCCGGCCGGTACGCGCTGCTCGGCACCGACCACTTCGGACTGGACGCCGGCGCGCGGTACGACGAGGTCGCGGACATCGCGGCCGGCAGCCCGCCGGACGCCGTGGTCGTGTGCTTCGCCGGCCGGCCGGCGCGGTCGGCGACGGTCGAGGCCGTGCGGTTGCTGCGGTCGTGGCTGGACGAACCCGCGCTGCGGTCCACCCGGCTGGTGTTCGTCACCCGCCGGGCCACCGCCGGGAACGCCGACCTCGGGTCGGCGCCGCTGTGGGGCCTCGTCAGGTCCGCCCAGTCGGAGCACCCCGGCCGGTTCGCGCTGGTCGACCTGGACGATTCCGCCCGGCTGCTGCCCGCGGCGATCGCGTCCGGGGAACCGCAGGTGGCCGTCCGGGGAGACCGGCTGCTCCTCCCCCGGCTCGGCAGGCTGGAGCCCACCCCGACCCGGACTCCCTGGGACACCGGCGGAACAGTGCTCGTCACCGGAGCGGGCGGCGCGCTCGGCCGCATCGTCACGCGGCACCTGGTCACCACGCACGGGGTCCGGCACCTGTTGCTGGTCGGGCGCGGCACGGCCACCACCGGCCTCGCGGAGGAGCTGGCCGGGCTGGGCGCGGCGGCGCGGGCGGTGGCCTGCGACGTGGGCGACCGCGACGCGCTGGCCGCCGTGCTCGCCACGATCGACCCCGGCCACCCGCTGACCGCGGTCGTGCACGCGGCGGGCGCGGTCTCCGACGGCGTGGTCGAGAAGCTGACCGAGGACGACGTCGACCACGTGTTCCGGGGGAAGGTCGACGGAGCCCTGAACCTGCACGAGCTCACCCGCGAGCTGAACCTGCGCTCGTTCGTGCTGTTCTCGTCGCTCGCCGGTGTCGTCGGCGGTGCCGGGCAGGGCACCTACGCGGCCGCGAACGTCCTGCTCGACGAACTGGCGCACAGCCGGCGCGCGGCGGGCCTGCCCGCCGTCTCCCTGGGCTGGGGCATGTGGTCGTCCGACGGACGGTCCGGCCTCGGGGTGGCGGGCGACCTGCGCGAGGGCGACCTCGGCAGGCTCGCGAGGACCGGCGTTCGCGCGTTCTCCCCCGAGGTCGGTCTCCGGCTGTTCGACACCGCCGTGGCCGGCGACGACGCCGCGGTCGTGCTCGCCGACCTCGATCCGGCCCGGCTGCGCGCCGAGGCCAGGTCGGGCGCGCTGCCCGCGGTCCTGTCCCGCGTCGCCGGCACGGTCACCCGGAAGTCCACCGCGGACACCACCGACGTGGCGGCGCTGCTCGCCGGGCGGCCGGACGCCGACCGCGAACGGATCCTGCTCGACCTCGTCCGGGGCGAGGCGGCCACCGTGCTCGGCCACGCGTCGCCCACCGCGCTGCCGCCCGACCGCGGGGTGCTCGAGCTCGGGTTCGACTCGCTGACCGCGGTCGAGCTGCGCAACCGGATCGAGTCGGTGACCGGGCTGCGGCTGCCGACCACGCTGGTGTTCGACCACCCGACGTTGCGCGCCGTGGCGGAGCACCTCGGCACCGAGTTGTCCGTCCGGCACCGCCCGGCCACCGAACCGGGCGTGCTCGACGACCTCGCCGCCCTGGCCACCCGTCTGTCCACTTTGAACGGTGATGCCGCGGTGCGCGGGCAGGTGGCCGATCGGCTGCGGTCCCTGCTGGCGGTGGTGGACCGGCCGAACGGGCACGAGCCCGGCGAGCTCGACGACGCCACTGACGACGAGATCTTCGACCTGATCGACAGCGAACTCTCCTCATGAGCGACAGAAGGGGCGACGCGCCAGTGTCCGACGTGCTTTCCACCGAGCAGAAACTCCGCGACTACCTCAAGAAGGTGACCGCGGACCTGCGCCGCACCCGGCACCGCCTGCAGGAGGCCGAGTCGGACCGGCACGCCCCGATCGCGGTGGTAGCCGCCGCGTGCCGCTATCCGGGCGGGATCACCACCCCCGGCGAGCTGTGGGACTTCGTCGCCGCGGGCAGGGACGCCATCTCGCCGTTCCCGGTCAACCGCGGCTGGGACGTCGAGTCGCTCTACCACCCGGACCCCGACCACGAGGGCACCACCTACGTCCGGCACGGCGGGTTCCTGCACGACGCCGACCGGTTCGACGCGGAGTTCTTCGGCATGAGCCCGCGCGAGGCCCTCGCCACCGACCCGCAACAGCGGCTGCTGCTCCAGCTCACCTGGGAGGCGCTGGAGAACGCCGGCCTCGACCCGCACCGGCTGCGGGCGAGCGCCACCGGCGTCTTCGCCGGGGTGATGTACAGCGACTACGGCGGCCGGCTGCTCCCCCGCGCGCCCGAGGGGTTCGGCGGGATCGTCGGCATCGGCAGCTCCGGCAGCGTGGCGTCGGGCCGGGTGGCCTACACGTTCGGGTTCGAGGGCCCCGCGGTCACCGTGGACACCGCCTGCTCGTCGTCGCTCGTCGCCGTGCACCTCGCCGCGCAGGCGCTGCGCAACGACGAGTGCACGCTCGCGCTGGCGGGCGGGGTGAGCGTGATGGCCACCCCGTCCGGGTTCGTGGAGTTCAGCCGCCAGCACGCGCTCTCGCCGGACGGCAGGTGCAAGGCCTTCGCCGCGGCAGCCGACGGCACCGGCTGGAGCGAGGGCGCCGGGCTGCTCGTGCTGGAACGACTGTCCGACGCCGAGCGCAACGGGCACCCGGTGCTGGCCGTGCTGCGCGGGTCGGCGGTCAACCAGGACGGCACCAGCAGTCAGCTCTCCGCACCGAGCGGTCCCGCACAGCAGCGGGTGATCCGCCGGGCGCTCACCGCGGCCGGACTGGCCCCCGCCGAGGTCGACGCCGTCGAGGCGCACGGAACCGGAACCGTGCTGGGCGACCCGATCGAGGCCCAGGCGTTGCTCGCCACCTACGGACGCGAGCGGGAGACCCCGCTGTGGCTGGGGTCGGTCAAGTCCAACCTCGGGCACACCCAGGCGGCCGCCGGCGTGGCGGGGCTCGTCAAGATGATCGAGGGCATGCGGCACGGCGTCCTGCCGGGATCGCTGCACGTCGACGAACCGACCCCGCACGTCGACTGGTCGTCGGGGACGGTCGCGCTGCTCCGGGCCAACCGCCCGTGGCCGGAGGGGAACCGCCCGCGCCGGGCCGCCGTCTCGTCGTTCGGCGTCAGCGGGACCAACGCCCACGTGATCGTCGAACAACCGCGGCCGGTCGAAGTCCGGCAGGCGGTGGCCTCCGGACCGGTGCCGTGGCTGTTGTCCGCGCGGACCGCACGCGCGTTGCGCGACCAGGCCGCCCGGCTGCGGGAGGCGGCCGCCGCGCACGAACCGCTCGACGTCGGCGGCACCCTGGCCGGGCGAGCCCGGTTCGAGCACCGGGCCGTCGTGATCGGTGCGGACCGCGACGAGCTGCTGCGCGGCCTGGACGCCGTGGCGCGCCAGGAACCCGACGCGGCCGTGGTGACGGCGACCGCGCTCGACGACGGCGCGCCCACGTTCGTGTTCCCCGGCCAGGGTTCGCAGTGGCAGGGCATGGGCATCGAGCTGTTCGAGCAGGAACCGGTCTTCCGCGACCGCCTGCTCGCCTGCGCCGAGGCGTTGCGGCCGCACACCGGCTGGTCGCTGGTCGACGCGCTGCGCACCGGGCCGCTGGACCGGGTGGACGTCGTGCAACCCGCTCTGTTCGCGGTCATGGTGTCGCTGGCGGAACTCTGGCAGGCGCACGGCGTGCGACCCGCCGCCGTGATCGGCCACTCGCAGGGCGAGATCGCCGCCGCCTGCGTCGCGGGCGCGTTGTCGCTCGACGACGCCGCCCGCGTGGTCGCGTTGCGCAGCAAGGCCATCGCCACCATCGCCGGCACCGGCGGGCTGCTGTCCGTCGCGCTGTCCGCGGCGGACGTGGCCGGTCTGCTCGACGACCGGCTGGCGATCGCCGCGGTCAACGGGCCCGAGTCCGTCGTCATCGCCGGCGACGCCGAGGCGCTGAGTGAGCTCAAGGCCCGCTGCCGGGCGAACGAGGTCCGGGCGCGGCTGATCCCCGTCGACTACGCCTCCCACTCACCTCAGATGGCCCAGCTCCGCGACCGGATCCTGGCCGACCTGGCCCCCGTCGTGCCGCGCCGCGCGGAGATCCCGTTCTACTCCACCGTCGACGCGGCACTCGCCGGCAGCACCGGCCTCGACGCCGGGTACTGGTACCGCAACCTGCGCCAGACCGTCCACTTCGAACAGACCGTGCGAGCGGCGGTCGCCGACGGCCGCCGGCACTTCATCGAGGTCAGCCCCCACCCGGTGCTCACCGCCGTGATCGAGCAGACCGCCGGGCAGATCGCCACGACGGCGACGCTCACGCGCGACCACGGCGACCGCCGCCAGTTCCTGCACGCCCTGGCCACCGCCCACGCGCACGGCGCCGACGTCGGCTGGGCGCTGCCCGCGAATGTCGTGACGCTGCCCAACTACCCGTTCCAGGAGCAGTCGTACTGGCTCGACGACGGGCCGGGCGCCGACCCCGCCGCGCTCGGCGTGACCGGTGCCGACCACCCCCTGCTCGGTGCCGCGATCACGGTGGCCGAGAGCGGGTCGGTGGTGTTCACCGGCCGTCTGTCCCGGCACGAGAACCCGTGGCTCGCCCAGCACGGCCTGCGGAACGTGACCGTGCTGCCCGGCAGCGCGTTCGTCGACCTCGCCATCCGTGCGGGCGACTGGACCGGGTGCGGGAGGCTCGACGAGCTCGTCGTCGAGGCGCCGCTCGTGCTGCCGGACGAGGGCACCGTGCAGCTCCAGGTGACCGTGGCGGAAGCGGACAGCACCGGCGCGCGGCCCATCACCGTCCACTCGCGCACGCACGCCGACCTGCCGTGGGTCCGCAACGCCGGCGGGGTGGTCACCCCCGACACCGAACCCGCCCCTGCCGCCGACGACACGCCGTGGCCACCCGACGGCGCCACCGAGCTGGACGTGAGCGGCCTCTACGACCACCTGTCGAGGCACGGTGTCGGCTACGGGCCCGCGTTCCAGGGACTGCGGGCCGCCTGGCGGCGTGGCCGGGAGGTGTTCGCCGAGGTCGTCCTCGACGAGGACGTCGACGTCGACGGGTACGGCATCCACCCCGCCCTGCTCGACGCCGCGCTGCACCCGCTCGGGCTCGACGCGACCGAGGCGACGCTGCCGTTCCTGTGGTCCGGGGTGCGGTTGCACGCGACGGCCGCCACGGCGGTGCGGGTGCGCCTGCTGGTGGCGGACTCGGGATCGACGACCGTCTCGATCACCGATCCCGCCGGCGCCCCGGTCGCGCGGATCGAGTCGATGGTCTCCCGGCCCGCTCCCGCCGCGTTCGAGGCCGGCACGCTCACCGCGGCGCCCTCCCCGGCCGCGGTGCGCCGGCCGCGGGCGGGTACCTCCGGTGACGAGCTGGAGCTCGCGCGCCGGCTGCACGGGCTGCCGGCCGACGGACGCCGCCGCGTCGTCGCGGACCTGGTGCGCGCCGCCGCTGCCGCCGTGCTCGGCCACGCCCGCCCGGACACCGTGGACGAGTCGAAGGCCTTCAAGGACCTGGGTTTCGACTCGATGACCGCGGTGCAGCTGCGCAACCGGCTGACCGAGGCGACCGGGCTCACGCTGCCCGCGACCCTCGTCTTCGACCACCCGTCGCCGGCCGAGCTGACGGAGTTCCTCCTGGCCGAGCTCTCCGGCGCGCCACGCCCCTCCGCTCCGGTGACCACCACCGCCCGGCCGGCCGACGACGACGACGACGACCCGATCGTCATCGTCGGCATGGCCTGCCGCTATCCGGGTGGTGTGCGGTCCCCGGAGGACCTGTGGCGCCTGGTCGTGTCCGAGACCGACGCCATCGGCGAGTTCCCGGGAGATCGTGGCTGGAACGTCGCCGAGCTGTACGACCCCGATCCCGCCGCGGCGGGCAGGACGTCGACAAGGCACGGCGGCTTCGTCACCGACGCCGACCACTTCGACGCGGACTTCTTCGGCATGAGCCCGCGCGAGGCGCTCGCCACCGACCCCCAGCAGCGGCTGCTGCTGGAGACCTCGTGGGAGGCCTTCGAACGCGCGGGCCTCGACCCGACGAAGCTGCGCGGCCACCGCACGGGTGTCTACACCGGACTGATCTTCACCGACTACGGCACCAGGCTGGACCGGCCACCCGCCGAGATCGAGGGCTACATCGGCACCGGCAGCGCGGGCAGCGTCGCGTCCGGCCGGATCTCGTACACGTTCGGGCTGGAAGGCCCGGCGGTCACCGTGGACACCGCCTGCTCGTCCTCGCTCGTGGCGCTGCACCTCGGCGCGCAGGCGATCCGCCGCGGTGAGTGCGACCGCGCGCTGGTGGGCGGCGTCGCGATCATGTCGACCCCGAAGATCCTGATCGACTTCAGCCGGCAGCGCGGTCTGTCCCCGGACGGCCGCTGCCGGGCCTTCGCCGCCGGCGCGGACGGCACCGGTTTCGCCGAGGGCGTGGGCCTGCTCCTGCTGGAACGCCTCTCGGACGCCCGGCGGGCGGGCCGCCGGGTGCTGGCCGTGGTCCGCGGCTCGGCCGTCAACCAGGACGGCGCGTCCAACGGCATCACCGCCCCCAACGGCCCGTCCCAGGAACGCGTGATCCTGCAGGCGCTGGCCGGCGCGGGCCTGCGACCGTCCGATGTGGACGTCGTCGAGGCGCACGGGACGGGTACCGCGCTCGGCGACCCCATCGAGGCGCAGGCCCTGCTCGCCACCTACGGCCAGGACCGCGCCGAACCCCTCCGGCTCGGCTCGGTCAAGTCCAACATCGGCCACACGCAGGCGGCGGCCGGCGTGGCGAGCGTGATCAAGATGGTCAAGGCCCTGGAACACGGACTGCTGCCGAAGACCCTGCACGTCGACACGCCCAGCCCGCACGTCGACTGGACGCGGGGCTCCATCGAGCTGCTCACCGAACCCCGGCCGTGGGTGCGCGGGGACCGGCCGCGCCGGACCGGCGTCTCGGCCTTCGGCATCAGCGGCACCAACGCCCACGTCGTCCTGGAAGAGCCACCGGCCGACGAGCCCGTCCGGCCGCCGGCGACCAGGCCCGGCCAGACGGCGCTCGTGCTGTCCGCCAAGGGCACCGCCGCCCTGCGCGAACGGGCCGGCCAGCTCCTGAGCCTGCTCGACCGCCACGACGCGCCCGATCCGGCGGAACTCGGTCCCGCGCTGGTCACCGGCAGGGCCGAGTTCGACACCCGTGCCGTGGTCACCGGCGACCTGCGGCAGGGTCTCAGCGCGCTCGCCGCCGGCACACCGAGCCCGAACCTGGTCACCGGCGACCGGGTCGGTGGCCGGATCGTGTTCGCGTTCCCCGGCCAGGGTTCGCAGTGGGCCGGCATGGCGACCGAGCTCATGGCGGCCTCACCGGTCTTCGCCGGGCACATCGCCGAGTGCGACGCCGCGCTGCGGCCCCACACCGGATGGTCGCTCGCCGACGTCCTGCGCGACTCCGCCTGGGACCGGGTCGACGTGGTCCAGCCCGCGCTGTTCGCCGTCATGGTCGCGCTGACCAGGTTCTGGCAGGCGCACGGGGTCGAACCGGACGCCGTGATCGGGCACTCGCAGGGCGAGATCGCGGCCGCCCACATCGCGGGGGTGCTGTCCCTCGACGACGCCGCCCGCGTGGTCGCGTTGCGCAGCAGGGCCATCACGGCGATCACCGGTACCGGCGGCATGGTCTCCGTGCAGTTGCCCGCCTCGCGGACCGAAGACCTGCTCCCCGCCGGGGTGCAGGTCGCCGCCGTCAACGGCCCGGCGTCGACGGTCGTGTCCGGCGACACCGCGGCGCTCGACGACCTGCTCGCCCGGTGCGAACGCGACGGCGTGCACGCCAGGCGGATCGCGGTGGACTACGCGTCCCACTCGCCGCACGTCGACGCCCTGCACGACGAGGTCCTCGGCGCGCTGGCCGGGATCAGCCCGCAGGCGGCGCGGATCACCTTCTACTCGACCGTCACCGGCGAACCGGTGTCCGACACGACGACGCTGGACGCCGGGTACTGGTTCCGGAACCTCCGCCAGACCGTCCTCTTCGAACCCGCGGTGACGAGGGCACTGCAGGACGGCCACCGCCTGTTCGTCGAGGCGAGCGCCCATCCCGTGCTGACCACCGCGCTGCAGGAGACGCTGGACGCGGCCGGTCTCGGCGGCGCCGCGGTCGGCTCGCTGCGCCGCGACGACGGCGGTCCCGGCCGCTGGCTCACGTCGCTCGCGGCGGCGTACGCCCACGGCGCGCCGGTGGACTGGCCGGTGGTGCTCGGCGAGGCCACCGGTCCCGTCGAGCTGCCCACGTATCCGTTCCAGCGCAGGAGGTACTGGCTCGACGACCCCGGCACCGGCGACGTGTCGGGCGCCGGGCTGGCCGCGGCGGGACACCCGCTGCTCGGCGCCCGCGTGGAGCTCGCCGGCGGTGAGGTGCTGCTGACCGGACGTCTCTCCGCGGAGTCCCACCGATGGCTCGCCGACCACGCGGTGCTCGGCACGGTCCTGTTGCCCGGCACCGCGTTCGCCGAGCTCGCCGGGCACGCGGGTGACCAGGTCGGCTGTGCGCTCGTCGAGGAGCTGACCATCCAGGCGCCACTGGTCCTGCCCGCGGACACGCCGGTCCAGGTCCAGCTGCGGATGCTGCCGGAGGAGGGCGGGCGGTACGCGCTGACCGTCCACTCGCGACTCGGTGAGGACGCGCCGTGGACCCGCAACGCGAACGCGGTGCTGGCACCCAGGTCCGGACAGGACGACCTGTCCACGGCCGAGTGGCCACCGGAGGCGACGGCGCTGGACGTCACCGACGTCTACGAACGCCTGGCGGAGGCCGGCGTGGAGTACGGCCCGGCGTTCCAGGGCCTGGTGGCGGCCTGGCGGGCGGACGACCGGCTGTTCGCCGAGGTGCGGCTGCCCGAGGAGGTCGGCACGGGCGGGTTCGGCCTGCACCCCGCGTTGTTCGACGCCGCACTGCACGTGCTCGCGCTGGACGGCGAGAGCCGGCTCCGGTTGCCGTTCGCCTGGAACGGAATCCGCCTGCACACCGCGGGAGCCGCGAGTCTGCGCGTGGTGCTGACCAGGACCGCGCCGGACGCGGTGTCGCTCACCCTGGCCACGCCAGAGGGACAGCTCGTGGCGACCGTCGAGTCGCTCACGCTGCGGCCGGTGGCACCGGACCAGATCGCCGGGAGCGGCTCCCGGCGGGACGGCGCGCTGTTCGGTCTGGAGTGGACGGAGACCACCTCGACCGGCCGGGGCGCCGACGAGGAGGTCGTGTTCCTGCGCTGGGAGTCGTCCGGCGACCAGGACGCCGCGAGGGCCGCCCACGACACCGCGAAAACCGTGCTGGCGCGGTTGCAGGAACTGCTCGCGGACGACGACCTCGCCGGTACCCGGATCGTCGCGCTCACCACCGGGGCCGTCGCGGTGCGTCCGGACGAGGACGTCGACCTCGCCGCCGCCACCGCGTGGGGCCTGCTGCGGTCGGCGCAGTCGGAACACCCGGACCGCATCGTCCTGATCGACGGGGCCACCGACGTCGCGGACGAGCTGGTGCGCGGCGCGATCGCCGGCGGCGAACCGCAGACGGCCATCCGCGACGGCCGCCTGCACGTGCCGCGGCTCGCCGTCGTGCAACCACCACCCACCGTGCGGCTCGACGAGGGCACCGCGCTGGTCACGGGGGCGACCGGCACGCTCGCGACGTTCATCGTCCGGCACCTCGCCGACCACCACCGCTCACCGCGCCTGCTGCTCACCACCCGGCCGGAGACGTCCGACGAGACCGTCGAGCGCCTCACCCGGCTGGCCGACGGCACGGACACGACGATCACGGTCGCGCGCTGCGACATCACCGACCGCGCGGCACTGGCGGCGCTCCTCGCGGAGCACCGGGTCACCGCCGTGGTGCACACCGCGGGCACCCTCGACGACGGCCTGGTCACCTCGCTGACGCCAGAGCGGGTCGACACCGTGCTGCGGCCCAAGGTCGACGCGGCCTGGCACCTGCACGAGCTCACCGCCGGCCACCCGGTGACGACGTTCCTCACGTTCTCCTCGGCCGCGGCCCAGTTCGGCAACCCGGCGCAGGCCAACTACACGGCGGCGAACGCGTTCCTCGACGCGCTGGCCCAGCACCGCCGCACCCGAGGACTTCCCGCGACGTCGCTCGCCTGGGGTCTGTGGGAGACCGAGAGCGGCCTCACCCGGCGGCTGTCCGGCAGCGACCGGGCGAGGATGCGCCGGGCGGGCTTCCGGCCGATGCCGACCGACCAGGCGCTCGCGCTGTTCGACCACGCGATCGGCGCCGACCGGGCACTGCTGGTGCCCGCGGCGCTCGACCTGGCCGCCCTGCGCGCGCAGGCCGAGGCAGCCCACCCGTTGCTGCGCGCGCTCGTTCCGGCCCGGCGCAGGACGGCGGCGGCCACGACGGCCTTGCGACTGACCGGGCTTTCCCCCGCGGAGCAACGGGAACGGCTGATCGACACGGTCAGGACCGCCGCCGCGACGATCCTCGGGCACGCCGAACCGGGCGCCGTCGAGATCACCAAACCGTTCAAGGAGCTCGGTTTCGACTCGCTGACGAGCGTCGAGCTGCGCAACCGGCTCGGCGCCGCCGCCGGGCTCCGGCTGCCCGCGACGCTCGTGTTCGACCACCCGACCCCACTCGCTCTCGCCGACCACCTCGTGACGCTGTTGCGCGACGAGCGGCCGGCGGCACCCGCCGTGGTGGCGTCCAGGGCAGCGGACGCCGACGACCCGATCGTGGTGGTCGGCATCGGCTGCCACTACCCCGGCGGCGTCCACAACGCCGACGACCTGTGGAACCTCGTCGCGAGCGGAACCGACGCCATGTCCGGCTTCCCGGACAACCGCGGCTGGGACCTGGGCGCGCTCTACCACCCCGACCCCGCCCACCACGGCACCAGCTACACCCGCACCGGCGGGTTCCTGCACGACGCCGACCAGTTCGACGCGGAGTTCTTCGGCATGAGCCCGCGCGAGGCCCTGGCCACCGACCCCCAGCAGCGGCTGCTGTTGCAGACCGCCTGGGAGGTGGTCGAGGACGCGGGCATCGACCCGCACACCCTGCGCGGCACGACGACCGGGATCTTCGCCGGGGTCATGTACAACGACTACGGCTCACGGCTGATGCCGAACATCCCCAGGGACTTCGAGGGCTACGTCGGCACCGGCAGCGCGGGCAGCGTGGCCTCGGGACGGGTCGCGTACGCGTTCGGCCTGGAGGGGCCGGCGGTGACCGTGGACACCGCGTGCTCGTCGTCGCTGGTCGCCGTCCACCTCGCCGCCCAGGCGCTGCGCAACCACGAGTGCACGCTCGCGATCGCCGGTGGCGTCACGACGATGGCCACCCCTGGCCTGTTCGTCGAGTTCAGCCGCCAGCGCGGGTTGTCCGCCGACGGCCGCTGCAAGCCGTTCGCCGACGCCGCGGACGGCACCGGCTGGAGCGAGGGCGTCGGACTCGTCCTGCTGGAACGCCTGTCCGACGCCCGGCGCAACAACCACAAGATCCACGCCGTCATCAGGGGCTCCGCGGTCAACCAGGACGGCGCGTCGAACGGTCTCACCGCACCGAACGGCCCGTCGCAGCAACGCGTCATCCGCCAGGCGCTCGCCAACGCCCGCCTGCGCACCTCGGACGTCGACGTGGTGGAGGCGCACGGCACCGGCACCACGCTCGGCGACCCCATCGAGGCGCAGGCGATCATCGCCACCTACGGCCAGGACCGGTCCACGCCGCTCTGGCTCGGCTCGGTCAAGTCCAACATCGGGCACACCCAGGCCGCCGCGGGCGTCGCCGGGCTGATCAAGATGATCAAGGCGATCGAGCGCGCGACGGTACCGGCGACCCTGCACGTCGACGCCCCCAGCTCGCACGTCGACTGGGAGCAGGGCGACGTGCTGCTGCCGGTGGAGAACCAGCCGTGGCCCGTGGCCGAACGGCCGCGCCGGGCGGCAATCTCGTCGTTCGGGATCAGCGGCACCAACTCGCACCTCGTCATCGAGCAGGCGCCCGCCACCGAGGAGCCTCCCCCCGCCGCCGAGGTGCGGGGCCCGGTCCCCTGGCTGCTGTCCGGGCACACACCACAGGCCCTGCGGGACCAGGCCGCCCGGCTGCTGTCCCCGGCGCGGGACGCCGAGCCACTCAACGTCGCCTGGTCGCTCGCGACCACGCGGGCCGGGCTGACCCACCGGGCCGCGATCGTCGGTGCCGCCCAGGAGGAGCGGCTAACGGCGCTGTCCGCGCTGGCGGCCGGGAACTCCGCCACCGGGTTGCTCGTCGGCTCCGCGGACCGCGCGGGCAGGCTGGCGTTCGGGTTCACCGGTCAGGGCGCCCAGCGTCCCGGGATGGGCCGCGAGCTCAGCGAGAGCTTCCCGGTGTTCGCCGCCGCGTTCGCCGGTGCCTGCGCGGCGTTCGACCCGCACCTCGACCGGCCGCTGGCAGAGCTCGTCCTCGGCGCGGACGAGGCGATCGGGCAGACCGGGTACACCCAGCCCGCGCTGTTCGCGCTGGAGGTGGCGCTGTTCCGGCTGGTCGAGTCCTTCGGGGTCGTGCCGGACTTCCTGCACGGCCACTCGATCGGCGAGCTCGCGGCGGCGCACGTCGCCGGCGTGCTGTCGCTTCCGGACGCGGCGACGCTGGTCGCCGCGAGGGGCAGGCTGATGCAGGCGCTGCCCGCCGTCGGGGCGATGGTCTCGGTGCAGGCGACCGAGGCCGAGGTGCTCGCGCGGCTCGACGGCCGGTGCGACGTCGCCGCCGTCAACGGTCCCGAGTCGGTCGTGCTGTCCGGCGACGAGACCGCGGTGCTGCGGATCGCCGGGGCGTTCGCCGCGCAGGGCCGCAAGACCAGGCGGCTGCGGGTCAGCCACGCGTTCCACTCGCCGTTGATGGACCCCGTGCTCGACGAGTTCCGCGACGTGGCGGCCGACCTGACCTTCTCCCCGCCGTCGATCCCCGTCGTGTCCACGTTGACCGGACGCCTCGCGGGCGACGAGCTGTGCGACCCGGAGCACTGGGTCCGGCACGCCCGCCACGCCGTGCGCTTCGCCGACGGCGTCGAGACGTTGGCGGGCCTGGGTGTCACGACGTTCCTCGAGCTCGGCCCCGGTGGCGTGCTCACCGCGATGACCCTGGACAACGTCGACAGCAGCGGCGCCCTGCTGCTGCCCGCGCTGCGCACCGGGGTGCCGGAACCGCGTGCGCTGCTGTCGGCGCTCGGTGGCCTGCACGTCCACGGGCACGAGGTGGACTGGACACCGGCCGTCACCGGCGGGCGGCGGATTCCGTTGCCCACCTACGGGTTCCAGAAGCGCCGGTACTGGCTCGACACGCCGAACACCGCGCCCGCCGGGCAGCACGGCCACCCGCTGGCCACGGCCTCGGTCGAGCTGCCCGACGACGGCGGCCTGGTGCTGAGCGGCCGGGTCACGGCGCACACCCACCCCTGGCTCGCCGACCACGCCGTGTCCGGCACGGTCCTGCTCCCCGGTGCGGCGCTGGTCGACCTCGCCGCCCACGCGGGCCGCTGCCTGGACTTCGGGCGCGTGGCGGGCCTCGTGCTGAGCGAGCCGGTCGCGCTGCCGTGTTCGCTGCAGGTCACCGTCGGCGCCGAGGAGGGCGGTCAGCGCCCCGTCACCGTGCACACCCGCGACGGCGACGACTGGCGGCTGCACGCGTCCGGCACGCTGACCCGCCCTGTTCCGGACGCACCGGCGTCCGGTCTCGCCGACGCCTGGCCACCGGCCGGTGCGACCGCGGTGGACCTCGACGAGATCCACGCGAGGCTGGCGCTCGCCGGCGTCGAGCACGGCCCGGCGTTCCAGGGCTTGCGGCGGGCGTGGCGGCTCGGCGACGACCTGTACGCGGAGGCGGCGGTCGAGGACCTCGACCCGTCGGGGTTCCAGCTCCACCCCGCGCTCCTGGACGCCGTGCTGCACACCACGGTCGCCTGGGCGGCGCCCGGTGAACCCGTGCGGCTGCCGTTCGAGTGGACCGGCGTCCAGGTCGGCGCGACCGGCGCGAGGGTGGTGCGAGCGCACCTGAAACCCGCCGGGCAGGGCGCGGTCGCGATCACGCTGACCGACTCGCTGGGTGCGCTGGTGGCCACTGTGGACGGTGTGGTGTCCAGGGAGGTCCCGGCGGCCACCGCCGGTTCGCTGTTCTCGGTGGACTGGCCGGAGCTCACGGCAGCGCCCGGCGGTGACCCGGCCGAGTTCGTCGTGGCCGACCGGCGGCCGGCCGACGACGTCACCACGGCCGCGTGCGAGGTGCTCGACCTCGCTCAACGGTGGCTCGCCGAGCAGCCGGCCGGCAAGCTGGTGGTCGTCACGCACGGTGCCGTGGCCACGGGACCGGGCGAGGACGTCACGGACCTGGCCGGATCAGCCGCGTGGGGCCTGGTGCGCACCGCCCAGTCCGAGCACGCCGACCGGTTCGTGCTGGTCGACGTCGACACCGACGCCGTGCCGGACCTCGCCGCCGCCGTCGCGTCCGGCGAACCGCAGCTCGCGGTCCGCGCCGGGCGGCTCCGGGTCCCCCGCGTCACCCGGATCAGCCCCGCACCGGCGGCGCCGCGGTCGTGGGACCCCGACGGCACCGTGCTCATCACCGGCGGCACCGGTGCGCTGGGCAGCACGCTCGCCCGGTACCTCGTCGCGACCGGCGTCCGCCACCTGCTGCTGCTCAGCAGGAGCGGGCAGGGGGCGGAGAACGCCGCGGAGCTGCTCGGTCTCGACGCGGACGTGACCATCGCCGCCTGCGACGCTGCCGACGCGGACGCGCTCGCCCGGTGCCTGGCCGCTGTTCCCGCCGAGCACCCGCTCACCGCCGTGATCCACGCGGCCGGCGTGCTCGACGACGGCGTGCTCACCGCGCTCACGCCGGAGCGGCTCGGTGCACTGCTGCGGCCCAAGGCGACCGCGGCGTGGAACCTGCACGAGCTGACCGGCGACCTCGCCGCGTTCGTGCTGTTCTCGTCCGCGGCGGGCATCACCGGCAACCCCGGCCAGGCGGGCTACGCCGCCGCGAACACGTTCCTGGACGCGCTCGCCCACCACCGGGTGGCCCGCGGGCTGCCGGCGACCTCCCTCGCCTGGGGCATGTGGGCTCCCGGCGGCGGTATGGCCGGTCAGCTCTCCGCCGCCGACCTGGCGAGGCTGGGCCGCGGCGGCGTCGTCCCGATGACCACCGGGGAAGGCCTGGCGATGTTCGACGCGGCCGTCGGCCTCGGCAGGCCGCTCGTGCTCCCGGCGAAGCTCGACGTGGCGGCACTGCGGTCCGCCGGGCCGGTGCCGGCGCCCCTGCGCGGGCTCGTACCAAGGCGTCGCGCCACGTCGTCCGATGTGGACGGTCTCGCCGAACGCCTGGCAGGCTTGACGAAACCCGAGCAGCGGGCACTGCTGTTGACCGTCGTCCGCACGCACGTGGCCGAGGTGCTCGCGCATCCGGGCGTCGACGCCGTCGATCCGGACCAGGCGTTCGGCGACGCGGGCTTCGACTCGCTGACCGCCGTCGAGCTGCGCAACCGGCTCACCGCGGTCGCCGGTGCCGGCCTGCCCGCGACGCTGATCTTCGACTACCCGACGCCCACCGCGCTCGCCGGGCACCTGCACGACCTGCTGACGTCCACATCGGACACCGATCCGGCCGAGGCGCGGGTGCGCGAGGTGCTGGGCCGCATCCCGTTCGCCCGGCTGCGCGACGCCGGGCTGGTGGACGTGCTGCTGCGGCTGGCCGACGCACCCGGCGACGGCATCGATCACAACGGTCATCAGGAGCACGACCTCGACGCCATGGACGCGGAGAGCCTCGTGCACCTGGTGCTGAACGGGAGCGAGGCGCGATGACGGTCACCCAGGAGACGCTGCTCGAAGCCCTCCGCACCTCGGCGAAGGAGCTGCAACGCCTGCGCCGCCGCAACCAGGAGCTCACCGACCTCGCGCACGAGCCGATCGCGGTGGTGGGCATGGCCTGCCGGTTCCCCGGCGGGGTCCGGACACCGGACGAGCTGTGGCGGCTGGTCGCGGGCGAGGTCGACGCGATCTCGGAGTTCCCCGCCGACCGCGGCTGGGATCCCGGCCTGTACCACCCGGATCCCGGCCACCACGGCACCAGCTACACCCGGCACGGCGGCTTCCTGCACGACGCCGGTGACTTCGACGCGGAGTTCTTCGGCATGAGCCCGCGGGAGGCGCTGGCCACCGACCCGCAGCAGCGGCTGTTGCTGGAGACGGCGTGGGAGGCGCTGGAGAACGCGGGCATCGATCCGCGTTCGTTGCGCGGCAGCCGCACCGCCGTGTTCGCCGGGGTGATGTACAACGACTACGGCGCGCGCTTCTTCCCCAACGCTCCCGCGGACTTCGAGGGGTACGTCGGCACCGGGAGCGCGGGCAGCGTCGCGTCGGGCCGGGTCTCCTACGCCTTCGGGTTCGAGGGTCCCGCGGTCAGCGTCGACACCGCGTGCTCCTCCTCGCTCGTCGCGATCCACCTGGCCGGGCAGTCGCTGCGCGCCGGCGAGTGCGACCTCGCGCTCGCCGGCGGCGTCACGACGATGGCGACACCCGGCACGTTCATCGCGTTCAGCAGGCAGCGCGGCCTGGCGGCGGACGGCCGGTGCAAGGCCTTCGCGCAGGCGGCCGACGGCACCGGGTGGAGCGAGGGCGTGGGGCTGGTCCTGCTCGAACGCCTGTCCGACGCCCAGCACCGCGGCCACCCGGTGCTCGCGGTCGTCCGGGGCACCGCGGTGAACCAGGACGGCGCATCCAACGGCCTGACCACCCCCAACGGTCCGTCCCAGCAGCGCGTCATCCGGCAGGCCCTCGCGGCGGCCCGGCTCGCCGCGCACCAGGTGGACGCCGTGGAGGCGCACGGCACCGGGACGACGCTGGGTGACCCGATCGAGGCGCAGGCCATCGCCGCCACCTACGGCAGGGACCGGGAGCAGCCGCTCTGGCTCGGTTCCGTCAAGTCCAACATCGGCCACACCCAGGCCGCCGCCGGCATCGCCGGGTTCATCAAGATGGTCAAGGCGATCGAGCACGGCGTGCTGCCGAGGACGTTGCACGTCGACGCGCCCTCCCCGCACGTCGACTGGGACAGCGCCCGCGTCCGGCTGCTCACCTCGGCCCAGCCCTGGCCATCGGTGGACCGGCCGCGCCGGGCGGCCGTCTCCTCGTTCGGCATCAGCGGCACCAACGCCCACGTGATCGTCGAGCAGCCACCCGTGCGGCCGGAGCCCCCGGCACCGGCCGGGACACCTGTGCCGTGGGTCCTCTCGGCCAGGACGGACGCGGCACTGCGCGACCTGGCCGACCGTCTGTCCACAACGGACGGTGAGCCCGCCGGCATCGGCCGCGTGCTGAGCACGCGGGCCGCGTTCGAACACCGGGCCGTGGTCTTCGGATCCACCCTGGACGAGCTGCGCGGCGGGCTGAAGGCGGTCGCGGAGGGCAGCAGGGCGCCGAACACCGGACGCGCCACCACGACGACCGGTGGGACCGCGTTCCTGTTCTCCGGGCAGGGCAGCCAGTACGCCGGCATGGGCAGGGAGCTGCACGCCGGCTTCCCGGTCTTCGCCGCCGCCTTCGACGAGGTCTGCGAGCACGTCGACGAGCACCTCGGGCGGTCGTTGCGCGACCTCGTGTTCGGCGAACCGGAACCGCTGGACCGCACGGAGTACGCGCAGCCCGCGTTGTTCGCCCTGCAGACCGCGCTTTACCGGCTGTTGGAACACCACGGCGTGACAGCCCGTCACCTGGCCGGTCACTCTCTCGGCGAGCTCACCGCGGCGCACGTGGCGGGCGTGCTGACCCTGCCCGACGCGGCGATGCTGGTCACCGCCCGCGGACGGCTGATGCAGAGCGCGCCCGGCTCCGGCGTGATGATCTCCCTGCAGGCCGCGGAGGACGAGGTCCGGCCACTGCTCGACGAGACTGTGAGCATCGCGGCGGTCAACGAGCACAACGCCACCGTCGTCTCCGGTGCCGAGCCGGCGGCCACCAGGATCGCCGAGCACTTCGCCGGCCTCGGCCGCAGGACCAGGCGCCTCAAGGTCTCCCACGCGTTCCACTCGCCGCAGATGGACGCCGTGCTGGCCGAGTTCCACACGATCGCTCAGAAGGCGGACCACCGCCCGCCGTCGATCCCGATCGTGTCCGGCGAGGTGGTCCCCCGGTTCGACGCGGACTACTGGACCCGGCACCTGCGCGACACCGTCCGGTTCCACGACAGCGTGCGGACCCTGCACGACCTCGGCGCGACCACCTACCTGGAGCTCGGCCCGGACGCCACCCTCACCGCGCTGACCCGCGCGGTCCTGGACGGACACCGGATCGCGGCCGCCCCGCTGATGCGCCGCGACCTACCGCAGGGCCAGACCTTCGCGACGGCGCTCGCCCACGTCCCAGACGCCGACTGGACCCCGTTCTTCCCCGGCGCGCACCACGTCCCGCTGCCGAACTACCCGTTCCAGCGCAGGCGCTACTGGCTCGACGCACCCGACGCGCCGACCGGCACCAGCGACCTGTTCGGTCTCCGGTGGACGGCGCTGGAGCTCCGCGAGCAGCCCACGGCGACCTGGGCGACCCTCGATCTCGACGCGGCCGACCTGCCCGCGGCGGTCCGCAAGGTCGCCGGCGAGGCTCCCGGCACCACGCGGAACCACACCACCGCGCCACGCGCGAACGGCCGCACCGACCCACCCACCACGGTCCGCGCCACCACCAACGAGGCACTCGACCTCGACGCGGTGCCGGACTACGTCACGGTGTCGTGCGTGGGCGGCGGAGTCGGCCTGCCCACAGCAGCGGTCCGCACGATCACCGGCGAGGCCCCCGATCCCGACACAGCACCCGACCACACCACCGTGCCACGCACAGGCGACCGCACCGACCTGCCCGCGGCTGTCCGCAAGGTCACCAGCGAGGTTCTCGGCCTGCTCCAGCGGTGGCTCGCCGACGAGCGCCTGGCGGGGAGCCATCTCGTCCTGCACACCCGCGGCGCGGTGGCCGTCGGCGCCGGCGAGGACGTCACCGACCTCGCCGCGGCGGCCGTGTGGGGCATGGTGCGGTCGGTCCAGTCCGAACATCCCGGCCGGATCACGCTCATCGACGCCGACTTGGTCCAGCCCGGCGTGGTGGCGGCCGCACGTGCCGCCGGAGAACCCCAGATCGCCGTGCGCCACGGTGTCGCCCACGCGTGCCGCCTGGTGCGCGCGTCCGCCGCCGAACCCCGGCACGACGTCCTGGACCCGCACGGCACAGTCCTCGTGACCGGCGGCACCGGCACGCTCGGAGCGCGGATCGCGCGTCGGCTGGTGACCGGGCACGGCGTGCGTCGGCTGCTGCTGGCGAGCAGGCGCGGGAACGCCGCGCCCGGTGCCGCCGAGCTGCGGGCCGAGCTCAGCGACCTCGGCGCGACCGTCACGATCGCGGCCTGCGACGTGAGCGACCGCGACGAGGTGACCGCGCTGCTCGCGTCGGTGTCGCCGGATCATCCGCTGACCGCTGTGATCCACACGGCGGGCCTGCTCGACGACGGCGTCATCGGATCGCTGACGCCGCAACGGTTCGACGCGGTGCTGCGGCCCAAGGTCGACGCCGCCTGGCACCTGCACGAGCTCACCAGGGACGCCGGGCTGGCCGCGTTCGTGCTGTTCTCCTCGGTCGCCACCACCGTCGGCGGGCCGGGGCAGGCGAACTACGCCGCGGCCAACGCCGTGGTCGACGCGCTCGCGCAGCACCGGCGGGCGCAGGGGCTGCCCGGCATGTCGCTCGCGTGGGGTCTGTGGGACGACAGCGCGGTGAGCGACCTGCTGGACCGGTCGATGCTCGCCAGGTGGGCCCGCGGCGGGATCGGGCTGCTCTCGCCCCAGGCCGGTCTCGCGCTCTTCGACGCCGTGCTGTCGCGGCAGGAGGCGGTCCTCGTCCCGGCCAGGATGGAGCTGGACTCGGTGGCGGACCCGGTGCCGGCGCTGCTGCGCGGGCTCGTCGCGCCGTCCCGCCCGGCCGAGGCACCCGGCTTGGTCCTCGACGGGCTCACCGAGTCCGAACAGGACGAGCTGGTGCTGAACCTGGTGCGCACACAGGTGTCCACGATCCTCGGTCACTCCTCGGCCGCCGACGTCGACGGCGACCGGGCCTTCACCGAGATGGGGTTCGACTCGCTCACCGCCGTCGAACTGCGCAACCGGCTCTCCGAGCTGTGCGGGGTCACCCTCGCCACGACCGTCGTGTTCGACCACCCGAGCCCCCGCGCGCTGGCGGGCCACGTGCTGGCGCTGCTGGACGTCCGGCCGGCGGGTCCGCTGGAGGAGCTCGACCGGGTCGAGTCCCTCGTGGACGGTCTGCCGGAGCAGCGGCCCGCGGTCGTGGCGCGGCTGCGCTACCTCGTGCGGAAGTGGTCGAGCGAGACCGACGACGCGGACCTGGCCACCGCGTCCGACGACGAACTGTTCACCGCCCTGGACACCGAACTGTCCGACCGGCACTGACGATTGGCGACGCATGGGCAACGAGGACAAGCTCCGCGAGTACCTGCGGCGGGCGACCGCCGAGCTGCGCGACGCCCGCAGGCGCGTCGAGCAGGCCGAGAGCCGGGACGCGGAACCGATCGCGATCATCGGGATGAGCTGCCGGTTCCCCGGCGGCGTCACCTCCCCGGACGAGCTGTGGGACCTGCTCGCCGACGGGCGGGACGCGATAGGCGGGTTCCCGGCCAACCGGGGCTGGGACCTCGCGAACCTCTTCGACCCCGACCCGGACGCACCGGGCAGGTCGTACGCCGACGCCGGCGGGTTCGTGCACGACGCGGACGGGTTCGACGCGGGCTTCTTCGGCATGAGCCCGCGCGAGGCGCTGGCGACCGACCCGCAGCAGCGCGTCCTGCTGGAGACGGCCTGGGAGGCGTTCGAGAATGCGGGCATCGACCCGGTGTCCCTGCGGGGCAGCGACACCGGTGTCTTCGCCGGGGTGATCGCCCAGGACTACGCGTTCTCGCCGCGGCTGGCACCGGACGGCGTCGAGGGCTACTTCATGACGGGCAACACCACGAGCGTCGCCTCCGGCCGCGTCGCGTACAGCTTCGGGCTGCACGGCCCCGCCGTCACGCTCGACACGGGGTGCTCCTCGTCGCTGGTCGCGCTGCACCTGGCCGTTCAGGCCCTGCGCAACGGCGACTGCTCTCTCGCGCTGGCGGGTGGAGCCACCGTCGTCGTGACACCCGGCGTGTTCGTGGCGTTCAGCCGGCAGCGCGGCCTCGCACCGGACGGCCGGTGCAAGCCCTTCGCGGCCGCCGCGGACGGCACGGGCTTCTCCGACGGCACGGGGCTGCTGGTCGTCGAACGGCTGTCGGACGCGCTGCGCAACGGCCACCGCGTCCTCGCCGTCGTCCGGGGCACCGCGGTCAACCAGGACGGCGCGTCGAACGGTCTCACCGCCCCCAGCGGCCCGGCCCAGCAACGCGTGATCCGCCAGGCGCTCGCGGCCGCCGGGCTGTCCGCGCGCGACGTTGACGTGGTCGAGGCGCACGGCACCGGAACGACGCTCGGCGACCCGATCGAGGCGCAGGCCCTGCTCGCGGTCTACGGCCGGCACCGCGAGACGCCGCTGCGGCTCGGTTCGGTCAAGTCGAACCTCGGGCACACCCAGGCGGCCGCCGGGGTCGCCGGGATCATCAAGATGGTCAAGGCGATCGAGCACGGCGTGCTGCCGAAGACCCTGCACGTGGACCGGCCGACCCCGCACGTCGACTGGTCGGCGGGTGACGTCCGGCTGCTCACCAAGGCGTGCGAGTGGTCCGGCGACGTCCGCCGTGCCGGCGTCTCGTCGTTCAGCATCAGCGGGACCAACGCCCACGTGATCCTCGAACAACCGCCGGCGGCCGCGGAAACCCCGCCGCCACCGCCCGCGGGCCACACGCTGCTGCCGGTGCTCCTGTCCGCCCGCTCGGACGCGGCACTGCGCGCGCTGGCCTCCCGGCTGGAGTCCGTCGTGGACGCCGAACGACCGGTCGACGTGGCGTTCTCCCTCGCCACCGGCCGGGCACACCTCGAACGCCGGGCCGTGCTGCTGGACGACGAGGACCTCCGGGCGAACCTCGCCGCCTTCGCCGCGGGCGACGACACCGCCGCCGCGCTCGGTGTCGCCCGCCAGGACGGCAAGCTCGCGATCCTGTTCAGCGGCCAGGGCAGCCAGCACCCCGGCATGGGACAGCAGCTCGCCGAGCGGTTCGAGGTCTTCGCCACCGCGATGGACGAGGTGTGCGCCTGCCTCGACCCGCTGCTCGACCGTCCGATCAGGACGGTGCTGGCCGACGACCCGGAGCTGGTGCACCAGACGCGGTACACCCAGGCCGCGCTGTTCGCGTTCGAGACCGCGCTGTACCGGCTGGTCGAGAGCTGGGGTGTCGAGCCGGACCACGTCGGTGGCCACTCCGTCGGCGAGATCACCGCCGCGCACGTCGCGGGTGTGCTGTCGCTCCCCGACGCGTGCGCGCTGGTCGCGGCGCGCGGCCGGTTGATGCAGGAGCTGCCGGGCGACGGGGCGATGGTCTCGGTGCGCGCCGAACCGTCCGAGGTGGCCGGGCTGTTGAACGACGAGGTCTCCGTCGCCGCGGTGAACGGGCCGCGGTCCGTGGTGCTGTCGGGCGAGGCGGCGGCGGTCGAGGCGGTCGCGGACGTGCTCGCGGGCCGGGGACGCAGGACGCGGCGCCTCACCGTCAGCCACGCGTTCCACTCCGCGCTGATGGACCCGATGCTCGACGCGTTCCGGGAGGTCGTGCGCGGGCTGGCGTTCCAGTCACCGGCAATCCCGCTCGTCTCGAACGTCACCGGTGAGCTCGCTGGAGACCAGGTGTGCGACCCCGAGTACTGGGTCCGGCACGTCCGCGAGACCGTCCGGTTCCACGACGGCGTCCAGACGTTGCGCGACCGCGGGGTGACCACGTTCCTCGAGATCGGCCCGGACGCCGTGCTGACCTCCATGGCCGCCGTGGACGCGGAACTGGTGCCCGCGCAACGCAAGGACCGGCCCGAGGTCGTCGCGCTCACCACCGCGCTGGCCAGGCTGCACGTGAACGGGGTGGCGGTCGACTGGCCCGCGGTGTACGCGGGCCACGCGCCGCGCCGGGTCACCCTGCCGACCTACCCCTTCCAGCACGACCGCTACTGGCTCGACACGCCCGCCCCGGCGAGCGCCGCGGGCCTGGGGCTCAACGGGACCCGGCACCCCCTGCTCGCGGCCGCGGTCGAGCTCGCGGACGGGGACGGCGTGGTGTTCTCCGGCAGGCTGGCGGCGCACTCGCCGTCCTGGCTGGCCGACCACGCCGTGCTCGGGGCGACCGTCCTGCCCGGCACGGCGCTCGCCGACCTCGCGTGTCACGCGGGGGCGCGGGCCGGATGCGAGTTCCTGGCGGAGCTCACGCTGTCGGCTCCGGTGCTCGTGCCCGCGGAGGGTTCCCTGCGGCTCCAGGTGAGCGTGGCCGCGCCGGACGGGTCCGGGCGGCGCGCGGTGTCGGTGCACACCAGGCTCGACGAGGAGCCCTGGACCTGCCACGCGACCGGGGTGCTCGCGCCGGACGGTCCGGCCGCGACCCTGCCCGCCGAGTGGCCGCATCCGGACGCGGAGGAGCTCGACACCGGCCTGGTGTACGACCTTCTCGCCGACGCCGGGCTGACCTACGGGCCCGCGTTCCAGGGACTGCGGCGAGTCTGGCGGCACGGCGACGACCTGTACGCCGAGGCGGAGCTGCCCGAGGGCACCGACACCGCGGGGTACGGCGTTCATCCCGCGCTGCTCGACGCCGTCCTGCACGCGCGGGCCCTGACCGCCGGCACGGCCGTTCCCCGGGTTCCCTTCTCCTGGAACGGAGTCCGGCTGCACGCGACCGGCGCCACCGCCGTGCGAGCCCACCTGCGCACGGTGAACGACAACGTCACGATCACCGTCACCGACCCGCGGGGCGAACTCGTCGCGAGCGTCGAGTCCCTGGCGACCCGGCCGTTCACTCCGCCCGCGGCCGGGATGTCACCGTTGCGTCTGTTGTGGACACAGCTGCCCGGCGGAACCGCCGAGGCCTCGCTCACGTACGTGACGTGTCCGGCGGACGACGAGCTCCTGGTGCCGGGCCAGGTGCTGGAGCTGCTGCGGAACTGGCTGCGCGGCGACCACGACGACGTGCTGGTGGTCGTCACCTCCGGAGCCGTCGCGACCCACGGCGGGGAGGCGCCCACCGACCTCGGCGCCGCCGCCGCGTGGGGCCTCGTGCGCAGCGCGCAGACCGAGCACCCCGGCCGGTTCGTCCTGCTCGACGCCGACGGCACCCCGGACGCGGGCGCCGTCGCGCACGCGGTCGCGGCCGGCGAGAACCAGCTGGCACAACGGGACGGCCGGCTGTACGCGCCCCGGCTCACCAAATCGGCGCCCGCCGCGCTGCGGATCCCGGACGAGCCCTGGCGGCTGTCCGTCACGACGCCCGGCACTCTCGACGACCTGGCCCTGGTGCCGCACCCGGACGCGGCGGAACCGCTCGCACCGGGGGACGTCCGGATCGCCGTGCGCGCGGCCGGGCTCAACTTCCGCGACGTCCTGATCACGCTCGGGATGTACCCGGACCGCACGGCGCTGCTCGGCAGCGAGGGCGCCGGGATCGTGCTGGAGACGGGCGAGGGCGTGACCGGGCTCGCGCCGGGCGATCGCGTGTTCGGCCTGCTGACGGGCGGGCTCGGCGCGGTGACCACGACGGATCACCGGCTGCTCACCCGGATGCCGGCCGGCTGGTCGTTCGCGCAGGCCGCCGCCGTCCCGATCGTGTTCCTCACCGCGTACCACGCGCTCGTCGACCTGGCCGGAGCGCGATCGGGCGAGTCGATCCTCGTGCACGCGGGCACCGGCGGCGTCGGCATGGCCGCGACCGCGCTGGCGAGGCACCTCGGCCTCGACGTCCTCGCCACGGCGAGTCCGCCGAAGCAGCACGTGCTGCGCGCGAACGGCTTCGCGGACCACGCGATCGCGAGTTCGCGGACCCTCGACTTCGCCGAGGAGTTCACCGCGGCGACCGGTGGGCGCGGCGTCGACATCGTGCTGAACTCGCTGAGCGGCCCGTTCGTGGACGCCTCGTTGCGGCTGCTGCCGCGCGGCGGGCGGTTCCTGGAGATCGGCAAGACCGACGTCCGCGATCCGCGGCGGGTCGCGGAAGACCATCCGGGGGTGGACTACCGCGCGTTCGACGTGGGCGACGCCGGGCCGGACCGCATCCAGCAGATGCTCGTCGAGCTCGTGGCGCTGTTCGAGGCCGGTGCGCTGCGACCGTCACCGCTCACCGCCTGGGACGTCCGGCACGCGCCCGACGCGCTTCGGTTCCTCAGCCAGGCGAGGCACGTCGGCAAGCTGGTGCTCACCGTGCCCCGGCCGCTCGACCCGGACGGCACCGCGCTGGTCACCGGCGCGACCGGAGCACTCGGCGGGGCGGTCGCCCGGCGGCTCGCGACCGAGGTCGGGCACCTGCTGCTGGTCGGCAGGCGCGGCCTCGACGCACCGGGGATGCCCGAGCTGACGGCGGAGCTCACCGCCGCCGGCGTCGAGGTCACGGTCGCGGTCGCCGACGTCGGCGACCGCGAGCGGATGCGGGAACTGCTCGACGGCGTTCCCGCGCACCGCCCGCTCACCGCGATCGTGCACGCGGCCGGCGTGCTCGCCGACGCCACCGTGGAGTCGCTGACGCCCGGTCAGCTCGAGTCCGTCCTGCATCCCAAGGCGACCGGCGCCGCGGTGCTGGACGAGCTCACCGCCGTCGCCGACCTCGCCGCGTTCGTGTCGTTCTCGTCGTTGTCCGGCGTCGTGGGCAGTCCTGGGCAGGCGAACTACGCGGCGGCCAACGCCTACCTGGACGCGCTGGCCCAGCGCCGCCGGACCAGGGGCCTGCCCGCGCAGAGCCTCGCCTGGGGCATGTGGGAACCGCTCGACGGCATGGCGGCGTCGGTCGACCGGGTGGACCTGAGCCGGATGGCCGGAACCGGCGTCCTCCCGATGTCCGTTGTGGACGGACTCGCGCTGTTCGACGCCGCGCTGGCCGAGCCGGACGCCGTGCTCGTACCCGTCAAGGTCGACGTGACGGCGTTGCGCGGCGAGCACGTGCCACCGGTGCTGCGCGACCTGGTTCGGTCCCCCGGCCACCGGGTGGCGCCGCGGACCGGGAACCTCGCGCAGCGCCTCGCGCGCCTCTCGCCGGAGGAACGCGCGGACGCGGTCCTCGACCTGGTGCGCACCAACGTGGCCGCGGTGCTCGGCCATCCGGACGCCGGATCCGTCGACCCCGGCAGGGCCTTCACCGAGATCGGGTTCGACTCGCTCACGGCCGTGGAGCTGCGCAACCGGCTCACCGCGCTGACCGGCGCCCGGCTGTCGAGCACGCTCGTCTTCGACTACCCCACCCCGGCCGCGCTCGCCCGGTTCCTGGCCGACGACACCGCGCGCGACGTGAGCGCACCTGTCCGCACCCAGGCCGGCACCGGCACCGACCCGATCGTGATCATCGGAATCGGGTGCCGGTTCCCGGGTGGCGCGAGCTCGCCGGAAGCCCTCTGGCGGATCGTGCGCGACGGCGTCGACGCGGTCTCGCCGTTCCCCGCCGACCGCGGCTGGGACCTCGACCAGCTGTACGACCCGGACCTCGGCGAACCGGGCACGACGTACGTGCGGCACGGCGCGTTCCTGCACGACGCGGCGGAGTTCGACGCCGAGTTCTTCGGAATGAGCCCGCGCGAGGCCCTCGCCACCGACCCGCAGCAACGACTGCTGCTCGAAACCGCGTGGGAGGCGCTGGAACACGCCGGCCTCGACCCGAACACCCTGCGCGGCAGCACGACCGGCGTCTTCACCGGCGTGATCCCGCAGGGGTACGCCTCCGGCCTCACCCGGATCCCGGCGGACGTCGAGGGTTACCTCGCGACCGGCACCACCACCAGCGTCGCGTCCGGCCGGGTGGCCTACTCGTTCGGGTTCGAGGGCCCGGCGGTCACCATCGACACCGCCTGCTCGTCGTCCCTCGTCGCCGTCCACCTCGCGGCACAGGCGTTGCGCAACGACGAGTGCTCGCTGGCGCTGGCGGGCGGTGTCACGGTGATGTCGACCGCGGCCCCGTTCACGGAGTTCAGCAGGCAGCGCGGCCTGTCCGAGAACGGCCGGTGCAAGCCGTTCGCCGACGCCGCGGACGGCACCGGTTGGGGCGAGGGCGCCGGGCTGCTGGTGCTGGAACGCCTGTCGGACGCGCGGCGCAACGGCCACGCGGTCCTCGCGGTCCTGCGCGGCTCCGCCCTCAACTCCGACGGCGCGTCCAACGGCCTGACCGCGCCCAACGGGCCGTCCCAGCAGCGCGTCATCCTCCAGGCGCTGTCGGGCGCGGGCCTGCGACCGTCCGATGTGGACGCCGTGGAGGCGCACGGCACGGGCACCGAGCTGGGCGACCCGATCGAGGCCCAGGCGTTGCTCGCCACCTACGGCCAGGACCGCGCCGAACCGCTCTGGCTCGGCTCGATCAAGTCCAACATCGGCCACACCCAGGCTGCCGCCGGGGTCGCGAGCATCATCAAGATGATCATGGCGATGCGGCACGGCGTGCTGCCCAGGACGCTGCACGTCGACCGGCCCAGCACGCACGTGGACTGGGACGCGGGCGCGGTGTCGCTGCTCGCCGAGAACCGGCCGTGGCCCGACACCGGCAGGCCGCGCCGGGCGGGGATCTCGTCGTTCGGCGTGAGCGGCACCAACGCGCACGTGGTGATCGAACAGGCGCCGGAGCAGGACGCGCCGGAGGAGCCACCGGCCGGAGTGGTGCCGTGGGTGCTGTCGGCGAGGAGCGTGACCGCGTTGCGGGAGCACGCGGGCCGGCTGCACGACTTCGCGGCAGGGCGCCCGGACATCAGCGCCGGCGCCATCTCCCAGGCGCTCGCGGCGAGGGCGCGGTTCACCGAACGCGCCGTGGTGATCGGGCAGGACGAGACCGAACTCTCCGCCGGGCTGCGCGCGATCGCCGCCGGCGTGCCGTGGCCATCGGTCGTGCAGGGCAGCGAGGTGCGCACGGGCAGGACGGTGTTCGTGTTCCCCGGTCAGGGTTCGCAGTGGGCAGGCATGGCGACCGAGCTGGCCGGGGAGTCGCCGGTGTTCGCCCGTCACCTCGCCGAGTGCGCGGAGGCGTTGCGGCCGCACACGGACTGGTCGCTGCTCGACGTCCTGCGCGACGACCCGCTGGACCGCGTCGACGTCGTGCAGCCCGCGCTGTTCGCCGTCATGGTCGCGCTGGCCCGGCTCTGGCAGGAGCACGGCGTCCGGCCGAGCGCCGTCATCGGCCACTCCCAGGGCGAGATCGCCGCCGCCCACGTCGCCGGAGCGCTGTCCCTGGAGGACGCCGCCCGCGTCGTCGTGTTGCGCAGCAAGGCGATCGCGACGATCGCGGGAACGGGAGGGCTGGCGTCCGTCGCGCTGCCCGCGGACGAGGTGATCCGGATGCTGCCGCCGGGGCTCGACGTCGCCGCCGTCAACGGACCGCGGTCGGTGGTCGTGTCCGGCGCGGCCGAAGCGTTGCGGGAGCTCAAGGAACGTTGTGCGGGCGAAGGGATCCAGGCGCGGATCATCCCGGTCGACTACGCGTCCCACTCGCCGGGCATGACCGTGCTGCGCGACCGGATCGTCGCGGACCTGGCCGGCCTCAGCCCGCGCGACGGCGAGATCCCGTTCTACTCCACCGTGCACGCGAAGCGCGTTGACACGAGCGAACTCGACGCGGAGTACTGGTACCGCAACCTCCGCGAGCCGGTCCGGTTCCACGAGACCGTCGAACGGCTGCGCGACGACGGGCACGCGTTGTTCGTCGAGACGAGCCCGCATCCGGTGCTGACCGCCGCCGTCACCGACTCGGCGGCCGTCAGCTCGGTCGGCACGCTGCGCCGCGGCGCGGGAGATCTGCGCCGATTCCTGACCTCGCTCGCCGAGGCGCACGTGCTCGGCTGCCCGGTCGACTGGCATCCAGGGGCAGGCCGGACGGGCCGGGTCGAGCTGCCGACGTACCCGTTCCAGCGCAGTCGCCACTGGCTGGGCCCGGACGGAGGCACCGCCGTGCCCGCCGGTCTGACGGCGACCCGGCACCCGTTGCTCAGCGCGGTCGTCGAGCTCGGTGACGACCAGGGCGTGGTGCTCACCGGTGTGCTGTCCACGCGACGGCAACCGTGGCTCGCCGACCACACCGTGTTCGACCGGACCGTCCTGCCCGGCACGGCGTTCGTCGAGCTCGCCACGCACGCGGCCGGTCTGCTCGACGGGCACCACGCGGTGGACCTCGCCATCGAGACCCCTCTGATCGTGCCCGAGGACCAGGACCTGACCGTCCAGCTCGCCGTCGGCCCGGCCGGGCCGGCGCGGACCGTCACCGTCCACTCCCGGCTCGGCGAGGACGCGTGGGTCCGGCACGCCTCGGGCACGCTGACACCGGCCGATCCCGCCGCGCCCGGCGGATCCACCTCTCCCGCGGGCACCTCGGAGCCCGTGGCCGACCTCTACGACCGGCTCGCGGTCGCCGGCCTCGGTTACGGCCCGGCGTTCCAGGGCCTGCGCGCGGCGTGGCGGCACGGTGACGACGTGTACGCCGAGGTCGAGCTGCCGGGCGAGGTGAGCACCGACGGGTTCGACCTCCACCCCGCCCTGCTGGACGCCGCGTTGCACGCGCTCGCCGTGGGATCGTTGGGCGACAACGGTTTCACCATCGGGCTGCCGTTCTCCTGGACCGGTGTCCGCCGGTACGCGACCGGTGCGACGAAGGTGCGGGTCCGGTTGACCGCGACCGGGCGGGACACGGCCGCGATCCTCGTCACGGACCAGGCGGGCTCGCCGGTGCTGTCCGTGGACGCGCTCGCGCTCCGGCCGGTCGACGTGACCGCGCTGTCCGCGCGGGCGGAGTCCCTGCTGCGCCTGGAGTGGACGCCCCGCGCGTTCGCCCCGGTGGCCGGTGAGCTGCCCGAGCTGGCGGAGCTGGCCGCCGACGCCCCGGTGCCCCGTGTGGTGGCCGCCCGGTACGACGGGATCCACGGGTTGCTCGCCACCGCGACGCGGTGGCTGACCGAGGAGCGGTTCGCCGGCAGCACGCTCGCGGTGCTCACGTCCGGCGCCGTCATGATGACCGGCGAGCTGACCGATCCGGACGCCGCGCAGGCCTGGGGGCTGATCCGGTCGGCGCAGTCGGAGAACCCCGGCCGGTTCGTGCTGGTGGACACCGACGAGGTGTCCCGGCACCTGGTGCCCGCGGTCGCGGCGGGCGGTGAACCGCAGGTCGCCCTGCGGGGCGGAACCGCCTACGCGCCAACGCTCTCCCGCTTCCCGGCGGACCGGCCACCGGTGCGCCTCGACGGCACCGTGCTGATCACGGGTGCGACCGGTGTGCTGGGCGCTCTGGTGGCCCGCCACCTCGTCGCGGAACACGGCACGCGCCGGCTCGTCCTGACCAGCCGGAGCGGTGCGAAGGCGGCGGGAGCGACGGAGCTCGTCGCCGAACTCGCCGGGCTCGGTGCGACGGCGACCGTCGTCGCCTGCGACGCCGCCGACCGGGACGAGATGGCGGCGCTGCTGGCCTCCACACCGGACCTGACGGCCGTGGTGCACGCGGCCGGTGTCCTCGACGACGGCGTGCTGACGTCGCTGACACCCGAACGGCTCGACGCGGTGCTGCGGTCCAAGGTGGCCGCGGCGCGAAACCTGCACGAACTCACGCTCGACCGCGACCTGGCGGCGTTCGTGCTGTTCTCCTCGCTCGCCGGGGTGACCGGCACACCGGGCCAGGCCAACTACGCCGCGGCGAACGCGTTCCTGGACGCGCTGGCCGAGCACCGGCACCTCAGCGGGCTGCCGGCGACCTCGATCGCGTGGGGCATGTGGGCGCCCTCGACCGGCCTGACGAGCCGGCTGGGCGAACGCGACCTCGCCAGGATGAGCCGCGGCGGACTGCTGCCGCTGGCTCCGCACCAGGGCCTGGCGCTGTTCGACAACGCGCTGTCGTCCGGTGCTCCGGCCGTGGTCGCCGCCCGGCTCGACCGGGCGAGGCTGCGCGCCGCGCCGTCGCTGCCGCCGGTGCTCCGGTCGCTGGCGGGCACCTCCGCGCGCCCGGCCGTCCCGGACCAGCCGCTCGCCGACCGCTTGTCCGGCCTCGCCGCCGCGGACCAGGAGCAGGTCGTGCTCGACCTGGTCCGCACGTGGGTCGCGGCCGTGCTCGGGCACACCTCCGGCGACTCGGTGCCCGCCGACCGCTCGTTCAAGGACCTGGGGTTCGACTCGCTGACCGCCGTCGAGCTGCGCAACCGGCTGAGCGCGGCCGCCAGCGCACCGCTGCCGGCGACAGCGGTGTTCGACCATCCGACGCCCCAGGCGCTGGCCGGGCACCTGCTCGCCCAGTTCGCCCCCGCCCCGGCCGATCCGCTGTCCGAACTGGACAGACTGCTCGCCGGGATCACGCCGGAGCAGAACGAGGACGCCGTGGTGAGGCTGGAAGCGGCACTGGCCGGCCTGCGCGCGAACGGCCACCGCGACGGTGACGCCGCCGCGGCGCGGATCCGCCAGGGCACCACCGTGGACCTGCTCGACTTCATCGACAACGAACTCGGACTGCGGCCATGACGGATGAGCGCACCCTCGTCGAATACCTGCGCAAGGTCACGGGCGAACTGCACGAGGCCCGCCGGCGCATCAGCGAACTGCAGGAGCAGCACACCGAACCGATCGCGATCATCGGCACGGCCTGCCGGTTCCCCGGCGGCGTCCGGTCCGCCGACGACCTGTGGCGGCTGGTCGCCGAGGAGACCGACGCGATCGGCGGGTTCCCCACCGACCGCGGCTGGGACCTCGACGGCCTGCACGACCCCGACCCCGCCAGCTCGGGCAAGACCTACGTGCGGCACGGTGGTTTCCTCACCGACGCCGCCGCGTTCGACGCCGAGTTCTTCGGGATGGGGCCGCGCGAGGCGGTCGCGACCGACCCGCAGCAGCGGTTGCTGCTCACCACGGCCTGGGAGGCGTTCGAGGACGCCGGCATCGACCCCGCGACGCTGCGCGACAGCCGGACCGGGGTGTTCGCCGGCGTCATGTACGCCGACTACGCCACCGGGCTGGGTGACCGGCTGACCGAGCTGCTGCCGCAGGTCGAGGGCTACCTGGGATTCGGCACGGCGGGCAGCGTCGCGTCCGGTCGCGTCGCCTACACCCTCGGGCTGCGCGGCCCCGCCATCACGGTCGACACGGCCTGTTCGTCGTCGCTCGTGGCACTGCACCTCGCCGCGCGGTCGTTGCGCGCCGGTGACTGCACGCTGGCGCTGGCCGGTGGCGCCACCGTGATGGCCAACCCCGGGGTGTTCATCGAGTTCAGCCGGCAGCGCGGCCTGGCACCGGACGGCCGCTGCAAGTCCTTCGCCACGGCCGCGGACGGCGCCGGGTGGAGCGAAGGCGCCGGGTTCCTGGTCCTGGAACGGCTTTCCGACGCCCAGCGCAACAACCACCCGGTGCTCGCGGTCGTGCGCGGCTCGGCGATCAACCAGGACGGCGCGAGCAACGGGTTGTCCGCACCGAACGGCCCCGCCCAGCAGGACCTGATCCGCGCCGCGCTGCAGGCCGCCCAGCTGTCGGCAGGAGACGTGCAGGTGATCGAGGGGCACGGCACCGGCACGCCGCTCGGCGACCCCATCGAGGCGCAGTCGATCCTCGCCACCTACGGGCGCAGACACGGCGACCCCGCGTTGCTCGGCTCCGTCAAGTCCAACATCGGCCACGCGCAGGCCGCCGCCGGGGTGGCCGGTGTGATCAAGATGGTGCAGGCGATGCGGCACGGCCTGGCGCCGCGGTCGCTGCACATCGACACGCCGTCCCGGCACGTCGACTGGTCAGCGGGCGCGGTCGAACCGCTCGTGGAGACCGTGCCGTGGCCCACCGGCACGCGCCGCAGCGCCGTGTCGTCGTTCGGGATCAGCGGGACCAACGCGCACGTGATCCTCGAACACGTGCCGCCGGACCCGCCGGCGGCCGGGGCCCTGCTCCCGGTCACGCCGATCCTGATCTCCGCGCGGGACGACCACGCCCTGCGCCGCCAGGCCCAGCGCCTGCGGGACTTCGTGGCCGAACGCCCCGGCCTCGCGTTGCCGGACGTCGGCTACTCGCTCGCCACGACCCGGCACGCGTTCGGGGTGCGCAGCGCGGTGCTCGCCAGGACGCCGGCCGACCTGGCCCGGCTGGGCAGGCCCGTGTCCGTGACGGAGGGACGGACCGCGTTCGTCCACACCGGACAGGGCAGTCAGCGGCCGGGCATGGGCAGTCGGCTCGCGGACGAGTTCCCGGTGTTCGCCAAGGCCTTCCACGAGGTCTGCGAGGAGTTCGGCGGGCACCTCGACCGGCCGCTGGCGGAGGTGATCTCCGACGACCCGGTGGCGCTGGACCAGACCGGCTACACCCAGCCCGCGATCTTCGCGTTCGAGATCGCGCTGGCCCGGCTGCTCGACCACTGGGGCGTGCGGCCGGACCTCGTCGCGGGCCACTCGGTCGGTGAGCTCGCCGCGGCGCACGTGGCCGGTGTGTTCGACCTGGCCGACGCGTGCCGGCTCGTCGCCGCGCGCGCCCGGCTGATCCAGGCGATGCCCGGCGGTGTGATGCTGTCCGTCGCCACGACCGAGGACGAGGTCCGCGCCCTGCTCGCCGGGTGCGCCGACGCCGATGTCGCGTCCGTCAACGACGCCGCGTCCGTCGTGATCTCCGGGGCCGAGCCGACGGTGTCCGCGATCGGCGCCGAACTGGCCGCACGCGGTCACCGCACGAAACGGCTGCGGGTGAGCCACGCGTTCCACTCGCCGCTGATGGACGCGATGCTGCCGGACTTCCGCGCGGTCGCCACCGGATTGTCCTACCGGGCACCGCGGATCCCGCTGATCTCGACGGTGACCGGCCAGGCGCTCGACCAGGCCCCGGCGGACTACTGGGTGCGGCAGGTCCGCGCGTGCGTGCGGTTCCACGACTGCGTGCGGGCCCTGCACGAACGCGGCGTGCGCCGGTTCGTCGAAGTCGGGCCGGACGCCGTGCTGTCCGGGATGATCGGCGCGTTCGGCACCGCCCATCCCTGTGCCCGGCGCGAACGCGATGAGCCCGAGTCGGTGCTGAGCGCCGTGACCGGCGTCCACAACACCGGCGGAAAGGTCGACTGGCCGGCGGTGTTCGGTCCTGGGGCGTCCCGGGTCGGGCTGCCGGCCTACGCGTTCGACGAGACCCGCTACTGGCTGCTGCCCGGCGCCGAACCGGCCCGTACCTCCACCGTGGACGGTGAGACGCTGCGGCAGCGGCTCGACGGCGCCGGCCCGGCCGAACGGCACGACCTCTTCCTCGCCCTGCTGCGGCAGCTCATCGCCACCGCGCTCGGACACCGGTCCCCCGACACGGTCGACCCCGCCGCGCCGTTCACGGACATGGGCGTTTCCTCTTTCACCGCACTGGAAGTCAGTCAGCAGCTGCACGACGTGACCGGTTTCGTCCTGTCGCCGTCAGCGGTGTTCGACCACCCCACGCCGACGGCCCTCGCCACTCATCTACAGCAATCCTGGAGGTAGACACCCATGACCGACACGGTCATCATCGCGGGCGCCGGCCCGACCGGTCTCGTGCTCGCGTACGAGCTCGGCCTCGCCGGAGTGGACACCGTCGTGCTGGAACGGCGGGCCGAGCCGCGGGAGGACGCACCGGGCGTCGCCATCAACGCCGGCGTGATCGAGCTGCTCGGCCAGCGCGGGCTGGTGGAACCGCTGCGGGCCACCGGGATCAGCATGCCGACCGCGCAGTTCGCCCTGCTGCCGCTCGACGCGAACCGGCTGCCGGAACAGCACGAGAGCACCATCCTGATCCTGCAGTCCCGGGTCGAGCAGGAGCTGGAGAAGAGCGCCGCGGGAGTCGGCGTGCACGTCCGGCGCGACCACGAGGTGATCGCCGCGACCCAGGACACCGACGGGGTGACCGTCACCGTCCGCACGCCGGAGGGGGAACGGACGCTGCGCGGTGCCTACCTCGTGGGGTGCGACGGGCGGGACAGCCGGGTCCGCGCGCTCGCCGGCATCGCGTTCCCCGGCGTCGACCCCGACTTCCACGGCCTGATCGGCGACATCGAGGTCCAGCCCACCGACCTGCGGCCGGAGCTCATGGGCGTGCGGTACTGCGACTCGGGCGACCACTACCTCGGCGCCCCGCTCGCGCCGGGCGTCTTCCGCGTGCTGACCGCGGAGTTCGACAAGCCCGCACCGGACGGCGAACCCGGCTTCGACGAACTGGCCGCCGCCGTGCACCGTCTGACCGGCGTGGAACTCAGGGGCGGACCCGTCCGCTGGCTGCACCGCTTCGGCAACCCGACCAAGAACGCCGAGCAGTACCAGAACGGCCGGATCCTGCTGGCGGGCGACGCCGCGCACGTGCACTTCCCGTTGAACGGCCAGGGCCTGCAGACGGGCATCCACGACGCGGTCAACCTCGGCTGGAAGCTCGCCGCCGCGATCTCGGGCCGCGCACCCGCGGGCCTCGTGGAGACCTACCACCGCGAACGGCACCCGATCGGCGACTGGGTCTGCACCAACGTGCGCGCCCAGGTGGAGCTGTGCCACCCGCCGGAGAAGGCCGCACCGATCCGCGAGGTGCTGTCCAGGCTGATCGGCCTGGACGAGGTCAACCGGTACCTGATCGAACTGGTGACCGGCCTGGGCGTCACCTACCCGATGCCCGGCCCCGCGCATCCGTTGCTGGGCAGGCGGGTGCGCGACTTCTCACTGTCCACGACGGACGGTCAGACGAGCGTCGCCCGCACGCTGCACGCCGGCCGGGGCGTGCTGCTGGACCTGTCCGGCGCAGACCGCCTGACCGCGGAAGGCTGGCAGGACCGCGTGGACGTGGTCCGGGCGGCGCCGGTCGACGCGCTGCCCGCCACGGCCCTGCTGCTGCGGCCGGACGGGCACGTCGCCTGGGCGGCCACCGGCGAACCGGACCCGGCCACCCTGCACGAGGCGCTCGGCCACTGGTTCGGCGCTCCGGCCGGAACCGCAGCGCCCCAGCAGCTCGCGGAGGCGCCCAGCGCCTGACGTCCAGAGATCGGCCGCCCGCGAACGACCTCCCCGAAACGCGTTCGCGGGCGGCCGCCGACACTCAGCCCGTGTGGCGAAGACCGTCGCAGACCACGGTCAGGACGCGCAGCGCCGTCTCCCTGTCGCCGTTGGTCCGCTCGGTGGCCAGGTGCACGCTGTTGAGCAGCACGTGGATCTCGGCCATGCCGACGTCCGACCTGACCGCGCCCGCAGCCTGCGCGCGTTCGACCAGCCGGGCGAGGGCCCGTTCGAGCTCCTCCGCGATGGCCGCGACCCTCGCCTTGGCGTCGAAGCCGACACCGGCGAGCACCTCCGCGAGCGCCCGGTTGGCCATGCCCCGTTCAACCATGCCGAAGCAGAACCCGAAGAACGCCGCGCCGGCGTCGTCGGCGTGGTCGAGCGCCCGCGCCTCCTCCACGAGCGACTCGACGTGGCTGATCACGATCGCCTCGAGCAACGACTCCTTGGTCGGGAAGTGGCGGTGCATGGTGCCCGCTCCCAGGCCGGCGCGCCGGGCGATCTCGTCGACCGGCACCGACAGCCCCTCGGTGGCGAACGCCTCGCGCGCCGCCTCGAGCAGCTTGTCCCGATTGCGGCGCGCGTCCGCCCGCATGGGGCGGCTCTGCGTTGATGCCGCCGGATCCGTGGCCATGACGCTCCTCGTTCTCCACTACTTCACAACCGGGGTGGAGGTCCCGTATAGTCGGAAACGGGACCTCCACCCCGGATAGTGTCTCACCTGATCAAGGAGATTACGCGTGTCAGCTCCGGCAACTCCCCGTGAAGTCCTCACCACACTGCACGAGCTCACGCTCGAGGACGCCGCGCAGACGGTCGACCTCTACGCCGAGGACGGCGTGCACGAGCTCCCGTTCGCCCCGCCGGGAGCGCCGAAGCGGCTGGACGGCCGCGAGGCCATCCGGGCGCTGATGAACGCGCAGGGCAGCGGCCCCTCCCCCGTCGAGTACCAGGCGTTCGAGAACGTCGTCGTGTGGGAGACCACCGACCCCGAGGTGATCGTCGCCGAGTACGAGCTGGTCGGGAAGGTGGTCGCGAGCGGCGAGCAGTTCCGCGTGCCGAACCTGCTGGTCCTCCGGGTCCGCGACGGGCAGATCCTGTTGACCCGCAGCTACTTCAACCCCAACCAGTTCGCCGAGCTGCTCAAGTCGGCGTGAGATGACCCGGTGACATGACCTCCCGCACCGCCCCCGGCCTCGAGCCGGAGCTCAGGAGGATGGCGCTGGTCGTGGTCGCCGGCGCGATCATGACCATCCTCGACACGACGATCGTCAACGTCGCGATCAACACGCTCGCCCGCGACTTCGGCTCCTCGCTGTCGACCATCCAGTGGACCCTGACCGGTTACATCCTCGCGTTGTCGATGAGCATCCCGCTGACCGGCTGGTCGATCCGCCGGTTCGGGGCCAAGACGATGTGGGTCACCTCGTTGAGCCTGTTCATCGCCGGCTCCGTGCTGTGCGGGACGGCGTGGTCGGTCTGGGCGCTCATCGTGTTCCGGGTGCTGCAGGGCGTCGGCGGCGGGCTGCTGATGCCGGTGGGCCAGGCGATGCTCGCCCAGGCGGCCGGTCCGCAGCGGATGGGCCGGATGATGAGCGTGATCTCGGTGCCGGCGATGCTGGCACCGGTGCTCGGCCCGGTCATCGGCGGGCTCATCGTCGACAGCCTGTCCTGGCGGTGGATGTTCTTCGTGAACGTCCCCGTGGGCCTGGTCGCCCTGGCGCTGGCGGTCAGGATGCTGCCCGCCGACCGCGACCGGCAGCCGGGCGAGAGCCTCGACACCGTCGGGTTGTTGTTGCTGTCGCCCGGTCTGGCCGCGCTCGTGTACGGGCTTTCCCAGGCGGGCAACGACAACACGGCCACGGTTGTCGCGGCGGGCGCGGGGCTGGCCCTGATCGCCGCGTTCAGCGTCCGCGCGGTGCGCATGACGAGCGGCCGGCCGTTGCTCGACCTGACGGCGTTCCGCGACCGCGCGTTCAGCGCGAGCGTCACGGCGCTGTTCGTCTACAGCTCGGCGGTGTTCGGCCTGCTGGTCGTGCTGCCCATCTACTACCAGTCGGTGCAGGGCCGCAGCCCGGTCCTCACCGGACTGCTGATCGCCCCGCTCGGGCTCGGCGCGATGATCACCCTCCCGATCGCGGGCAAGGTGACCGACAGGGCCGGGCCGCGCTGGGTCGCGTTGGCGGGCCTCGTGGTCGTCACCGCCGGGACGACCGTCTACACAGGACTCGACGTGGACACCGGCATCGCCCTGCTGGTCGGCGCGCTCTTCGTCGTCGGGCTCGGCCACGGGCTGATCACGCCGTCGCTGATGGCCGGCGCGCTGCAGGGCATCGGCCGCGCGGACGTGCCGTCGGCCAGCACCACCGCGAACATCCTGGCCAGGCTGGGCACCTCGGCGGGCACCGCCGCGCTCGCCGTGGTGCTGCAGATCTACCTGCGCGCCTCGCTTCCCGGCGCGGACACGCTCACCGACGCCACCAGGATCCGCACACCGGAAGCGGTCTCCGCGCTCACCGACGCGTTCGCCGCGAGCCTGTGGTGGGCGGCGGGCATGGCGGCGATCGCGATCCTGCCGACCGTGCTCATCCCGGCACGGCCACAACACTGAGTCATTCGCGACTGGGGGTTGCACGACCATGCACAAGACGAAGTTCTCGGTGCTGGACACCGCACCGGTCTGGTCCGGCTCCACGGCGACCCGGGCGTTGCGCAACACGCTGGACCTGGCGCCGCGGGTCGACCGGCTGGGCTACCACCGGTACTGGATCTCCGAACACCACAACTCGCACCGGCTGGCCACGTCCTCGCCCGCCGTCCTGATCGGCCACGTCGCCGCCCTGACCAGCTCGCTGCGGGTCGGTTCCGGCGGTGTGCTGCTGACCAACCACTCACCGCTGACGATCGCCGAGCAGTTCGGCACGCTGGAGGCGCTGCACCCCGGGCGGATCGACCTCGGCCTGGGCCGGTCGGCCGGTACCGACCCGGTCACCACGGCGCTGCTGCGCGGCTCGCCTCCCGACGGCGAGGACTTCGGCCCCAAGCTGGAGGAGCTGACCAGCTACTTCGCCGGGCGCAGCTTCGCGAACCGGGACAACCCGGTGATGGCGGTGCCGGCGATGGAGAACCGGCCGCCGATCTGGCTGCTGGGGTCGAGCCCGTCCAGCGCGGTCAGCGCCGGCCGGCTCGGCCTGCCCTACGCCTACGGGCACCAGCTGCGCCCCAGCGAGTCCGTCGCGGCGCTGAAGGCGTACCGGGACAACTTCCAGCCGTCGGTGCACCTCGACCGGCCGTACTCGATCCTCGCCGCGTTCGTGATCGCCGGTGAGTCCGACGAACACGCGCAGTGGCTGGCCGGAGCCGTGCAGCTGGGTTTCCTGCACGTCCACCAGACCGGCAGGACGACGATCTACCCGTCGGCCCAGGAGGCCGAGCGGTACCGCTACACGCCGGAGGAACGCGAGCTGGTCCGCGGGCTGTTCGCGCCGCAGGTCATCGGCGGGCCAGACACGGTCCGCCGCCGGGTGGGCGAACTGGTCGCCGAGACCGGCGCCGACGAGCTGATGGCCGTCACGATGGTGCCCGACCCCGCCGACCGGATCCGGTCCTACGAGCTGCTCGCCGAGGTGGTCGGGCTCGCGTCCCCGGTGAGGTCGGCATGACGGAGACGACCGCGCGGCCCGTCCAGCCGTTTCCGCAGCAGCGGACCTGCCCGTACGACCCGCCGTCCGGGTTGCTGTCGTTGCGCGGCGAGGGACCCGTGCACGACGTCGTGCTGTACGACGGCCAGCCGGCCCGGCTGGTGAGCTCGTACTCGCTCGCGCGGCAGCTGCTCGCCGACCCGCGCCTGTCGGTCGACCGGGCGGCACCCGGTTTCCCGATCATGTCGCCGCGGCTGCGCGCCGCCATCGCCCAGAAGCTGGTCCTGATCGGGATGGACCCGCCGGTGCACGACGTGCACCGGCGGCTGGTGAACCGGGAGTTCTCGCTCAAGCACGTGCGGGCCCGGCGCGAGGAGATCCAGAAGATCGTCGACGACGCCGTGGACGACGTGATCGCCCACGGCCCGCCGGCGGACCTCGTCCGGCTGTTCGCCGTGCCGATCCCGTCGATGGTGATCTCCCGCGTCCTCGGCGTGCCGTACGACGACCACGAGTACTTCCAGGACGCCGCGCGGCAGATGGTGCTGGCCGGCAAACCGGAAGAGGCCCAGCAGGCGGGTCTGCGGCTGTCGCGGTACTTCGCGGAGCTGGTGGCGAGACCAGGGCACGACGCCGAGGCGGGCCTGCTGCACCGGTTGGTGGCCGAGGGCACGATGTCCGAGCAGGAGATCGTGCAGATGGGCCTCGTCGTCCTGGTCGCCGGCCACGAGACGAGCGCGGAGATGATCGCGCTCGGCGTGCTCACGTTGCTCGAGCACCCCGACCAGCTGGCCGCGGTGCGCGCCGACCCGGCGAAGACGACGGCCGCGGTCGAGGAACTGCTGCGGTTGCTGGCCGTGACCGACACCGCCGGCCTGCGCGTGGCGACCGCGGACATCGAGGCCGACGGGGTGCTGATCCGGGCGGGCGAGGGCGTGATCATCTCCGGGAGCCTGGCCAACCGGGACCCGGCGGTGCACACCGATCCCGACCAGCTCGACATCGACCGGCCGAGCCACCGCCACCACCTCGGCTTCGGCTACGGCATCCACCAGTGCCTCGGGCAGAGCCTCGCGCGGCTCGAGCTGGAGATCGCGTTCACCACCCTGTTCCGCAGACTGCCCGGTCTGCGCCTGGCACGCCCGATCGAGGAGCTGCCGGTGCGCGACGCGGGCACGGTGCAGGGCATCAAGGAACTGCCGGTCACCTGGTGACGACCCGGCCGGCCGAGCGGGCCCCCAGCCGCCGGCCGGCCTTCCTCCCACTCGCGACAAGGACAGACGTGAACGAGAACTGGACCGCCGCCCGGTACTGCGACCTGATGGAGGAGGAGATCACCGGCCTCGCCACGGCCGCCGCGGGCGCCGACCTCGCCCAGCCCGCGCCGACCTGCCCCGGCTGGTCGCTGGCCGACGTCATCCGGCAGACCGGGGAGATGTTCCGCTGGATCGAGCCGATGATCCGCAACCGGGCGCGGCGCGTCGTCGGGTTCCGCGACGTCGACCTGACCGGTCCGTCCACACCGGACGGCTACGTGGACTGGATGATCGACAGCGGCCACGAGTTGCTCCGGGCGCTGCGGGCGGCCGACCCGGATCGCCCGCTCTGGTCCTGGGGGTACGAGCAGACGGTCCGGTTCTGGGCGCGGCGGGCGTACTACAACACGGCCATCCACCGCGCCGACGTGGAGCTCACGCTCGGTTGCGTGCCGTCCTTCGACGTGGACGTCACGATCGACGGCACCGAGGAGTTCCTGCAGATCCTGCCCTACGCCGCGGACTACTCGCCGCGCATCTCGATGCTGCGCGGCAGGGGTGAGACCCTGCGGCTCGTCAGCCCGGAGAGCCGGTGGCTGATCACCCTGACCAGGAAGGGCTACGAGTGGCGGCGCGAGGACGATGACGCCGGGCGTGCGGCCGACGCCACCGTCGCCGCCGAGCGGGCAGATGATCTGCTGCTGTTCGTCTGGGGCAGGCTCGGCGAACCGGTCGTCAGCGTGACCGGCGATCGCAAGCTCGCCCGGAGGTGGACCGAACTGTCAGCTTTCTGCTGACGGTGTCGCGCCTGGTGGCCGCCTCCCAGGAATCGGCCACCAGAATCTTCTGGTGCAACTGCCGCAGTGGCCGGGACGGCTCCAGACCGAGTTCGGACCTGAGCGTGTCCCGCGCCGACTGATATACCCTCAAAGCATCAGCCCTGCGACCAGAGCGATACAACGCGAACATCAGTTTCTGGTAGAAGTCCTCATGCAAAGGATGATCCTGCACAAGAGAGTACAAATATCCGACAATCTCCCGATGCTTCCCCAGTGACAACGCCGACGAGAGCAACAGCTCAATGCACTCGAGGCGCATTTCCTCGTGCCGGACGACGAATCCGTTGACCACCGGACCCTCCCGGATCTCGTCGAGTACGGTACCTCGCCATAATCGGAGCGCGTCGTCGAAGCTCGCCATCGCCTCCTGGTGCCGATGTGCCCGGTAATGTTCCTTGCCGGCTTCGACGCCCGCCCGGAAGTCCTCGAAGTCGACGGCGTCACAGCCGAGCCGGAGCATGTAGCCGGAGGACGTGGTGACGATCCGGTTCCGGTTCCCGCATTCGGCCTGGTCAGACGGCCTGGCCAGCAGTTTGCGGAGGTGCGAGACGTAGACGTGGATCCCGGCCATCGACCGGCGAGGGGGCCGGTCGCGCCAGATCTCGTAGATGAGCCTCTCGGTGGACACGACCTGGTCGTGCAGGATCAGCATGAGAGCCAGAGCGGCTTGCATCTTCTTGGCGGCTATGGAGTGCGGACCGTTGTCATCGACAATGCGCAGCGGCCCCAGAATCTCGTAACGCAAGAAAGCCCCCCAACACTTGCTTCAGTCACTCAACCCACTTCATCCAACCTGCCTCATGATCGGTAACCTGGGTGCCACACAGAAAGATCCCCGTTGATCAGATTGCACTCGTACACCCAGCGCATAATCATCTGATCCCTACCACCCCCAAGCACGGCTCATGCCGACACGTCATGGTGTTGCGATCTTGACCCAACCGATTATTGCAGGATCCCATCACCCACACAAGTGATCCCAAATCCAAGCGGATTAGCAAAACGGCGCGATCTGCCCGGACTCACACAAAAAAGCCTCGTGCCGATCACCCGGACGGGCCGGAGGATCGACACGAGTGCCAGATTGACCGAATTGCGCAGCCTGTAAGGCTGCTGAAGATTTAGCGCCCGCCCGAATCCGGATCAGGTCGACGCCGGCGCGGCCACCTCACCGATCGGCTCCAGGACCAGACTGGAGGCGGCGATGGTGGTGAGCTCGTCCGGTCGTTCGACCATGCGCCACGACCGGCGCCCCACCATGCCGACATAGCGGCCGCTGCTGCCGATCGCGACCACGGAGTGCTCCTCCTCGACCGGTTCCTGGTCGTACTGGCCGGTCCAGTGCACGGTGCCGTCCGGGAACGTGTCCACGGCACTGACCAGCTGCATCAGGTGGCCTTCCGACTGATGCGAGAACACCACGGCCAGTCCCTCCGTGGTGCCGACGAGCTGACCGTCCTCGTCGTACAGCTCGTCGCGGAAGTGCACGCTGTGCCCGACGCCGGGCCGCTCCTCGTACTTGACCGCCGTGTGGATGACTTCCCTCAGGTTGTCCAGTCGCACGCGCGTTCCCTTCCTCGTGACCAAGCGGTAACCGAAAGTAGTCACCGGCGCTTAAGTGGATCTAAAGTGACGACCGCGCCGCACCCGCCGGGGTTCAGTAGCCGTAAAACCCGCGACCGCTCTTGCGGCCCAGCAGGCCGGCCTCGGTCATGCGGCGCAGCAACGACGGTGGCGCGTAGTGGGACTCCCGGTGCTCGGCGTAGAGCGCCTCGCCGATGGACACGATGGTGTCCAGGCCGATCATGTCGATCAGCGCGAGCGGCCCCATGGGATGACCGCAGCCCAGCGTCATGGCCTTGTCGACGTCCTCCGCCGAGGCGGTCCCCGCCTGCACCATCCGCACCGCCGCCAGCAGGTACGGCACCAGCAGGGCGTTCACCACGAATCCCGGCCGGTCCTGGCTGTGGATCACCTGCTTGCCGAGCACGTCGGTGACGTAGGACCGCGCGCGGTCGAGGGCCGCCTGCTCGGTGTGCAGCGAGCCGATCAGCTCGACCAGCGGCATGACGTGCACGGGGTTGAAGAAGTGCAGGCCGAGGACGCGACCTGGGTTCGCGGTGGCGCCGGCCAGCCTCATGATGGGGATCGACGACGTGCCGGACGCGAGCACGGCGTCCTCGTCCTCCACGACGGCGTCGAGCACGCCGAGCACCTCGAGCTTGCCCGGCAGGGTCTCGGGCACCATCTCCACGACGAGCTGGCTGTCGCGCAACAACTTCAGATCGGTGCCCCAGACCATCCCGGCCGTGATCGAGTCCACTTCGGACCCGCTGAGCTCGCCCTTCGCCGCGGCCCGGCCGAGCAGCCTGGCCACCCGTTCCCGGCCGCGCTCCAGCCCGGACTCCGTCGACGCCACCACCGTCACCTCGGCCCCGTTGCGCGCGCAGACCGCCGCGAGACCGGCGCCCATCAGCCCGCAGCCGACCACACCCACCCGCCGGATCACGCCGACCACCGCACCAGGCTGGCGCCGAGCGACATCCCGCCCCCGAAAGCGGCCAGCAGCACGAGATCGCCGTCGGTGACCGCGCCGGACTCGACGGCGTCGTCCAGCGCGACCGCCACCGAGGCGCTGCCGATGTTGCCGTACCTCTCGAGGACGCGGTGGGTGTGCGTGTGCGCGAGACCGCACCGCGACACGAGTTCGTCGAGCAGCACGCCGTTCGCCTGGTGCGGCACGAAGCAGTCGACGTCGGACGCGTCCACACCCGAACCGGCGAGCAGTTTCTCCAACGCGGGCGGGACATTCGTCATGACGAAGTCGCGCACACCGCGGCCGTTCATGGTGAAGAAGTGCTCGCCGGCCTCGACTGTGCGCACCGTCGTGGGCACCCTGCTGCCGCCCGCCTTCACCTTGATCAGCTCCTGTGCGTCACCGCGGCTGCTCAGATCGCTGCGGATGATCCCGCGCCCGGCCGGAACCGCGCCGACGACCGCCGCGCCGGCGCCGTCACCGAGCAGCACGGACGTCCTGCGGTCGCCGTAGTCGAGGATCCGCGAGTACAGGTCGGCGGCCACGACCAGCGCGAGGCTTCCCGGGTTGACGGCGACGAGACTGCGCGCCAGCTCCAGTCCGTACACGAAACCGGCGCACACGACGTTGATGTCGAAGCAGGCAGCGGACTGCGCGCCGATCAGCTGCTGCACCACGCACGACGTCGGTGGCTGCGGTGAGTCGCCGGTCGAGGTGGACAGGACGAGGTAGTCGATCCGGCCCGCGCCGACGCCGGCCCTCTCCAGCGCCCTGAGCGCCGCCGCCGCCGCGAGGTCCGACGTGGCTTCACCGTCCGCCGCGTAACGCCTGCCGAGGATCGCGGTCTTGCGCTCGATCCACTCCGGTGGCGCGTCCGGCACCAGCGCGTGGACGTCCTCGTTGGACACCACCCGCTCGGGCAGGTACGAGCCGGTGCCGAGAATCCCGATGGCCTCCACCGCGCTCACCGCTCCCCGGAGAAGTCGTTCCGCAACGGGTTCAACCGCGCGGCGCCGATCCGGGCACGTCCCTGCTCGTCGGTGACGCCCAGCCCGGGACGCGGCGCGAGGCACAGCACGGCGACCTTGCCGATGTTCTGGTTGGTCTGCACGACCCGGCACGCCTCGCCGACCTCGGCGAGCGGGTGGACCGCCGACACGGTCGGGACGATCCGGCCGGACTCGATCAGCCTGGTGCAGTCCCACGCCTCCCGCAGGTTCGCCACGTGGCTCCCGATCACCCGTTTGAGCTTCATCCACAGGTACCTGTTGTCGTAGACGTGCTGGTACCCGCTGCTCGAACCGCACGTGACCACCACGCCGCCGCGCCGCGCCACGAACACCGAGATGCCGAAGGTCGCCTTGCCGACGTGCTCGAACACGATGTCCGGGTCGCGCCCCACCCGCCGGCGGATGAGGGAGCCGAGCCGCTTGCCGATGTCGATCACCTGGCTCGGGTCGCCGGACGGGTCGCCGGTCAGCCCGATCTCCGCGCGGTTCACCACGACGTCGCAGCCGAGCCGGCGCACCGCCTCGGCCTTCTCCTCGGAGCTGACCACGCCGACCGGGATTCCCCCGCCGTTCTTGACGAACTGGACCGCGTACCCGCCGAGCCCGCCCGCGGCGCCCCAGATCAGCACCACGTCGCCCTGCTTGAGCCGGGCGCCGCGGTCGCTCACCAGCATCCGGTACGCGGTTCCGGCGCACAGCGTGGTGGAGGCGGCCTCCTCCCAGGTCAGCACGCCGGGCTTGGGGATCAGCTGACTCGCCCTGGCCACGGCGAACTCGGCCAGCCCGCCGAAGTTGGTCTCGAACCCCCACGCCCGCTGCTCGGCGCCGAACATGCCGTCCTCGTGCGTTCCCGGCTCCTGGTCGTCGACGTAGGCCGGGCTGATCACCACGTGGTCACCGGCCCGCCAGCGCCGCACCCCGCTGCCGACCCGCACGACGATCCCGGCGCCGTCGGAGCCCACGACCTGGTGCGGCAGGTCGTGCCGGCTCGCCCAGCCGCCCTGTTTCGCGAACTGCGCCAGAAACCGGAACGTCGGCACAGGTTCGAACATCGCCGACCACACCGTGTTGTAGTTGATCGCGCTCGCCATCACCGCGACCAGCACCTCGTCCGGCGCGAGCTCGGGCAGCGGCACGCGGCCGACCCGCAGGGACTTGCGCACGTCCTTGTCCACGACCCCGCTGAACATCCCGGCGTCCTCGGCCCGCAGGTGCGCGGCCAGGTAGTCCTCCGGCAACGGCAGCCGCTCGATCTCCTCCGCCACCGCGCCGTCCACCAGCGCTTCAGTCAACAAGCCCACCGTCGCCCCTCCCCGGGACCGATTCCGTCGGATGGTCTGCGGGCGACGCTAGGAGTCCGTTCTAACAGCACTCTTAAACGGGCATTGGCCGGCGCGGTGGTGCGACTGTGAAACCGGCCCTGCCCAGGATTCCTCCAGCACCACTGGAACAGGGAGGAATCCAGATGCACAGGACAGTCACCAGGGTCTTGCCCGCGCTCGCGCTGCTGGGCGCCCTCGGGTCGTTCGCCCCGGCCCAGGCCGCGTCGGCAGAGGGCGGATCGATCAACGCGGCCGCCGGGTGCCGGGCCGCGCCCTGCTCGGCGTCGTTCAGCCTGTACTTCGAGACCGAGGCGTACATCGACCTGGGCACCTACACCACCACCTCGCAGTGCAACGACATCAACCTCAGGTCGACCAACGGCACCAGCTACAAGGCGTGCGTGATCTTCGTGAACCACACGTCGGCGTGCAACTACCAGACCTCCGTCCCCGGCGGCGGGAGCTGGGTCAACATCGCGACCGACGTGAAGGACGGCACGCGCTTCAACGTGCGGATCTTCAAGGGCGGCGCGAACTTCGTGACCCGCGCGGGAGTCATGGACTTCTAGTGCTTTGTCGGGTTGCC
>NZ_MUYM01000066.1 GCF_002150765.1 Lentzea kentuckyensis
CGTCTGCAAGTACCACCAACGCACTGGCTGGTGGTACTTGCAGACGCCTTTACCGCGAGGGCGGGTGGTTTCCCGGGACGTGCCGGGATCGTGATCCCGGGACATCGGGCGCCCGGCGGCCCACACTTACCGCCATGACGGTCGGCCGCCTGCTCGCGTCCGGTCTCGGCTCGCTGGTGGTGGCCGAGACCGTGGCCGCTGTCGTCGTCGTGTGGCGGCTGGGCTGGACGTGGCAGCGGGCGCTGGACGCGTTCGTCGTCACGAACTCCGCGATGGCGCTGACGTTCGCGATTTGCGGGGCCGTTCTCGCCTGGCATCGGCCGCGCAACCCGATCGGCTGGCTGTTCCTCGCCGACGGGCTGGGGCACGCCACCACGGCGCTCGGCGTGTCGTTCGACGATCGGGTGGTCGCGACGATCGCGGCGTACGCGTGGCCGTGGTCGATCGGGTTGTTCCTGCCGTTGGCGTTGTTGCTGTTCCCGGACGGTCGGCTGCCGTCACGGCGGTGGCGCGCGGTGGCGGTCGCGGTCGTGGTGACGGCGCCGTTGTTCGTGGTCGAGGTGGCGGCGGATCCGGCGGGGCCTGGATATCTGACGTTGCCCGGGTATGCGGATCTCGGGGCGTTGTGGGTCGTGTCGGAGATGCGGACGCTCGCGGCGCTGGTGGCGGGGGTCGTCGCGCTGGCCGTGCGGTACCGGCGGGGCGAGGACTCGGTGCTGTGGTTGCTGCTGGCGGCGTCGGTGGCGGCGATGTTCGTGGTGCCGTGGTCGTTCGTCGCGGGCACGCCGGTGTTCGTGTTGCTCGCCATTCCGTTGATCCCGATCGCGGTGACCATCGCGATCGTGCGGCACCAGCTGCTGGACATCCGGCTGGTGGTGTCGCGGGTGCTGGCGTGGTTGCTGCTGTCCGCGGTGGTGCTGGCCTGCTACGGCGCGCTGGTCGCGGTCCTGGACCGGTTCGTGTCCGCTCAGCTCGGGCGTTCGGTGGTGGCCACCGTGGTGGTCGCGTTGCTGGTCGCGCCGGTGTTGCCGCGGCTGCAACGTCTGGTGGACCGGGCGCTGTACGGCGATCGCGGTGATCCGGCGCGGGTGGTCTCGCGGGTGAGCGAACACCTTGCGGGGGCTGGGCTGGAGGGAGTGGTTCAGGCGGTGCGAGGAGCGTTGCGTGTGCCGCATGTCGCGCTGATGGCGGCTGACCTGCCGTTAGCGAGTGACGGCGCGCGGCCGGAGAACGTTGTTGTCGTGCCGTTGGAGTACGACGGTGAAGTGGTGGGGGAACTGCACGTGGGTGTGCGCAGCGGTGAGAGTTCGCTTGGTGCTGCTGATCGCAACGTTCTGAGCCTTGTGGCGGCGCCTCTGGCTGTGGCCGTGCATGCGACGTTGTTGTCGTCGCAGCTGCAGGCGTCACGCGAACGGCTTGTCACCGCACGCGAAGAGGAACGCCGACGTCTCCGACGCGACCTGCACGACGGTTTGGGCCCCACGCTGACCGGCGTGGCACTGAGTGCCGACGCCGCCACGAACCTCCTGGCCACCGACCCGGACCGCACGCGCGCATTGATCACCGGGGTGAGCGCGGACGTGCGGACGGCGATCACCGAGGTGCGCCGGCTCGTGGAGGACCTGCGCCCGCCGGCCCTGGACGAACTCGGCCTGCTCGGCGCCCTCCGCCAACGCGCCGAACACCTCGTGCGCACGCCTCTGCAGCTGCGGCTGGACGTTCCCGACACGGTCGCGTCGCTGTCCGCCGCCGTCGAGGTCGCCGTCTACCGCATCGCGACCGAGGCGCTGACCAACGTGGTCCGGCACGCCAGGGCGTCGTCCGTGGTGGTTCGGCTCAGGTGCGCCGAGGAACTCGAGGTCGAGGTCACCGACGACGGTCCGCCGAACGGGCCGTGGCGTCCGGGCGTCGGGATGCAGGCGATGCGGGAGCGGGCGGCCGAACTCGGCGGCGTGTTCGAGGCGGGACCGACCGTGCTCGGTGGCAGGGTGTGGGCACGTCTGCCGGTGGAGGCGCCATGATCCGCGTAGTGATCGCGGACGACCATCCGATCGTCCGCGAGGGCATGAGCGCGTTGCTGACCTCGTTGGAGGGCTTCGTCGTCGTGGGCGTCGCCGCGACCGGACGGGAGGCCGTCCGCGAGGTCGTCACCACCCGTCCCGACGTCGCGGTGCTCGACCTGCAGATGCCCGACCTCGACGGCATCGCCGCGACCAAGGAGATCACCCGCGCGGCACCGGACGTGGCGGTCCTGGTGCTCACGATGTTCTCCGACGACGACTCGGTGTTCGCGGCCATGCGCGCGGGCGCCCGCGGCTACCTGGTCAAGGGCGCCGAGCAGGACGAGATCGCCAGGGCCATCCGCGCGGTGGCCGCCGGCGAGGCGATCTTCGGGCCGGCCGTCGCGCGCCGCGTGCTCGGGTTCCTGACCGGACCGCCCGCCCAGGACGTGCCGTTCCCCGAACTCACCGCGCGCGAACGGCAGATCCTCGACCTGCTCGCCGCCGGCCTGCCCAACGGCGCCATCGCCGCCAAGCTGGGCGTGGCGGTCAAGACGGTGGCCAACAACGTGTCCGCCATCTTCACCAAACTCCAGGTGGCGGACCGGGCGGCCGCGATCATCCGCGCCCGCGACGCCGGACTAGGGCGTTGAAGCTTTGCTGCCGTTCGGCGCGATGGCGAACCAACGGCCGTCTTGCCCGTGTCCTGCCGTGTCGCCCGCCTGCTCGTCGTCGACGTACCGGTAGACCGGGTGACCGGCGATGGTGACCTGCTCCAGGCCGTCCGGGCGCTTCACCGTGCCGAGCAAGGCCTTGTCGAGGCCGGGAGCCTCGATGTTGCCGCCCGCGGCGAGCAGTGGCGGCCACACCAGCGTGCACTCAGGCTCGACGCAGGTCGACTTGGGCGGGTTCGTGCTGTCCTGGGTGTTGAGGTAGAGCGTGTAGTGCTCGCGGTCGGCCACGACGGCACCGACCGCGGGCGACTGTTCCACCTGCAGTTTCGCGATGTCACCCGGCAGCACCGGGGTCGGGCCGGCGACGGGACCGGCCGCGGCCTCCAGTTCCTCCAGGGTGGCGGTCTCGTCGGCCTCCTCGGACGGCGAGGAGCAGGCACCGAGGGCCAGGATCAGGGCGAAAACGGCGAATCGGCTCACGTTCAGGGACTACGGACGGCGGGCCCGGCACGGTTCACCAGAGGAAGATCAGCCGCAGGAAGTGGACGAACAGGAACAGCCCCGGCACCAGCAGCAGCACCTTGCCGTAGATCGCGAGCAGGTGGCTGTTGGTCCGCGGACCCATCGCCCGTTTGCGCGCACCGATCGACGCGAGCGCCTGCTGCATCGCGCGGGCCACGTAGAACACCGGCGACCCTGTCTTGTGCTTCTCGCCGGGAAACGGCCCCACCGGCTGCACGACCGGAGTCCAGTCGGTGCCGAAGACGACCACGGCGGACGTCCACAGTCCCGGCATCGGGTAGGCCTTGTCGATCCTGGCGGGGATCGGCAGGTGCGCGTCGAGCCGTTCGGCGAGATCGGGCCGGTCGCCGGGGATCAGCAGGAGCAGCTTGCCCGGCGGCTGGGTGGCGCGCGCCTGGTCGACCTCCCACCACACCCCTTCGCCGTCACCGAGCCGCAGCACGATCAGCTGGGACATCTCCATCAACCGCAGCACCTGAGGCTGCCAGTCGTGCAGGGGCAGGTAGAACCGCGCCGCGCCGAGGTGGGGCAGCGGCTCGCCCGGCCGGCCCACCGCGACGACGGGACCGAACGCGCCGAGCGCACCCATGAGGTGCTCCTCGCGCGAGTGGATGCTGAGCATCCCGGCCGACAGCGCGCCGGGCAGTTCGTCGATCACCGCCGCCTGCGGATCGTCGTCGAAGCCGCGCAGGTACAGCACGGGCTTGCGCCAGTCGGCCCGCAACGCCTGCGCCGCACTCCGCACCGCCCGCGGACGTGAGTACTTCAGCACGAAGTACGAGATCGGCAACGCCACGACCCCGCCCACGAGGAAGACTCCCCTTGCCGCCCAAGGAAGTTCGTTGGCCCGGGTCGCCGCCACCACGGCGATGAACCCGGCCACCAGCAACGTGTACCCGATCCCGCTGATGAGCAGGAAGACCGGACGGCGCCAGAGCGGCCGCGGCGGCACGTACTGCAGGACCAGTTCGACGACCTCGGCGTTGGCCTGGCGCCGCCGGTGCCGCAGGGCGAGTGCGGCGGCGAGGAGGATCGTGCCGGCGATCAGCCACGGCCACGCGCGATCCCAGGCCTCGGCGGATCGTTCGTCGAGCTCCCGCTGGTCCTCCTCGATCTTGGGCCCCAGGTCGTCGAGGTAGCGGCGGGCGAAGTCGAGGTCGCCGAACTCGGCGCCGTCGGCGGCGAGCGAGATCGAGGCGCTGGAACTGCTGCTGGCCGGTGTGTGCGCCCTGAACCAGTGCGCGACCTCGCGGGCACCCGCCGCGTCGCCGCGGTCGAGGGCGGCGGCGAAGGCGGCGGCCTGAGCGGGCGCGTCGTGGAAGGCGTTGCTCTCCCTCGTTTCCTGGCCCGCCGTGATGGCCAGGACCAACGCCACGTAACCGACCACGGCCGCTACCGCCGTGACCACCCTGTTCAGTGTCCGCACGCCGCGATCTGAACACGGCGTGGGGGCCGGGCGGGGCCGGTTCGCGTCAAGATCGCCCGAACCGAGCAGCCACGTGTGCCATGAACGGCGCTTTCGTGGACCTCAGGTCCACGAAAGCGCCGTTCATGGCACACCCGTCGGGGCTACGGCCTGGTGATCGCGGCCAGCATCAGGTCTCGGATCTCCGCCGCGATCTCGTCCACCGCGAGCGGCGGCTCGTGCGCCTGCCATTCCCGCAGCAGCCCGGTGATCGCCCCCACCAGCGCGATCGCCGTCAACCGGTACGACCGCTGCGGCGCCACTCCCGCGGCCGCCGCGCGCAGCGCCTCGGCCTCGATGAACTCCGCCCAGGTGTTCACCCAGCGCACGTGTTGCTGCTCGATCTCCGCGTTCACCCCGACGGCCTCGACGTAGTTGAGGCGCGGTGCGCGCGGGTCGGCGGTCACGCTGCGCACGAACACGTCCAGCAGCGTCGTGATCCGGACGGCCACGTCGGCGGTCTCCAGTTGGGCGAGCGTGGTGCGGACCTCGGTGAACGCCGTGGCGTTGATCAGGTCGTGCAGCTCGCGGAGCAGCTCCTCCTTGGAGGCGAACTCCTCGTAGAAGTTGCGGGTGGAGACACCGGCCTCGGTGCACAGCTCGGAGATCCTGGTGGCGGCGAAACCGGTGCTGGTGAACAGCGCCAGGCCCGCGCGCAGCAGCCGGGCGCGGCGTTCGGCCTTGCGCTGCTCTGGCGAGATGCCGCCGTAGGCACGGGCCACCGGGGGTGCTCCAATCTGGTAACTCGGGTTGTCAGATTACGTCGGCGCAACCTCGCGCGCACCCCAGGCGTCTAGACCTTTGCACGAGGACTCAGCTGCCGGTCGCGCTCTTCTCCAGCGCGGGGCAGCCGCTCGGGTAGGCGGCGTTGTACTCGAAATGCCACTGCTCGTTTTCGTAACGGCGGCACCAGCCGAAGGTGCTGCCGTTTTTCTCGACCCATTGTGCCGATTCGATCGGCTGAATGTCGATCGCAAGTCCGATCACGTGCATTGAGCGGTCCGGCGGGTTCAGCACATACCGCGACGCGAGTTCTTCGGTGCCGAACTTCTTGACGGCGTCGTCGAACTCCTTCCGTTGTTGCTGGCGGCTCCGCTTGCCGTCGTTCAGGCAGAGCTGAACGCCCTGCTCAGAGGCCTTGGCGCGGAGCTTCTTCCAGGCCTGCAGCACGTCCGGGCGTAAGCCGTCCGGAGCCTCGTCGAGGTAGCGGGCGTCGATGGCGCACTTCGGTCCGTCCGGCGGTCCCGGCACTTCTTCGAGAATGGCGAGCGGCTTTCCCGGATGACGGTCGAACACGAGCGTCAATCTGCCCAGGTAACCCAGCGCGCCGCCGGTGGAAACCACGAGTGTGACGATCAGCAGCACGCCGAACACGACGCGTCTGGAGGTCTTGGACATGAATCGGATAATACGTTGGTCCGCAACTGCTTCGGTCAGCAACCTGTAACAGTCCGTCGGCAGCTGTGTCCGGGGAACGTGGCGCGCACCACATCCATTTGGCCCAATCACGCTTTCGGCGGAGTCGGTGAATGTGATCGGTGAACGTTTCCTGGCCCCTTTCGCGGCGACGAAACATGATGGCAACATCTGCGTCGGCCGAGAACCGGCCCGTTTTTGTGAGGTCTCAGGAGGACCGCTTTCATGTCCGGCCGCATTACCGTGTTCGTTGCTCTGTTCGTGTCGCTTTTCGCCTTCGCGGGCACTGCTCAAGCCGCTCCAGCCGCGCCGGCCGTCCATCGGGACACCGCGCTCGTACTGACCGTCCAGTACTCGGACATCGAGGACAACGCCGTCAAGGCAACCGTCCTGACCTGCGAACGAGGTGACAGCCACCCGCGCAGGGCCCTCGCCTGCGCGACGCTGGCGGCCACCGGTACCGACCTGCGGGCCATGCGTTCCGACGACCGCGCCTGCACGTTCATCTACGCGCCGGTCGAGGTGTCCATGTTCGGCTTCTGGCGAGGTGTGCCCGTGAACGAGGTGCACACCTACCCGAACTCGTGCGTCATGCTGGCGCACACCGGTGCCGTGTTCGATTTCTAGGCACCGGCTATTAATGTGGAGCGGGGCGCGGCAGGGGCGCTCCGCTCCACATTTTAATCGTCGTCAAATGGGTGTTGCGCCGAATGGCGGCAGGACTGGCCCTTGTGCGAGGGTGTGATCATGGCCGCCACTTCGCGTTTCCCCCTGCTGTCCTGGACGACCATCGCCCCCGCGCTCGGCGTGTTGCTGCTGATCCTGGCCTGGGGACGGGAGCTCGCTCCCGTGCTCGTGGCGCTGGTGGCGGTCGTGCTCGGCGCGACCGTGCTCGCCGCCGTGCACCACGCGGAGGTCGTGGCGTTGCGGGTGGGGGAGCCGTTCGGATCACTGGTTCTCGCGGTCGCGGTGACGGTCATCGAGGTGGCCCTGATCGTCACGCTGATGGTGTCCGGCGGCCCCGAGGCGGCCACGCTCGCCCGCGACACGGTGTTCGCCGCGGTCATGATCACGACGAACGGCATCGTCGGCATCGCCCTGTTGCTCGGCGCCCTCAAGCACGGCACCACGCTGTTCAACGCGGAGGGCAGCGGCGGCGCGCTGGCCACGGTGATCACGCTCGCCACCCTCACGCTGGTGCTGCCGACGTTCACCACCACCACGCCCGGCCCCGAGTTCTCCGGCCCGCAGCTCGCGTTCGCCGCCCTCGCTTCCCTTGGCCTGTACGGGATGTTCGTCTTCACCCAGACCGTCCGCCACCGCGACTTCTTCCTGCCCGTCGACGAGGACGGCGTGATCGAGACCGACGAGCACGCCGAGGCGCCGTCCGGGAAGGCCACGCTCGCGTCGCTCGGTCTGCTGCTGGTCGCGCTGGTCGCCGTGGTCGGGCTCGCGAAGATCGAGTCACCCGCGATCGAGGCGGGAGTACGGGCCGCCGGCTTCCCGCAGTCGTTCGTCGGAGTCGTGATCGCCCTGCTGGTGCTGCTGCCCGAGACGATCGCCGCCGCGCGCGCCGCGTTGCGCGACCGCATCCAGACCAGCCTCAACCTCGGTTACGGCTCGGCGATCGCCAGCATCGGGCTCACGATCCCGACCATCGCGCTCGCCACCGTGTGGCTGGACGGCCCGCTGGCGCTCGGCCTCGGGCCGACGCAGATGATCCTGCTGCTGCTCACGGTCCTGGTCAGCGTGCTGACGGTGGTGCCGGGCCGCGCGACGAGGCTTCAGGGCGGCGTGCACCTCGTGCTGCTGGCCGCGTTCCTGTTCCTCGCGGTGAATCCATAAAGCCGTTCGGGCTATTGCTCACTTACGACGTTCGGCCCTAAATTGCGGTAACGCCGGTTACCACAAAGGGGTCCAACGATGCAGCTCCGAGCCGTGCTCGCCGCCGTTCTGCTCTTATTCTCCCTGGTCACACCCGCTGCGGCGGTCGCACCGGGCGAGCTCGTCAGCAGCCAGGAGGTGGCGTGGCATCCGGAACCGCTCCGGCTGCTGCCCGCTCCGGTGAAGGCCTACGACATCCGCTACCGCTCGACGTCCGCGACGGGCACCGGCAACGTCGTGTCCGGCATGGTCCTGGTCTCGCCGCTGCCGTGGAACAACGGCCCGCGCCCGATCGTCGCGTACGCGATGGGCACGCAGGGCATGGGCGACCAGTGCGCGCCGTCGCGGCAGCTGCAGAACGGCACCGAGGTCGAGATCGCGTTCCTCGCGCAGGCGATGTTCAACGGCTGGGCGGTCGCCGTCACCGACTACGAAGGCCTTGGCACGCCAGGGGATCACACCTACGCGGTGGCTCGGTCGGAAGGCCGCGCGCTGCTGGACGTGGCACGGGCGGCGAGCAGCATCCCCGGCTTGGCGGCGGACGCCCCGGTCGGCGTTTTCGGTTACTCGCAGGGCGGTCAGGCCGCGTCGGCCGCCGCTGAACAGTGGAAGTCCTACGCGCCTTCGCTGAACGTCGTCGGTGTCGCCGCGGGTGGAGTGCCGGCCGACCTGAACGCGGTCGCGAAGTTCAACGACGGCAACGCCGGTTCGGGGCTGGTGTTCGCGGCGGCCGCGGGGTACGCCGCCGCCTATCCCGAGTTGCCGTTGTCGTCGGTGCTCAACGCCCGTGGCCAGCAGGTGATCGAACAGATCCGCAACTCGTGTGTCGCCGAAATCGCTTTGGTGGCACCGTTCACGCGACTGAACTCGCTGACCACGCAGCCCGACGTCATCCTGGACCCGTTGTGGCAGAAGAGGTTGACGGAGAACACGCTCGGCTCGGTCAAGCCGGCCACGCCCGTGTACCTCTACCACGGCACGCTCGACGAGCTGATTCCGTTCAGCGTCGGGCAGAAGCTGCGCACGCAGTGGTGCTCGCTCGGGGCCGACGTGCAGTGGACCGCGCTGCCGCTGCTTGGCCATGTCGCAGCGGTCAGCGCATGGGGCAGCAACGCGCTGAACTGGCTCGGCGACCGCTTCGCGGGCAAGGCCACGCGTCCTAACTGCTGATGATCGCGGCGGCGAGAGCCGGGAACCAGGCCACTGGCGCAATCCACGCGTGAGCCAGTGGCAGTGGCCTTTTCAACAGGGACACCACCGCCCGGAAGTAGACGATGCCCTTCGCGTCGGGATTGCGCTTGCGCCAGCCCCTCACCAGCATCGTGTCGCCCAACGTGTTGTGCAGGGTCAGCACGGCGAAACCGATCCACGCCAGCAGCGCCGAACCCGCTGCCATGAAGGCGATCCATAGGGCGAGCCCGACCACGGCCGTGGCGAAGTGGTACCAGGCGAGCAATGGCACCCGTCTTCGTGCCCGGAGCACACGCGCCAGCAGCACCAGCCCGACCACGATGTTGACCACCCACGCCACCAGGGCAATTGTTGCTGTCATGGATTGACGGTACTACGATCGTAGTGCCTTGTCACTACGTTTATAGTGGATCCCGTGATGTCGAACCGGGACCGCGCCCTCGCCGCCGCGGTCGAGCTGCTGGGCACCGAAGGCCTGCGGGGTCTCACCCACGCTCGCGTGGACGACCGCGCCGACCTGCCGAAGGGCTCCACGTCGAACTACTTCCGCAGCCGAGCAGCCCTGCTCGACGGTGTCGTGGGGTGGATGGTGCGCAGTGAGACTCCCCGGATCGAGGCCACGTTCAAGCCCGCCACGGCAGAAGACCTCATCGACCAGCTGTGCGCGCTCTACGGGTTCATGACCGGCCCGAACGCCGTCATGGTCAAGGCGCGGATGGTGCTGTGGGTGGAAGCCGCGACCAATCCGCAGGTGCGGCAGGCGTTGCTGCGAGGCCGGGCCTCGATGGCCGCGATGCTGATCCCGGCACTGGCAGGCCTTGGCGTGCGCGATCCGCTGGCCGTCTCGGACACGCTCGGGGCCTGCGTGCAGGGCCTGTTCCTGCAGCAGTTCGCCCGCGACGAGGCGATCGACCCCCGGCCGTTGCTGGAGATCATCGTTCGAGGCGCTCTGACATGATCGGTCCATGAGGTGCGTGGTGCTGGACGACTACCAGGGCGTTGCTCTCGCCAACGCCGACTGGTCAGGCCTCGACGTGACCACGTTGCGGGAACACCTCGACGACCCGGCTGAAGCCCTGGCCGAGGCCGAGTGCGTCGTGATCATGCGCGAACGCACGCCGTTCACCGCGTCCTTGTTCGCCCGCCTGCCCAACCTCCGGCTGCTGATCACCAGTGGCATGCGCAACGCCTCGATCGACCTGGCGGCGGCGCGCGAACACGGCGTCACGGTCTGCGGCACCGGCAGCGCGAAGACTCCGCCGACTGAGCTGACCTGGGCGTTGATCCTGGGCCTGGCGAGGCACATCGCGGTCGAGAACGCGGCCTTCCACAACGGCGGCCCGTGGCAGAGCACGGTCGGCGTCGACCTCGCCGGTGCCACCCTCGGCCTGGTCGGCTTCGGGCACCTCGGCAAGGCGGTCGGCCGCGTCGGCAAGGCGTTCGGCATGGACGTCGTCGCCTGGAGCCAGAACCTGACCGCCGACCGCACCGAGGCCGAGGGCGTACGCCTCGCGTCCTCCCTGCCCGAACTGCTCGGGCAGTCCGACTTCGCGTCCGTCCACCTCGTGCTGAGCGACCGGACCCGAGGCCTCCTCGACGCCGCCGCGCTGGCGTGCCTCAAGCCGTCCGCGTTCCTGATCAACACCTCGCGCGCCGCCATCGTCGACCAGGGGGCCCTGCTGGACGTGTTGCGGGACAACCGGATCGCCGGCGCGGGCCTGGACGTCTTCGAGACCGAACCGCTGCCGCTCGGCGACGAGCTCAGGGCGTTGCCGAACGTCCTCGCCACCCCGCACCTCGGCTATGTCACGCAGACCAATTACCGGACGTACTTCCGAGAGGCCGTCGAGGACATCCACGCGTTCATCCAGGGCACGCCGGTTCGGGAGCTGACCCACTCCCAGTAGGTGTCTGGTCGGCTGAACGGGTGAATCGCCACCCCCGCTGGATCCACGGGTAACGCCTCCTTCTGGATGGACGACTACCCGTTGGCGGCACAAGTGTGCCCTGCGTCACTCCATATTGGACAACTGACCTGGCAGCGAGGCGTCGGGGCCACGCCGTCAAGAGGGCGGGTCGGCCATGCGGTATTCGCGGAGCAGCAGGCGGGCGGTAGCGGCGGTCACCAGCGGTGCGCTGGCGTTGCTCGGACTCGTCGTGGTCAGTCCACCGGCGGTGGCCCAGGCCCCGGACGTGCAGAAGATCCTGGCGGGGATCAGCGCGTTCGGTGACTTCTCGAAACAGCTCGCGACCGTCGGCAAGCTGGGGGAGGCGCTGCCGTTCCTCGGCGTCAGCCCCGGCGCGGCACTCGGCTTCGGCGATCTCGTCGCCAAGACGGTGCACGACCCGATGAAGGACAAGCAGAACTTCCCCGACCTGGCGGGCACCTACCAGCTCGGTGACAACCGGCCGGGCACGCTGACCGTGCAGACGAGTGACACCAACGGCATCAAGCGCGTCGACGCCACCCTGCACGTCACGACGGTCGCGGACAAACAGCCGATCAGCGTCGCCGACCCGTCGGTCAGCTTCACGACGTCTGGCGCCGTGGACGTGACGTTCACGCTCGACGCCAGGTTCCACTTCGCCTATCAGGAGTCGACCGACTCGTTCTGGCTGGTCAAGGACGGCGACTCGCCGAAGTTCACGGTGGGCGCCAAGGGTGAGCTCGACCCCGACGCCGTGCCGAACGCCGGCTTCGGCATCCTCGGCGTCGATCTCGACAAGGGCGCCAGCCACGTCACCGTCGAAGCGAACATCACCGCGTCCGCCGACGACCCCAACGGCGACGGCAGGCTCACCGAGATCACCGAGCCCGGTGCCGCCGCCGGCCTGTTCCACATCGGACTCGGCAACCCGGCCGGCAAGGTCGACGCCAGCCTCAAGTTCACCTCGCAGCCGCTCGCCGGCGCGAACGTCGGCGGCCTCACCGGCACGATCGGCGTGCAGTGGCCGGACATCGCGAGCGGCACGCCGTCGATCAGCGTCAACGGTCCTGATCTGGCCCAGCTGAACAGGTTCACCACGCTCAGCCCGCGCGACCTGCTCGAGGGCCTGAGCCACCTGGTCAACTCGATCGACGCGGTGCAGCGCGCCCAGTGGGGCTCGACGGCCGACCCGGTCGGCAACGTGAACCTGCCGTTCATGCGCGGCACGGTCGCCGACGCGGTCAAGGCGGGCAGTGCGCTCGCGACGTTCGTCGACGCCAATGTCTTCAAGCCGGAAGAGGACAAGGCCAAGGCCGGGCTGCCGAAGTTCGCCTCGGTCCAGGACCTGTTCGACAAGCTCAACCACGCGCCGATCGCGGTGTCCGGGGTGAACTACCGCGACGACGTGAAGAAGCTCGAGTTCACGCTGACGATGAAGCAGGACGCACCGGCCGACGGCCAGAAGCTGGACGTCGTGGCCGAGCTGACCTCCGGGCAGGGCAACGACGTCAGCTACACCGACACCACGCTCAAGCACGTCAACAAGCCCGAGAACAAGCAGTGGGGCATCGACGCGTTCAAGGGGCGCATCGTGTCCGCCGGCACCTCCCAGGGCGTCGTCAAGAGCAACACCAAGGATGAGATCACGCTCGAAGAAGGCGGCTGGCAAGGCGGGAAGCCCGCGAACGGTGCCGCGTACAAGGTGAACGCGCCGGACCCGATGACCGGCCAGGTCACGTTCGGCGACACCTTCGCGAGCAAGGGCCTCAAGGGCGCCAACGCGTTGAACGCCACCGCGACCGTGAAGCCGTCCTACGAGGCCAAGGCCACGCTGGTGCTGGACCTGCGCGACCCGATCAAGGGTGACGCGTGCAAGCCGCTCGACCCCGACGCCGCGGCCACCGGCTGCCCGTTCGCGGACAAGAACCCCGACGGCACCACGACCCTGGTCTCCAGCCTGCCGCGCACGCCGGACCGGTTCCTGTTGCGCACCGGCGGCCAGTTGCTCAGGGCCAGCGCCGCGATCGACACGAGCGTCGACGTCAACGGCAGCGTCGGCTACCTCAAGGTGCACCTGTCCGGCGACCTGCACATGTCCACGAAGGACGGCTCGACCGACATGCTGTCGATCAGCCTGAAGAAGGTCGGTGACGCCGACGGCGACCTGCCGCTGTCGCAGATCTTCGCCAAGGTCGTCGACACCCCCGAGACCCCCGCTCTGGAACCGGAGAACCTGCTCGACGTCGCGGTCGGCGCCAAGGGCACGGCCACGGTGAAGCTCGACGTCCCCGGCATCACCGACTTCTTCGGCGGCCCGGTCGAGGTCGGCGTCACCATGCCGGACATCACCGACCCGGCAAACGTCCAGTTCACCGGCCTCGACGCGCTCGACAAGGCCAAGGCGTTCGACTTCGACCCGAACAGCCCGCGGGCGATGTTCGGCCAGATCATCAAGTCGCTGCAGGTGCTCAACGGCTCGCTGCAGGCCGTCGACGGTGACGGCAAGGTCAAGACGGCGATGACCACACCGCTGCCGGTCGTCGGCAAGTCGCTGTCCGAGCTGCTCGGCACCGCCGACGCGGGCACCGGCAAGTACGACAACGCGAACATCAACGGCGTGAACGTCGGCTACATCCGCGACGACACGAGGACCGGCGACAAGGCGTTCGGTGCCGACCTGAAGGGCCGGGCCGTGCTGGTCGGCACGCAGGTCGTGGTCGTCGCGGCGGCCGATCCGGCGAACAACCGCGTGCTGCTCACCGCACCGTGGGGCGCGAAGCCCGCGGACGGCACCGGGTACGCGTTCCGCAGTCCGCTGGAGGACGCGGTCGACCGGCTGACCGCGGCGCCGCCGGACTACCTCCAGGACCTCGTCGCCCAGCTGAACGCCGCGCTGCCCACCGGCAGCGGGATCTCGTTCGCCTACCAGGTCGTCGACTCCAAGCCGTCGATCGTGCTCAAGGTCGACATGAAGCGGAAGGTCGCGACGTCCCAGCCGGTCCGCTTCTCGTTCATCGACGACAAGGGCACCGCGCGGTCGTTGGTCGGCGCCGAGGGCGAGGCCACCGCCGACCTCGCGCTGACCGGTGCCACCAAGATCGGGTTCGTGCTGCCGCTGGAGGCCGGCGACGGACCGGCCGACGCCGGCGGGCTCAAGGTGCTGCCGGACTCCACAGTGGACATCACCGCGCACGGCGGCATCTCCGGTGTGGTGAAGTCCTCGGTCGGGCCGCTCTCGATCGCGTTGGGCAACCCCAAGGGTCCGGAGAAGGCCGTCGCGAACGCGCACTACAACGCACACCTCGGCTTCTCCGGCCAGAACCCGGTGTCGTTGAGCGACTTCGTCAAGGGTGTGCAGCTGACGCTCAACGGCGACAACCAGCCGGTGACGTGCCAGGGCGACTCGGCGCAGGCAGACCTCGCGCTGTGCGCGGTCATGCCGGTGTTCGTCAGCTCCGACAACACCAACTGGACCAAGCTGTCCAGCCCCGGCGAGTCGTTCGTCGTCCGGTTGCCGCGGCAGGTGAGCGACCTCGACCAGGCCTTCTCGTTCAGCCCGGACCTGCCGGGCGGCGTCAAGCGGTTCGAGATGCCGACGGACATCGGGCAGAAGATCCTCGACGCGCTGCTGGACTTCTCGCAGTTCGGCGACGGCATCGAGAAGTACCTGGCGATGATCGAACGCGCGCTGCGCACGGCCGCGTTCGACGGCAAGCTGCCGCTGGTCGGCGACGACATCCAGCAGGGAGCCGACAAGTTCGGCCAGCTGCGCACGAAGATCCAGGAGGCGATGACCCACCTGCCGGGCGGCGGCCGGGTGAACAACACCGGCGAGCTGCAGACGTGGGTCAACGACCACCTCAAGAACGCGGTGGGCAGTGCCGTCACGGTCGGCTTCACCTGTGACGCGACGCTTCTGCCCGCGACCAACGCCAAGGTCACGACCCAGGGCACGGCCGGGACGAAGAAGTACGTCTACGGCGTGGTCGCGACCGCGCAGAACCAGGACGCGCCACCCGCCGTCGCTGAGGTGACCACTGGCGCGGATCCGTTGACCGGCACCAACTTCAACCGGATCACCTGGACGAAGTCGCAGTACGCCACCGGCTACAAGATCATCCGCAAGACCGACCCGAACACGAACAACTGGGTCGTGATCAAGGGTGACGTCGCCGGTGACCAGATCCAGTTCGACGACAAGAACACGCCCAACGGCGCCGCCTACCAACCCGCCGCGTCGAACCCTAAGCTGACGGACTGCCCGGCAGCGGCGTCGCTGGCGGACATCACCGGTGCCACGTTCGCGTTCGACGTGTGCGACGGTGACGTCTTCAGCAACAACGACTGCGACAAGGAAACTCTGGCGCTGGAGAGCCCGCTCGACATCGGCATCCCCGGCCTGTCGCTGAAGGCGGCCGCGGGCGCGCCGAAGATGAAGGCCGCGCTCGCCTACCACCTGCACGTCAAGGTCGGCGTCGACAAGAAGAGCGGCTTCTTCGTGGCGACGAAGGACGGCGCCAACCCGGAGCTCGGCGTCAAGCTGAGCTTCACGTTGCCCGACGCGATGAAGGCACGCCTGGCGTTCCTGGACGTGGACCTGAAGCAGCACGCGGGCGGCGCGACCGACCTGTTCGCCGGCATGTTCGTGGTGGACCTGCACCAGAAGGGCCAGGCGGCGTGCTACGAGAACTGCGGTCCAGCCGATCCCGCCGAGCGCATCACACTGGCTGATCTCGCGGACGTCGGCCAGGTGACCGACGTGTCGTTGAAGGCCAAGGTCGGCATCGACTGGGACTTCGACGTTTCCGCCGGTCCGCTGCCCGGCATCAACGGCTGGTTCCACCTGAAGTGGGAGTGGAGCACGTTCGCCAAGCCCGGCGCCGGTACGCCGGAGATCGCGTTCAACAACGTCCAGCTCAACGCGGGCAAGTTCCTCGGCGAGGTGCTCAAACCGATCGTCGAGAAGATCGCGCTGTTCACCAAGCCGATCCAGCCGATCATCGACCAGCTCTACGCGCCGATCCCGGTGCTCTCGGACCTCTCGCGGGCGGTCGGCGGTGGTGACGTCAACCTGGTCACGATCGCCAAGGAGTTCTCGACCATCGCGGGCGGACCTGACCTGGAGTTCGTGGACAAGGTCCTGCGCGCGATCCAGTTGATCGGCAAGATCACCCAGAACGGCGGGGCGATCGACATCGGCAGCTTCGCGGTGTTGGGAGACAAGGCGAAGACGACGACGAACTCGCCGGACAACGCCGCCTCGCTGATCGACCCGAACAAGATCAACCTCTCGCCGGGTGACCTGGCGTCGAAGATCGACGCCTCGGCCGGTGGCGCGAAGATCGTGTCCGACGGCGAGGAGGGCAACAAGGCCGGCTTCTCGTTCCCGATCCTGAAGGAGCCCGCGAAGCTGTTCGGCCTGATCATGGGCCAGGACGTGGACCTGATCCGGTTCGACTCGGGACCGCTGCGCCTCGGCTTCTCCTACAGCCAGTCGTTCGGCCCGGTGTACGCGCCGCCGCCGGTGCTGGTGACGATCTCCGGCAGCGCGTCGGTCGAGGCGCGGTTCCGGGCGGGCTTCGACACCTACGGGCTGCGCAAGGCGATCGAGTCGGGCAAGCCCGCGTCCATTCTGGACTCGATCTACCTGGTGACCCAGGACGACTCCGGCAAGCCGCTGCCCGTCGTGACGTTCCGCGGTGAACTGGCCGCGGGCGCCGCGGTGAGCGTGGTGCTGATCGAGGTCGGCATCAAGGGCGGGGTCGCGCTGACGATCAACCTCACCTGGGCCGACCCGAACAACGACGGCAAGTTCCGGTTCTTCGAGTTCTCCAAGGTGGCGCTGAACAACCCGATGTGTCTGTTCAACATGGACGGACGCCTGAGCCTGTTCCTCAAGGTGTACATCACGCTCGGGTTCTCGATCTTCAGCGTCTCGTTCGACTTCACGCTGGCCGACATCACGTTGCTCGACTTCTCGGTGAAACCGAACTGCGAGCCGAAACCACCGGTGCTCGGCCATGTGCCGAAGGACAGCACGACACTGGTGCTGCACGTCGGCGACGAGACCAAGAACCGCGGCGACGACCTGTGGAAGTCGCACTCCGACGAGGAGAAGTGGACGGTCACGCAGATCGTCAAGGACGGCGGCGGGTTCGGCGGGTTCGTCGTGAACGCCCTGGGCTACCGCCAGGAGTTCCCTGACCCGAACCTGACCAAGGTGGTCGGCAACGCGACCGGCGACACCGGGAAACGGATCTTCGTCTTCCAGGGTGACGGCGACAAGAGCGGTGCCAAGGACGACGCCAAGGCCGAGGCCAAGCCGTTCGACAAGGACGTCGAGATCACCGGTGGTTCGGGTGACGACGCGTTCAAGACCGGTCTCGGCAAGTCAGTCGTGAACGGTGGGCCCGGCAAGGACCAGATCACGACCGGTGACCTCGCCGCTGCCTTCGGTGGCAAGGGCAACGCCGTCGTGGACGGCGGTGCGGACGACGACACGATCACCGTCGGCGGTGCGGACGACGTCGTCTCCGGTGGTTCCGGCAAGGACCGGATCGCGGCCGGGCTCGGCAAGAACCGGATCGACGGCGGCGCCGACGACGACAACATCGGCATCGCCTCGGACAGCCCGCTCGCGGCGAGCAACCCCGGCAAGCCGGAGTACGTCGCGCAGGCCAACGTGATCATCGGCGGGACCGGCAGCGACCGGATCTCCGGTGGTTCCGGCAACGACACCATCTACACCGGCACGGAGAGCGTGACCGAGGTCGACGATCCCGGTTCCGCCGACATGGGCTTCAACGGCGACAACGCGAAGGACGCGATCAACGTCGTGGACACCGGCACGGGTTCGGACACCGTGCACGGCAGTCAGGGCGTGGACTTCGTGACCGGTCACTCGTCGAAGGAGCAGGTCGACGACTTCCGTGGTGGTGGCAACAACGACGTGCTGACGGGTGGCTACGGCAAGGACAAGGTGTTCGGCGGCCCGCAGAACGACTACGTCATCGCGGAACCGTCCGACGTGGGCGACCAGGTGGGTTCCGGTGTGTTCGGCCCGATTCGGGACGTCAAGCACCGCGTGCTGCCCGCCGGCGTCACGCCGTCGTCGAAGCTGCTGGTCGGCGGGTACGGCAACGACCACGTCATCGGTGGCGACGGCGGTGCGGACATCTTCGGCGACAAGCACGACAACCCGTGCACGCCGCCGAGCAACGACCCCGTGTCCAAGGCGCCCGCCGAGCCGCTGGACGACCAGGACGGTCGCGACCTGATCACCGGTGGCACCGGTGTGGAGATCGTCGCCGCCGGTGGTGCCGCGGACAACGTGGACGCCAAGTCCGGGGCCGACCGGCTGTGTGGCCAGCTCGGTGATGACGTGCTGGCCGGCGGCAACGACGACGACGTCGTGTACGGCGGTGGCGGCAAGGACGTTGCCTACGGCGACGCGGGTGTCGACAACGTCTACGGCAATGACGACGACGACACGTTGTACGGCGGTGCGCAGGACGACGTCATCGAGGGCAACAACGGTGTGGACCGTGCGTTCGGTGGCGCGGGCAACGACCGTGTCATCGGTGGCACGCGCAAGGCCGGTGAGCCGGACGTCGGCGACTTCCTCTACGGCGACTCGGGCAACGACATCGTCATCGGTGACAACGGCGTGGACGGACCGTTCGACCTCGACGGCGCGAACGCCGGCGCTGGTGGTGCGGACTTCGTCTTCGGCGGCGAGGACGAGGACCGCGCGTTCGGCGGTCTCGCGCACGACGAGGTGTTCGGTGGCCCGAAGGACGACTACCTGGAGGGCAACAACGCCGACGACGTCGTGCACGGTGACGGTGGCGAGGACCAGATCGTCGGCGGCAGCTCCGAGGTGGCGTCCGGTTCCGGTCGTCCGGACGCGGGCGACAGCCTGTTCGGCGACTCGGGTCCCGACCTGATCGCCGGTGACAACGCAGTGCTGTCCCTTGTGGACGGTTCGCAGGCCACCCAGGTCACGCTCGGACGTGGCTTCGCCAAGGCGCACAAGGTCGAGCTGCTCGACCTCGGTTACACGCCCGCTGCGGGCACGTCCGGCGGCGACAAGATCAGCGGCGGTGACGACTCCGACGTGATCTACGGTCAGGGTGACGAGGACACCATCACCGGTGACGGCTCGGACGACTACGCCGAGGGTGGCCCGGCGCGCGACCGGATCGACGGCAACGACGGCCAGGACGACCTGGTCGGCGGCTCGTCGACCGAGGACTCACCGGGCGTGGGCCAGCCCGACGCCGGTGACGTCATCCACGGCAACGGTGCGCAGGACGTCGTGCTCGGCGACAACGGCCGGCTCGTGCGTGGCGGGACGTTGAGCCGCGTCACGCAGGAACGCGGCATGACCGGACGCGCGATCTTCCTGTACGACCTCGGTCTCACCCCGCACGCCGGCTCGTCCGGCCCGGACGAGGTCGACGGCGACGACGCCAACGACGTGATCATCGGTCAGGCCGGTCCCGACCGGTTGAAGGGCAACGGTTCCGACGACTACGTCGAGGGCTCGCAGGGCGTCGACTGGGTCGAGGGCGACGACGGCGACGACGATCTCGTCGGCGGCAGCAGCACCTCGTTGTCCGGCAACGGTGACACGACCGTCGGTCAGCTGGACGGCGCGGACGCGATGTTCGGCGGACCGGGCAACGACGTCGGCATCGGCGACAACGGCGTCGTGCTGCGCCCGGCCCAGGGGGAGACCCCGACGCGGGCCACGGTCCGGCTCTCGTCGGCCGGCGGAAACCCTGCCGCACAACGAATCGTGCAGCGCTACGACCTGCAGGCGGGCCCGGCCGACCGCTTCGGCGACGACCGGATGTCCGGTGGTTCCGGCGTGGACGTGCTGTGGGGCCAGGACGGCGGGGACTTCCTCGCCGGCGACGGCAACGCCGACTACCTGGAGGGCAACGGCGGCGGCGACGTGCTGCGCGGTGACCGAGGGCTCGGCTCCGCGTCGTCCGAGACGACGGTCGTGCCGCTCGCGGATCCCGGCTGGCCCGGTTCGTCGAGCGGTCCCGCTCAACTGGTCGGCGACGCACCGGACGGTCAGGACGACATGATCGGCGGCAGCACCATCCAGGGCTTCCGCGATGGTGGCGACGCGTTCGAGGGCAACGGCGAGGACGACGTCCAGCTCGGCGACAACGGTTCCCTGAAGCGCACGCTGCAGGGCCAGCCGGGGTCGATGTCCGAGCAGGTCTACGTCGAGCGCTACAAGTCCGGTGCCGTTCCTGGTAATGCCACGGTGTCGCGGGTTGCCGACATCGGTCCGTCAACGCGGTTCTGCACCACGGCGCAGGCCACGTGTGAGGTTCTCGGTGCGTTCGGCAACGACACGATGTTCGGTGACGACGGCAACGACGGCATGTGGGGTCAGGACGGCGATGACACCATGCACGGCCAGAACGGCGATGACGACATGTACGGCGAACTCGGCGACGACGTGATGTTCGGCGGCGACGGCGAGGACGCGATGCTCGGCGACCGCGGTGGCGTGGTCAACGAGTACATGAACGCCAACGACGTGGCCGCCCGCAGCTTCACGGCGAGCCTGAGCTCGGTGCCGCAGGAGTCGTACACGGGCTTCCGTGCCGATGCCTACGACCGCAGGGTGGACCTGTTGCACGACGTCAACGGCGACCAGTTCGTCGGCGGCGCGACCGCACCGGCCATGCCGCACAACGGCATCGCGGAGGGCGGCGACGACCGCATGCGCGGCGGTCAGGGCAACGACAACATCCACGCCGGCTTCGGCGACGACCTGGTCAACGCCGACAGCGGCGGCGACCAGACGTTCGGCGGCGACGGCGCGGACGTCCTGTGGGGCGGCAAGGGCTGCGACCAGGTGGTCAACGCCCAGACGCCGGACTGTTTGGTGAACGGCGTGTTCGACGCGTCTTCGCGCGGCACGAACGACAGGTTCGTCGACCACACCTTCGGTGGCGTCGGCGGCACTTCCCAGGCGTCGCAGCAGGGCGCTCTGGGGTCGGACGTGCTCGACTTCAACCCGCGCGGCACCTACCCCGGCAGCTGCGCGCCGGGCCGGTGGCCGGTGACCTTGGGCGACGGCGCGATCGACCCGTGCCTGTGGTTCGAGATGACCGAGAAGACCAACGACAACCCCGCCGTTCCCGCGACGCTGGCCGACAACCAGCACCACGACGGCACGGACTGGATCTACGGCGGCTGGGACCGCGACGTGCTCCAGGCCGACCGCGCGCAGAACGGCCCGAACCCCGGTGACCGCCTGATCGACTGGGCCGGCGCGTACAACCTGTACACGCACTGCCCCGCGTCCTACGGTGGTTACAACGACATCCGTCAGCGCAGCCCCGGGATGGAGACGTTCCTGCAGAAGCTGGCGTGGGGCTCCGGCGCGGGTCAGACGGTGGGCGACACGACCACGAGCGGTACCTCCGCGTTCCGTGAACTGGCGCTGGTGTACCCGGCGGACAACAACGCCCACGGCATCGGCCCCGCCTATCCCACGACACCGGGCCACTTCGACTCGCCGGTGTCCTGCACGGACTGAACCAGAGCGCCCGGAGCCGCTGTAGCGACTCCGGGCGCTTCGGCGACGTACAGCCAGGAGGTCCACCATGGACGACACCAGACTGGTCGCGGTCACCGGTGCGACCGGACGGCAGGGCGGCGCGGTCGCCCGGCACCTGCTCGCGACCGGCTGGCGGGTCCGAGCGCTGACCCGAGATCCCTCGTCACCGGCTTCCGCCCGGCTCGCCGAGGCGGGCGCCGAGGTGGTGCGGGCGGACATGGCGGACCCGGACACGTTGCGTCCTGCCTTCGCCGGGGCTGATGGCGTGTTCAGCGTCCAGAACCCGATGATCAGCGGCGTGGACGAGGAGGTCGGTCAGGGACGCGCGGTCGGTGACGCCGCGGCCTCGGCGGGCGTGCGGCACCTGGTGTACGCCTCGGCGGGGCCGGGGGTGCCGGACACCGGTGTGCGGCAGTGGGACAACAAGCTGGTGGTGCGGGAACACCTGGAGTCGCTCGGCCTGCCGTTGACCGTCCTGCGCCCGACGGCGTTCATGGAACTGATGACGGACAAGGACTTCTACCCGGCGGTGTCGATGTGGCACCTGATGCCGAAGCTGATTGGCGACGACCGCCCGCTGCCGTGGTTGTGCGCCGATGACGTAGGTGCCGTGGCGGCGAAGGTGTTCGCCGACCCGACCCGGTTCGCCGGCGTGGAACTCGCGCTCGGCGCGGATGTTCGGACCATCGGCGAGTGCCGTGAGCTCTGGCGTTCGACGTACGGACGCGCACCACGCGGCTTCCCGATGCCGCAGTGGCTGTTCCACCGCTTCGTGGGCGACGACCTGACCAGGATGTGGCGCTGGCTGCGCACGCATCCCGTGCCGCTCGACCTCGCCCCGACCAGGGCGATCGTGCCGGCCGTGCGGACCGTGCGCGAGTGGCTGGTGCAGCGAACCTACCCGTAGTAAGTTCGGGCGCATGACCCCGGACGCCTCCGCGCACATCGATGTCGCCGCTCCGCCGCAGCGGGTGTTCGAGCTGGTCAGCAACCTGCGCGGACTCAGCTCGTGCGCCGAGGAGTACTCGGGCGGCAAGTGGTTGGGCACCTCCGGCCCGTCCGTGGGGGCGAGGTTCCGCGGCGTGAACCGGCGCGGCTGGCGGGTGTGGCCGACGACCTCCATCGTGACCGACTGCTCGGTCGAGCGGTTCGCGTTCGAGGTGAAGTCGCTCGGGCTCGCGGTGTCGCGGTGGCAGTACGACATCGAGCCGACCGCCGATGGCTGCCGGGTCACGGAGTCCACCTGGGATCGCCGGCCTGCGTGGTACAAGCCGATCACCGTGCTGGCTACCGGGGTGAAGGACCGGGCGGTCACCAATCAGGCGAACATCGAGGCGACGCTGGCGCGGTTGAAGCAGGCCGCGGAAGCTTGATCAGCTCAAGTCGACCGTGCCGTCAGCGCCGAGGCAGCTGAACGGCCTGCTCTGCGGGTCTTTGGCGATGGCGAACGCCAAGGCCCGTGCGATCGTTTCCCCGGAACCGAGATGCCGGTAGAAGTCGGCCAGCGTGGCCGCGCAGGCCTCGTTGCCGACCCTGTTCACCGGCGTCACGACGGTGCGCACTCCTGCGTCGATCAGCGCTCCCGCAAAGCCGAATGGCTCGACCAGCTCGCACCTGTCGATCACGACGACGCTGGGCGGGCGCGACAGCAGCCGGATGGTGCTCGGGACGAGCGGTCCGTCGATGAGCTCAGCAGCGGAGAACCACGGATTGCCGACGCCGCCGACCAGGTGTGCCGAGAGATGGGCGAGTCCGGCACCGTCCAGCGCCGAGAGCACGGCGGCGACCGTGGCCTGCTCACCGCTGAGCTGGACAGCGTTGCGAAGATCGCGAACAGGCTGGCCCGTGGTCGTCACCACCACCGCAGGACCGGCCGGGGGTTCTGTTCGTTCCGCGCGCAGCCATTCACTCGCCGACCGCACGACGGTTGTCGCACGCCCTCGCAAGGACGGAAGCAGCCCCCACGGGATGTCGTGAAGTGCCCCGGCGGGCGCGACAACCAGTTCCCTGCCTTCGATGTACCGGCTGAGCGGCTTGATCAACGAGGTGTCCAGCTGTTCGGCAAAGCGTGACGACGACGTGCCGATGACCTGGACGAGGGACTCCGGCAGGTGGTCGGGTGCCAGTACCTTCAGGTCGGCGCGGAGTTTGACGGCCGCGGTCGAGACAGCATCTGTGGTGCCGATCTCCACCGTCACCGCGTGCGTCGCCGTGACGATCATCGCGATGTACCGGTCGCCCGCGATTCCGAACGACACGAGCGCTCGTTCACCAAGTGCTGCCGCGACTTCCTCGCGTGAGCACACCGGGTGGACAGCGGGCAGTTCGCGCAACCGTCTGCCCAGCTCGGTATCGACGTCCTCGGCGGACCGGCCTTCGAACCGTGCCTGCTGACGCCTTCTGGCGGCGATCCGCAGTTCGGACACGACTTCGGGCACCGGCCTGGGGTCATACCGGTAGACATCGGCCTTGGCGTGCTCGAGCCAGTCGAAGAGATCCGGGTCGCGGGAGCGCCACGCGATGTCCACGGCCAGGTTCGCGAGGGTGAGGCCCTCGACGGCGGTTCCTGCCGGCAGATCCAGCGTGCCGAGCCGGTCGGGGTGGTTCACCAGCTCCGCGAAGCCCTGCTGAGCCTCCACCAGAACATCCTGATACTTACCGCGGACGGCCGCCAGGTCCGCTCGGCACAGTCGCAGCGCCATCCGGCACTCGATCGAGCTGAAGTTGCCGGCGCCGGGCAGGGCGTAGACCTGTTCCACGGCGGACTCCAGGTCCCCGCGACGGAGTCTTACGCGCACGGACAACGCCTCGGCGACAGCGGCTTCGTCGGAGAGGCGGAACTCGCGCAATCGTTTCGCCAGCTCTGCGACGCGGCCGACGGTGGGTGGCTTCCCCATGGCGAACTGAGCACGCATCCGGGTCAGAGCGCTGATCGCGGCCCACCTGTGCTCGTCGCGCCGGGTGAACCGCCGGTTCGCCGATCGGGCCAACTCGCTGGCATCCCTGAAGTCGCCGCGGAGGTAGGCGGCGGTGGCTGCCCGGTGCTCGGCGATGGCGAGTGCCCCTCCGGCACGAGCTGCTCGCAGGACGTACATGTGTTGGTTGAGCAGGTTCGCCGCATCGACGGCCAGTCCAGCGGACAGCATCGCTTCCGCCTCGCCAAGACGGTCCTCCGCATCGCGGTAGTACGCGATGGCGGTGGGAAGGTCGGCTCGCAGCATCGCGAGCTGACCCAGGTATCGAGATGCCGCCGCGCTGTTCCCTGGATGTTCGTTGCCTGCCAGCTTCACCACACGGCGGAAATCCTGCTCCGCTCGGTCCAGCTCGCCGAGCGCGACGAACGCAAGTCCGCGCACGGTCAGCACGAGTTCCAGCGCGACGGAATCGAGGTCGGCCGCCGCCCGCTCCCGTTCGACGATCGCGATGGCGTTGCTGTAGTAGCCCGCTGCCAGCTCCATGTCGCCGGACATGGCCGCGTCCCGGGCGCGATCGAGTTCCCCGAACGCCTCCGTCGCCACGGTGAAGGTCGCGGCGGCCTTGAGCAGTGCGCGGCGAGACTCGGCTTCGGTCGGAGCCACGTTCTCCACTGCGAAAAGCGCCTGTGCCCTGGCATTGGTGCCGAGGTCCAGTTTGAGCACACTGCGCAGCAGCGCCTCGGCGCGATCGAAGTCCGGCGTGGCCGCCGGAAACCTGATGGGGAGCCGCAACTCGGGCACTTCGACCAGGTTCTTGGTGTATTCGCTGTCAGTACCGCCGGCGACCGCGTCGTCGGCCTCTTGCTGGAGCAGTTCGGTGAGCAGCCGTGTCGTGCCCTCTGGCGGCTCACCCTCGAACGAGAGCACGAGAACGACCATCTTGGCCAAGGTGTAGCGGTCATCGGTGCGCGACATGGCCTGCCGCAGCGCGTTCGTCACGCGGGGGTCCTGGGCGAACTGCGCGCGGACCTGGTCGGCGTCCCTGGGGTCGATGCCTTCGGAGCGCAACGCGTCGACGAGTACCACGAGTGAGTGCTCACCGACCTCGGCGGCGAGCTCGCGCAGCAGACCGGGCACCCGCTGGACGTCGCGGACACCGAGCAGGTGGTGGAGCAAGATCGCCTGCTCACGGAGGTCGCCGATGGTGTCGTCGTTGACCGGTGCGCCGTGGCGGGCGAACCTGAGCCGCTGCACGGCCAGCTGGAGCCGCGTCTGCAGGTGGGGAACGGTCGGCGGGAGGTTGGCCGCGATCTGCAGCGCCTCGGCGGCGACCGTGTTCGCGTCCTCGAGCCGGTTGGTGAGTTCGCAGAGCCGGAGGATGTGCGCGGTGAGCCGGAAGTAGTCCTCGGTGTCGCCGTTCCTGGCGGCCTTCTCCTGTGCCGTGGCCGCCACCTCGAGCGCCTCGCCGTGCATCCCGAGCAGGTCGAGCACGTTGATCCGGAGATCGGTCGACTCGAGGGTGGGGCCCACGACGCGGTCGTGCTCGTCGAGTGTGATCAGCGCCTGGTCGAACCTCAGGTTCGCCGCGAAGTCGCGGACGTTGCGCAGGATCAGCTTGCCCCGCACGCCGAGCTGGGCTTGGCGCAGGTCGTCCGCGGAGACCGCCAGATCCGGTGACTTGGCCGCGAGGTAGGCCTTCGACGACGGTGGCAGTTCGTCCAAAGAGGACAGCAGGTGCGGCAGTGCCTGGTCGTGCCACCGGCGGTTGAGCGTGGCCGGGGTCTGCCCCAGCATGAGCCGGTGGTACAGCTCCTCGGCCCGCTCGATGACGCCCTCGCGTGCCGTGTAGTACTTCACCGCCCGGCGGTGGATCAAGGCGGTGGTGCGGGGATCGTCCTCGGCCAGCCGCGGGAGCATGATCGATCGGACGTCCGCGCGGTGCACGACCTCGTCCCGGTGCGGCACGCGGTCGACGAGCATCGCCTCACGGGCGAGTTCGTGGAACAACCGGTACGCGTGTTCCGTGTGGTGCACGGCGATTCCGCAGGGGACGGCGAGCACCTGCTCGATCAACTCGGGGGTCACGCGACGCAACGTCAGCCCGGGGTGGGCGAGGCTGCGCACGTCGGGATCGTCGATGTAGTTGAGCAACCGGTGGTAGAGCTCGCCCTCGATCGCGGTGCGGCGCAGGGCGAGATCGCGGAACGCGTCGTTCGCCGGATGCCTGCGCAGGATGCCCGCTGCCAGTCGCACACACAGCGGAGTCGTGCGGATCAACCCGATGACCCGGCGTGCTTCGGCTTCCGGTACCTCGACCAGAGCGCGTAGCAGCGTGATCGCGTCCTCCGGTGGCAGCACGGAAAGCTCGGCCGACTCGAACCCGAGCTCCGGCGCGGGCGACCGGCCCGCGAGCAGGACCGAGGCGTGGGGAGAGCTCAACGCGAGGTCGTTCACGAAATCGGCGAACGTCTCCTGCACCGCGATGGACCGGCGCTGGACCTCTTCGACGGTGTCGAAGATGAACAGGGTCGACCGCTCCCTGGTGATGTCGGCGAGCTGCGCGAGCTGTTCTTCCTCGCGGAACCGGTGGGAGAGCGTGCGGCTGGACGAGTCGAGCAGCTTGGTGCCGGCCCGAAGCGCCTCCACCGCCCGCAGAAGCGCGGCGTTGGCTGTCGTGTCGCCGCCCGGAAGCTGCGCCGCGAGCTGCCTCAGCAGACCGACGACGAGCGAGGCGGGCACCGCCGGGTCCAGCGCGCTGTTGTCGAAGTTGAGGTACCCGACCAGCGCGCCGGGCACGTGGTCGAGCACGTGCCGTGCCAGAACCGCGGACTTGCCGGCTCCGCCCATCCCGTGGATCAAGAGGGGAGCACCCGGCGAGCGGAGGTGCTCGGCGAGGCGGGCGAGCAGGTCCTCCCGGCCCACGAACTTGTCGTCCGCCAGCGCCCGCAACGGTTCCAGCAGCGCGGCCAGGCCGAGCGCGCGGTCGATCGCGCCCTGGTCGGGGAGGTGCGGCAGGTCGAGCCATCGGGACAACCAGCCGACCGCGCGCAGCCGGGCGACGTCCAGCTGGTCCAGTTCGACGCCTGCACCGGCGCCGACGAACTGGTCGATCGCCCACTGCCGGGCGTCGCCGGGCCGTTCGGGCAGCCGCGACCACACCCGGCGCAGCTCGCTGAGGCCGACGCCGGCGACCGTCGAGCGGCGCACCGAGTCGTCGAGGCACCAGTGGCGCATGCCGGACTCGACGCGCACCCTGCGCGAGTCGGGGAACAGCACTCCGTTTTCGTCCTCGACGCCCAGCCAGTGCAGTTCGTAGTGGGCGAGCAGGCTGGCGCGCAGCCTGAGCTCGCGGGCGTCCAGGCCCGTGGACAACGTCATACCGCGCCCCCTGCCGGCCCGAAGGACGCGTGTGCCAGCCTGCCCGCCTTGCGGCCGAGCGCGTGCAGGTCGGTGAGTGCCGCCTCGGCCAGCACCTCGTCTACGAGCGCGGCGAGTTCGTCGAGGGACAGCCGGCGGCCGGCTACGTCCGCGACGTGGTCGAAGAACTGCCGCAGGTCGTGTTCGGTGATGTCGTCCAGCGACTCGAGGAGCAGGATGTCGAGCACGTCGGGCGAGAAGTCGCACGGATGGCCGGTGACGATCAACCGCATGTCGCGCAGCTGCCCGGCTTCGACCTCCTTCGCGAGCTGGGCCACCGCGACGAGCACGGCGGGATCGACGCCGGCCCGGTCGAGGCCGTCGATGAACACCCACCGCGCCTGCCGCGGCAGCGCGCGATAGCGGCCGACGAACTGGTGGACCAGTTCGCGGGCGGCCCGGGAATGCTCGACCAGCGGGTCGACGTCGGCGATCGGCTCGATGCCCATCCTGGTGGCGAGCTTCGTGATGAACTCGCCGGCCGAAACCGTGTCGTACCAGTCGTTCTCGATGTCGATCACGATGAAGTCGCAGCGCATGGCCGGGTCGTCGCACAGGACGTGCTTGATCAGGTGGCGGCTGTAGGTCTTGCCGGAGCCAGCCTTCCCGACGATCGCCAGGATCGGGTACTCCTCCTTGAGCATCTGCACGAGGCTCGCCCGCAGGTGGGTGCGGTCGAGCACCGCCCTCTTCCCGCCCGGCCCGACCAGCATCGAGCGGTGCCGCTCGGCGCACAGGTACCAGTTCACGCTCGGCGCCAGGGCCGCGAGCACCTGGTCGAGTTCCGCGGCGGCGGCCGGTACCTCGGCGCGGACCTCGCGGATCAGTGCTTCGAGCTTGCCCGCGTTGGACGCGTCACGGGTGAGCGTCTGCCAGAGCGCGGACGGGGTCTGGTGGTGCCACACGACCTCGGCGGGCCGCATGCCGATCCGCTGCCAGATCTCGGCCATCCGGTCGGCGTGCCAGATCGCGCCCTCCAGCGCGCGGTGCAGCCGGGCGGCTGTTCCGTCGCGCCAGTCGGGCAGGTCGACCCACCGAGCCATGTCAGTCCTCGAAGCCCGTGCCGAGCGCGTCGAGCCGTTGCACCACGCGGCTGATCGCGCGGCCCTGGTTGCGGAACGCGACGCCGCTGCCGTCGTTCGCCTCGACCCACTGGTGGTGCAGGGCGACGACCCGCCACGCCTCGTCGAACACGGGCGAGCCCGACGAGCCGGCGTCGGTGTCGGTCCAGTACTGGACGACGTCGTCGGCGGAGTGCAGCACGAGGTTGTGGTGCATGGCGATCTTCTTGGGCAGTCCCTTGGGGTGCTGGATGATGCTCACCCGGTCGTGGATCCGGGGCCGTGCGCTGTGACGCAGCGACAGGATCGGCACGTCACCGGGCAGCGGTTCCGCGGTCCGGATGACGGCGAAGTCGTCGCGCGCCTCGCCGACGATCGTACCGACGTCACAGCTGATCTCCACGGGCGTTCGCGGCTCGCCGTCGAGTCCGATCTCGTAACCGAACTGGGCGCGAACCGCGGTGGCCGGTGCGATGCCCTCGTAGAGGACGTGGTGGTTGGTCAGCAGCGTGCGTTCGCCGACCCGGAACCCGGTGCCGTACCAGCTCTTCCGGCCGCACTCGACGAGGATCCGGCACACCGCTCGCGCGCGGTCGAGCCCGTGTTGCAGGAACGCGATGTCCAGCAGCGTGTTCTGGTTCTCGACGATCTGACGTTCGTTGCCGATGTTGAGCCACACGGGCGCGTCGGGCATCCACGGGACCTCGACGATCGGCCGGTCCGCCAGCAGTTCGCCGACCCGGCGGGCGAGCGCGGGCCGGTCCTTGGCCGCGGCGCGCACCACTTCGGGCAACCTGAGCTGTTCCGCCGCCACGGTGAAGATGTCGAACCACAACGCGCGTGGTGCCAGGCCCCACCGCACCAGGGCGGGGGAGAGGCCACCTTCCCGCAGCACGGCCTCGATGTCGGCGTCGCGGTAGATGGTCATGCTCACGACGTCACGCAGTTCCTGCAGCCGCGCGTCCGTCCAGTCCAACGGGTGATCGAGCATCCGGTGCCTCTCGGGTGGTTCGCGCCCGCATGATCACACCACGGCTCCGGTTTCGGGCGCCTCCAGGGGCGCTTCACCCGTTCGGGCGCCGATGACAATCGGACAGAAACGCTCACATCTTCACTCGCAGTCAAACAGCGACCAACAGCGATCACCACGGTCGTGAGCTGCAAACATCGGAGGACCGGAACTAGAACCGGTCCGCCAGACCCGTTGTAACCGCTCTCATCACCGTGGCAACCTGCCCGAACGACGGTTGACACCCTCGAAACGCCCGCGTTCAATGCCCGCAAATATCCTATAGGATCAGAGATCCGAGGAGTGGGCGTGGCAAAGGTGCTCCGTGCCGAGGCGTTCCAGGTCGACGTTCCCGTCGAGACCCTGCGTACGGACGCGGTCCAGCAGTTCGTCAAGCAGGAGACCGTCTTCGTCGAGATCACGACCGACGACGGCCTCACCGGACTCGGATACGCCTACACGATCGGCACGGGCGGCAGCTCGGTCCTCGCTCTCCTGAAGGACCACCTGCTGCCCCGCCTCGTCGACGCGGACGCGCGCCGGATCGAGCGGATCTGGCAGGACCTGTTCGCGAGCACGCGCAGCACCACGGTCGGCGCGATCACCTCGCTCGCGCTGGCCACCGTCGACACCGCGCTGTGGGACCTGCACTGCCTGCGCGCCGGGGAACCGTTGTGGCGCATGGCAGGCGGCTTCCGGCAGGAGGTGCCGCTGTACGACACCGAGGGCGGCTGGCTGCACCTGAGCACCGAGGAGCTCGTCGCGGGCGCCAAGGAGACGGCCGCGCAGGGCTGGCAGGGCATCAAGATGAAGGTCGGCAAGCCCGACCTGACCGAGGACGTCGAACGCCTCGAAGCCGTCCGGGAAGCCGTCGGCGAGCGGTTCGCGATCATGGTCGACGCCAACCAGTCCATGACGTCGGCCGAGGCCATCCGGCGCGCGGACGCGTTCCGGGACCTCAACCTCGCCTGGCTCGAAGAACCGCTGCCGGCCGACGACGTCAGCGGGCACGAACGGCTCGTCCGAAGCACGAGCATCCCCATCGCGGTGGGGGAGTCGCTGTACTCGGTGGCCCAGTTCCGCGAGTACCTCGAACGCGGTGCCGCCTCGATCGTCCAGGTCGACGCGGCACGGATCGGCGGCATCACGCCGTTCCTCAAGGTCGCGCACGTCGCGGAGGCGTTCAACGCCGACGTCTGCCCGCACTTCCTGATGGAGTTGCACGTCAGCCTCGCCGCCGCGCTGCCCAACGGGAAGTTCGTCGAGCACATCCCGCAGCTGCGCGCCATCACCAGGAGCGAGCTGAACGTCCACAACGGACACGCACTCGCACCTGACACGCCAGGTCTCGGCATCGACTGGGACCGCGACGCGATGGACGACCTCAGGGTCGCCTGAAAACCGCCGGAAATCACAAAGGAGTGGTCTTGAGAGCGTTAGGTGTCGTTGCCGGCCTGCTCGCGTCACTGATCGCGGTACCCGCGGCAGCCGAAGTCCAGCCGCAGAAGATCGCCGAGAAGCCCTACATGGGTTGGAGCAGCTGGAGTCTGCAGGCGACCAACTACCCCGGTGTGAACCCGGACGGCCCGGCCAGCTGGCTGAACGAGAAGAACGTGGTGGCGCAGGCGGACGTCCTCGCGGCGAGGTTCAAGAAGCACGGCTACAACCACGTCAACGTCGACGCGGGCTGGCTCGGGTCGTTCGACGAGTACGGCCGGCCGGTCGCGGACCCCAAGAAGTTCCCGCACGGCATGAAGTGGCTCGGCGACTACGTGCACGGCAAGGGCCTCAAGTACGGCTCGTACCTCGCGGTCGGCCTGGACCTCAAGGCGTACAACGACGGCAACACGCCGATCTACAACGCCCCCGGCTGCACCACCAAGGACATCGTCTACCCGGACCTGCGCAAGACCAACGGGTGGGACATGGCCTACAAGATGAACTTCGACAACCCGTGCTCGCAGAAGTACATCGACTCGATCGCGCAGGTCATCGCCGGGTACGGGGTCGACTTCCTGAAGCTCGACGGCGTCGGCCCCGGCAGCTTCAAGGGCGGCGAGCGCTACGACAACACGACCGACGTCAAGGCGTGGAACACCGCGCTCAGGAACACCGGCCGCCCGATCGAGTTCCTGATCTCCTGGGCGCTGAGCCACCGGCAGGCCGACGTGTGGAAGGCCAACACCAACGGCTGGCGCGTCGACACCGACGTCGAGTGCTACTGCCCGACGCTCGTCACCTGGAACCAGTCGGTGAAGCAGCGGTGGAACGACGTCGTGCAGTGGATCGACGACGCCGGGCCCGGACGCTGGAACAACCTCGACAGCCTCAACGTCGGCAACGGCGAGATGGACGGCATCACCGAGGCCGAGCGCCGCAGCTACATGACGCTGTGGGCGATCTCGAACTCCCCGCTGTACCTGGGCGACGACCTGACGAAGATCGACGACTTCGGGTATCGGCTGCTCACCAACGACGAGGTCATCGGGATCAACCAGGCCGGCGTCCCGGCCCGTCCGGTCGACCAGTTCTCCGACCAGCAGGTCTGGTACGCCCGCAACGCCGACGGCAGCTTCACCGTGGCGCTGTTCAACCTCGGCTCGAAGCCCGCGACCGTCACCGCGGACTTCGCACAGCTCGGCATCACCGGCACCGCCAAGCTCCGCGACGTCTGGGACCGCAAGGACATCGGCCAGGCCAAGGGCTCGTTCAGCGCCGACCTGCCGGTGCACGGCACGAAGCTGCTGAAGGTCACCCCGCGCACCGCCGTCGCACCCGCCGTGGTCCAGGGCACCGGTGCCACGCCGACCAGCGTGTCGCTGAAGTGGCAGGGCCGCTCCGGCGTCCGTTACGACGTCTACGCGGGCACCAAGAAGGTCGCGACGACCACCTCGACGAACGCGACCGTCACCGGCCTCACCCCGGCGACCTCCTACGAGTTCACCGTCGTGCGGAACGGCAACCGCTCGAAGCCGGTTTCCTTTGTGACGCCGAAGGAATCCGTCACCTACGAGGCGGAGAAGGGCAGCCCAGGCGGCGGCGCGACCGTCTACGGCTGCGCGTGCTCGAACGGCAACAAGGTCGGTTTCATCGGCGGTAGCGGCGTTCTGACGATGCCGACGGTCACCGTGCCGCGCGAAGGCACCTACCTGGTCGAGCTGAACTACGTCGACGCGAGCTCCAGCCGGACCGGCGTCGTCACGGTGAACGGCACCGGCTTCAAGCTGCCCGTGGCCGGCTCCAACGACGACAACTGGAACGCGCCGCAGAAGGTCACCGTCCCGATCTACCTGCTGGCCGGCAACAACACCATCAGGTTCGGCAACCCGGACGACTCCGTGTTCGACGTCGACAGCATCCGCATCTGACCCCTGAACTGGAGGCGTCGTGGTGACAACCGTGCAAGACTCCAGCGCCCATGTCGTGCGTGGACCTGCCACCACGGCGCCTCCGCCCACAGTCCGGCGGCGCACCGGCCCTGCCTCGCGCCGCAACGACACGTGGGTCGCGTGGCTGCTCGTCGCGCCCGCCATCCTCGGGTTCGGCGTGTTCTTCGCCTACCCGATGCTGCGCGGCGTCTACCTCAGCTTCACCGAGTTCCACATCCTCACCCCACCGGTGTTCACCGGGCTCCAGAACATCCAGGAACTCGTCGACGACGGCCGGTTCTGGCACTCGCTCGGCGTCACGGCGTACTTCGTGGTGCTGACCGTGATTCTCGGCGTCGGCATCTCACTGATCACCGCGGTCGTGTTGCACCGCCTGGGGGTCAACACGACCGTGCGCGGGCTGATGATCCTGCCGTTCCTCATCTCCGGCGTCGTCACGGCGCTGGTGTGGACGTGGATGCTCGACCCGCAGCTCGGCATCGTGAACCAGCTGATCACCTGGGTCACCGGCGAACCGATCATGTTCTTCGGTTCCGACGCCTGGGCGGTGCCGACGCTGGCCGCGCTGAACGTGTGGAAGTCCATGGGCTACAACGCGGTTCTCATCTTCGCGGGCCTGCAGACCATCCCCGCGTCGATCTACGAGGCCGGCCGGATCGACGGCGCGTCCGAGTGGCAGATGTTCCGCTCGCTCACCCTGCCGTTGCTGCGGCCGATCCTGGTGATGGTCGTGATCCTCAACGTGATCAGCGCGACCCAGGTCTTCGACATCGTCCAGGTCAGCACCAAGGGCGGTCCGGCGGACGCCTCGCTGGTGCTGCAGATGTACATCTACGACAAGGCGTTCGGCCAGTTCGACTTCGGCTACGCCGCCACCATGTCGCTCGCCCTGTTCCTGCTGCTCGTCGCGGTGACCTTCACGCAGCTGCGGATGGCTCGTGCGGGCGAGTCGGACACGAACTGAGGAGGCGCCGGTGACTCTCTCGATGAAGCTCGGCAGGGGTGTGGCGTGGGGCTACCTCGTCGTCGTCCTGCTGGTCACGATCTTTCCGTTCTACTGGATCCTGCGGACCGCGCTGTCCAACAACTTCGCGATGTCCACCGACCCGTCCTCGTTGCTGCCGGTGCACTTCACGTGGGGCCCGTTCCAACGCGCCCTCGGTCTCGCCACCCCGGCCGAGGCGGCCGCGGAGGGCGGTTCGGGCGCGAAGATCGACCTCGCTCTGGCTGTGTGGAATTCCATTGTGTACGCGGGGCTTCTGACTTTGTGCACGGTCGTGTTCTCGGCGTTGGCCGCTTATGCGTTCGCGCGCTTGCAGTGGAAGGGCCGGGACGTCGTCTTCTCCGTGCTGCTCACCGCGCTGATGGTGCCGTCGGTGTTCACGCTGCTGCCGAACTTCGTGCTGATGAAGGACCTGGGGCTGCTGAACACCTTCGGCGGCATGATCCTGCCGGGCGCGTTCTTCTCCGCGTTCAACATCTTCTTCCTGCGGCAGTTCATGCTGGGCTTGAGCAACGAGGTCGAGGAGGCCGCGATCATCGACGGCGCCGGCCCGTTGCGGGTGTGCTTCCGAATAGTGCTGCCGATGAGCATCGCGCCGATGGCGACTCTGACGCTGCTGACGTTCATCACCACCTGGAACGACTACTTCTGGCCGTTGCTCGTCACCAACGACGAGTCGGTCCGCCCGCTCACCCTCGCGCTCGCGGTGTTCAAGCAGTCCTCACCGCAGGCGTCGCTGGACTGGGCAGGCCTGATGGCGGCGACGCTGGTCGCGGCGCTGCCCATGTTGCTGCTGTTCCTCGTCTTCGGGCGGCGGCTGGTCAACTCCATCGGCTTCACGGGGATCAAGTGAGACTGCACTGGCCTGCGGCGGCAGGGGAGTGGACCGAGGCGTTGCCCGTCGGCAACGGCCGCCTCGGGGGGATGGTGTTCGGCGGGGCCGGGCGGTCCCGCGTGCAGGTCAACGACGCGACCGTGTGGTCGGGTACCGCGGCCGGGCCCGCTCGTGCCCTGGCCGAGGTGGTGGCCGGTGGGGCCGGCCCGGAGCGGCTGGCGCAGGTACGTGCGGCGATCTTCGGCGGTGACCTGGAACGGGCGACCGAGCTGCTGATGTCGTTCGAAGGCCCGTACAGCCAGACGTTCCTGCCGTACGTGGACCTGTGGATCACGCTGCCCGAGGGCGAGTCGCACGGCCGGACGCTGGACCTGACCACGGGCGTGGTCACCGAGCGGCTCACGATCGGTGGCGCGGACGTCGTCCGGCGGGTGTGGACGTCGGAAACCGCGCTGTGCGTGGAGATCATCGGCGCGGTCCCGGTGGATGTCGAGCTGACCACGCCACTGCGCGAGGTGTCGCGGGACGGCCTCAACCTGGTGATCGAGATCCCCGTCGACTCGGCGCCGCGGCACGAACCCCAGGTCGAGGCACCGGTCTACGGCGCGGGCGAGCGCGGCGTGGTGACCGTGCAGGTCGATGAGGGAGACCGCTGGTTGCTCGCGCTCACCAGCTCCACGACGACGGAATCGTTGTGGACCGGCAAGCGCCGCGGCAACCACATGACGCTGATGGACGCGTGCGAAGTGCGGTTCGGCGACCTCCCGGACGTCGTCGACGTGCCCGAGCTGTTGTCCGGCGAGGACGAGCAGCTCATCGCCTCGGTGCTGTTCGCGTTCGGTCGCTACCTGCTGGTCTCGTCGTCCCGGCCCGGTGCGCCGCCGGCGAACCTGCAGGGCATCTGGAACGGCGACCTGCGCCCCGCCTGGTCGTCGAACTACACGATCAACATCAACACCCAGATGAACTACTGGGCGGCCGAGGTCACCGGACTCGCCGAGTGCCACGAACCGTTGCTGGAGCTGCTGGAGAAGCTCGCGGTGACCGGCGCCGGCGTGGCACGGGAGCTGTACGGGGCGCGGGGCTGGGTGGCGCACCACAACACCGACGCGTGGGGCTGGGTGCTGGCGGTCGGCATGGGCCACGGCGCGGTGTCGTGGGCGCTCTGGCAGATGGGCGGGGCCTGGCTGGTCCAGCACGCCTGGGACCACTACGACTTCGCCCGCACCTGGTCCACTTTGGAGCGTGCGTGGCCGTTGCTGCGCGGCTGCTCCGAGTTCCTGCTGGACTGGCTGGTCGAGGGCCCGGACGGTTACCTCGACACATGTCCGTCGACCTCCCCGGAGAACTGGTTCCTCGTCGACGGCGAGCCGCAGGCGTTGTCCTGGTCCGTGACGATGGACGTGACGCTGATCCGGGCCGTGTTCGAACGGACGCTGGCGCTGGCCCTGGCGTCCGGCCGGGCCGATCCGGTGGTCGCGGAGATCACCGCCGCGCTGCCGCGGCTGCGCCCGTTCCCGGTGCTGGACGACGGACGGCTGGGCGAGTGGGTCTCCGACCTGCCGGAGGAAGACCCCAGGCACCGGCACATGTCGCACCTGGTGTCGGTGTACCCGCTCGGCCAGATCGTCGCCGGCACCCCGCTCGGTGACGCCGCGGTGGCGACGCTGGACCGGCGTGGCAACGGCGCGATGGGCTGGTCGTGGGCCTGGAAGATGGCGTTGCGCGCCCGGATGGCCGACGGCGAGACCGTGCGGTCACTGCTGTCCGAGGCCTCGCAGGCGTTCACCGGCGACCGGCACCGCGACGCGCCGTTCGACGGCTCGGAGTGGGGTGGTCTGCTGCCGAACCTGTTCAGCACGCATCCGCCGTTCCAGATCGACGGCAACTACGGCTTCACGGCGGCTTTGGCGGAAGTCGTGGTGCAGAGCCACACCGGCGTGATCGACGTCCTGCCCGCCCTGCCCTCCGGCTGGACGCGTGGTTCGGCGCGCGGGCTTCGGTGCCGCGGCGGGCTCGCGGTGGACGTTTCGTGGGACGACGGCGAGGTTTTCGTGCGGCTGCGGCGGTTGTCCGGTGACGCCACGGAGGTCGTGCCGGTGAGCATCGGCGGCGAGGTCACCGAGGTCCTCGTGAGCGACGTCGTGGACGTGCGGGGGAGGATCTCGTGCTGACGGACCTGGGCCTGGACGCGCTGTGGGAGTACCGCAGTTCCTACGTTCGGCCGGACGACTTCGACTCGTTCTGGGACTCGACCCTGGCCGAGGCGCGTTCGTGCGAGCTGAAGGTCGAGGCGGTGCCGGTTTCCACACCGTTGCGGACTCTCGACGTCCACGACGTGACGTTCTCGGGTTTCGGTGGCGACCGGATCCGGGCGTGGCTGCGGACTCCGCGCGGCTCGACGGGCCTGCCCGCTGTGGTGCAGTACCACGGTTATGGCGGCAACCGGGGGAGCGCGGTCGAGAACCTGACCTGGGCCAGCGCGGGATTCGCGCACCTGCAGGTCGAAGTGCGCGACCAACGTGGCGGTGCGGGGTTCATGACCCGTGGGATCGGCGACCGCTCCACCTACTTCTACCGGCGCGTGTTCGTTGACGCCGTACGGGCGGTCGATGCCGTGCGCGCGCTGGGTTCTCCGGACGTCGCCGTGATCGGCAACAGTCAGGGCGGCGGGATCGCGCTGGCCGTCGCGGGTCTGGTGCCCGACCTGGCCGCGGTGCACACCCAGGCACCGTTCCTGTGCGACTTCCGCCGGGCGTTGAACGTCTGCGGCCGCCCGCCCTACACCGAACTGACCACCTACATCGCCGAGAACCGGCGTTCCGACATCTTCGGAGCACTGTCCTATTTCGACGGTGTCGGGTTCGCCGCTCGAGCCGTCGCCCCCGCCTGGTTCTCGATCGGCCTGATGGACGACATCGTGCCGCCGTCCACCGTGTTCGGCGCCTACCACGCCTACGCCGGACCACGGCAGATCGCCGTCTGGGAGCACAGCGCCCACGAGGCCGGCGGCTCCGACGACCTCGACATCGCACTCGACGCCTTCCGTTCCCGTCTACTGGAGAATCCATGAAAATCGCCGCCTTGGCAGCTGTGACAGCGCTCGTGGTCGCGGGCTGTTCGTCGGGTTCCGACTCCGCCTCAGGCAACACCGTGAACTGGTGGACCTGGGACGACAAACAGGCAGTCGCCTACGGCGAGTGCGAGAAGGCGTTCGAGGCCGCCAATCCCGGCACGGACGTGAAGATCACCCGCTACAACGTCGACGACTACTTCACCAAGCTCACCGCCGGTTTCGTGGCCGGCACCGCACCCGACGCGTTCCAGAACTCCGTGCAGTTCCTCCAGGCCTACGCCTCGCAGCACCAGCTGATGCCGATGGACGACCTGATCGCCAAGTCCTCTCTGGACCTGAAGAAGTACTCGGTCGGCGTCGACACCTGGAAGTTCACCGACGGCAAGCAGTACGCGCTGCCGCTGGACTGGGCCGCGGCCGGCGTCTACTACAGCAAGGACGCGCTGACCAAGGCGGGCATCGCCGAGGCCGACGTCGCCAGGATGACGTGGAACCCCGACGACGGCGGCACCTTCGAGAAGATCGTGGCCCGGTTGACGATCGACAAGAACGGCAGGCGCGGCGACGAGCCCGGTTTCGACAGGAACGCCGTCGCCACCTACGGCGTCGGCGCGATCGCCGGCCGCAGCTTCATCGGCGAGACCACGTGGGCCCCGCTCGTCTCGACGCTCGGCTGGAAGATGGGCGACAGGGACCAGTGGCCCACCAGGTTCAACTTCACCGACCCCCGCTTCGTGAAGACGATGAAGTGGGTGACCTCGCTGACCGACCGGGGCTTCTCCCCGAAGATCAACACCTTCACCACCGGCAACCAGTCGACCATCTCCGACATCGACCTGGTCGGCTCCGGCAAGACCGCGATGACCCTCGGCGGCTCCTGGTCCGCGCCGTCGTTCGGCAAGATCCCCGGCGTGCCGGTGGGCATCGCGCCCACGCCGCTCGGTCCGGGCGGCAAGCGTTCGGTGCTTTCCAACTCGAACGGCAACAACATCTGGGCCGGCACTCACAACCCGGATCTGACCTGGAAGTGGGTCAGCTACCTGGGCAGCGAGGAGTGCCAGACCAGGGCGGGCGCCACCGGCACGTTCTTCCCGTCGATTCCAGCCTCCATGGACAACACCGTGACCTCGATGAAGTCGCAGGGTGTGGACCTCTCGGTGTTCAACCAGTACGTGAAGGACGGCGTCCTCTACCCGTCCACCGCCTACGCGAACGGCTCGGCGGTGCAGTCCGCCGAACAGCCGCTGTTCGAGGCCTACTTCGGCGGACAGCGCTCGGATGACGTGTTCGCGGAGATGGAACGCGTGTCACAGGAGATACTGGCCAAGAACTGACGGGAGCCTCAGGAGTGGTGTTGCGGATACCGACCAGGCGCGTGCTCGCGGATGACGTCTACGAGCAGATCCGCGCGCTGATCATGAGCGACGGCATGGAACCGGGTGCCCGCGTCAACATCGACGAGATCGCCCGGCAGCTCGACGTGTCCCCAACCCCGGTCCGCGAGGCCCTGGCCCGCCTGGAGTCCGAGGAACTGGTCAGCAGGCTCCCGTTGCGCGGCTACCGCGTGACGGATCTGCTGAACCGCAAACAGGTGGACGACCTGTACGCCCTGCGCCTGCTGCTGGAACCGCCGTCCGCGGCCCTGGCGGCAGCGCGCATGACGCCGGAGAACGTCGTGCAGATCGAGGAGGAGCTCGCCACCTGCCCGGCGGCTCCCGCGGACGACGCCTATGACGACTACAAGAACCTGACCGCGCACGATCAGCGGCTGCACGAACTCATCCTGCGCATCGCCGGCAATGACGCGGTGTTGCAGTCGTTCGCCAAGACCCACTGCCATCTGCACCTGTTCCGGCTGAACTTCCAGCAGCCGTTCGGGGTGCAGACCATCACCGAGCACCGGGCGATCGTGGACGCGCTGGTCGCCAGGGACGAGACGGCGGCGAGCGCGGCGATGACGGCGCACCTGGAGGTGGCGCGGGCCCGGCTGCTGGACCGGATGTAGCCGGGCCCGCGTTCGTGCCAGTGGAAACGCTATTCGAGGACCACGTCGTCGACCTGGATCCAGAAGTCCTGTCCGGAGACCGACCACCCGCCGATGAAGACCTCCAGGTCCGCGTCCGCGCCCGCGGTGAACTCGACGCTCAGCTGGGTGTAGTCCTGAAGATGGCCGAACTGCCGCTCCACCACGACCCCCTGGGCGAAGGGGCGCCGGGCGCCGAAGTACCCGGCCGAGTTCGTGTCGGAGCTGCGCACCCAGGCCGTGAGCCGGTACCGCCTGCCCGGCTGCACGACCACCGACTGGAACAGGTCGTTCCACCCGGAGTTGTGCCGGACCCAGCCGTTGTTCGTGCCCGTGTGCGACTGCCCGCCGTAGTCGATCCCACCTCGGCCGTTGATCCGCCACGGAGCTGGGCCCGCGCCCGCCGGCCGGTTCTCGAATCCGCCGTCCTGCAACAGGTTCGACTCCACCGCGACGTCGCCGAGCCGCAGCCGCATCAGCCGCACGTGGTACGGCGTCCACTGCGACATCGCGAAGTACAGCTCGGGGCCGTTGGCGCTGTCCGGGTGCAGATAGGACCCGTACAGACCCGGATAGTCGTTGTCGTGGGCCACCACCTGGCCGCCGGTCCACGGCCCAGTGGGTGCGGTGGCGGTGCGCAGCACGATGGCCCGCCGGCCCAGGTCGAGGTGCAGCGCGACCCATCGGCCCAGATGACTGTTGTAGATGACCGACAGTTCACCGACCGGTCCGGAGATGACCGGCAGCGAGTCGTCCACCGCGCCGGTTCGCCACCCGGTGGCCGTCCAGTACTCGTACACGGAGGTGTCGAGGACGCGTGCCTCTGGCACGCGCGCGACGTGGGCGTTGGTGCCGACCCTGCCGTTCGGCGTGCCGAAGAGGTAGACGTACCCGTCCCGTTTGGCGAACGCCCCCAGTTGGAACCGCCCGCTCCCACCCGCGTTCTGCCAGCGGGCGGACGCGGACTTGACCCAGGTCTGGCCGCCGTCGTCGGAGTAGGCGAGGCCCGCGTAGTTGGTCTGCCACCGCCCTTCGCCGGGTCCCCACTGGCGCACCGACATGTAGTGCAGGTAGTCCCGTGAGCCGACGCTGACGCCCGCGGTGGGGATCACGGTCACCTCCGGCACGGCGGGGTCGCGCGGCAGGATCTGCTTCGCGTGGCCGGGCCGGTCGGTGACCATGGAGTCGATGCGCATGCCGTCGGCGAGGTTGGTGTCGCCGGAGTGGGCCAGCGTGTTGAACCGCCAGTCCGCCGGACCTCCCGCGCCCGGACCCGTCCAGTCCGCGCCGTAGGTGTCGCCGAAAGCGGTCGCCACCCGCCCGCGGCTGTCCCGCCACATGATTCCCAGGTCGGTGGCATGGACGGTGAAGCGGCCACTGGTGTCGTTGATGTCGCCCGCGCCCTTGCCCGCCACCAGGGCCACTGGCTGGGCGAGGGAGAACGCGGTGGTGGCCGGCTCGGATCGGGCCGGCGTGGCCGGCACGGTGGTGATCAGCATGATCGCCGCGACGAGTGCGGTGGATCGGAACATGCGTGCTCCTTCCGGGGCGCCGGCGATCAACACGCGTAGTTGACGTAGGCAGAGGACAGGGCGTCGTTGGGCACCGCGCCCCACGGGAAGTTGCCGCTGCTGTTCGCGGGGAAGCCCGCGTGCGGATCGGTGCCGGGCTGGTTGGCGTAGAACGTGCCGGACGCACAGGAGTCCCAGGAACTGGCCTTGTCGTTGAGCGGCAACGAAACGTAGTAGTTGCCGGGGCCGCCGATCACACAGACTCCCCAGCCGTTCCTCCAGTCATCGGAGCCGTACGGGCCGTTCTCGTAATAGGCGAACGAGCAGTCCTGCGGCGCCGCGGCGGCTCCGGCCTCGGCGGCGGGGCTCAGGCACGTGCGTCCGTCCTCGCTGCCCACCTGCGGTACGAAGGTGACCGCGCAACCGGGCAGCGGTGCCGCGGCGTTCGCGATCCGCGCCACCGGTCCGGCCGGGGACGCGCTCACCGCCTGCCCGCCGGCGGTCTGCAACAGAGCCACCACTCCCGCGATGAGCATCGACCATTTGCGGTAATTCACTTTGTTCCCCCTCACGTCTTTCCTGATGGGGGTCATCCCTAACACCGGGGGGATGTTCACGGTCGGTCGGCGGGACCGGAAGAAACAAAGGCTGAAGAATCGACGTGGAGGTGACGGGGGTGTCACTCAGCCGGTGGCGAGGACGTCGGACAAGCTCACCGCGGGGCGGCCGAGCATCGAGTTTCGCGAACTCCTTCTCCTCCGCGGAGAAGTAGCCCACGAGATCCGCGCCGGCTCCCGCGAGGTCGAGCGGGGCCGGCGCCGGGGCGGTCCCGATGGCACGCGGCGCTAGTAGTGCTTTGTCGGGTTGCCTGGACCTGCGCAGACGTGTGTCGGTGCGCGCATGGCCACTACCAGCGCAGTTGGTGGTAGTTGAGGTGATCTGCAATCGATTACATCGGCTCGTAACTACAACCAACTTACAAGTGCAGCATCGTGAGAACGCGACCACCGGGGTCGCGGAAGTCC
>NZ_MUYM01000067.1 GCF_002150765.1 Lentzea kentuckyensis
GCGCGGCGACGCCTGCCACGACCTTGCCACGGCCCTTGGGCTGCGGCGGGCCGGGCGGGGGCTGGTAGCCGGGTGGGAGGTAGTACTGGCCCGTCGACGGGGGTTCCGCGCCGAACTGGGAGGTAGGGGCCCCCAGGCCGAGGGGGTGACCTGGGGGGAGTTGGCCGGACCCAGGTGGAGGAAGCTGCTGGCCGGGTCCGGACCCGCCGAGCTGCGCCTGGCCCGCGTCAGGTGTGGGCACCTGCGGCTGGGCCGAAGTGAAGGAGGCAGGCACGCTGCCGAGGCCGTGAGGCACGTCCGATGCCCCAGCCTGGCCGGATCCCCCCTGCAAAGGATCCGGCTGGCCGGGATCCGGCTGCTGCGGGCCCTGCTCCCGCGCGCCGGAGTCGGTCTGACCGGCGGTGGGCGGCGCGGAGTTGGGCTGTTCCGGCTGCTGCGCTGGCTGGTTGCTCTCGGTCATGGCCATAGTCTCGCGGCCCGTCCTGAGAGAACCCTTAAGCCAGCCTGGGAGCTACTTGTGTGTTCCTCTGAGGCGTTCCGCGATCTGTTCCGGCGTCACGTCGTTGATCCACACGGCCTCGCCGGACTCCGAGCCCGCGAGGTACTTCAGCTTGTCCTTGGTCCGGAGCACCGAGAAGACCTGCAGGTGGAGCCACATCTCGTCACGGCCGACGCGCACCGGTGCCTGGTGCCACGCGGCGATGTACGGCAGCGGACGGTCGTACAGGGCGTCCAGGCGGTGCAGCACCTTCAGGTACAACGACGCGAAGTCGTCACGCTCCACAGAGGACAGACCGGCCAGGTCCGCGATCTGCCGGCGTGGTGCCAGCACGACCTCGACGGGCCAGCGCGCGGCGGCGGGCACGAAGGCCACCCAGTGCGCGGACTCTTCCACCACGCGCGTGCCCGCGCGCAGCTCGGCTTCCAGCACGTCGCCGAACAGCGGACGCCCGTGTGCCGCGTAGTACTCCAGCGCGGCTTCCACCATCCGCTCGGTCCGGGGCGTCACGAACGGGTACGCGTAGATCTGGCCGTGCGGGTGCGAGAGCGTCACGCCGATCTCTTCGCCGCGGTTCTCGAACGGGAAGACCTGCTCCACGCCTGGCAACGTTGACAAGTAGGCAACCCGGTCCGCCCAGGCGTCGACGACGGTCCGCACGCGCGACACCGAGAGCTCACCGAACGACTTGTTGTGGTCGGACGTGAAGCACACGACCTCACACCGCCCAAGCCCCGGTGCGCGGGCGAACAGCTCCTCACCATCCACAGTGGACGGCACATCGGGAACGTTCTGCGCCAGCGAGGGAAACCGGTTCTCGAAGACGACGACGTCGTAGTCGGCCTCGGGGATCTCCGTGGGCCGGCCCGGCGTCGACGGGCACAGCGGGCAGAGGTCCGCCGGCGGTTTGTAGGTCCGCGTCTGCCGATGAGCCGCCATCGCGACCCACTCGCGGGTCAACGGGTCCAGCCGGACTTCGGACATCGGCTGCGACTCGGGAAGATCCCTGGTGTCCACCGCGACTCGCGGTGGTGCCTCAGCGCTGTCGTCGAAGTAGATGATCTCCCGGCCGTCCGCCAGCTTCCCCGCGGTACGCCTCACGCCAACTCCTCGCCACTTCCTGGTACATGAGCCAACACCAACTCGCCGACCTGCTCGCTGAGGATCGCCCTCGCGTCGTCCGGCAAACCCTCGTCCGTCACCAGGACGTGCGCCTCGTCGAGGTCCGCGATCGTGGAAATGCCGACGGTGCCCCACTTCTCGTGGTCCGCGACCACCACCACGCGGCCGGCGGCGTCGACGAGCGCGCGGTCCGTCTCGCTCTCGTTGAGGTTCGGGGTGGTGAAACCGGAGCGCTCGGCCATGCCGTGCACGCCCAGGAACACCACATCCAGGTGCAGCGACCGCAACGCCTGCACGGCCACGGGTCCCACCAACGCGTCGGACGGCGTGCGCACACCACCGGTCAGCACGACCGTGCGGTCGGTGCGCCCGCTCTGCTGCAGCACGTCCGCGACGCGGATCGAGTTCGTCACGACGGTCAGGTCCGGGATGTCGTCGAGGAAGCGGGCTAACGTCCACGTCGTCGTGCCCGCGGACAGACCGATGGCGGTTCCGGGACGCACGAGCCCCGCCGCCGCTGCCGCGATCGCTTCCTTCTCCGGCAGCTGCCGGACCGACTTGGCCTCGAAACCGGGCTCGTCGGTCGAGCGCCCGACGACGGACGTCGCGCCGCCGTAGACCTTCTCCACCAGGCCGCGCGAGGCGAGCACGTCAAGATCACGGCGCACGGTCATGTCCGAGACGCCGAGCCGGACGACGAGGTCGCTGACGCGCACCGCTCCCGTCCTGCGGACCTCTTCGATGATTACCGCCTGCCGTTGACGTGCCAGCACCTCACACCTCTTCCCTGAGGACGACGACGTCCCCGGCTCGCACGGTGAGGCGTCCGGAGACCTGCGTGCCGGACAACACGTCGACACCGGACGCCTCGATCTGCGCGTCGGTGTCGGTGTGGTTGACGGCGAAGAGCCACGATACGTCGCCCTTGCGCCTCACAAGCTCAATCGACGAACGAGACACCGCAACGCCCGCACCGGAAAGCGCGTTTTCCACCGTTCGGCCGAGACCGTTCTCGTCAAGATCACAAGCCACGTACCAGGCGACGCCGTTGCCGAACGCGTTGCGTGTCACGGCGGGCACGCCGGGCAACGGCCCATCGGCATACGAGGCAACGACGTCAGCACTGCGCACGTGCAGGTGCTCCGTCCACAGCGCGGCGGTTGACCCGTCAGTCAACGAAACGGTTTCGCCCTGACGCAGCGGATAGAACTCCTCGGACCACACGCCGAGCACGTCCCGGAACGCCCCGGGGTACCCGCCGAGCCGCACCCGCGTGTGCTGGTCGGCAACGCCGGACAAGTACGTGACCACGGCATGACCGCCGCCTGCCACGTAGTCGGCGATCACGGCCGCGTGCGCGTCGGACACCGCGTAGAACGCCGGAACGACCACCATCGAGTACGCCGACAGGTTCGTGCCGGGCGCGACGAAGTCGACGGTCACACCGGCCTGCCAGAGAGCCTTGTAGTACCCGAGGACGTGCCGGTAGTAGTCGAAGTCCGCCGTCGGGTGCGCGTCCTGCCGCAACGCCCAGCCGGACTGGAAGTCGAACAGGACCGCCACCCTGGCGTCCACAGTGGAGCCCAGGACGTCGGCCAGCTTCGCGTACTCGGCGCCGACCTCGCAGACCTCGCGGTAGACCTTCGTGTCCGCACCGGCGTGCGGCACCATCGCCGAGTGGTAGCGCTCGCCACCGCCGCGCGACTGCCGCCACTGGAAGAACAGCGTGCCGTCCGCGCCGCGAGCGATGTTCTGGTACGAGTGGCGCCGCATCTCCCCCGGCAGCTTGGCGATGTTGCGGGGCTGCCAGTTCACCGCCGACGTCGAGTTCTCCATCAGCAGCCACGGCTTGCCGCCCGCCAGGCCGCGCACCAGGTCCGCGGACATCGCGAGCTCGACGTGCCGGTCGGGTGACTGGGCCTCGGTGTAGTGGTCGTTCGAGACGAAGTCGACCTCGCGCGCCCACTTCCAGTAGTCCAGGTCGCGGAAGGTCCAGTTCGCCATGAAGTTCGTGGTGATCGGGACATCGGGCGTGATCATCCGCAGCACGTCGCGCTCGGCCTTGTACTGCTCCAGCAGCGCGTCGTCGCTGAACCGGTCGTAGTCGAGCAGCTGCCCAGGGTTCGAGTACGTGGGCGTGACGCGCGGCGGCAGGATCTGCGAGAAGTCCGTGTAGCCCTGGCTCCAGAAGGCGGTCGACCACGCGTCGTTGAGCTGGTCGAGCGTGTAGCGGGCGGCCAGCCACTCGCGGAACGACTCGGCGCACGTGTCGCAGTAGCAGCGCGACACGTGGCAGCCGTACTCGTTGCCGACGTGCCACGCGGCCAGCGCGGGGTGGTCGCGATAGTGCGTGGCCATCTCGGCCGCGAGCGCGGTTGCACGGTCACGGTAGATCGGCGATGACGGACAGTAAGCCTGCCGCGAGCCGTGTGAGAGCCGCACGCCGTCCGCACGGACGGGCAGCATCTCGGGGTACTGGGCGGTCAGCCACGGCGGAGGCGCTGCGGTGGCGGTCGCGAGGTCGACCCGGATGCCACCGGCGTGCAGCAGGTCGAGCACCCGGTCGAGCCAGTCGAACCGGTACTCACCCTTGCTGACCTCGATCTTCGCCCAGCTGAAGATCCCCACGCTGACCAGGTTCACCCCGGCCCGTCGCATGAGCTCGACGTCCTCGGCCCACACGTGCTCAGGCCACTGCTCGGGGTTGTAGTCAGCACCCCAGGCGGGTCCCTGCATGCCGGTCGGCCATGTCGTCACGGCGGCAAGCGTGGCCGACAACAACCCCCAACGTCAACACAAGCAAACACGATTTCGCGTTTAGCTCTGTTCGGCGGTTGACCGGCACTTGTCCCGGCACAACCCGGAAACGCCGCGTGCACAGGGCTAAACGCCGCGTGCATCGGGGTTAACAGCTGCGTAACGGGACTTGACATGGTGTGTGCCTGGGACCACATTGTGCGCAACTTTGTTGGAGTCCTGTTCGGTTCGCAAGGCCGAGCGTCACCCGTAGGAGCGATGATGGTGCGGTACTCGTCCGGTCCCACTCCGTTACCACATTTCGGCAGGCGCGCGATGCTGCGGATCATGCTGGCCGGTGCGGGTGTCGCCGCGACCGGAGGGCTCGCGGCGTGCGGCAGCGGCGGGTCGAGCTCCGGCAGCGGCTCCAAGGTCGTGACCTTCGGCAACAACCTGTCCGACCAGGTGCCGAAGGACGCCATCACCGCGGCGCTCAAGGGCTTCGAGTCCATGTCGGGCGGGATGACCGTCACGATCAACACGAAGCAGCACGAGCAGTACCAGGAGCAGATCAACAACTACCTGCAGGGCAAGCCGGACGACGTGCTCGCCTGGTTCGCCGGCTACCGCATGCGGTTCTTCGCCGACCAGGGTCTCACCGGTGACCTCACCGACCTGTGGGGCAAGATCGGCGGGAACTACTCCGACGCGCTCAAGCAGGCCTCGACGGGTTCGGACAAGAAGCAGTACTTCGTGCCGTTCTCGCAGTACCCGTGGGGCATGTTCTACCGCAAGAGCGTCTGGCAGGAGCGCGGCTACGCGATCCCGAAGACGCTCGACGAGCTCGTCGCGCTCGCCACGAAGATGAAGTCCGACGGCCTGATCCCGATCGCGTCCGCCGGCAAGCAGGGCTGGCCGCTCATGGGCACGTTCGACCAGTTGAACTTCCGCGTCAACGGCTACCAGTTCCACGTGGACCTGTTGGCGGGCAAGGAGAACTGGCAGGACAAGAAGGTCAAGGACGTCTTCGACACCTGGAAGCAGCTGCTGCCGTTCCACCAGGAGAACGCGCTCGGCCGCGAGTGGCAGGAAGCCGCGCAGACGTTGCAGCAGAAGAAGTCCGGCATGTACCTGCTGGGTGCGTTCGTGGGCCAGCAGTTCCCGGACGCGGAGAAGGACGACCTGGACTTCTTCCCGTTCCCGGAGATCAACCCCGCGCACGGCACCGACACGGTCGAGGCGCCGATCGACGGCTACATGATGGCCAAGAAGCCGGCTAACCCCGAGGGCGCGCTCAAGCTCCTCGAGTACCTGGCGAGCCCCGAGCCGCAGCTCGCCTACCTGAAGGCCGACCCGACCGCGGTCGCGACCAACCAGAAGGCGGACACGTCCGGCTACAACGGGCTGCAGAAGAAGGCGGCCGAGGTCATCAAGAACGCCAAGCACATCACCCAGTTCCTCGACCGCGACACCGACCCCGGCTTCGCGAGCGAGGCGGCGACCAACGGCCTCATCTCCTTCATCAAGGACCCCAACAGCGTCGATTCCGTGCTCAAGGGCATGGCTGACCAGGCGAAGAACATCTTCAAGTGACCGCATTGCAGGAGAAGCCGAAGGCGGTGGCCCCCCAGGGGCCGCCGCCTCGTCGGCGTGGAAAACGTGCCACTGCGCTGGCCGGCACGGACAAGCTCGTGCTGGCACTCATGCTCGGCATCCCCACGATCGTGCACGTGTTGTTCGTGTGGATCCCGACCCTGGGCTCGATCGCGCTGTCGTTCAGCAGATGGAACGGCATCGGCGGGTTCGAGGACATCGAGTGGATCGGTGTCGGGAACTACGTCGAGATCTTCTCGGAGTACCCGCGGTTCTGGCCGGCGGTGCAGCACAACCTGATCTGGCTGGCGTTCCTGCTCGTCGTGCCGACCTGCGCGGGCCTGCTGCTGGCCGTGCTGCTCGACCGCGAGCTCAAGTTCAGCCGGATCTACCAAAGCGCGCTGTACATGCCGATGGTGCTGTCGCTCGCGCTGATCGGCTTCATCTGGCAGCTGATCTACACGCCGGACGGCGGTCTGCTGAACTCGCTGCTGGGCCTGAGCGACAACCCGGTCGACTGGATCGGCGACTCGGACATCAACCTCTACGCGGTGCTCATCGCGGCCGCGTGGCGGCACACCGGCTACATCATGCTGCTGTACTTGGCCGGCCTGAAGGGCGTCGACCCGTCGCTGAAGGAAGCCGCCGCGCTGGACGGCGCCTCGGCTACTCAGACCTTCTTCCGCGTCACCTTCCCGGTGATGAAGCCGGTCAACATCGTGGTGGCCGTCGTGACGGTGATCGAGGCGCTGCGCGCGTTCGACATCGTCTACGTCATCAACAAGGGACGCAACGGCCTGGAGCTGTTGTCGGTGCTGGTGACCGACAACATCATCGGTGAGGCTTCACGCATCGGCCGTGGTTCCGCGGTGGCGGTGATCCTGCTGACGATCTCGCTCGGCGTGATCATCCCGTACCTGTACCAGACGTTCAGCAAGGAGAACCGGACGTGACGGCCACGCTGGAACGGCCTTCGGTGCCGGTTGTCAAGAAGAAGACGGTGACCCCTGCCGGGGTCGCGTTGCACGCCTTCCTGATCCTGACGTGCCTGATGACTCTGGCACCGCTGCTGTGGGCGGTCTACGCGTCGTTGCGCACGTACGACGACACGTCGGTCAACGGCTACTTCTCCATCGCGAAGTCGCTCACGTTCGAGAACTTCGCGAAGGCGTGGGAAGTCGGCGACCTGCCGCACTTCTACTGGAACACGTTCCTGATCACCATCCCCGCGCTGGTGATCACGCTGCTGCTCAGCTCGATGGTGGCGTTCGGCGTGTCCCGGTTCAGCTTCAAGTTCAACCTGGCACTGCTCATGATCTTCACCGCGGGCAACCTGTTGCCGCAGCAGGTGGTCGTGACGCCGTTGTGGCGCCTGTACCGACTGATCGAGGTGCCGGAGTGGATCAGCGCGAGCGGTTCGCTGATCGACTCGCAGCTCGGCGTGATCCTGATCCACATCGCCTTCCAGTCCGGCTTCTGCACGTTCGTGCTGTCGAACTACATGAAGACGATCCCGTACGAGCTGACCGAGGCCGCGCGCGTGGACGGCGCGTCGGTGTTCCGGCAGTACTGGCAGCTGACGTTGCCGCTGTGCCGGCCGGTGCTGGCCGCGTTGGCGACCCTGGAGTTCACCTGGATCTACAACGACTTCCTGTGGGCGTTGGTGTTGATCCAGGACGGCGACAAGATGCCGGTCACCTCGGCGTTGCAGAACCTCAAGGGCACGTTCTTCACGGACAACAACCTGATCGCGGCGGGCTCACTGCTGGTCGCGTTGCCCACGCTGGTCGTGTTCTTCGTGCTCCAACGCCAGTTCGTAGGCGGCTTGACCCTCGGCTCCACCAAGGGCTGACCCACCCGCGTTGCCCTCACGGCGTCTGCAAGTACCACCAACTCAACATCAACAAGCTCGCAACTACACCCAACCTGTTCGGCACTCACCGAACAGGTTGGGTGTAGTTATAGGCGGTTCGATCATGGGTTGGTGGTACTTGCAGACGTCCCAAACGCTTGCGCCACCACGTGGTGGCTACTTGCCGCCGGTCTGCGGGTTGTAGTCCGAGATCGAACCCCAGCGGCCCACCGGGATCACGATCACGCGGGCCTTGCCCACCACGTTGGAGATCGGGATCGCGCCGTCCGCGGGAGTCGGGTCGCCGTGCTTGCGCGAGTCCGCCGAGTTGTTGCGGTTGTCGCCCATCACCCACAGCTTGCCCGCGGGGACGGTGACCTTCTCGAACGAGTCCTGCTGGCGCGGGCCGCCGCCGAAGTTCAGGTACGGCTCGTCCAGCGGCTTGCCGTCGACCAGCACCCTGCCCTGGTCGTCGCAGCACTCGACGGTCTGGCCGCCGACGGCGATGACGCGCTTGATGAAGTCGGTGCCGCTGGGCTCGGACAGGTTCACCATCGAGCCGAGGTCCTGCAGCGTGCCCGTGATGAAGTTCGGGGGCTGCTTGCCACCGGTCCAGTTCGGCGGGCCGCGGAAGACGATCACGTCGCCCGGCTGGGGGTCGCCGAACAGGTACGTGATCTTCTCGACCAGCACCTTGTCGTTCACGCAGCCCGTGCAGCCGTGCAGCGTCGTCTCCATCGAGGCCGACGGGATGACGAACACGCGCGCGACGAACGTCTGGATGACGACGGTCAGCAGTAGCGCCACGCTGAAGATGACCAGCAGCTCTTTCCAGAACGGCTGCTTCTTCTTCACCTTCTTCTTGGAGAACCTCGGCGCCGTCTCTTCGTCGTAGGAGGGGGACGAAGACCGCGAACCGGACGTCGAGAAGCGCGTCGTGGGTTCAGCGGGGCCGTCTCCGTTGGGAGGCGTCGTCTCCCAAGTCGACGAAGAATCGTCGTTCACGCGATGACTCACACGCCCCACCTTACGGACGACCGGGTAGGCGCAACGTGAACAGGGCCCCGCCTTCGGGGGCTCTGCCCGCCGTGGCCGTGCCGCCGTGCCGTTGTGCCACCTGCTTGACGATGGCGAGTCCGAGGCCGGAACCCGGCAGGGTCCGCGCCTCGGACGATCGGTAGAACCGCTCGAAAACGTGAGGTAGATCGGCGTCCGCGATACCGGGACCCGCGTCCGCCACCTCCAGCACGGCACTGCCGTCGCCCACCTGACGGACGTTCAGCCGCACCGCTGAACCCGAGGGACTGAACTTCACCGCGTTGTCGAGGAGGTTCAGCACCGCGCGCTCGAGAGCACTGGAATCACCCAGAAGTGTCCACGGTTGCAGCTGCACGTCGAACGTGACGTTCGAGGCGCGTCGGCGCGCGCGGTCCAGAGACCGTTCTACCACCTCGACGAGGTCTACGGGCTCGTGCACCACCTGCGGGGCGTCCTCACGGGCCAGTTCGACCAGGTCACCGATCAGTGTGGTCAGTTCGTCGATCTGGGCGCGCACGTCCGACTGGATCTCCTGCTTGTCCTCTTCGGACAGCGTGGGTGAATTCGGACGTTCCGACGCCAGCAACAGCTCCAGGTTGGTGCGCATGGAAGTCAACGGCGTGCGCAGCTCGTGGCCCGCGTCGGCGACCAACCGGCGTTGGCGTTCCTGGGACTCCGCGACCGCGCCGAGCATGGCGTTGAAGCTGTGCGTAAGGCGCGCGAGCTCGTCGTCACCCGAAACCGGTATCGGCGTCAGGTCACCCGTGTTCGCGACACGTTCGGTGGCCTCTGTCAGCCGTTGCACCGGACGCAGACCCGTGCGCGCGACAGCCGTGCCCGCGATGGCCGCGAGCAGCACGCCGGCACCACCGATGAGCAGCAGCACCACGCTGAGCTTGGCCAGCGTCGTCCGTTGCGGTTCCATCGACTGGGCGATGATCACCGCCTGGCCCGGCGCGTACTTGACGGCGATGACCCGCGACTCGGTCTTGTGGTCGGTCCACAGGAAGTCGGAGCGCTCGCCCTGCGCGACGTCCCAGGCCTCCTCGACCGTCGGCGGCCGCTCGGAGCCCTTGGGGTAGAGGATCTGCCCGGTGCTCGCCTGCAACAGGCCCATCTTCACGTCACCGGCCGCGAGGAACGCCGCCGGGAAGTTCTCGACCTCGTCCGGCGTCGTGACCTTGCCGCCGGTCGCCACGGTGGCCGCGCGCGAACGCAGGCTGTCGTCCAAGGCGTCGTACACGCCCTTGCGGACGATCATGTAGGCGCCGAACGACACCAGCGCGACGGCTCCGGCGACGCAGAACGCCGCGAGCCAGGTGACCCGAGCCCGCAGCGACGCCCTCTGCAGCCGCCCCTGGGTTTCGAAGATCACGGAGGGGTCTCCCGCAGGACGTAGCCCACCCCCCGCACCGTGTGCAGCAGCCTCGGCTCGCCATCCGCCTCCGTCTTGCGGCGCAGGTAGCCGACGTAGACCTCGAGTGCGTTGCCCGAGGTCGGGAAGTCGTATCCCCACACGTCCTCCAGGATGCGGCTGCGAGTCAGCACCTGGCGCGGGTGCGCCAGCAGGAGCTCGAGCAGCGCGAACTCGGTGCGGGTGAGGCTGATGGAGCGTTCGCCGCGGCGGACGTCCCTGGTGGACGGGTCCAGCTCCAGGTCGGCGAACTTGAGCACGGCGGCGGACTGCTGAGCGGCGTCGTCGTCGTGGGCGGCGCGGCGCAGCAGGGCGCGGAGCCTCGCCAGCAACTCCTCCAGCGCGAACGGCTTGGGGAGGTAGTCGTCGGCACCGGCGTCCAACCCGGACACGCGGTCGCTCACGGCGTCCCGCGCGGTCAGCACGAGGATCGGCAGGTCGTCACCGGTGCTGCGCAACCTGCGGCACACCTCGAGACCGTCCAGCCGCGGCATCATCACGTCGAGCACCATCGCGTCCGGCCTGGCGGCGGTCACCGACTCCAGGGCCTGCATGCCGTCGCCGGCAGTCTCGACCTGGTAGCCGTTGAACTGGAGCGAGCGGCGGAGTGACTCCCTGACCGCCCGGTCGTCGTCGACAACGAGGATGCGCATGGGGGCAGTCTTGCCGAGGGATCTGAGAGGCGCCTGAGAAGGGCCTCAACTGCGGGTGTGAGTGCAGCGTTAGTTTCTGCTAGCCCTCCAAGCCACGCGCGACAGGTGCGTTCCACTTACGCCAGAGCGCAATCAGCCTGATGGTGATGATTATTGACGCACCGGTCAGCGCGACCAGGTCTTTCGGCAGTTTCGCCCATTCACCCACTGCGACGACGACCGCACCGGCAAGGGCTGCGACAGCGTAGATCTCTCTCCTCAGAACCAGTGGAATTTCTCGGAGGAGGAGGTCACGCACTGCGCCACCACCGATACCTGTCGTCATACCGATGAGACACGCCGCGTACGGGGTCGCACCGAGAGCGAGCGCGGTGGTGGTGCCCGACGTGACGAACAGACCGAGCCCCACGGCGTCCAGCAGCAGCACGGACCGGCGGAGCTTCGCGACCTGCGGGTGGAACCAGAAGACGATCAGGCCCGTACCGCCGGCGACCAGCAGGTACGGCCAGTTCCGCAGGCTCGTCGGCGGGTGCACGCCCAGCAGGACGTCCCGGATGATGCCGCCGCCCAGCGCCGTGGTGAGCGCCAGGATGATCACGCCGAACACGTCGAGGCGAGCGCGGACCGCCGCCACCGCCCCGGAGGCGGCGAACACGGCGATCCCGATCAGCTCCAGGACGATGAGCAGCACGAACAGAGAGAATAGTTGCTCAACGCGGTGGCGCCGCTCGACGGTAACCGGCCTCCAGGCGGCCGCCCGCCGACTCCAGAACGCGCTCCACGACCCTGATGAACCGCTCGGCGCCCTCGCCCCGCACCAAAGCGCGGTAGGAGTCCACGAGCTCGTCCTCCTTGGCATCGCGCAGCCGCCGCAGCAGCCACTTCCCGTGCCCGAGCCACCTGTTCTCGACGACCAGCGCCAACTCCCCGACGCAGGTCAGCAGCCGTGCGGCGACGAAAAGCCGTTCGTCCTCGTCCCGTGCCCCGATGAGATCTTCCAGCAGGTCGGTGGTGCCGTACCGGCGGTCTTCCAGCTCCGTGACGGTCGCGAGTGGAGGGCCGGCATCGAGCAGAGCGCGCGCCTCGGTCCTCATGCGCACACCGGTGCCGTCGGCGTCGAGCATGAGGAAACCCTCGGCGCACATGTGCAGCAACGGAGGACGCCGGCCCTCCGTGTCACGGGCGACGAAGTCCTGGAACGACTCGATCGTGTGGCAGAACAGCTCGACGGGCCAGCCGCGGTGTTCCAGCGTCTCGCGGAACGCGCCGGGCAGGTCGTCGACGATCACGACCATGTCCAGGTCCGAGTTCGCCGTGTAGGTGCCGGCCGCCACGCTGCCGCCGAGGAACGCCGCGGTCGCCAGCGGGTACCGGATGTCCAGCAGGTCACGGGCGACCTGCACCGGGTCCTTGTCCCAGTCCAGCGGATACCCGGTGACGTAGTAGTCCTGGTCAGGGTCCAGCGGGCCGAGCACCCGTTCGACCTGCGGGCGGATCTCCTGGCCGACCTCGTGCAGGTCGACCAGCCACGGGTTGTCCTCGGCGGCGAAGAGCGGTCTGATCGCCAGGAACTGCGCGCGGGAGATGTCCCGCACGCTGACCGGCGGCCCGCTGCGCCGTTTCGCATAGCCCTTCAGGCGCCAACCCATGTTGTCGCCATAGGCATGCCTTACCTCGTCCTGGTCCCCCGCCACGCCTTCATTCTTACCCGGCGGGAGCGTTGACACGAATTCAGCCGTTCAGTCCTTTGTGGACGATCGTCAGAAGAAGTCGGCCATCCGGGGCACGCCGGACGCGCCGACGAGCTGGTCCAGCACCACCGCGTCGGCCGGGTCACCCTCCAGCAAACCCGCGCGCCGCAAGGCATGCGTGTTCTGCGCGCCGGAGAACCACGGGCCGAGCGCCCGCGCGTGCAGCCGCACGGCACCGGTGCCGCCGGGTTCGACGCGCACTGCCCCGCCCTCGACGACGATCCGGTGCAGGCCCGCGTGCCACGGCGCGTGCTCGTCGATGACCTCCAGGTCCACGGCGGCGTTCGCGAGGCGCGGCCAGCCGCGGGCGGCCACGGCGGCGGGCAGGTCGACGACGCGCAGCATCCAGGTCGAGGTCCACACCGAGTAGCGAAACGGGGTGGCCCCGAGGAAGTTCAGCGTCGCCGGATCGGTGATCCGCAGGTCGATCGCCTCCAGCGTGCCCGCCCAGGACGCCAGCGAGGCGAGGAGGTTCAGCTGGGCCTCGACGTCGACGCCGATGAGGTCGTAGACCTTCAACCGGCCCATGTCCCCACCGGACGCACGCTCGGCGGTCAGGTACCCGCGCAGGCCGTTCGGGCCGGGCAGCACGCTGACCAGGTCCATCTCGAGCACCTTCGCGACGTCGATCCTCGGCGGGCGGCGATCGGCCATGCCGTCGATGGTCCGCGCCACCTCCAGGTAGCAGTCGTGCAGCGCGGTGAGATCGCTCTTGTCCGCCGGGCGCGAAGGTATCCGCTCGGCAGGCCGGGGAACCGACAGCAACCTGTCCATCGGCAGCTCGACCCACTCGAAGACTCCGGCCCGCTCCCATCCGCGTCCCCGGTAGAGCGTCGGCACGGTCGCGTAGAGGACCGACAGCGCCTGACCGTGCTCTCGCATGGCGGACAGCGAAGCGTCGAGCAACGCGTTCGCGATCCCCCGCCCGCGGTAGGCCCCGTCGACGGCGACGCCGCCGATCCCGCCCATGGGAACGGCGGCGCCGCCGTAGAACTGTGCGTACTCACCGATGCCGAGCACACCGGCGACCCGTCCGTCGATCTCGGCGACCAGTCCGTGCGTACCGGGCCTCAGCAACGGTCCGGACGGCTCTGCCCCGTTGAACGCGACCTTGCGCAGCCGGAACACGGCGTCGCGGTCGTCCTCGGTGTATTCACGGATGTGCACGGACAACTATCTACCAGGAAAAGAAGCCCTGACCCGTCTTCTTTCCCAGCTCATTGCGGGCGACCTTGTCCCGCAACAACCGCGGCGGGGAGAACCGCGGTCCCAGCTCGGCCGCGAGGTGCTCGGCGATCGCCAGCCGGACGTCGAGCCCGACCAGGTCGGTGAGCTCCAGCGGGCCCATCGGCCAGCGGTAACCGAGCTTCATGCCGGTGTCGATGTCCGCGGCGGAGGCGACACCCTCCTCCAGCATGCGGATCGCTTCCAGGCCAACGGCGACACCCAGCCGGGACGTCGCGAACCCCGGGGCGTCGCGCACCTCGATGACGGTCTTTCCCCACTGTTCGGCCCAGGTGCGCACCTTGGCCACGTTCGCGGGGTCGACGCCCTCGTGGTGCACGAGCTCGACGAGCTGCTGCACCGGGACGGGGTTGAAGAAGTGCATGCCCAGCACGCGTTCACCGGGCAGACCGGCGGCGATCTCGGCGATCGACAGCGAGGACGTGTTGGACGCGAGGATCGCCCGCGGGCACTTCGCCGCCGCGTCGCCCAGCACCTTCTGCTTGAGCGGCACGTTCTCCGGCACGGCCTCGACGACCAGTTCCGCGTCCGCCGGCAGCTCGCCGGTCCGCAGATTCGCGAACGCCGCCTCGGCGTCGGCGAGCTTGCTCTTCTCCTGCGCCCTGTCGAGCGACCGCCGGACGGCGAGCCTGCCCTGTTCGACGCGGTCGGCGTCGGCCTCCGCGAGCGTCACCTCGTGGCCGTTGGCCAGGAGGACGTGGGCGATGCCCGCGCCCATCGTGCCGCCGCCGATGACGACAGCCTTCACGAGACGACCTCGGCGCTGAACATCGCCACCAGCTCCATGCCGCCGATCTCGGTGAGGTTGGCGCCGGACGAGGCCCACTCGGGCGTCTGGAAGGCGGCCTTCATCGATTCCACGGACTCGAAGTACAGCTCGGCGATCAGGTACGGCTCGGTGTCCCCGAGGAACCCGGCCAGGAAGACCCGCTGCACCTTGGCGACCTCGGCGCGCACGAGTCCCGGCACCGAGTCGGCGATCGGCAGATGCGTGCCGAAGTACTTCTCGTCGAAGCCCTCGGGGTCGGCGGGCTTCTTGTACAGCGCGATGTACTTGATCATGTGACACCGTCCTCCTCGACTCGCCGAGCACTGTAACGCCCGGAGCACCCGGCGGGCTGAGGCACGATGGTGACGTGCGGATCATCCTGCTGCGCCACGGTCAGAGCCTCGGCAACGTCGACGAGCTCGCCTACTGCCGCGTCCCCGACCACGCCCTCCCGCTCACCGAGCTGGGCGAACAGCAGGCCACGGCGGCCGGCACCACGATCAGGGAGCTGATCGGTACCGGACCGGTGGCGGCTTACGTGTCGCCCTACACGCGCACGCGGCGGACGTTCGACCTGCTCGGCGTGCGAGCCGAACGCATCGTGCACGAGCCACGGCTGCGAGAGCAGGACTGGGGCAACCTCCAGGACCCGACCGAGCAGGAGATGCTCAAGCACCAACGGCACGCGTTCGGGCACTTCTTCTTCCGGCTGCCCAACGGCGAGTCGGGCGCGGACGTGGACGACCGGCTGGCCGCGTTCATCGACGGGCTCGAAGTCCGGCTGCACAAGGACGAGGCGCATCCCAAGACGGTGCTGATCGTGTCGCACGGTCTGACGATCAGGTTGCTGTGCCGCAGGTTGTTCGACTGGAGCATCGAGCTGTTCGAGTCACTGTCCAACGTGGACACCTGCGAGAACCGCGTGCTCGACCACGACGGCACGGGGTGGAGGCTGGACCGCCCCTTCGACCAGTGGCGCGACTCACCGGACGGGACGGTCCAGCGCCCGGCCTAGAGCAGTCCTCGCTTGTCCATGAACGGTCAGAGGAGGCCGCGCTTGTAGGCGGCGACCAGCCGTCGAGGTACGAGGAGTTCCTTGCCGTCCAACGTCCTGACGGTCACGAGGTCCGGCGCGGTGGCCTTCCACTGCGAACGCCGGTGACGCGTGTTGGACCGGGACGTCTTGCGCTTGGGGACGGCCATCAGCGCTCTCGCTTTCCGTAGCGGCGGTTGAACTTCTCGACCCGGCCCGCGGTGTCCACGAGTCGTTGTGTGCCCGTCCAGAACGGGTGCGAGTCGGCGGTGATGTCGACGACCAGCAGCGGGTAGCTGTTGCCGTCCTCCCACTCGATGGTCCGGCTGGACGTCGCCGTCGAGCGGGTCAGGAACGTCTTGCCGGTGGACGCGTCCTGGAAGACGACGGGGTGGTAGTCGGGGTGGATTCCGGGCTTCACATCTCCAGCTTTCGGATCGAGTCCACGAAGGACAGTTCGTCGTCGGTGAGCAGCGCGCCTTCGAAGGCCCCGGTGATGGTGTCCGGTTCGCCCAAGGTGATCGCCACGATCTGCGTGGTCTTGCCGTCACGCGGGCCGCCTTCGCCGACGTGCATGCCGCAGCCCGCCGATTCCAGGTGCAGCGCGATCTCCGGCTCGTCCGCGACCCAGAGCCGGCCGCGCGAGCGCACGACCGTGCCGTCGAGCAACGAGTCGAGCGCGTCGTTGAGGCGGGCCGGGTGGAACGGCCGATCCGCCGTGAAAACCGCTGTCGAGACACCGCATTCGGGCGCGAGCGGCATCATCCGCGGGCGCGTGCTCTTGCACACGACCACGGTCTCGGGTGTGCAGCGATGCGCTCCGGGTGCCAGCCGGTCGAGCACGGCCAGCGTCCGTTCGTCCGCATCTCCTTGCAGCACCAGCACATCCGCCGCTTCGGCCTGTGCGACGACCACCTGCGCCACCGTGCGCTGGTCACTGGTCATGGACGCGTCGCTCAGCGCGTCGTCCAGCCAGCTCTCCGCGTCGATCACGGTGATCACGCACTCGACGTCCACGCCGAGGTTGCGGCGCACGGCGTCTGGTTCGAGCAACGGGTCCAGGTGCAGCACGACCGTGTGCCCGGCGAGCGTCTCGAGGAGTTCCCTCAGGTCCTCTCGCACGGTGCACGACACACAGTTGTGCAGCAGGTCCACCTCGGTCGCGATGCCGTCGACCCAGCGCCGGACGCACGTTTCCGCAGCTACGTGACGTACGAGCACCGAACCGGGCCGGTCGCGCCACACCCGCACGGCGACGTCGTGGTCCACCAGCCCCGCCACCATGACGACAACGGTTTCCATGTTGAGGTACCGTAGTTGAAAATGGATGTCGTTTCAAACAGGAGGTGTGCATGCGCTGCCAGCTGACCGGCCGTGAGCCGGGCTTCGGCAACCGCGTCTCGCATTCGCAACGCAAGACCCGGCGCCGGTGGAACCCGAACGTCCAGCGCAAGCGGTACTTCGTGCCGTCGCTGAACCGGTTCGTGACGCTGACGCTGTCCGCGAAGGGCATCAAGACCGTCGACAAGCTGGGCATCGAGGCCACCGTGGCCCGGCTCCGCGCGCAGGGAGTGAAGGTCTGATGGCCAAGAGCACCGACGTCCGGCCGATCATCAAGATGAGGTCCACCGCCGGCACCGGGTACACCTACGTGACCCGCAAGAACCGCCGCAACGACCCGGACCGGCTGGTCCTGCGCAAGTACGACCCGGTCGCGCGCAAGCACGTCGACTTCAAAGAGGAGCGCTGACGTGGCGAAGAAGTCGAAGATCGCCGCGGACCGGCGCCGCCGGGAGGTCGTGGCTCGCTACGCGGAACGGCGGGCGGAGCTCAAGGAGATGCTGCGGCACCCCGAGACGCGCGCGGAAGCGTTGCGGGGCCTGCAGAAGCTGCCGCGCGACGCGTCGCCGACCCGGCTGCGGAACAGGGACGTGGTGGACGGCCGTCCGCGCGCCTTCAACCGGGCGTTCGGCCTGTCGCGCATCCGGTTGCGGGAGATGGCCCACCGCGGTGAGCTGCCCGGCGTCTCGAAGGCGAGCTGGTGATGCGCGAGAAGAGGCCGCCGAAGCGCAGGGTGAACCTGCTCGCGAAGGAGGGCGTGACGGTCGTCGACTGGAAGGACGTCACGCTGCTGCGCAAGTTCATCTCGGACCGGGGCAAGATCCGGTCCCGCCGGGTGACCGGTCTGACGCCGCAACAGCAGCGTCAGGTCGCCACGGCTATCAAGAACGCACGGGAGATGGCCCTGCTGCCGTACCCGTCACAAGGGCGATGACGCGGACCGCCGTGCTGGCCAGGAAGGCCAGCACGGCGAGCTGCACCAGCAACGCGAGCGCCCAGGTCGTGTGTTCGTCGACCGTGAGATCGCCACGAACACCGACCAAGAAGGTCGCGTAGAGGCCCCAGCACTGCAGTGCGGCCAGCCCGGCGCCGATGATCGTCGTGCGGAGCGACACGATCACGACGACAGCGGCGAGCAGGATGAGGGACAGCAGCGGCCAGGCACCGGTGAACGTGGCCACGCCGACTCCGCCGCCGAATCCGAGCGCGGAGCCGTAACCACCTTTCATTCTTCTCATCCGATCGGTCTATCGCCTCAGATGAGATCAGCGCCACCTCTGCAGCGTGAAGTTGGTGCTTTCGAGTGAGGCACGATCGCACGAATGAACCTGTACGAAGTAGTGCACCGCCGCAGGGACACCCGTGCCGAGTTCACCGGCGCGGAAATCCCGCCCGACGTGCTGCGGCGGGTGCTGACCGCAGCTCATGCGGCGCCGAGCGTCGGCCTTTCCCAGCCGTGGGATTTCGTGCTGGTGCGTGATGAATCGATTCGGCGGGCGTTCCGGGATCACGTCCAGGCCGAGCGCAGCGTGTTCTCCGCCCAGCTCGACCAGGAACGCGCGGAGACGTTCTCCCGCATCAAGGTCGAGGGCGTCATGGAGTCGTCGCTCGGCATCGTCGTCACCTACGACCCCGACCGCGGCTCGCCGGCGGTGCTCGGCAGGCACGCCATCGCGGACGCGGGCCTGTACTCCGTGTGCCTGGCCATCCAGAACCTCTGGCTCGCGGCGACCGAGGAGGGCCTCGGTGTCGGGTGGGTGAGCTTCTACCGGGAAGATGTGCTGCGCCGCCTGCTGGACATCCCCACAAGGGTCCGTCCGGTGGCGTGGCTGTGCGTTGGACCGGTTCGATCGCTGCCGGACACGCCCGATCTGGAACGGCACGGCTGGCGCAACCGGATGCCCCTTGAGGACGTGCTGCACTACGACTCGTACGGCCGAAAGAACTGATGCGAACTATCTCCGTGGTAACCCCGGTGCATCCACCTCACGTGCGTTTCCTGGCCGAGGCGTATGAATCTTTGCGCGCGCAGGAACTGCCGGAGGGGTGGGACTGGGAATGGGTGATCCAGCACGACGGTGACGCGGCGGCGGAACCGTCCTTCGACGACCCCCGCGTCACCTTTTCCGCGTCTCCGGCGGCAGGTGCGGCGGGCGCGCGGAACCTGGCCCTCGCCCGGTCCCGCGGAGAGTTCGTCCGGAACCTGGACGCCGACGACCTGCTGGTCGAAGGCGCCCTGCGGCGGGACATCGAGGTTCTGCTGCGGCACGCGCACGTCGGCTGGGTGACCTCCGCCGCGCTCGACCTCCTGCCGGACGGGGAGGTCGTCTCGTGGGCGTCCGGCGATCCGGACGAGGGCGTGCTGGAACCCGGCTGGATGCTCGACGTCTTCACCAGCGGCGAATGGCGGCTGCCGGTCGTGCCGGGCACGATGTGCGTCCGGCGGGATCTGCTGCTCGCGCTCGGCGGATGGATGGCGTTGCCGCGATCCGAGGACACCGGTCTGCTGATGGCGCTACAAACTGTCTCGGCCGGGTACTTCGTCGCGGCGCCGAGCATGCTCTACCGCAAGCACGGCGTACAGGCGACGGCGGGGAAGATCCACAACGACCCCGTTGACAAGAAGCTGCGCTACGGAATGATCGTCGATCGAGCCCAGGCACTGCGCCACATGTGCACGCAACCGGCCCGGTAGCCTGTGCAAGCCGCTCGGCGAGTCGGAACGGAGTCGATGAACGAGTGGAGCAGCGTGATCCGCTGGTAGCGGGCCAGATTCCGCGGCTGGACCGAGAGGTCCGCGCGTTGCTCAACGCTGGCCGTTTGCCGGAGGCGAACAGTCTTTTCGACGAGGTGGTCACCAAGGTGTCACCCGGCGCCGACCGCTGGGTTCGATCAGCCGTACTGGTGAACCGCGCCGTCATGGCGTGGCGGCTCGGTCGCATTCCACTCGCCCTGGAATTGGCCGCCGAGGGGTGGACCGACCTCGACGCCGAGCGTTCGGACAGCCCGGCCGTGGCCCAGACGATGGGCTCGCTCGGCTATCTCATGGAGGGCATCGGCAACCGTCGGGCCGCGCTGGACATGCTGCGGCTGTCCGTGCAGGTGGCGCGCCGTGCGGGCAACACCGACACGTTGGCCCACTGCCTGCAGCGCCTCGGTGGTTCGCTGAACTTCCGCGCCTGCTCGGGGCCTCCCGCGGCGGCGCCGGCGATCTTCGAGGAAGCGCTGGCGTACCTCGACGAGGGCCTCTCGCTGGCCAAGGACGAGATCATGCGCCGGGCGTTGATGGGCGCTCTCGGCCGTTCCCTGGCGGGTGTCGGTCAGTTGGACAAGGCCGAGGAGCTCGGCTCGGAGACGTTGCGTCTCGCGACGGACGCCACCGACCTGTGGGGCATCTCGGTCGGAAACTGGGTTCTCGCCGTCGTGCGTCGCGAACAGGACGATCTCGACGAGGCGCGCACACTCGCCTCTCGCGCGGTGTGCAACGCCGAACGCATCAACGACACCTCACTGCTGCTGCGGTTCTCCACGGAGCTGGCGGACATCTGCCACGCATTGGGTGACGCGGTGGGCGAGGCCGAGGCGTTGCGCCGGTCGATGACGGCGTCGCGCACGGCCACGGAGACGTTGCAGGAAGGCCTCGGCCAGGCGTTGGAACAGCGCCGGGTCGCCGTGCAGGCGCAACGGCTCGCGGTGGCGGCACAGGAGGCCGCGGCGCGCGACCCGTTGACGGGCCTGGCGAACCGGCTCGGGCTCGAACGCGCCGCTCAGGCGTTGCTGGAGTCGACGGCGGCGCGCGGGCGGGTGCCGTGGCTGGTGCTGGTCGACGTGGACTGGTTCAAGAACGTCAACGACGACGCCGGGCACGCGACCGGCGATGCGGCGTTGCGCGAGATCGCGGCGTTGCTGCGGCGCGAGTGCCGGTCGGACGACCTGGTGGCGCGCTGGGCCGGTGACGAGTTCGTGGTGCTGCTCGGGGACACCGGGCCGAACATGGACGTCGGCCCGAACGTGGCCGAGCGGATCCGCGCGGCCGTCGACGGCCACGACTGGACGATGGTGCTCGGCGCGGTCCGCCGGCCCACGGTGAGCATCGGGGTCGCGGCGGGACCTGCCAAGCTGGACCAGCTGTTCGCGGCCGCGGACATGGCGCTGTACCGCGCCAAGCGGCACGGCCGGAACAGGGTCGAGGTCGAGCCCTCGGTCGACGAGGTCCCCGAGATCGTCTCGGGGACCTGAGGTTTTCCGGGGTTTTCCGAAGGTTCCTGAAGGCTTCTAGGCGATCAGGCCGCCGCGGTAGGCCACCAGCGCGGCCTGCACGCGGTTGACCGCGCCGATCTTGCCGAGCACGGACGACACGTACCCCTTCACCGTCGCCTCCGACAGGTGCAGGGTGCCGCCGATCTCCGCGTTCGACATGCCCTGGCCGATCAGCACGAGCACCTCGCGCTCGCGTTCGGACAGGCTCTGGAGCAGCCTGCGTGCCGGCTCGGCCATGCGCTCGCCGTCCGCGACGGCCGCGAGCACCCGTGCCGCCACACCGGGGTCGAGGACCGCGCCACCGCGCGCGAGGTCGCGCACGGCTTTGACGAGCTGTTCCGGTTCGGTGTCCTTGAGAAGGAAGCCCGCCGCACCCAGCCGCAGTGCTTCCGACACGTATTCGTCGACGTCGAACGTGGTCAGGATGCAGACTCTCGGAGGGTCGGGCAGGGTCCGCAGCCTCCGCAGGGCCACGAGACCGTCCGACGTGCGCATCCGGATGTCGAGCAGGACCACGTGAGGACGGTGCTGGCGGGCCAGGTCGGCCACCAGATGCCCGTCATCGCATTCCGCGACGACTTCGATGTCCCCGACGCTGCTCAGGATCATGCGAAGGCCGGAACGGACGAGGTCCTCGTCGTCGGCCAGCAGAACCTTGATCACGACGCCTCCCGCATTGGCGTTCCGTGCTCCCTCATGTTCGTGATCTTCGCGTACGCACGCCGAAGACCACGTTAATTCTCAGTTATCTCATCATGTGGTAACGGTTTTTCGAGATCGAAGACGACGTTCACAGTTACCGGAATAGCGGTCCGACTTCGCTGCGTAGGCATGCCACCAGGGCTTAAGCGGTGACACCAGAACACTGAGTAACCAAACATCGAAATCCCACTGAGTGGAATGACGTACCAGAAACACGGATACGACCCAGAAATCGGCCTGGACACTTCTGGATCGATGCAGCCGAACCGTGACCGAACCGCAAACGCGAAGGTCTTTCGCGATAGCCCTACCGGAAAGTAACGTCCGTCACAGCAACCCTGCCCTGCACGGAGAGGAGCTTCGCGCCATGCGGAGAGCCAATCCGGTGACGTCCCTGCTGGCGACCGCCGCCGTCACCGCCTCCCTCGTTCTCGTCCCGTCCGCGCAAGCCGAGGAGTCCCGCGCGGCCGCGTTCGCCGCCGACGACTACTGCCTCGGCCAGTGCGGCGACATCGTGCCGCCCGGTAACAACGGCAACGCGACGCTGGCCGAGATCCTGACCCACAAAGCGTTCGGCACCCGGCCCGCGCACTCCGCCGACCAGCTCGGCAAGTACGACGCCCTGGTCAACGGCTACAGCAGCCTCACGAACGACCAGCTCACGAACTTCTTCAACGACGCGTCGTTCGGCGTGGCCTCCGACCAGGTCGAGAGCACGATCAAGCCGCGCGCGGACGTGACGATCGTGCGCGACAAGAAGATCGGCATGCCGCACATCACCGGCACCACGCGGTCCGGCACGATGTTCGGCGCCGGTTTCGCGGCCGCGCAGGACCGGTTGTGGCTGATGGACCTGTTCCGCCACCTCGGTCGCGGGCAGCTCTCCGGGTTCGCCGGCGGTGCGCCGTCGAACCGGGTCCTGGAGCAGAGCTTCTACAACCAGATCCCGTACACCGAGGCTGATCTGCAGAAGCAGATCGACACCGCGGCCGCGAGGAACGGTGCTCGCGGGCAGCAGGCGGTGGCCGACGTCAACGACTACATCTCCGGGATCAACGCTTATGTGACCCAGTCGATCGCGGCGCGGAACTTCCCCGGTGAGTACGTGCTGACCGGGCACGCCGACTCGATCACGAACTGGAACGACATCCAGCCGTTCAAGGCGACCGACATGGTGGCGATCGCCTCGGTCGTCGGTGGCCTGTTCGGCGCCGGCGGTGGCGGCGAGGTGCAGTCCGCGCTGGTGAAGCTGGCCGCGCAGAACAAGTACGGCGCCACCGTCGGCGAGCAGGTGTGGAAGGCGTTCCGGGCGCAGAACGACCCCGAGGCCGTTCTCACCCTCCACAACGGACAGTCCTTCCCGTACGCGGCTTCTCCCGCTTCTCCCCAGGGCGTGGCACTTCCTGATTCCGGCAGCATCACGCCGGAGCGGATGGTCTACGACGAGGTGGGTGGCACGGGTGCCGCCGCGTCGGTGCCTGCTCCCGCGGATGTGGCGAAGGCGCGCGGGATCTTCGAGGACGGCGTTCTTCCCGCCGATCTGCTGAACAAGAAGCACGGCATGTCCAACGCGCTGGCGGTTTCCGGTGCGTTCACCGACACCGGCAACCCGATCGCCGTGTGGGGCCCGCAGACCGGTTACTTCGCGCCGCAGTTGCTGATGCTGCAGGAGCTCAACGGTCCCGGCGTCCGTTCGCGCGGTGTGTCGTTCGCCGGCGTCTCGATGTACGTGCAGCTCGGCCGTGGTGTCGACTACTCGTGGAGCGCCACTTCTTCCGGGCAGGACATCGTCGACACCTACGCCGTCGAGTTGTGCAACGCAGACGGTTCCGCTCCTACCAAGGCGTCCACGTCCTACCTGTTCCACGGTGTTTGCACGCCGATGGAACGCCTGGAGCGCAAGAACGCCTGGAAGCCCACGGTCGCCGACGGCACGGCCGCCGGCTCCTACACGTTGGTGATGTGGCGGACCAAGTACGGCCTGGTGACTTCTCGCGCGACCGTGGGCGGCAAGGTCGTGGCGTACACGACGTTGCGTTCGACCTACATGCACGAGGTCGACTCGATCATCGGGTTCCAGGAGCTCAACGATCCTGGTGCCATCCGTTCGGCGACGGACTTCCAGCGCGCGGCCAACAACATCGGTTACGCGTTCAACTGGTTCTACGCGGACTCCCGTGACGTGGCGTACTTCAACTCGGGCCTGAACCCGGTGCGTCGCTCCACTGTGGACCCGAACCTGCCGACGTGGGGCCGCGCCGAGTACGAGTGGGTCGACTGGGACGGCAACGAGAACATCGCGTCCTACATGCCGTTCGCCGGCCACCCGAACTCGATCAACCAGGACTACTACATCTCCTGGAACAACAAGCAGGCCAAGGACTTCACCTTCGGTGGCTTCGGCCACAGCGCCGTGCACCGCGGCAACCTGCTGGACGTGCGGGTCAAGGCACTGGTCACGTCCGGCCAGAAGGTCACGCGGGCGTCGTTGACCAAGGCGATGGCCGAGGCCGCGGTGGCCGACCTGCGGGCGCAGGAGGTGCTGCCGGAGTTGCTGCGCGTCATCGAGTCGTCACCCGTCGACGCGACGCTGGCTCCGGTGGTCCAGAAGCTGAAGGAGTGGCAGCGTTCCGGTTCGTTGCGCAAGGAGACCGCGAAGGGCAGCAAGACCTACGCCAACGCCGAGGCCATTCGAGTTCTCGATGCCTGGTGGCCCCTGCTGGTGCAGGCGGAGTTCAAACCATCGCTCGGTGATGGTTTGTACGACGCCATCGTGGGCGCCCAGCAGGTGGACGAGGCTCCGTCCGACGCGCACGGTGCCGCACCGCACAAGGGTTCGTCGTTCCAGTACGGCTGGTGGGGCTACGTGGACAAGGACCTGCGCAAGGTCCTCGGCGACCCGGTCCAGGGCGCCTTCCCGCAGACCTACTGCGGCGGCGGCACTCTGTCCGGCTGCCGCACCGCCCTGCTGGACTCGCTGACCGCGGCCGTGGCCAAGCCCGCCAACCAGGTCTACCCCGGCGACGCCGACTGCGCCGCAGGCGACCAGTGGTGCGCGGACACGATCATCCACCGCGCCATGGGCGGCGTCACCCAGGACAAGATCCACTGGCAGAACCGCCCGACCTTCCAGCAGGTCGTGCAGTTCCCGTCCCGCCGCAGCCAGAACATCACCAACCTGGCAGCCCGCAAAACCGCCACCGCGTCGTCCCACGAAACGGGGGCCAACAACCTCCCGCCGTCGAACGTGCTGGACGGAAACCCCACGTCGCGCTGGGCGAGCGACTGGAACGACAACCAATGGATCCAGGTGGACCTTGGCTCTGTGCAACGAATCGGTCGCGCAGTGTTGCACTGGGAGTCGGCCTTCGGCAGCGGCTACCGCATCGAAGTTTCCAATGACGGCACGAACTGGCGGAACGTTTTCTCCACAAGTGCTGGCGATGGCGGCGACGATGTCGTAGCGTTCACGCCACAGGACGCGAGATACCTCCGTCTGACGGGTACCCAACGGGCCACTCGTTACGGATACTCCCTGTATGAGCTTGAGGTCTACAGCTTGTAGGCCTTCGAGATGAGGACGCCGATCCACCCCCAGGGGTCGGCGTCCTCTACTTTTTCAGGCCCGGAACAGGTAGTTCCGCGTCTCGTCGCCGATGTTGCCGGTCGGCACCCACGCGCCCCCGTGCCAGACGCTCATCCGGTACCCCCGCTCCGTGAGGAAGTCCGCGACGTCCTTCGCGTGGTACCCGAACCGTTCGACGTGCCGTTCCTCGATCTCCAGCAGGAACGCCGGCTTGAACCGCTCGATCGTCTCCTTCGCCCCCTCGAGCACCCGCAGCTCGGCCCCCTCGACGTCCGCCTTGACGAAGTCGAGCCGCCCGATCCCGTTCTCCTCGACGAAGTGGTCGAGCGTGTCCGTCTTGACCAGGACGTCCAGGTGCTGGTCGAACTCCTCGTTGGACCCCAGCCCGTTGGCCCCCACCGTCAGGAACGACCGCCCGGTGACCGGACTCCCGTGCCGCACCGGCACGCTCATGACCTCGCGCCCCTGCCGCTGCGCCCCAAGAGCAACCGAGTGCCTCCTGATGTTGCGCCCTTCCCGCGGCCTCAGGACGTACGACAACGCAGGATGCGCGAACACCAACGGCTCCACGCTGTGCACAGTCCCTTGTGGACCAACCAGTCTGGACAACGTGACCGTGTACAACCCCAAAGCCGCCCCGACGTCAACGCAGACGTCCCCAGGCTTGATGATCTTACGGAGCCCAAGAAGCTCCGCCTCGGCATAAGGCGTGAGCCGGGCGAGCGCCCGCAACCCGGCAACCACCGCGGCACTGCGAAGTTCGGTCAACACCCGGACCAGCCTAGACGTGCCCGTTGGTGTGCTGTTCGCCCGCTGGCAACCCGATCTGATCAGCGAACTCAGCGGCAACCCGTGACCCGCCATAAACGCTCAACGCCTTGGCCAGGTGCTGTCTGAGGTCCTTCCGATGCCGATCCTCCAGCTCAGGCAACGCCCGTTCAACACTGCTGACCAGCGACTCGGCCCAATGCGTGGTCGGCTCGAGCTGCGCGATCTTCACCAGCTCAGCGAGGTGCCCGGACAACTTGACGGCCTCCTCAACCCGGTACCCGTTGCGCTGCAACCACCAAATCGTGGCCGTGCCAACGTCCGTCAACACCTCGTCCCGCAGATACCGAATCTCCGCGCGCTCCACATCCCGCTCAGCCAACTTGAACGTGGAGTTCCGGAGCAGCTCGATGTGCTTGCGAGCCATCTCAAGATCGTCCTCGTTCGTACTGATCTTCACCTGCTCCGCCCGAGCCCACACATGCGTCCCAGGCACCTGCCGCTCAGTGGCGAGCTCATCCCCCAACTGCACCTGCAAGGCCGCGTGATGCACCAACATCGCCTTGCCACTGATCTCCTTGGCCCGCTGCAACACGTGATGGATGGCAGCGTTCTTCGGCGAGTTGTGCCGCAGTCCGGTAGCAAGATCGAGCCGCCAGACGACCGTGAGCCTGATCTGAAAGTCCAGCCCGTACACGGCGCTGGGCAACGGCGTCTCGAACTCGTGCTGATGACTGCTCACCGGCGGCACGAACGTGAAGTCCTCAGCGCGCTTGGGCACCCGCCGGCGCCACCAAGCCTTGAGGGCGCCAAGGGGTCCAGGACGGAAGTCAGGCCAAGGTCTGCTCACACGCCTTGCGTACCTGACGTTTCTACCCAACAGAAGGTGGCCTGCCTCACTTCCCTCCAACGGCCGCACACGTCCTGCCCGATCCCTCACCGAGCGTGAGCGAGCGCTGTGTCCCGTTTGCCGGGGGCGCTGGTCAACTCGGTGGCGGCACCCCGGTAGACTGCTGTCGCCAGCCCTAGTAGCTCAGGGGATAGAGCATCGGTTTCCTAAACCGTGTGTCGCAGGTTCGAATCCTGCCTGGGGCACCACCTTTCGCCGGGTGAAATCAAGCTCTGACCAGCGGCAACGCGGTCAGAGCTTGATCTTTTGGGTCACGCCCCCGACCGCACGAAGTCGATGTACGGCTTGTACGCGGACAGGTCGTGGTGCGGCTCGTAGGTGCTCAGGTAGTAGTAGTCGGCCACGATGTTGGCCTGTTGCTCGGTGTTGAAGTCGGCGAACGTCTTCCCGCGCAACCCCTCGGCGCCGCCGTAGTCGTAGAGACCCTTCGCGAAGAACCCGGCGAGGGCGGTCGGCAGCATGCTGAGGACGCTGCGGCCGTGCTGGTACTGGTAGGCGTGGGTGAGTTCGTGCACCAGCCAGCGTTCGTAGCGCGCTTGGTGTTGCGGCGTGGTGAGGACTCCGCGAGGGAACGTCACCAGGCGCGGCAGGGTGCGGGCCACGCCGAAGCTGCCCAGCAGGCCGCCCTCGGCCAGGTGGAGGGCGCTGATGTCCAGGGCGTCGCCGAAGACCTGGCGGGCTATCGAGGCCTCGCGCGACTCCAGATCGCGGCGGAACACGGGGCGAAACACCACAGCACCTCGCAGGTCGGCGGAGGCACGATGTTAGACAACGAGCGTGGTGATCGCCGGGTTTCGCGGGTGGGGCTCTGAAGGGCGCTATTCCATGCTGAGAGGACCGTTGACATTCTCAGTCTTTCCTGAACCTTGCTCTCAGAATTGCCGCGTATTTCTTTAAGCACATCGTTCATCGGGCGGGAGGCGACGTGGCCGGCAGAGGCGGGCGCAACGAACTGAGCGGCAGGGCTCGGTTCGCCGCTCAGGTGCGCACCGTCCACGGTGGACTGCACATGAGCGGGGCGACGATGACGGGCGTGGCGCTGGTGTTCGCCATTGTCGGTCTGGTGCTGGTCTCGGTGGCCAGGCGGCCTGAGATGGTGACTGTGTCCGGGGTGCCGTTGTCCGGGCCGCGTGGTGATTCGGGTGTCATGAACACCGTCGAGCCCGCGCTGGGAGCTGTGTGGGACGTGATCGAGGTTCCCAAAGGAGACAAGCCTCCCGTCGTGGCGATGGTGGAGGCAGAGGAGTTTCTTCGGCGGGAGTGGCCGGATGACGCTCGGCTGAGGGATGTGCGGTCGTCGCGGATCTCGGGTGGGTTGTGGTTCAGGGCCGATGTAGTTCTGCCTGGCGGGGGTTGCGCCGGCGTGGTCGAGGTGGTGGTGATCGACCTCGGGGAGGTCTACTCGGTACTGGTGATCACGGCTGTGCGGTAGCCGACCAGGACGCAACCGGAGGAGGTCCGCGCGCTCGACGAGGACGGAGTGCTGATCGACTAGATCACCCTGCGACGCGCTTGAGCCGGTAGCGGATCTCCTTCAACTCCGCCCCGCCAATGGTCTCGGTCTTCGCCACACCGTCGGCGCGGAAGCCGAACCGCTCGTAGAAGCGCCGGGCCCGCGGGTTCTCGTCGAACACCCAGACGATCACGTCCTGCTGGCCGGCGAGAGCGGCCTCGGTCAGCTCGTAACCCACCGAAGTGCCCCACGCGGAGGGCAGCACGTAGATCGCGTACAGCTGGAAGTCGGCATCAGGCTCACGCGACGGACCGACGGCGATGAAGCCGACCACCTCGTCGTCGATCAACCCCACCCACACGCCACCGGCCGGGATGCTGCGCTCCCACATCGAGGTGCGCGCTCCCACCGAGAGCGCGTCCAGCTCGGAGTCCGGGACCAGCCCCCGGTACGCGTCCTGCCAGGTGCGCACGTGCACCGACGCGATGGCGGGAGCGTCGGAAACAACGGCGCGACGGACTGTCATGTCATCCCCCAATGGCATCGATGATGCCCTTGCTTTGTACTACCTCCGCGCGCGGCCCGACACCGAAATACTCGACCAGCTCAGGCACGCTGTGACACAACCATGACAAACCGCCGACGGGATCCGGACAAACAGCCGGGACCGTCAGAGGTATGAACGTCCACTTGAAACGATGGCTCGCGGTCTCGGGGGCCGCCGTGGTCATCACGGCGGGCGTCGTGGTCGGGGGCTCCTACTGGCGGCTGGAGAGCAATCTCAGGACCGTCGATCTCGCGAAGGAGATCACCCACCCCAGGCCTCCGGCGACACCCGGCCGCCCGCTCAACATCCTGCTGATCGGCAAGGACGACGGGCGGTCCGACACCACGATGGTCGTGCAGCTCAACGCGAAGGGCGACCAGGCCCGCGTGGTCAGCATCCCGCGCGACACGATGGTGCCGAGGCCGCAGTGCGGGACCAACCCTCCGGCCGCCATCGCGATGTTCAACAGCGCCTTCTCCACGGGTGGGGCGGCGTGCACGGTGGCGACGGTCGAGCAGATGAGCGGAATCCGGATCGACCACTTCGTGCAGATCGACTTCAACGGCTTCCGCGACGTCATCGACCGGCTCGGCGGAATCGACGTCACCATGCCCGAGGCGATCGACGACGAGAAGAGCGGGCTGCACGTGCCTGCCGGGCCGGCGAAACTCGACGGGACGCAGGCGCTCGCATTCGTGCGGACGCGCTACAGCATCGGTGACGGCAGCGACCTGAACCGGATCAGGAACCAGCAGCTGTTCATGCGGGCGTTGAGCGAAAAACTCGCGAACGAGAACTGGCTGGCCAGTCCGCAGAAAACGCTCGAACTCGCCGACATGCTGACGAAGTCGATCGTGACGGACACCGAGATCGGGTCAATCGCGAAATTGGCGGATCTCGCGGGCAAACTCACCGCGTTGAAACCGGAAAGCATCACCTACGTGACGCTGCCGACCGAGTCCTACCTGCCCGACCCGAACCGGGTCCAGCCCAAGCAACCCGAGGCGGACGCGCTCTGGGCCGCCGCCTGAGCTAGCAGGCGGCGCCCTGCCACTCGCTCGGTCCGGGCCACGGCTGAGGAGACCCCCAGCGCTCCTCAGCCGTGGAGGATTTGCCCCAGTTAGCCACTACCACTGCGACGGTCTCCCGGTCTCGTGACGGACGTGGGGTCGAGGTTGTCAGACCACCTCGTTAGGGTGGGCTTCTGACCTCCTGTCCGGTGCGTGCGCCGCAGCTCAGACGGGTGGTCCACGTTTTCCGGTCCGGACGAGGTGGAGGCCACTTGGGACCCCGTGGCGTCTTCGCGGAGCGCTTTGCGCTGCTCTACGCGGAGGCAGGTGACCCACCCCTGAAGCGGGTCACGGAGTCGGTCGCCCGTGCCCGCCGAACGGACGAACAGGGCAGACCGGTTCGCGTACCCGCTCAACGCGTCAGCGACTGGCGGCGCGGGCGCAACGTGCCTGCCAGGTTCAGCGGGCTGAGCGCGGTCCTCGAGGTGCTCGTCGGCGAGGCCCGCAAGCGCAGGCCCCAGCCGGCGATCGACCGCCTGTACGACCTGGACGCGTGGCGCACCCTCTGGGAGGAAGCGCTCGCCAGCCCCGTCACCGACACGGACACACCCCCTCAGGAAGACAGCGCCGTCTGCCCGTACATGGGCCTCAGCGCGTTCGGACCGCAGGACGCGAACTGGTTCTTCGGCCGGGAAAGGGCGACGAACGCTCTTCTCGAGCGGTTGAACGAAAACGGCATCACAATGCTGGTCGGCGCGTCCGGCGCCGGTAAGTCGAGTTTGATGAAAGCGGGCGTGCTGCCCCGCCTCGACAAGGACACCATCATCATCGCTCCTGGCACGGATCCGCTGAAGGAATTGGCGCTCCAGGTGCCGGAGCTGATTCTCACGCTGGAATCAGCGGTCGATTCCGACGTGCTGACCGAGTTCGCGCACGAGGTGCAGATCGCGGTCGGCAGCCGGGTGGTGATCGTCGACCAGTTCGAGGAGGCGTTCACGCTCGGCGGCGACGAGAACCGGCTGCGGATCTTCGTGCAGGCCCTGCACGCGGCGGCGGAGAAGACCTCGGTCGTGCTCGGCGTGCGGGCCGACTTCTACGCGCGCTGTCTCGACTTCCCCGAGCTCGCCGAGGCGTTGCAGAGCAGGCAGATGGTGCTCGGCGCGATGTCGGCGGCCGAGGTGCGCGACGCGGTGACGAACCCGGCCAGGGCGGCGGGCCTGCAGCTCGAACCGGGCCTGGTCGACCTCATGCTGCGTGACCTCGGCGCGCACAACCGCCGCGGCAAGGACGTCTACGACGCGGGCGCGCTTCCGCTGCTCAGCCACGCGTTGCTGGTCACCTGGCAACGCCGGCAGGCCGGCCGGCTCACGATCGCGGGCTACCGGGCGGCCGGCGGCATCCAGGGCGCGGTCGCCACCACCGCCGAACGCGCCTGGTCCGACCTCGACGAACCCGGCCAGGCCGCCGCCAGGCAGTTGCTGCTCCGGCTCGTCCGGGTCGGCGACGACACGCAGGACACCCGCCGCCGTTCCAGCCGGCACAACCTCCTCGAAGCGGCCACGAACCTCACCGCCACGGAACGCGCGCTCGAGGTCCTCACCCGCGCCCGCCTGATCACGGTCGACGCCGGCAGCGTGGAGATCACGCACGAGGCGTTGCTGCACGCCTGGCCGCGGCTGCGCAGCTGGATCGACGAGGACCGCGCCGGCAACCTCAGCCGGCAGCGCCTGGAGGAGGACGCGGCGGCGTGGGCCTCAAGTGACCGCGACTCGTCGTTGCTCTATCGCGGCGCACGACTGGAAGGCGCGCGGCAGCAGCAGGTCACCACGCTCGCGAAGGAGTTCGTGCGGGCCTCCGAACGCCAGCACCGCAAGAGCGTCTGGCTGCGCCGCAGCGCGGTGTCCCTCGTGGTGGTGTTCGCGCTGATCGCGGCCAGCGCCGCGGTGATCGCCGTGCGGCAGCGCAACGACGCGGTGTTCCGCCAGGTCGTGGCCGAGGCGGACCGGATCGCCGACACCGACCCGTCGCTGGCCGCCCAGATGCTGCTCGCCGCGCACCGGATGCGGCCGGGCGACCTGGACGTGGCGTCCAAACTGGTCGCGGACCAGCAGACGCCGCTGGGCGTACCGCTGAAGGGGCACACCGGCGCGGTGTACCTGACGTCGTTCACCAAGGACGGCACGGTCCTCGCGACCGCGAGCTACGACCGCACCGCACGCCTGTGGGACGTGCGCGACCGCTCGAACCCCAAGCCGCTCGCGGTGATCACCGGCCACAAGGACTGGCTCACCTCCGCGGTCTTCTCCCCCGACGACAAGGTGCTGGCCACCACCGGCAACGACAAGACGATCAAGCTCTGGGACATCGCCGACAGAACGAATCCCAAGCTCCTGCACACCATCGAGACCGGCAACGGCACCAGCTACCTGCTGGAGTTCAGTCCCGACGGCAAGGCCCTGGCCGCGGCGAACGAGGACAAGACCGCGCGGCTGTGGAACGTCAGCGACCCCGCGAACCCCACGCCGCTCGGCGAACCGCTGCGCGGCGCCACCGCGGCGGTCCGGACGCTCGCCTTCAGTCCGGACGGCCACACGCTCGCCACGTCCGGCGACGACCAGAACATCCGCCTCTGGGACGTCGCGACCAGGACCATGATCGGCAAGCCGATGACCGGCCACACCAACGGCGTGCACTCGGTGACGTTCAGCCCCGACGGCAAACTCCTCGCGTCCGGCAGCGACGACAACACGGTGCGGCTGTGGGACCCGGTGGCCCAGGCGCCGATCGGCGACGCGCTCGTGGGCCACACCGCCGGCGTGTGGTCGGTGAAGTTCAGCCCCGACGGACACCTCCTGGCGAGCGGCGCGTCGGACGCCACCGCCCGGTTGTGGAACGTCACCGACCCGGCCAACGTGAACCAGTTCGGCAAACCGCTCGCGGCGCCCAGCGGCGGCGTGTTCGCGGTCGGCTTCACCCCGGACGGCCGCACCCTCGCGACCGGGGCGGGCGAGAACTCCGTGCGCCTGTGGTCGTTGCCGCAGAACCAGGTGCCGATCGCCGGCACGAACGTGGGACCTCCCGCGTTCAGCTCGGACGGCAAGCTGCTCGTGAGCGGCAACGGCGGCAAGATGCTGCAGCTGTGGGACAACACGGACCCGTTCACGCTCAAGCCCGTCGGAGCGCCACAGGCCGTCCCGGACAAGTCGGGCCTCAGGGTGAAACTCTCGCAGGGCGACAAGGTGCTCGGCACCGCCTCCGGAGAGGGGATGGTGCGGCTGTGGAACGCGACAGATCCCGCGCACGTCGTCCCGTTCGGACCACCGATCGCGCTCAACACCCGGTTCACGAACCCGCTCGCGTTCTCGCCCGACGGCAGGACCATGGTGACGGGCGACGACGACAAGTCGGTGCGGGTGTGGAACGTCAGCGATCCCGCGCACCCGGTCCAGCTGGGCGGTCCACTGACCGGGCACGACGGGTACGTCAACGACGTGACGTTCAGCCCGGATGGCAAGACCATGGTGACCGCGAGCAGTGACCGCACGTTCCGGCTGTGGGACATGACGGACCTCGCGAAACCGCGGCTGCTGGGCAAGCCGGTGGACGACCACCACGATCCCGTGCAGCGCGCCGTCTTCACCCCGGACGGTCGCACGTTGATCACCGGCGGAACCGACAAGGCGATCCGGCTCTTCGACGTGCGCGACCGGGAGAAGCCGGTGGCGCTCAGCGTGCTCACCGGGGGTACTCAGCAGGTCAGCTCGCTCACGGTGACCCCGGACGGGAAGACGCTCGCGAGTGGCAGCTCGGACAAGACGTTCCGGTTGTGGGACATCAGCAATCCCGCCGAGGTGGTCGCGCTGGGCCAGCCGATGGCGCTGGCCTCGGGGGCCGAGCCGTTCGTCCACTTCAGACCGGACAGCCGGGTCCTGATGATCACTTCGGGCGACGGCGTGCTGCGCCTGTGGGACATCGACGTCGCGCACGAGGCCGAACGCATCTGCACGGCCAGCCGTGGAGCGCTCACCAAGGAACTGTGGGAGGCGAGGCTGCCGCAGGTGACGTTCCAGAACCCGTGCTGACCCTGCCCAGCCGGTGGGAGTCCGCGCAACTGCCTCACCGGCCGCACCGCATCGATTACTGTCCGCTCCATGCGTCTTCTTGCTCGGGTCGGCAGCTTGCGCGCGGTCGTCGCGGTGACCGTCGGGTTCATCGCTCTCAACATGCTTCTCGTGGTGTTCGGCAACGTCACGGACTACGGCACGAACGAAGCGTTCGTGAAGCACGTCCTCGCCATGGACACCACGTTCGGACAGGGACTGAAGTGGCGTGCCATCACCAGTCCGGCGATCGTCACGATCGTCTACGTCCTGATCATCCTGTGGGAGGCGATCTCCGCGGTCCTGCTGACCGCCGGCACCGTCGCCTACCTGCGCGACCGGGAGGACAGCGCGCGCAAGTTCGCGTCCGCCGGGCTGCTGATGATCGTGGCGCTGTTCCTCGGCGGGTTCATGACGATCGGTGGTGAGTGGTTCGCCATGTGGCAGTCGAAGGACTGGAACGGCATCCCCGCGGCCCTGCGCATCGTGACCATCGCGGGCTTCGCGCTGATCCTCGTGCACCTCAGTCCGCGGCGGGCCACTCAGTAGTCGGCTCCACGCAGAACACCGGCCCGACCCCCGCGTCGGCGCCCAACTCCCTCCACCAGTCGCACTGCTCAGCGTCCTCGATCGCGTCGATCACCACGAGCCCACCGGCCTCGTGCACGAACCCGACGAGGTCGCTGAGCACGTGCGACACCAGGTCGTCCGGCTTCTGCGCCCGTCCCTTCACCCGCACGGCCCTCACGCCGAGCGCACGAACCAGTTCGATCTCCGCCGTGGAACCCTTGAAGTCGCGGGCCCCGATGTGGATGCCCATGTCGGAGAGCAGGTCCAGGTTGTCGGCGGCCTCGCTGTCCTCGGACGCGAGCACGTGCACCGGAAAGCCGAGCAACAACCTGCCCGCCTGCAACCCGGTGTCCGCCAGCACCCGCCGCACGTCCCGAACCAGGTCCGGGCTGTTGGCCATGCTCTCGGTCAGGCACACGGCGAGGATCTCGTCGTGCCCGCGCGCCGTCTCCGCGGCCGTGCGCAACATCCACTCGCCCAGCGGCAACATCAGCCCGGTGTGCTCGGCCATCGACACGCACTTCTCGTGCGTGATCAGCCCGGCATCCCGATGCCGCCAGTTCAGCTCGGCCTCGACACACACCCGCGCCGCCCCGTCGAGCCTCATGACGGGGTTGAACACGACCTCGATGTCGCCGCTCTCCCAGGCCCCCGGCATCACGGCGGCGAGCGCGAACTCCTCCTGCTCCCGCTTGTCGAGCGTGGCGTCGTGCAACCCCCACTGCCGACGCCCACTGCGCTTGGCCCGCCGCAACGTCATGTCCGACGCCCGTAAAACCTCCGCCGGATTCCCGCCGGACTGCAACCGCGGCAACACCCCGATCGACGCGGACACCGCAACCCCGTGCCCCTCGAAGTAGACCGGCTCGGCCAGTTCGTGCTCGATCGTCCGAATCGTCGTGTCCACGTCCGGCGTGTCCGGCCCGTTCTCGACCAACACGGCGAACTCGTCACCCTCTAGCCGAGCGACCATGGCCTTCTCGCTCGCGAACACGGCACTCAACCGCTCGGCCACAAGCTTCAACACCCGGTCGCCGATCTCACGCCCCAGCCCGTCCGTGATCACCGCGAAGGCATCCAGATCAAGGTGGTACAGCGTCACCCCGTGCTCAACATCGCTGTGCAGCAACGACTCCAGCCGAGTCGTGAGGTACTGCCGGTTCGGCAACCCGGTCAACGCGTCGTGCAACGACTGGTACTGCAACCGCCCACCCAGCAACGTGAGCTGGCTGTCGTCGTCGATCATCACGACGAAGTGCTTCGGGTTGTCCTCGGCGTCCCTCTGCACAGTCGCCGCGAGCAACACCCGAAAATGCTCGCCGTCCCGGTCGATCAACCGGGGCCGCTCCTCGATCCGCCGCATCCGCCCGAACTTCAAGCTGGCCAACGCATCGTTGATCAACGGCAGATCCACCGGCGCGACAAGATCGGTCAACGTCATCCCGGCAACGTCCTCGCGCCGAAGAATGGTGCACAACGCCTGGTTCGCCCGTTCCAACTCCCCGGACAAACTCACCATCGCGATACCAGTCGACGAGTGCGCGAAAATGTCCTCGAACCGCTCCTCGCTGGCCTGCAAGTCCAACTGCACGGCCCGGTTCGCCCGCAACAACGCCTGACTGACACTCTCCTGCTGCTCAAGCACAAACGCCTGAATCGCCCCGGTGTACGCCGCCGACAAGGCCCCGATGACAAGCGCGGCCCGCTCAGCGTCCGCACCCTCCTGCACGACGAACCGCACAAGCACCTCGACCGACTTCCGCAAGCTCTCCGCACCAACACAGTGGAGCTCGACCAGGCGAGTACCAACCTGGGAGGCAAGAGCGGGATCCTGAGCAACGGCCTCAGCGACCACGTTGAGCAACTCGTGCAGTTCCTCAGTCAGCTTCGCGGCCGACAACGGTATGTAAGCAGTCCGGCTGACCTTGATGGCCCAGTCGCGCGCCAGCTCGTCACGTCCCGTCGGGCGCGACGATCTGGCGTCGTCCTGGCTCGGCAAATCATCCACCTGACCTGCTCGGCAGCAACGGTGCGGAAGCCTACCGCCAGCAAACCACACCGCTCCATTGCGCGGGGACGTTCGCCCCAACGGGCGTACAGCGATCTCGCAGCGTTACAACCTTTACTCGCTCAATCGGAGCAATTTTGTCACGGCAAGGCCCAACCCAGAGCCCCTCGTTCGGGCCACACGCGCCCACCGGCAGACCCCCTGCGCCAAGTGGCGCCCATCACACCGAAGGCGGAGCCGAGCTGCCCTTGGCGACGCCGGAGCGAGCTGCTCTTCGCATGCGCTCCCCGACAAGATCAGGACCCAACGATGTGCCGCAGCTGAGCCAACAGATCAGACCGAGAAGTAGACCCCAACCGCTGCCGCATCCGAGCCATGTGGTGCTCAACAGTCTTGGCAGAGATGAACAACCGATCCCCAACCTGCTTGTAAGTCATCCCCTCCAAAACCAACTGAGCCACCTCCCTTTCCCGATCACTCAACTTCCCAGCGTCCTCAACCACCACCACGGCGTCCCCGTCCGGCACCCCAGCCCGCCGAGCCGAAACCGGCCGCCCCTGCAACAACCGGGCACAGTCCAGCAACCGAACCATCGCCTGCCGGTCAGAAGTACGAATAGCCGCCTGCCCGGCCAACCGAGACGCGTCCCACCAAAGCCCCACGGCATGCAGACTCCGCGCAGCCTCCTCGACCCGGTCCGCATCCACCTTGCCGGCCACCACATCCAGCCAGCACTCTGCGGCAGAAGACAAGATCGCGCAGTACCGGGACCGTTCCCGATTCACCGCCAGCGCAGCCGCGTGCTCCTCAGCCGCAGCGGAATCCTCGTCAATGATCGCCGCGTGCAGCAAACTCCAGTGCAGCTGCGTGGCCCACAACGGCGGATTCCCCAACGACCGCAACAAAGCGGCAGCCTGAGCCAGGTGCGGCGCCAACCGCTCCTGATCCCGCAACCGGGCAGCAGCGGCCGCGAACTCCCCCAACGGCAACAAGCTGAACAGGTCCACCGGGTGCCGCAGCACCGCTTCGCACGCCTGCTCCCAGGTACGTCGCAACGTGGCCAGATCGGAATTGCGCCGAGCAACGCCGACCTCAAGTGCTACCGCGAAGATCCAGTCCCGGGGCTCGAACGCCCCCCGCACCGACATCAACGTCTCGCGCGCCACGGACAGGTTCCCGCGCAACATCTGCAGCCAAGCCTGCAACAACCGGTGCCGCACCGACATCAGCACCCCGCCGGTGCCGGTCTCCACCGCACGATCCAGCACGGACTCGGCCACGTTCGGCTCGCCGCAGTGCACCGCCACCAGCGCGGCCAGCGCGGCCGGGCTGTCCGGCAGCAACACCGCCCCGCCGGCGGGTTCCAGCATCGAGGACGCCCGGACCAAAGTGGACAGTGCGGCGGTCTCCGCGCCGGCGACCGACTGGCGAACTCCCTGCAGCATCAGGGAAGCCGCGCCACCGAGCATGGTCGGTGGCTGCGGAGGCATCTCCTCGAACAGGTGCCCGGTGCCGATCAACCCGATGCCGGCGAACGCGGCCGCATACGGCGTGGCGGCCCATCGGAACAGTTCAGTGCTCCGAGCCAGCTGCCCGCGGTGGGCCAACGCCACCGCGGCGACCTCGGCGGCGGTGCGGCGATGCGGCGTGTCCGAGGCGGAAATCACCTGGTCAGCGAGCCGGAGCGCCGAGTCCAGATCGCCGGCCATGGCCGAGGCCGTGGCCCACTGGGCGGCGGTCTCGGCGGAGGGCGTCCCACCACCGGTCGAGGCCTTGAACAACCGGGCGGCCAAGGCAGGGTCGGCGGAGAGCGCCTCGCGAGCGGCCGCGGCGAACACCGGGCCGCCGATTCCGGTGTCCAGCAACGGACGCACGAGGTCCAGCACGGGTCCACCGCGGTCGAGCTGGAGTTGGGCCAGCTTCTGCCGGACGGCGATCCGGCGCTCGGCACGGGTCAGCGCACCCACCGCGCGAAGTGCGAGCGGGTGCAGGGTGCCGTCCTCGGCCAGCAGACCGGTGGCGCGGGCGGCCTCGATGATGTCGCTGACCTCGTCGAAGTCCTTGTCGAGCAACGTCGAGAGGAGATCCAGCCGCTGAGCCGCACCGGCCTCGGCGGCCAGCAGGAACTTCTGCAGGTCCGGGTCGATCCAGTCGAGATCAGCGCGAAACGCGCTCAGCGCGTCAGCGGAAACCTCGGACACGGCCCCCAGTCGCTCCACCAGCCCAGGCACACCGCCGGTCTGGGAAAAGACGAAGTCCACCACCGGCTTCGGGGCGTGCAGGAACTCACGAACCTGTTCCCGCGAGAACGGCGCCAACGGCACGACCACGGCGCCACGGGTCAGCTCGGCCAGCACCGCACGGCGCGGCCAAGGCCGATAAGCCAGCACCAGCAAGGGCTCGGAACCCAAAGCACGCAACGCAGCGTCGTCCAGCAGGTGCGCGTCGTCGACCACGCGCACCGCGGAATTGGTCACCTCGGAAAGCAGGGCTGATTTGCCGTAACCACCAGGCGCGGCAACGACAACGCGCAGGCGGTCTCCCGGCGTGGCGTCGTTGATCCGGTCGAGGACACCTCGCACGGAGGGGTCCAGCACCAACCTGGCTCGCGTGGTCACGCTCAACGGCCATCCTCATCGTCGAATCGGGAGTCTTTCCGGGAACGGCGTCCGGCCGGCTTCAGCGCGGTCGCCACGCGCTTCACCCGCGTCGGTGGCAGCTCCAGGGGAGACACGTCCACCGGCGGGCGGGGCGGTGGGGCGGTGAACTCCTCGTCGTCGGTGCGGGCGAGCTCGCCGACCGGGAACCGCAACGACGCTTCACGGGTGTGCACCAGGACCGAGGTTTCGAACGGTTCCGGCTCTGCTTCGGGGCCCACCACGACCAGCCGGGCAGCGACCGCCAGGCCTTTCGCGACCGAGTGCTCCGGCGCGACCTCGGCCAGCACGCGGCAGTCGACGGAGGCCGACAGCGCGTCGCCGATCACCGGCATCCGGCAGGCGCCGCCGACGAGCAGCACCGCGTCGGGCTGCGCGGTGCCCACCGCCCGGACGAACGTGCTGACCAGGTGGTCGATCGACGGGCGGATCTCCTCGACGAACTCGTCGCGGCCGATCTCCACCCCGCTGATCACCACGGATGCGCCGAACGCCCGCTTGGCCGCCTCGCACTCGGCGGCGGACACGAGCCCGTCCTTGCCGAGCCGGCCGCGCACCAGGCCCGCCAGCAGGTCGTCGAAGTCGGCACCGGTGTGGTGGTCGATGCCCTCGACGTGGTTCACCAGCTCGAACGTCCGCGACTCCGATCGCCGCACGACCGACGCCGAGAACGCGTGGCTGCCCAGCGAGAACACCGCCAGCGACGCGTCAGGCACCACACGGGAGCGCACGGCGTGGTTCTCGGCGGCCGCCAACGGCTCCGGCACGAGCGTCACGTCGTGCACCCCGACCGCCCGCAACGCCGCGAAGAGCTGTCCACGGCGATAGGGGCCCCACCCGGCCGGGTGGCTCACCGCCACGTGACGGGGCTGTTCACCCTCTCGGGCGACCACCTCGCCGATGACCCACATGATCAGCAACGCGGTCAGTTCCTCGGCCGGGCACGTCTCCGGGCCCAGCGAAAACGGCACCGCGTCACCGACTCTGCGGGCGAAACCGGTGGCCGACCAGCCGGGCACCCCGAACTCGCCCACCGAGAACGTCCCAGCGTCTGTGAGCTGCAGGAACGACGGAACCACCAGCGCGATTTCCGCGTCCCTGGCACCGTCGAGTCGGCACACCGCAGCAGTCGTGCGGGTGGTCCCGACATCGACTCCCAGTACGTACGCCAAGTCTCTTCCTCACCTGTTCGCAGCAGCGACCAGTACCTACACGGGTGAACAAGACACGCTCAAGCAGCGCCCCTAATCCCCTAGGGGGTCAACGAGCGTCACCCCATTGGGGAACGGGGATTCACTGGGAGTGATCCCCGATGTTCGGGGCGGACCGCTCTCATAGCTTTCTGGCACACACACCCCGTGCCACGTGACTCAACCGCCTCAACAGGAGTTCCTTCTAATGATCCAGCCCAGCACGCTCCACGACTTCGTGCTCAACCTGCTCAGCGACCCGTCCCTCAAGGCCGCGTTCGCCACCGATGCTCAGGGCACCCTGGAGCAGGCTGGGCTGGCCGACATCACTGCCGTTGACGTGCAGGAAGTCATTCCGCTGGTCATCGACCTGCTGCCGGAGACCCCCGCTGGCGTGCCCAGCCTCGAGGGTGTCTACCTGGAAGGTGTCGCGGACGACGTCCTGGCGGAGGGGCCGCTCGGCGCCATCAGCCAGCTGCAGGCCGTCGCGTCTCAGCTGACCTCGTCGGGTCTGTCCCTCGACAACCTCACCACCTCGTCCGCCGGCCTGCTCGCCGTCGACGAGAACTCCCTGACCGTGTGGGCCGGCACGAACACCGCCGACACCTACGGCGCGGGCGCCCTCAAGCTCGACGGTGACTTCTCCGCCGTCAGCGACGTGACCTCGGTGCTCGACCAGACCGCGTCCCCGGTCACCGGCACCGTCCTCGACGTGACCGACACCGCGACCGCGACCGTCGACTCGTCCCTGGGCGGCGTTTCGCACACCGTTCCGGGTCTCGACGGCATCCTCGGCAACCTGGGCGGCGTGACCGGCCTGACCCACGACGCGCTGGGCGTGCTGGGCGGCGGCGACGCGAGCCTCAACGCGCTCCACGTGACCGGCCTGGACAGCATCTCCGACGGCAACATCGGTCTGAAGACCGACGACACCCTCGGCCAGGTCCAGCACACCGCGTCCGGCGTGGTCGACACCGCCACCGGCGTCACCCACTCGGTGACCGGCGTGACCGGCGACGTCGCCGGTGTCGGCAACGTGCTGGGCAACGTCACGCACGTCGCGGACCACGCGCCGGTCGTCGGCGACCTCGACCTGCACGGCCTGCTCGGCTGATCTTTCTGACCGAAATCGGACCGGCCCTGTCCTCAGGACAGGGCCGGTTCGGTGTCTCAGCAGGGAAAACCACTACCCGGTGAGAAACGTCACCGACGCTCCGAACAGCCCGGTCTCGTCCGAACGGAACCGGTCTTGCGTTCGAGGCTTTCACCCAAGGGGGTGAACACGGCACTATGAGTCAGGTGATGGCACCGCCCTGGCTCGACGTCCTCGACGAGACGATCGGGGCCTGCGTCACGCACCGGCGGCCCGATCTGGAGGCCCGGCTGCGGGAAAAGCGGGCTCAGCAACTCGATCCCAAGTTGCGCGTTCTCGTCGTCGGTGAGTCCAAACAAGGCAAGAGTCAGCTCGTCAACGCGTTGCTCAACGCCCCCGTGTGTGCGGTGGGCGACGACATCACGACGACTGTGCCGACTTTCGTCCAGCACGCCGACACGCCGTCGGCCGCGCTGGTCCGCAACGCGTCCGCCCGCGGGTCGATCTTCCACACCCCGACCGAGCGGATCGCGGTCCCGATCGAGCAGGTGACGAAACAGGCCACCGCGCAGCACGTCGTGCGTGCCGAGATCGGCATCCCGCGCGCGCTGCTCGACAGCGGTCTGGTCCTGATCGACACTCCCGGTGTCGGCGACACCAGGTCCGCGCACACCGCGAGCACGTTCGCGACGCTGATGCAGGCCGACGCCGTGCTGCTGGTCTCCGACGCCACCGGCGAGCTGACCTCGGCCGAGATGACGCTGCTCAAGAAGGTCATGGAGGCCTGCCCGAACGTCACCGTGGTCGTGACGAAGATCGACCTGGTGCCGGCCTGGCGCACCGTCGTGGAGCGCAACCGGGCCCTGCTCGCCCGCGCCGGCGTCCGGGCCAAGCTCATCCCCGTTTCGTCAGCGCTGAGGCTGCGCGCCGCGAAGACCGGCGACCAGCGACTCAACACCGAGTCCGGCTTCCCCGAACTCGTGGCGTGCGTGCAACGCGACATCGTGGCGAGTGCCGATCTGCTGGCCCGCCGCGCCGTCGCCGTCGTCGCTTCGTCCGCCCTGACCCAGCTCGTCACGCCGTTGCGCGAAGAGCTGACGGCGCACGACTCGTCCCGCACGGTCGCCACGATCTCGACGCTGCAGGAAGCCCAACGGCGCGTCGACGAACTGCGGCGCCGGTCCGCGCGCTGGCAGAACGTGCTCAACGACGAGATGGCCGACCTGATCTCCGACGTCGAGTACGACCTGCGTGATCGCACACGCAAGATCCTGCGCGAGGTCGACAAGACCTATGACGAGGCCGATCCCGCGATCGGCTGGGACAAGTTCGAGCAGTGGCTGGAGGACAACCTCAACGAGGCCGCCACCACGAACTTCGCCTGGCTGATGGAACGCGCGGAGTGGGTCGCCGCGAAGGTCGCCAAGAACTTCCCCGTGTACCGGGAAGATCTCATCCCGGGCTCGGTGCTGCCGGACGACCTGCTGGAGCCGGCGAGCAGGCTGGAGAAGCCGAAGATCGAGCCGTTCTCGGTCCCGCAGAAGCTCTTCACCGGTCTGCGCGGCTCCTACGGCGGCGTGCTGATGTTCGGCCTGGTCACCTCGCTGGCCGGCATGCCGCTGATCAACGTGATCTCGCTCGGCGCCGGTGCGTTGTTCGGCGGCAAGTCGATCCTGGACGAGAGCGACCAACGGCTGAAGCGCCGTCAGGCCGCCGCGAAGGCCGCCGCACAACGACACGTGGACGACTTCTTCATGAAGTTCTCCAAGGACGTCCGTGACTCCGGCCGCCACATCCAACGCTCGCTGCGCAACCACTTCAGCACGCTCGCAGAGGAGCTGCAGGAGACGTTGCTGGAGTCGGCCCGCAGCGCCAAGCGCGCGGTGCAGGACGACCAGACCGAGCGCGAGCGCCGCATGCGTGAGGGCCGCAAGGAGCTGGACAAACTCGTCACGCTCTACAAGCGGGTGCAGGCACTCGGAGGCCCCACGATGGAGCTCACCGCGTGACCTTGGACCGCGTCGTCTGGTCGATGCTGCAGGAAGCCCTGGCCGTCTACCGCGACAGCCCGCGCGCCACGGCGTGGCTGCGCTCCCACGTCGAGCGCTACACCGAACCCGTGCGGATCGCGGTGGCCGGCCGGTCCCACATCGGCAAGTCCACCCTGGTCAGTGCCCTGATCGGGGACGAGTTCGCGCCGCTGAGCTCGTTCGTCTGGTACCGCGGCGGCACCGAGTCGCGAGCGCACGTCTTCTCCGGTCCCGGCCGTCCGCACGAGGTCACCATCGGCAGGCGGGGCAGCAGGAACCACGTGGAGATCGGCCAGTTCGACCGCGCCGACCGGGTCGTCGTCGAGTGGCCCGCACGGACGTTGCGGGACGTCGTGCTGATCGACACGCCGTCTGAGGCCACACCGGAACAGGTGCTCGGTGACGCGGACGCGTTGCTCTACCTGATGCGGCACGTGCAGGACGACGATCTGAAGTTCCTGCAGTCCGCCAACGACCACCCGATCGCCCGGACCGCCGCGGTGCACACCGTCGCGGTGCTCGCGCGTGCCGACGAGATCGGGGCCGGCCGGATCGACGCGTTGTCGTCCGCCAAGCAGATCGCCCGCCGCTACCGCCGTGACGTGGCCGTGCAACCGTTGTGCCAGAACGTGGTCTCGGTCGCCGGACTGCTGGCCGTGGCGGCGAAGACGTTGCGCGAGGACGAGTTCGCGGCGTTGCGGGTGCTGGCGTCGCTCGGCCGCGAGGAGCTCGAGGACCACCTGCTGTCGGCGGACCGGTTCGTCGGCGAGCAGTTCCCCGTGGCGATGGAACCGGCTGTGCGGCAGGCGTTGCTGGAACGGTTCGGGATCTTCGGCGTCCGGCTGATCACCGCGTTGATCCGGCAGGGCTTCGACTCCCAGGTGAAGCTGACCGGCCAGCTCGTGCAGCGCAGCGGGCTCGGCGAACTGCGCGACTCGATCGCGGTCCACTTCGTCGAGCGCCGCGAGATCCTCAAGGCGCGGTCGGCGTTGCTGGCGATGGACGTGCTGTTCCGGATGGAACCGCGGCAGAACGCCCGCAAGCTGATGACCGATCTCGAACGCGTCGTCGCCTCCGCGCACGACTTCCGCGAACTCCGGCTCGTGGCCGCGCTGCAGTCCGGACGCACGAAGCTGCCGGCGGAGCTGCAGACCGAGGCGTTGCGGCTGATCGGCGCCGAGGGCACAGCTCCGTTGGCGCGCTTGGGTTTCGAGTACGAGGCCGACGCCCGCGAACAGCGCGAGGCGTTGCTCGACGCGCTGGTGCGGTGGCAGGCGCAGGCCGCTGACGTGCACGCGTCCCACGACCACCGCAAGGCGGCCCAGGTCGTCGTCCGCAGTTGCGAAGGGCTCCTCCCCCAGTTCCGCTGAGGCACGATGGTGCTCATGGAACTCGTGCGCTGGGGAGACGAGCACTTCGAGCACATGCTGCGCTGGGCGACCGACCCGCGGATGACCGTGTACATCGCGGACGGGAATCCCTGGACGCCGGAGTACGTGACCGAGCGCCACGAACAGGCGTTGCGGCACTGGGAAGAGCACGGCTACGGCCTGCACGCCGTCGTGGAGGACGGCGAGGTCGTCGGGATCGGGCAGATGATCGAAGCCGGTCCGGGAGAGATCGAGATCGGCTACTGGGTGGACCCCGGCCACTGGGGGCGCGGGGTCGCCACGAAGATCGCCGTTCAGCTGCGGGACAAGGCGCTCGCTCTCACCGACCGGGTCGTCGCCGGCCACCAGGCGGGGAACACCGCGTCCGGCCGCGTGCTCCAGAAGGCCGGGCTGACGTACTTCGACAGCCTGTACATGGGCGGAAGACTTCACCACTGCTATGCGTTGCAGCGAGGTATGAGCGACACGGGGGTATTGCGCTACAGCGCGTTCACGCAGGATCCGGCGGGCGGCAACCCCGCGGGGGTCGTCCTGGACGCGACCGGTCTGTCCGACGAGGTGATGCTCGCGATCGCCGCGAAGCTCGGCTACTCCGAGACGGCGTTCGTGCTGCCGCGGCCGGGCACGCGCGAGTTCGACGTGCGGTACTTCAGCCCCAAGGCGGAGGTGCCGTTCTGCGGGCACGCCACCATCGCGACGTCGGTGGCGCTGGCCGAACGGATCGGCGACGGGCCACTGACGTTCCACACGCCGGCCGGTGAGATCACCATCGAGACCGGTGCCGGCAGCGCGACGTTGACCAGCGTGCCGACCAGCACGTCCGAGGCGGAGCCCGAGCTGGCGCGGCAGGCGTTGGAAGCGTTGCGGTACAAGGAGATCGGCGATGCGCCGGTGCACGTCGGCTTCGGCGGGGCGCGCCATCTGCTGATCCCGCTGCGCAGCCGGGAACAGTTGGCAGAGCTCGACTACGACTTCGACGCGTTGCGCGACCTGATGCTGGCGCACGATCTCACGACCGTGCACCTGTGGTGGCGTGACGAGGCGGGCGTCGTGCACGCCCGCGACCCGTTCCCGGTCGGTGGCGTGGTGGAGGACGCGGCGACGGGCGCTGCCGCCGCCGCGTTCGGTGGCTACCTGCGCGACCTCGAAGGGCCGCAGCGGTTCGTCATCAGCCAGGGCGAGGACATGGGCAGGCCGTCACGGCTCGAAGTGGACGCCACGCGCGAAGACCGCCGTGTGTCGGTGACGGGCGCGGCGGTCGTCATCCCCTGACCTTCACCGCCATGGGTTCGACGCCATGGGTTCGACGCTGCCGCCGCGGAGCGCAGGGTGCGCGGCAGCAGCGTCGAACCGAGGGGTGCGCACCCTCCCGCGCCGGACCCGTGAGCGCTGCCGCAAGCGCCGGGCCGGAAGATCGATCGATGTCACTATGCCCCGATCGAAGGGTGGCGGCGCATTCAGAACGGGGATAGAAGGTCTTTATGCCCGAGCTGGAGCTCCGCCACCTCCGCGCGGTACGCACGATCGCCGAGGAAGGCAGCGTCACCAGGGCCGCCACGCGGCTCGGACTGACCCAACCCGCCCTGTCCGCCCAGTTGCGCACGGTGGAGAGACTGGTCGGCGGGCAGCTGTTCGACCGGACGCGCAACGGCTGTGTGCCCACTGACCTGGGCCGACGCGTGCTGGGCACGGCCAGACTGGTGCTCGACGAGATGGCCCAGCTGATGAGCACCACCCGCGCGACGGACCGGTGCGGGCCGTTGTTCCTCGGCTGCATCCCGATCCTGTACTTCGCGAAGCTCGTGGAGAGCCTGCGGCAGCTCAACGACGACGTGCGCGCGGAAGTGCGGCCGTCGTCGGCGGAGATCGTGGACATGCTGGAAGCAGGCCAGGTCCACGTGGCGCTGTTCGAGTTCTTCGACGGCATGCACGCCCGTGACCTGGCGGGCATCGAACTGCGCAAGCTCGTGACCGAACCGGCGTTCGTGGCGCTGCCGGAGACCGACCCGCTGGCCTCGCTGGACGAGATCGACCTGGCCGAGCTCGCCGAACGCGACTGGGTGACGCCGCCCAAGCAGCACATCGGCAGCCGCACCCAGATGTTCCAGGCGTGCGCGGACGCGGGGTTCGTGCCGCGGCTGACCCACCACACCGGCGAGGCGAGCATGGCCCGCGGACTGGTGGCGGGCGGGTGCGTGTCGTTCGCGGCGGCGCCGTCCCGGACCGGGGAGGGCATCGTGATCCGGCGGCTGCGCGGGATGCCGTTGATGACGGACATCTTCGTGGCCACGCGGCGGGACTCACCGGTGGCGGGGCGGGCGCACGAGGTGTTCGCGTGCGCCGCCGACGCCTACCGGTCGGTGCTGGACCGGAACCCGGAGTACCGCAGGTGGTGGGACGCGCATCCGGAGGCGCATCCCGAGTTCACCTAGATGGCGATCGGGCGGGTGGGACGGCCGATCAGCTTCTCCAGGTCCGGGCGGACCTCGGCGAGCACGCCCTCGCGGATGGCCACGAAGAAGTCGACGACGAACGGCGGCAGGCCGGCCGCGATCAGGTCCTCGTCGCTCACGTCGCGGAACTTGTCGCCGGCGACCTCGGGGAACGACCAGTTCGTCGAGCCGGTCAGCTCGTAGACGGCGTTCTCGTGGCCATCGGTGGTGAGGACGACGGCGGCGGCCAGCGCGAAGTCGTCGCGCGGGGCGCTCGCGATGCGGCCGTCCTTGGTGGAGGTGGCGACCACGTCCTGGGCCAGCGAGTCCAGGTAGTTCTCGTGGTACATGCCGTTGCGCAGGAAGGTGAAGGTCAGACCGGTCGCGCGGATGGCTTCCTCGGCGGCCTTGTGCACCTCCGCCACGCCCAGCGTGGAGGTGTCCGCGTCGGTCACGCTCGTGTAGAAGACGTGGCCCACGCCGTGTTCCTTCGCCTTGGCGATGGCGTTGGCGTGCTGCTGGATGCGGACCGCCGAGTCGTGCGCGCCCGAGGACACGATCAGCAGCTTGTCCACGCCGCGGAAGTCGAGGCTCTCGGGCTGGTCGAAGTCGCCCTGACGGACTGTCACGCCACGAGCAACCAGTTCAGCGGGGACCTTCTTCGGGTCGCGTACGGACACGATGACCTGCTCGTCCGTGCGGTCGAGGACGTAACGGAGGGCTGCTGCGCCGAACTGGCCGGTGGCACCGGTGATGAGGATCGTCATAGGCACAAAGCTATGGTTAGCGCTAACCTGTGGAAAGTACCCACTTTGGAGTTGGGTACTTACGTGGAGGTGAGCATGCAGGTCACGGTGTGTCCGGAGCGGTCGATCATGGAGCACGTCACAAGCCGGTGGGGAGTACTGCTGCTCCAGGTGCTGTCCAACGGGGAGGCGTGGCGGTTCAGCGACCTGCGGCGCGAGTTGGAGATCGTCAGCGAGAAGATGCTCACCCAGACGTTGCGGACGCTGGAACGCGACGGGTTCGTGCACCGCGAGGTGAAGCCGGTCATCCCGCCGCACGTCGAGTACACGCTGACGCCCCTCGGCAAGGGCGCGGCGAACCACCTCGTGGCACTCGCGCATTGGATCAACGCGAACCACCCGGAGGTCGCCCAGGCGCAGCGGCGCTATGACGCCTCCTGAGTGCGGCCGGAGTGTCGACAGATAGACATCGGGTCAGTCACTCGAATGCGCAGTGAACGTTCTCACTAAACCCCTAGAAACCCAGGTATGACATCGGATGGGTCACGATTAGGGGGCGCGATCTGGCCCCTCTGCCTGGCACAATGGACCAATGGCCCAACCGTTCACCGACGAAAGCCATCCGGCGGAGCCCTATCCGGGCACTCGTCCAGACCACTGTTTCGTCCACGTAGACGAAACGGGCTGGCCAGTGCGACCGGACCTCACGATGGAGTCGGGATGGCGAGTTGAGCCGGAGAACATCGACCTAGACCAATGGCTCGCGAACCACGGTGAGCCGCCGCTAGCAGCCCGAATGCCGGTGCTCGGCTACGGCTCGAACGCCAATCCCAGCAAGGTCACCTGGCTCCGCGAGGAGCTCGGTCTCGAAGGCCCCGCGGTCGTGCTGCGCGCACGGTGCGAGGGCTTTTCTGCTGTCTGGGCGGCGGGCATGCGCGCACGCGACGGCCAGCGTCCCGCCACCCTCGCGGCCGAGCCCGGCCACGTCGAGGAGCACTCCGTCTGGTTCGCCACGCCCGAACAGCTGCGCGTGCTGGACCGCTGTGAGGGCCGCGGACTGCGCTATCGCCTTGTACGCCTGCACACGGGCCGTGTGGTGCTCTACAACGGTGGCGTCATCGACAGCGTGCTGGCCTACACGGCGGGTTCCAAGAAGCGAATGCCCGTGCTCTTCAACGGCCGTATGGTCCGTTGCGAGGACGTCTCGCAACGACGCGCCCTCACGCTCGGCGAGAGGGCAGCCATGACGGACGGACTGGACGTGACCGAGGTGCTCGGCGAGCCGTCCGCCGACGACTGGCCCGAGCTGCTGTTCGTCTACGGCACGCTCCAGCCGGGCGCAAGCGCTTGGCAGCTGATGGAGCCGCACGTCGTGGAGTCCGAGGAGACCCACCTGCCCGGCACGTTGTTCGACACCGGCCAGGGCTACCCCGCCCTGCGTCCCGGCGCCGGCCTGGGCGTGCCCGGATTCGTGCTGCGGCTGAAGTCGCCGGAGCAGGCGCTGCCGCTGCTCGACGAGTACGAGGGCGAGGACTACCGCCGCGTGCGCGTCGTGCTGCCGGACGGCCGGATCGCGTGGACGTACATCTGGACCGCGGCCGTGCAGGGCATGTCCGAGCTGCCCGACGGCTGGGACGTCCACCAAATCCGGTCAACTACTCAGTCCTGAAGGTTGAGTTCGCGTTCCTCGTCCGCCACTGGCTGTGGTGTGCGGGCCGCATCTACCGGCAGCTGTTCAGGCGGCTGCGGGTAAGGGCACGTTGACGAGTACCCACGCGCGCCGTGCCCGGTCACGGATGTTCACAGCGGCGACGATGTCGGCGGGTCCAGCGAGACCGCACCGGCGACAGCAGAACCGGTCCCTGGTGGGACGGTTCGAGCCAGCAGTGTGCTTGCACCTCGGGCACATCTGCGAGGTGTAGTGAGCATCCACCAGCAGCACCGGTACACCCGCTCTGCGGGCCTTGTAGGTGATGTGCCGTTCGAGCTGGTGGAACGGCCATGAGGACTGGGTGGCTCGCTGGTGCCGGTGGAGCCGTACCCGGTCGCGGATGCCCCGGAGTTCTTCCAGGGCGATGCCGCGGCCGGTGCGTTCGGCAACAGCCACGATGTCCTTGGCAATGCGGTGGTTGACGTGCGTGGCGTGACGAGCTTCCCTGCGGGCTCGCTTCTTCAGCCGACGGGTGGCGGACTTGGTGCGCCTGGCCTGCAGTTCGGCGCGTTTGCGGGCGTGCCAGCGGCGATACCGCTGAAGGCGACGGCCTTGAAAGTTGTCCAGGTCCGACGTGGTGGCCAGGTTGGCGATCCCCCGATCGACACCAATCCAGTCGGCGGGTTCGAACTGGGGCTTCTCCGGGATCTCGCAGGTAGCGACCAGGAACCACCTGCCGTCCCGGAACATCAGGTCCGATTCGCCCTGACGATGCTCACGCAAGGTTTCGAGCTGACTGGACGAGCCCGTGAACGGGATGTGCTTCAGCCGGCCTGCTGTGGTCCAGATGCTGACGGTCCGTGCATCGAGCTGCCACGACAAACACCGATCGTCGAACGGCTGCGCCGCGTGTTCGCCGAACCCAATCGGCTTCGACACCGCTTTGGTCCAGCGCCGGGACTTCTCGCTGCCGAGGTTGCCCGCGCGGATGTTCGCATACAGGGCTGCGTAGGCGTTGACGACTTTCTTCACCACCCGCACCGCGGGCTGCGCCGACAGGCCGAACCGATCCTTGATCTCGCGATAGCACAGCTTCTGCAACTCGTTGCGGGACATCACGTTCCGCTCGAACGCCATCCGCGAGACGAAGCCTGCCGCCTGGTTGCAGGCATACAGGGTGGCAGCCAATGCCAACTCCTGCTGTGGCGTCGGCAGCAGCTTCACCTGCACCACCGTCTTCACACAAAGGACCGTACCGAACAAACGTTCGGTCGCCTCCACGGCATCGGCAACCGCCGCCGCCACGAACGATCAGGTTTCGGCCGACACCAACTCCATCAGGTGAACTTCTGGCACGTTGTGTGGACGAGTTGATATTTGGGCACATCCTCACTGGTAGGAGGTGCACCCATGACTCGACGGTTGCTCGCGTGCGGACTGCTGGTGCTTGCTGGCGTGACGGCCTGCGGCGACAGAACCTCGGACAACGGCACGCAGACGCTGCCGACCTCCCCGTCGACCCCGTCGTCGACCCCCACCTCCGCGCCCGCGGGCAACTCCGGCGCGGCCACGCCCGCCACCAAGCGGTGCGACTCGTCGGTGTTGAAGGGTCAGGTCGACCCGACCGACGCCGGTGCGGGCAACAGGTACGGCAAGTTCGTCGTGACGAACTCCAGCACGGCGCCGTGCACGTTGAACGGCTACAGCGGTTTCCAGTTGGAGAACGCCTCCGGTGCGGTGCCGACCAAGCTGGAGCGCAAGGCCGACCCCGCTCCCGCCGCGCTGACGCTCGCGCCGGGCGGGAAGGCCTCGGCGAACCTGCACTGGGGTGTCGTGCCGGCGGGCAGCGAACCCGTCGAGGGGCCGTGCCAGCCCGAGCCGTCGAAGGCCGCGGCCATTCCGCCGGACGAGACGGTGCCGCTGACCGTGCCGTGGACGCTCGGACCTGTGTGTTCCGGTGGCCGGATCGAGATCAGCGCGTTTTACGCTTCCTAGATGCCCGCACCTGGATGGCTCGCCGTGTTGCCGCACGGCGAGCGCATCGCCTTTTTGCTGCGCGCCGCCGCTGTTCCGGTCGTGGTGACCGAGGACGTCGAGGCCGCGGTGAAGGCCGCCGAGCTGCCGGTCGTCCTCATTGGACACTTCACCGGCGCGCCCGCCGCGGTTCGGTACGCGCAAACGCATTCCGGGCTCGCCGCGCTGGTGCTGGTGTCGCCCGTGCTCGGCATGTGGGACGGCGCGTCCGACGAGCTGGCCGATCTGATGGACGAGGTCAACTTCGGGCCGGCGCTGGGCGACCTGCCGACGTTGTGGCTGCACGGGTCGCACGACGAGATCGTGCCGATTTCGGACACTCGGGCGGGAACCGACCGGATTCGCGGGTCCGCGTTCGAGGAGCACGTCGTCGACGGACTGCTGACCGACGCCGAGGCCGTCACTCGGGTGCTGGAGTTCGCCCGCCGGGTCGTCTGACACCATTTCGGACGTGGATGACCTCGTGCTGCTGATCACCGTCGTGGTCGAGGCTGCCGACGAGCAACAGGCGCTCGCCGCGTGCGACGCGCTCATCAGCGCTACCGGCGCTCGGGTCGTGGACGCCCGTGACTGCTCCGACGAGGAACCGGGCTGCTGGGCCGTCGTCATCACCCTGCCGAGCCCGGAAAAGGCCACCCACAACGTCTCGGCGGCGCTGGCGCGGGCGGTTCGCTCCTTCGTGCGCGGGCTGGGTGACGGCTTCCCGACGCCCAGGGTGGCCTGCGCGCCCCCGACCGCGTGGACCGTGCTGGACGAGCCCGAACTGATCAGCGGACTGGTGCCGGGTGCCGAGCGCGTTCTGGTGGAGGCGTGGGCCGGAGATGACCCGTTCGGTGCAGGCACTTTGCGTGACAACTCACCCAACAAGCCGTCTTGATTCACCCGGCTGGTCGGCAGATCAACACAACGGGCTGTAGGCGGCATTGTGAGAGTTGCTACACGCGTGCACAAGGGGCCAGCGGCGCGCTCAACTGATCATTAAATCAAGGCCCGTTCGAGTGGATTCAGGCATCCACCCGGTTAGCCGATCTTCGCTCTCAACTGTGAAAATCACGCCACAATCTCTACTGAGGGTGGTTGTACGACCGCCCTGTTCCGGGAGGGTTCGGGAGCCGACATGGCCAGCATCGAAGAGGTCCGTGCCGCAATTGCCCAGGCGATCGACAAGGCGAGCCAAAGCCAGTCGGCCCTCCAACAGGCGGCTGAGCTCGCCGAGGACGCGCAGCAACTGCTGACATCGGTCACGCAGGGCTCTGTGCAGGCGGACGTCGAAACGACGAACGCCCAGTTCGCCCAGGTCGTCTCCGGCGTGAGTGAGCTGCAGAACTACCTCGGGGCGGGCATTTCCGGCGCCGAGGGCATCAACAGCAGGCTTTGATGGCATCCATCGCCGAGGTTCGTGCCGCGCTCGAGCAGGCGAGCGAGATCCTGCGTGAGTCGTACCGGAGTGTGCGGTCCGCGCAGGACGGGCTCGACGAGGCGGTGGCGATCCTCGCCGAGTCGAGCGAGAACCACCACGAGTCGCTGCTTCCACCGGAGTTCGTGCGTGCGAAGGAAAGATTCCCTGATCAGCTGGAACTGATGGTGGGAACCCTAGAGCGCATCCAACGACTCACCGTGGAGCTGTGATGAGCAGGCGCGACGATCGGCGGCGAAGGGTCGAGGAGGCCTTCGCGGAGTTCCAGCGCGCTGTGTCAGCCGCGCTGGGCTCCGTGGCGCGCGAACACCGGGCGCTCGCGGTCGAGCACGCGAAGGACATGTTCGAGTTCACCGTGCGCGGCATGGGCATCGACCGTGCTCTGCAGGACGTCGCGCTGGCCCAGGTGACCCCGTTCCTGACCGTGGACGAGAAGCGGCCGCACAACCCGCGTCAGGCGCCGCTCTCGATGGCCGAGTTCACCGAGCGGCTCGCCCAGATCAAGCACGACTGGCAGCAGTCGTACCACGAGTGGACCACGTCGGGTCCGGACCAGCTGACCGCGCTGGTGAACACGGTCGCGGCCGGCCCCGCGTCGTGGCCGCACGAGTCGTGGCTCGGCACGCCGGGCACGCACGACGGCAGCGAGGGCGTGCCGGAGCTGTGGCGGATCGGCACGGGCGTGGTGACGTCCGCGCCGGAGACCACGCCGTTCCCCGTCGCGGTTCCGTTGCTGGACCAGGCACACCTGCACATCTCGTCCACTTCGGACAGTCGTCAGCTGGCGGACACGCTGGTGGAGAACCTGTTGCTGCGGGTGCTCTCGCACTTCCAGCCGGGTCTCGTGCACGTGCACGTGTGGGACATCGGGCAGCTGACCGGGTCGTTGCCGGGCCTCTATCCGTTGACCCGTGCCGGTTTGCTGACGGTGCACGACCCGGCGCGGCTGCACGAGCTGCTCGATGAGCTGTCCGAGCACATTCGTCAGGTGCACACCAAGGTTCTGGTCGACGGGCACCTGACCGTGCGTTCGGTCAGCGGTGAGGGCCGTCGCACCGAACCGTGGCGGATCGCGGTGCTGTTCGGCAACCGCAAGGCGTTGCGGGAAGAACACCAGCAGCAGCTGCAACGCGTGGCGCGCAACGGTTTGGCGTGTGGCGTGCAGCTGTTCATCGTTGATATTCCGATCACGATCAACTCGCCGGTGGAGACCGTCTCGTTGCGCGGCGACGGCACGGCGTTCTGCACGATGACCGGCAAGCACGTGACGGTGACGCCGGATCCGGCTCTGCCGCGCACTCTCGTGCCGCGCGCTTGTGCCGCCATCGCGGAGAAGCGCGAGGAACGGCGTTCGCGCATGGGCACGTTCGGCGATCTGCTGCCCGAACGGCCGTGGACGGAGAACTCGGCGGCCGGAGTCATCGCGCCCGTTGGGTTCGACGACGGCGAACCGGTCTGCGTGCAGCTCGGCGACACCTCGCCGCACGCGTTGATCGGCGGGCCTTCTGGTTCCGGCAAGACGAACTTCCTGTACGCGATGCTCGGTTCGTTGTGCGCGCGGTACTCGCCATCCGAGCTGGAGCTGTACCTGCTGGACTTCAAGGAAGGCGTGTCGTTCGCGCAGTTCGCGCCGGGCCGCAAGGACCCGTCGTGGCTGCCGCACGCACGCCTCGTCGGCGTGAACGTGAACACCGACCGCGAGTTCGGCGTGGCCCTGCTCCGGTTCCTGTCCGACGAGATGCGCCGGCGCGCGGACGCGGCCAAGCAGCACGAGGTCACCAAGCTGGAGCACCTGCGCGCGGAGGATCCGTCCGGGCGGTGGCCGCGGATCGTCGCGGTGATCGACGAGTTCCAGTACCTCTTCGGCGAGCGCGACCAGGTCACCGCCGCCGCGACGCAGCTGCTGGAGGACGTGGCCCGGCGCGGTCGTTCGCAGGGCATCCACCTCGTGCTGTCGTCGCAGGACGTCTCGGGCATCGAGGGGTTCTGGGGCAAGTCGGCGATCTTCGAGCAGTTCACCGTCCGGATCGCGCTGCCCAAGGCGCGCCGGGTGCTGGCAGAGCCGGCGAACGACGCCGCGGTGGAGCTGCCGCGCTGGCACGCGGTGATCAACCACGAGTCGGGTGTGAAGCCCGGCAACGAGATCTGCCGCATCCCGGACTCGACGTCCAAGGGCACCATGGACTTCCTGCAGAACGAGCTGTGGCGCCGCGAACCCGGCCAGGCGCCCGGCCTGTTCGACGGCAGCAAGATCCCGTTCCTGGACGCCCTGCCGGACTTCCTCGATCTGCGGCCGGGCGACGCATCACCTACCGTTCTTCTAGGACAGGTCATCGACGTCGCGGGCAGCGCGGCCCGCGTGCGTTTCGCCCGGACCCCGGGCCGCAACATCGCGGTGATCGGCTCCGTGGTCCAGGACGCGGCCGCAGTGCTCGGCGGAGCGGCCGCGTCGCTGGGCAGGCAGCACGAGCCGCACGAGGCGGCCTTCACGCTGGCCTGCCTGGTCGACGAGGTGATGCCGTCGGCGTTGCATCTGGCAAAACGCCTGAGCGCCGACGGTCATGATGCTTCGGTGATCGGCATCGACGGCATCCGCGAGCTGCTGGACCGCACCGCGGCCCGGTTGCAGTCGCTGAACACGGGCACGTCCGACACCCCGCCGTCGCCGCACTACCTGGTGCTGTACGGCGTGGACGCCGCACAGACGTTGCTGGAGCAGAAGGACCCGACCACGCGGATGTCCGGTGTGGACAGCCTGCGGACGGTGCTCAAGCACGGCCCGGAGAACCGCACGCACGTACTGGGCTGGTGGCGCGGCGTGCAGAGGCTCAAGGCGAGCCTCCCGCCTGGCGTCTACGACGACATCGGCGCCTGGGTGGCGTTCGACGTCCAGGGCAAGGAACTGCTGTCGCTCGGACCGGAGCAGGTGATGGCGTGGTCACCGAGGCCCCGCCGCGGCCTGTTCTTCGACAGGTTCGAGCACTCGCGACCGCAAGTGATCATCCCGTTCGACACTGGAGAAGCGTCATGAACCCGATGATGACGACGATGTTCGAGCCGGTGCCCGCGCAGCGCCAGAGCGAGGAGGTGATCGAGGTGCCCGCCCCTGCTGAGACCCTGTCAGCGGTCGAGCGCTACAAGGAGATCATCGCCATCGCCACGGACGCCGCGGCCCGCCAGCGCAAGCTGGACGAGGTGCGCTGCACCGAGCTCGCCGAGCGGATCGCGTCGGCCCAGCACCGGATCGCGGAGGTGCGCGATCGCGAGCGGGTCGTGCGGATGGGCGCCGCGCTGCACTGGGAGCAGGCCGTCGAGCAGCTGTGGAACGAGCGCTGGCTGCAGATGGTCACGTTCCCGGCACCGGACGAGTCCGTGCCGCCGCGTCCGCAGGGTGAGTACAACCACGCGATGGACCTGGCGTACCAGGCGCTGGAGGACTCGCTGGCCAAGCGAACCCTGTTGCGCCGCAAGCAGAAGGACTGAGTGCGCCGGTTACGCACCACGGCCGAGTTGCTGGACGCCTGCTCCGACCCTCTGGTCAGGTGGGCGTCCCAGGCGTTGTCGGCCGATGGTGCAGCCTGGGAGCACCGGGGCGCCGTCGCCGTGCACGCCCCGTTGCTGACCCGCCGCCGTCGCCTGGTGCTCTCTGGACCGGCGGAGGGCGTGGCCTCGCTGTTAGCCGCGCACGGCCGTGGCGTGTCACTGCGACCGTTGATGTCGCGGTCGCTCGCACATGAGGTCGCAGGGCTGATGCCCACGCCGTGGGTGGAAGACAAGCCGTTCGGGTGGATGGACCGCTCCGGTTCGTTGCCGCTGCCCGACGACGTGTCGTGGTTGTCCAGGGTGGATGACGTCACGCCGTTGCTCGAAGCGGCGAATCCGGCGTCATGGGCGTGGCCGGGTGAAACAGGCGTGCTCCGCTGGGCGGGCGTGCACGTGGGCGACAAACTGGTGGCCACCGCCGCCGAAGCCTGGTCGTCTGCGGACGTCGGCTTCATGATGGGCGTGGCGGTGCATCCGTCGTGTGTCGGCCAGGGCCTGGGCCTGCGCGTCTGCCAGTTCGTCGCGTCCTCTCTCTTGTCGCTCTACGGCACGTGCGCGCTGTTCGTGGAGAACTACAACGCCCCGGCCATCGCCCTGTACCGCAAGCTCGGCTTTGCCTACCGAGACATCACGACCCTTCTTCCTGCGGGCTAGCTCACATTCCGGAACAGTCGTCTCGTACGCACTGTTGAACCGGATAACTGATCCGCAAAACTTGGATGGAGATGGTTCGACCATGACCAGCACCGCACTCGAGGTCCGGCTCGCGTCCCGCCCCACCGGCTGGCCGACCGACGACAACTTCGAGATCGCCGAGGTCGAGGTCCCGACGCCGGGCGAAGGCCAGATCCTGGTGCGCAACGTGGTCATGAGCGTCGACCCGTACATGCGCGGCCGGATGAACGACGTCAAGTCGTACGTGCCGCCGTTCCAGGTCGGTGCCCCGCTCGAGGGCGGCGCGGTGGGCGAGGTCGTGGCCGTGGGCGCGAACGTCACCACCCTCGCGGTCGGCGACAACGTCCTGCACGGCCTGGGCTGGCGCGAGTACGCCGTGCTCCCCGCCGCGCACTCGGTGAAGGTCGACCCGAACGTCGCTCCCCTCTCCGCCTACCTGGGCGTCCTGGGCATGCCCGGCATGACCGCCTACGCCGGCCTCCTCGTCACCGCCGAGTTCAAGGAGGGTGACGTCGTCTTCGTCTCCGGCGCGGCAGGCGCCGTCGGCCAGCTGGTGGGCCAGATCGCCCGGCTGAAGGGCGCTTCCCGCGTCATCGGCTCCGCCGGTTCCGCCGAGAAGGTCAAGTACCTGGTCGAGGAGCTCGGCTTCGACGCCGCGTTCAACTACAAGGAGGGCCCGGTGGCCGAGCAGCTCGCCGCCGCCGCGCCCAACGGCATCGACGTCTACTTCGACAACGTCGGTGGCGAGCACCTCGAGGCCGCCATCGAGAACCTGAACCAGAACGGCCGCATCACGATGTGCGGCGCCATCTCGCAGTACAACGAGTCCGAGAAGCCCGCGGGCCCGAGCAACATGATCCAGATCCTGGCCAAGCGCCTGACCCTGCGCGGCATGCTGGTGGGCGACCACAAGGCCCTGCAGCCGCAGTTCGTGGCCGAGGTCGGCGCCTGGATCGCCTCCGGTGAGCTCAAGTACAGCGAGACCGTCGTCGAGGGCGGCGTCCGCCAGGCCCCGGCCGCGTTCCTGGGCATGCTGCGCGGCGACAACACCGGCAAGATGCTCGTCAAGTTCTGATTTCCGAGTGCACGCGGGGGCCCCGCGTTTCCCAGAAGGAAACGCGGGGTCCCCGCGTGCCTTTCAGAGCAGTTTGCCGGGGTTGAGGATGCCGGTCGGGTCCAGGCGGTCCTTCACGGCACGCAGCACGTCGACGCCGATCGGCCCGATCTCCTTCTCCAGCCAGGGTTGGTGGTCACGGCCGACGGCGTGGTGGTGGGTGATCGTGCCGAGCCGGGAGATGGCGTCCGAGGCGGCGACCTTGGCCCGTTCCCACTGGCCCACCGGATCTTCGAGGTCCCGCGGCACCAGCACCGTGAAGTACAGCGAAGCGCCGGTTTCGTACGCGTGCGAGATGTGGCACATCACCACGGGATTCCCCAGCTCCGCGGTCAACGCGTCCTTCACCGCCTCGCGCAGTTCCGAGACCCGAGACCAGTGTGTGGCGGTCTCCAGCGTCTCGACGCACACCCCCGCGTCCAGCAACGCATCCCGCTGCCGAGGCCCGTTGAACCGCCCGTGCAGCCAGGAGGCCCCCATGGCCCGGCCCAGCCGCACGACCTTCTTGCCGCTCAACGCGCTCATGGTCGCGGACCGCGATCGGCACTCCCAGCCGAGGATCACCAGGCAGGGCTGCTTGACCCCGCGGAACCGCAGGTACTTCTTCAACGTGGAAGCCTTGGCGCCGGCCAGTTCCAGCGCGACCTCGGTTTCGTCCTCATCGGACAGACGAGTGATGTCGGCCAGCACCCCGTCCTGAGCCAACGACCGCACGAGGTCGGACCCGGCCTCCCAGCCGTCGACGACGAAGCCCTCGTACCGAGGCCCGTAAGGCTTGGGCCGCACGCGCACGGACACCTCGGTGATCACCCCGAAGAGTCCCTCACTGCCGAGCACCAACTGCTTCAGGTCTGGTCCAGCCGCGGAAGCGGGCGCAGTCCCCACCACCCACTCGCCAACCGGGGTGGCGACCCGCACCGACTCGACCATGTCCTCGAAACGGCCGTAGCCGGAGGAAGCCTGACCGGCCGAGCGGGTGGCCGCGAACCCACCGATCGTGGCCCGCTCGAACGACTGCGGCACATGACCGAGCGTGAACCCGTGCTCCCCCAACAACCTCTCGGCCTCGGGCCCGGTCACTCCCGCCTGCAGCACGGCCACCCGAGACACCGGGTCGACGGAAACCAGCGACCCGAGCCCGGCCAGATCCAACGCCACCACAGCGGACTTCGTGCCACGCAGGGCCTCGACCCCGCCCACCACGGACGTGCCTCCACCGAACGGCACCACGGCGATGTCGTACTCGACGCAAACCTGCAGCACCTCGACCACCTCGGCAGGCGAGGCGGGTTGAACCACGGCATCCGGCACGGCCGGAGTTCCATGGCCGCGGTGGCGCAACAGGTCCAGGTAGGACAGGCCGCCGGAGCGGGCCAGCCGGTCGGAGTCGTCCACGCTGATCGTGCTCACGGCCTCCAGCGCCGTGAAGGCATCAGCCGACAACGCCGAGTCGGGCGCCGGCATCGGCTCCTCGACGAACGGCTTCCCCAGCCCGACGCGCTGACTGAGCCAAGCCAGCGCGTGCGGCGGCAGCGGCACGGTTTCGGTGGTCCATCTCGCCCTGGTCACTGCTACAGTGTTACACATGACGTCTCAACGTCACACCCACGACGCGCTGCTCGACGCCACCCGTGAGTGTGTTCTCGAGGTCGGCGTACGCCGGACGACCCTGACCGACGTGGCGAAACGCGCCAACGTGAGCCGCATGACGCTGTACCGGCGCTATCCCGACGTCGACCATCTCGTGCGGGCGTTGATGACGCGCGAGTTCGCCGCGCTGCTCGAAGAGGCCGACCGGTCCAGCGGGCAGGGCAACGCGCGCGAGCAGCTCGTGAGCGGGGCCAAGGACGCCATCCGGCTGTTGTCGAACAACCCGATCATGCAGCGGGTGCTCCAGCTCGACGCCGACCTCATGCTGCCCTACCTCACCGATCGGCTCGGCAGCACGCAGCGGCTGGTCGAGCAGTTCCTCATCGGACAGATCGAAGCCGGCCACGTCGACGGGTCCATCCGGTTCGGCGACGCCAAGACGCAGGCACGCGTGGTGCTGCTGACCACGCAGTCGATGGTGCTCTCCGCCAAGCCCGCCACGTCAGGACTCGACTTCGCCGCACTGCTGGACGAGCTCGGCAAGCAACTGGACGGGGCGCTGAAGCCGTGAACACCTCCCTGAACGCCATCAGGCGCGCGCAGGACCTCGAAGCAGCACAACAGGAAGTCGCCGACGTGCTGGTGATCGGCGGCGGGGTCACCGGCACGGGCGTCGCGCTCGACGCGGCGTCGCGTGGCCTCCGGACCGTGCTGCTGGAGGCGCACGACCTGGCGTTCGGGACGTCGCGGTGGTCCAGCAAGCTCGTCCACGGCGGCCTGCGCTACCTGGCCAAGGGCGACGTGAAGCTCGCCCACGAGAGCGCGGTCGAGCGCGGCATCCTGATGACCAGGACGGCGCCGCACCTCACCCGCACGCTGCCGATGCTGTTCCCGTTGCACGCGGGCGCGAACCACTTCGTGATGGCCGGGCTCAAGGCGGGCAACGCCCTGCGCATCGCCGCCGGCACGCCCGCCAGCGTGCTGCCCAGGCCGCGCCGCGTGCCCAAGCAGGAGGCGTTGGCACTGGTTCCGGGCCTGAGCCCCGACCGGCTCACCGGCGGACTCCTCAACTACGACGGCCAGCTGGTCGACGACGCCCGTCTCGTGGTGGCCCTCGCACGCACCGCCGCCGGCTACGGCGCCCGCATCATCACGCGGGCGAAAGTCGTTGTGCTGCAAGGTGATGGCGCCGAGGTGCAGGACACCCTCACCGGCACCACGTACACCGTCAGGGCCAAAGCGGTGATCAACGCGACCGGTGTCTGGGCCGGCACGCTGGCACCGGTCCAGCTCCGGCCGTCCCGCGGCTCACACCTGGTGGTGGACGCGAAAGCCGTTGGCCTCTGCGAAACCGCGCTCACGATCCCGGTGCCCGGTGAGCGCAACCGCTACGCACTCCTGCTGCCCCAGACGAACGGCCGCGCGTACCTCGGTCTCACCGACGAGCCGGTCGACGAGATCCCGGACGTGCCGGTGGTGCCGGAGTCCGATGTGGACTTCCTGCTCAGGACGGCTTCCGGGGTCCTGCAACGGGAACTGACGAGAGCGGACGTCATCGGCAGCTACGCCGGTCTGCGTCCACTGCTCGAAGCAGAAGGCCAGACCGCGGACCTGTCCCGTCACCACGCCGTGCTCACCGCTCCGAACGGCGTGATCACGATCGTCGGCGGCAAGCTCACCACCTACCGCAAGATGGCGGCGGACGCGGTGAACGCGACTAACCTGACGCAGATCCCGTGTCGCACCAAGGACATCCGGCTGGTCGACGACAGGCCGCAGCCGACCACACCGATCGCGCCGGGCGTCACCGAGGCCGACGTCGTCCACGCGATCAACCACGAGGGCGCGCTGGACGTCGACGACGTTCTCGACCGGCGCACTCGCATCGGCCTGGTGCCGGCGGACCGGGAGAAGGCCGCGCCGGAGATCGCCAAACTCCTCGCCGCCGTCTGAAAGCGTCTGCAAGTACCACCAACCACCCGGCTGGTAGTACTTGCAGACGCCCCGACCCACAGCACGAGAAACGGGGCGCCCCGTGAGGGACGCCCCGTTTCTCAGCGCAAGATCAACTGGTGCAGGAGTGCGAGGTCACTCGCCGATGACCGGCTTCGCGGCCTTGGGCGGGTCGACCAGGGCCTCGCCCTCGATCCGCACCTTCCGCTTGTGCTCGCTGTTGCCGCCCTGCTGACCGCCGGCACCGGCGCCCATCGGAGCGCCACCCATCATGCCGCCGCCCGCACCACCGGAGCCGCCACCGCCAGGTCCGTGCGGAACGCCACCAGCGGCCGCCGCGGCGCCACCGCCGCCGCCCGCCGCCATGACACCGGCCGCACCGCCGAACTGCGTGGCCGAGGTACCGCCGGCACCACCGCCACCGGCCGGGCCGCCGCCGAAGCCGGGAGGCATGCCGCCACCGCCACCGCCGCCCATGCCCTTCGGGATGCCACCGCCACCGCCACCACCGCCGCCGCCACCGGCCGCCGTGGTCGTGCCGTGGTCCACCGGCGTGAAGGCCGGGCGGTCCACAGGCGTAAAGGTCGGGTGGTCGACCGGCGTGATCGCCGGGCGGTACCAGTCGGTGTTCGGCGCGGTGGGCGTCGTCCCGAACGTCGGAGGCCGGGTCGCGCCGCCACCGGCGGGCGCGGTCGTGTCCGGCTCCCAGTGACCGGGAACCCAACGGCCCTGCCCGCTGCCGGGAGCACCGGGGTTGCCCACGCCGCCAGCGCCACCGCCCGCGCCACCACCGGGCAGGTGGTGGCCGGCGTCGGTGTGGCCGGGAGGGAACGTTCCGGGCGGCCTGCCGCCGGGGTAGCTGCCCGGCTGACCGGGCAGCGGCTGGAACGGCCGCACCTGGCCGCCGGCACCCGCTCCGGCGTTCCATCCGGCCGGGGCACCGACCGGGTTGCCACCGGCGACCGGCTGGAACGGGGTGACCTGGGGGCCCGCGCCCGACTGACCGAGACCGCTGCTGCCGGGAACGCCACCGACGCCGCTCGTGTACGTGCCGCCCGCACCGCTGGACGCGCGGTCCTGCTGGTCGGCGCGGATGCCGTCGAAGCCGCCCTGGGTCTGCCGGGTGATGCCGCCGGCACCGCCCCCGCCGCCCTTCTGCGCCATCGAGGAGATCGCGTCGATGACCTGCTCGGCGACCTTGGCGATCTGCGAGACGGACTTGATCAGGTTCATCAGCTTCTGCACGGAGCCGACGAGCTTCTGCAGGAAGTCGGAGAGCTTCTTCGCGTAGTTGACCGCGGTCGTGACGATGTCGGCGATCGCGCCCGCGATGGCCGCGCCGAACGTCAGGAACGACGCCGCCAGCCACTGGATGATCTTCATGACCATGTCGGACACGGCCTGGCTGATCAGGTCCATGATCATCTTGCGGACGGTGCCGACGAGCTCGCCGGCGCCCTTGACCGCGCCGGCGATGCCCTCGACCGACTTGGCGAGGGTCTCCAGGCCACCGGCGTGCTTCTTGGCCGCGGCGCGGTACCCGTCCGCCGCACGGCCCTGCCACTCGCGGGTCTGCGAGACGCAGATCTTCTCGTACTCGCGCGCGATGTCGTGGACCTGCTTGCCCGCGCTCTTGAACGACTCCGACATCTTGGCGATCGACTCGGGACTGCCGAGCAGGACGTCGAACGGCTCGCGCAGGAAGTCGACGTGCTGGATGGCCCAGCTGAAGCCGGCGGAGAGGAAGCCGCTCAGCGGGTTCGACGCCATGCCGACGATGCCCATGGCCGAGTCCGCGATGCCGAGGCCCGCGTTGACCCAGTCGCCGCGCTCGATGGCGGAGTAGGTGTTCGAGATGGAGCTGATCAGCTGCTGCGGGTCGGTGCCCTTGGCCTGCGACGCTGGGGCGTTCATCCCCGGCCTCCCTTGAAGCCGAACATGTTGTCGAGGTCGACCTGCTCGTACTGCTCGATGGTCTCCTTGAGACCGGTGCCCATGTCCATCAGCGAGTTCGCGGCCTTGCCGAGCATGTCCTGCGACAGGCCGGCCCGCTCGAGGACGTTCTGGGCCAGGAACCCGAGGAAGACGCCGAACGCCTCGGTGGTGAGCGCACCGGGATCGCACGTCTCGGTGGCCTTGCGCATCCGTTCCATGAGCCTGTCCACGCTCTTGGCGTGGTTTCTCAGCTCATCGAGATCGATGTTGAAGTGTGCTGACTGCATCGCCTACCCCCTCCTCCTGCACTCAGGCCATGACGTCGGGCGGGTTGGTGAAGTACTCGTCGTCGGGCCGCGTGTCCTTGCGCTCCAACTCCGACTTCGGTTCTTCCTCATCGGTTCCGTCGCCCGCGTATCCGTTCGGCATCTGCGCCTTCACGAACTCGAGAGCGGGGCTGTCTCCGACGAAGTCCGTCATGATCTGCACGACCCGGCCGGACGCGTCCCGCTGGGCCTTCGCCGAGGCCGTGAGCACCGCGGAGGCGATCTCGCTGGGGTCCATGCCGCGGGCTTCCGGCTTGATCTGCAGATCGGTCAGCACCCCTGTGGCGTTGACAGTCACCGTGATCAGGCCGTCCGGGGAGCTGGCGCTCCCGCCCACACCACCGAGCTGGTCGCGGGCCTGCTCAGCGTGCTGCTTCGCCTGCTCGATCTTGGCCCCGTACTGCGCGAGCCACTGATCGGGGTCAATGGGCTGCATGGTCACCCCCGTTGAGTGAATTGGTCGTTCGTTCGATTCGCCGTAGACGCCCGTATCGTTTCACTCGTTCCCTGCTCACCGATACTTTGAGTCCGATTACCGCCATCCGGGCTAACGAAGGGGTGCACCGTGCCTGAGGGAGTGCTGGAGATCGACCGGATCTCCAAGCGCTACGGAGAGGTCGTCGCCCTGCGGGACATGTCTTTCGACGTGCGTGCGGGCGAGCTCTTCGGTTTCGTCGGCAGCAATGGCGCCGGGAAGACCACGACCATGCGCATCGCGCTGGGAGTGCTCGCGGCCGACTCCGGCGAGGTGCGGTGGAACGGAAGAACCGTCGACCTCGACACGCGCCGCCGAATCGGCTACATGCCGGAGGAACGCGGCCTCTACCCGCGGATGAAGGTGCTCGACCAGCTCGTCTACCTGGCCGAGCTGCACGGCATGGGCACCAACGAGGCACACACGAGCGCGGAGAACTGGATCGCGCGCCTCGGGTTGCGCGACCGCCGCGCGGACGAGGTGCAGCGGCTGAGCCTCGGCAACCAGCAACGCGTCCAGCTGGCCGCCGCGCTGGTGCACGAGCCGGACGTGCTGGTGCTCGACGAACCGTTCTCCGGCCTGGACCCCGTCGCGGTGGACGTGATGAGCCAGGTGCTGCGCGAGAAAGCGTCCTCCGGGGTGCCCGTCGTGTTCTCCAGTCACCAGCTCGACCTGGTGGAACGGCTGTGCGACCGGGTCGGCATCGTGAGTGCCGGCTCGATGGTCGCCGTAGGCACGGTCGACGAACTCCGCTCCGGCGGGGTGTCCCGGCTTGTCGTTGAGTCGCCAACCACCGACTGGACTGCCACCCTTGGTGGAGTGCGGGTGATCGAGAAGAACGGAACGCGTTGCGTGCTCGAGCTCGCCGACGGCGTGGACGACCAGTCCGTGCTGCAGGCCGCGCTCTCCGCGGGTCCCGTGCACGAGTTCTCCCGGCAGCGGCCCTCGCTGACCGAGCTGTTCCGCAACGTGGTGACCACCGAGGCGAGGATCGCATGACGTCGGCCCGAGCGGTCTCGTTGGTGGCAAGGCGCGAGTTCGTCACGAAGGTGCGCACCAGGTCGTTCCTGATCGGCACGGCGGTGATCATCGCCGTGCTCGCCGGGTACGTGGTGCTGCAGTCGTTCCTGTTCAGCGACCAGCAGCGCAGTGTCGTCGGGCTCTCCGGACAGGCGACGCAGCTCGCGGATCCGTTGCGGGAGAAGGCGAGGTCGTTCGGCATCGACGTCGAGACGCGCGACGTCACGTCGACGGGCGACGCCGAGCAGCAGGTCCGCGACGGCAAGCTGGACGCGCTGGTCACCGGCGCGCCGCCGTCGTTGAAGATGATCGTCAAGGGCTCCGGCAACGACGTGCTCACAACCGCGCTGAACGACGTCCTGCGCCAGCAGGTGCTGGTCGCGCAGCTCGCCGAGGCCGGCATCACCCCGCAGCAGGTCGCGCAGAACCTGGCGAACGTCAAGGTGGGCGTGACGGCGCTGGAACCCGTTGACCCGCAACAAGGTCAGCGTCTCGCCATCGGGTTGATAGTGGCCGCGCTGCTGTACTACTCGCTGCTGGTCTACGGCACGATGGTCGCCCAGGGCGTGGTCGAGGAGAAGTCCAGCCGGGTCGTCGAGATCCTGCTCGCGACCGTGCGGCCGTGGCAGTTGTTGCTGGGCAAGGTGATCGGGCTCGGTGCGGTCGGTCTGCTGCAGTTACTCGTGATCTCCACGGTCGGTCTCGGGCTCTCGTCGGCGTTCGACGTGGTCGACGTCGGCGCCCTCGGCGGGACGGCCCTGCTGACCGGCGTCCTGTGGTATCTGCTGGGATTCTTCTTGTACGCCACGGTGTTCGCGGCGGCCGCGTCACTGGTGTCACGGCAGGAGGAACTGCAGTCGGTGCTGACGCCGATCAGCATGACGATCATCGTGGCGTTCGTGGCCGGCATCAACCTGATGATCAGCAGCCCGTCCGGTCCCACGGTCACCGTCCTGTCGCTGCTGCCGCCGTTCGCCCCGATCCTGATGCCGGGCCGGATGGCGATGGGCGTGGCGACACCGTGGCAGGTGGTCCTGGCGATCGTGCTCGCGCTGGCGGCCATCGCGGCGATCACCTGGCTGGGCGGCAAGGTCTACGCGAACGCCGTGCTGCGGACGGGCGCTCGCGTCAAGCTCCGCGAAGCCCTCAGGCTTTGATGGCCTGGTAGCGGTCGAGCGCGACCTGGCGTTCGACCGCGTGGTCCACGATCGGCTCGATGTCGAGGGAGTCCGGCGCGTACCTGCGGACGTACGCGCCGTCCGGGTCGAACTTCCTGGCCTGCGTGGTCGGGTTGAAGACGCGGAAGAACGGCGCGGCGTCCGTGCCGCAGCCGGCGACCCACTGCCAGTTGTGCTGGTTCGAGGCGATGTCACCGTCGATCAGGTGCTTCATGAAGTGCCGCGCGCCCCACCACCACGGCAGATGCAGGTCCTTGACCAGGAAGCTCGCCACGATCATGCGCACCCGGTTGTGCATGAAGCCTTCCCGCAACAGCTGGCGCATCCCGGCGTCGACGATCGGATAACCGGTGCGGCCCTGCGTCCAGGCCTCGAACAACTCCACGTCGTTGTCGTGCTTCATCCGGTCGAACTTGCGGTCGTAGTTCTCGCGCGCGGTCTCCGGCCTGTGCCACAACACATCGGCGTAGAACTCGCGCCAGGCCAGCTCGCTGCGGAACGCGCCGTCGCAGTCCTGCAGCAACGTCCTGGGGTGCAGCACGCCCCACCGCAGGAAGGCGGACAGGCGGCTGGTGGCGTCCAGGTCCGGCCGATCGCGGGTCCCGTCGTAGTCCTCCAGCCGTTCGTCGCGGAACTCCTCCCACAGCTTCAGCCCGTCCGGCAGTTGTTCTTTGATTTTGCGAAGTTCGACGCTGTGGTCCGGTTTGATCCAGTCCAGAGTGGACGCGTCGGTGTCCGCGGGCTTGCGCCAGCCGTGGTCCAGCCAGGCGTTGCGGAACGGCGTGAAGACCTTGAACGGCGTGCCGTCCTGCTTGCGCACCCGGCCCGGCGTCACGGCGTACGGCGAGCCGGAACGGACGAGTTCGGTGTCCCCCAATGCTTCCTCGACGGCCTCGTCCCTGCGCCGCCCGTACGGCGCGCAGTCCGCGGAGATGTGGACGCTCTGCGCGCCGATCTCCTTCGCGACCCGCGGAACCACCTCGACCGGGTCGCCGTGCACGACCATCAACCGGCCGCCGAGATCATCGTTCAGCGCGTGCAAACACCGGTGCAGGAAATCGATTCGCGGCTGCCCGGACGGTTTCAGCAACCTGTCGTCGAGAACGAATAGCGCGAGCGCGCGAGGCGACCTTTCCGCGGCGGCAAGAATCGCGGGATGATCGGATGTCCGCAAATCTCGGCGGAACCAGACGAGCGATGGAGAACTCACCGCTCGACGCTAAAACGAACGGGGCGCGCCTGCATGACAGGCGCGCCCCGCACGGGTGAAGCGTGAAGATCAGCGGTTCTCCATCGCGATGAAGTCGCGCTCGGTCGGGCCGGTGTAGATCTGCCGCGGGCGGCCGATCTTGGTGGCCGGGTCGTTGATCATCTCGCGCCAGTGCGCGATCCAGCCGGGGAGCCGGCCGAGCGCGAACAGCACGGTGAAGAACTTGGTCGGGAAGCCCATCGCCCGGTAGATCAGACCCGTGTAGAAGTCCACGTTCGGGTAGAGCTTGCGGGAGATGAAGTACTCGTCGCTCAGGGCGGCCTCTTCCAGCTGCTTCGCGATGTCGAGCAGCTGGTCGTCGGCGCCGAGCTTGCCGAGGATCTCGTCGGCCGTCTTCTTGATGATCGCGGCACGCGGGTCGTAGTTCTTGTAGACCCGGTGGCCGAAGCCCATCAGGCGGACGCCGTCCTCCTTGTTCTTCACCTTGTTCACGAACGCCTTGACGTCGCCGCCGTCGTTCTTGATCTTCTCGAGCATCTCCAGCACCGCGCTGTTCGCGCCGCCGTGCAGCGGGCCGAACAGGGCGTTGATGCCGGCGGAGATGGACGCGAAGAGGTTCGCCTCGGACGAGCCGACCAGGCGCACGGTCGACGTGGAGCAGTTCTGCTCGTGGTCGGCGTGCAGGATGAACAGCAGGTCGAGCGCGCGGACCAGGTCCGGGTCGAGGTCGTAGGCCTCGGCCGGGAAGCCGAAGGTCATCCGCAGGAAGTTCTCCACCAGGCCAAGCGAGTTGTCCGGGTAGAGGAACGGCTGGCCGATCGACTTCTTGTACGCGTAGGCCGCGATGGTCGGCAGCTTGGCGAGAAGGCGGATCGTGGAGATCTCCACCTGGTTCGCGTCGAACGGCGACAGCGAGTCCTGGTAGAAGGTCGACAGCGCGGAGACCGCGGAGGACAGCACCGGCATCGGGTGCGCGTCACGCGGGAAGCCGTCGAAGAAGCGCTTGAGGTCCTCGTGCAGCAGCGTGTGCCTGCTGATCTTCTGCGAGAAGTCCTCGAGCTGGGCCGCGGTCGGCAGCTCGCCGTAGATGAGGAGGTAGCTGACCTCCGCGAAGTTCGAACGCGCGGCCAGTTGCTCGATCGGATACCCGCGGTAACGCAGAATTCCGGCGTCACCGTCGATGTAGGTGATCTCGGAGGAGCAGGAGGCCGTGTTGACGAAACCGGTGTCCAGGGTTACCAGACCGGTGGTCGACAACAGCTTGCCGAGATCGATGCCGGACGCGCCTTCGGACGCCGGCACCACCTTCATCTCGAGCTCTGCGTCCCCGTGGCGCAGCGCGACGGTCTGTGGGTCGGTCGGCGCAGTCGTCGCGTCGGGCATTCAAGTCCCTCTCAACGCTCGGACGGGGTGGCGGCAGCCCGCGCGGACTGCCGTCGTCTCGGACCACCCCGTTGGGATCTGAGTCTTCAAGTTCACTCACGCTAGTCGGCGGAAGGCCCGCCTCGCAGCAGCGGTGTGAACCGATTCTGTGAGATGGGACCGGCATCACATCCGTAATGCCAGTTTCTAGCGCGGCTACCCCACGGTAGTCCGATCCCCGGCTTTATCCACCCAACGCGGCGGTGAGTTCGCTCGCAAAAGGCGGTTCGGCACCGGCGCGCGAACATGTGATCGCGGCGGCGGCACCGGCATAGGCCAATGCGCCGGCCCATTCATCGTTCGTGAGTGACCGCAGCTTCTCCACGCTCAACGCGTCGTGGTCGTGCAGCCACGCGAGCAGGGCACCTTGCACCGTGTCGCCGGCCCCGATCGTGTCGACCACGTCCACCCGCACGGGCGGCACGTCGACCTGACCCGTGGCGGTGATCACCGACAGCCCCTCGCCACCCTTGGTGAGCACGACGGCGGCCGGTCCCTGTGAAATCCACGTCCTTGCGATCTCGATCACGTCGCTGTCTTCTGCGAGCCACTGCGCGTCCTCGATCGACACCTTCAGCAGCCCGACATCCGGCAGCCACGACCGGAACCTCTTGCGGTAGGCGCCCGGATCGTCGATCAACCCTGCCCGGATGTTGGGGTCGAGCGCGGTGAGCAAGCGCTTGCTCTCGCGCCGCAGCACCGTCTCGTAGACGGACGCGCCGGGCTCCAGCACCAACGACAACGTGCCGAACGACACGGCTTTCGCGTCCGCGGGCAGCGGTCCGGGGTCGTCGACGAGCCGGTCGGCCGTGCCGTCGACGTAGAACGCGTAGCGCGCACTGCCGTCCTCGGCGAGCCCGACGACGGCGAGCGTGGTGTTCTCCGGTCCACGCTGAACCAGACCGGTCTCCACGTTCGACGCGTGCAGCCGTTTGATCAGCTGCTCCCCGAAGTGGTCGGTCGACACCCGCGACAGGAAGCTCGTCGGCACGTCCAGGCGTCCGAGCGCGACGGCGACGTTGTACGGCCCGCCACCGAGCTTCGGCGCGAGCGGCGTGAGCTCGTCGTCCCCCACCGGCACCATGTCGACCAGTGCCTCACCAGCAACCACGATCACTGCGTTCTACTCCTTCTGGGAGGCCCCGTTGCGCTGCAGCCCATCCAACAACAGTTCACCCAACGCGGTGAACGCCTCAGCGTCCGAAACACCTGCCCGTTTCGTGAGGACACCCGTCTGGATGCCCTCGATGAGCAACCCGGCCATCTCGGCGAACAACGTCGCGTGCACCTCCCGGAACACGTGCCGCTCGACACCGTCCTGGATGAACGCCTTGATGCGCTCGGCCGCAGCGCGCGCGTTGCGTTCGTAGGTGGCCCGCGTGGGCGGGAAGTCCGAGACGTCCGCGATGAACGCCGCCGAGGCCTTGTTGAGCTCCTCCGCGGCCCCCGCGAGGTAGCTGCCGATGCGTTTGCGCACGTCGTTGAGGCCCGCGATGCGCTTCTCGATGCGCTCGGCGGCCCCCTTGAAGTACCGGCCGACGACCCTGACCGCCAGCTGTTCCTTGCTGCCGGCGAGCGCGTACAGCGTCGATTTCGAGCAGTGCAACCTGCCCGCGATGTCATCCAGCGTGAGATGACCGAAGCCCTCGGTGAGGAAGAGAGCTTCCAACCGGGTGAGCAGCTCGGCCTGCCGCTGCGTGAGAGCCCGCGTCATGAGTGACGACCCTGCCACACTCACTGGCAACTGTACTGACGTACGTCCTACAGTACAGCTACCAGTACATACCGGAGGTCGACGATGCCCGCCGAGCGGCTGCTCCCCACGCAAGAGGCCGAGGACCTGATCGCGCTGGTCAAGGAGATCGCGCGGGACGAGCTGAAGCCGCACGCCGCGGACGCCGAGGAGAACGAGAAGTTCCCCCGCGACGCGTTCCGCCTGCTGGGCAGGTCAGGCCTGCTGGGCCTGCCGTACCCGGAGGAGTTCGGCGGCGGCGAACAGCCCTACGAGGTCTACCTCCAGGCCCTCGAAGAGGTCGCCTCCGCGTGGATGACGGTCGCCGTAGGCCTGTCCGTGCACGTGATGTCCTGCTACGGCCTAGCCACCTTCGGCACCCGCGAACAGCAGGACCGCTGGCTCCCCGAGATGCTCGAAGGCGAACTGCTCGGCGGCTACGCCCTGTCCGAGGTCCAGGCGGGCTCCGACCCGGCCGCCATGTCGACCAGGGCCGTCCGCAAGGGCTCCGAGTACGTCGTGAACGGCACCAAGGCGTGGATCACCCACGCCGGCGCCGCCGACTTCTACACGCTCATGGCCCGAACGTCCCCCGACGCGGGCCGCGGCATCTCCTGCTTCCTGGCTCCAGGCGAGGCCGAAGGCATCACCGCCGCCACCCCAGAACGCAAGATGGGCCTCACCGGCTCGATCACCGCGCAACTGTCGTTCGACGACGTCCACTTCGACGCCGACCGCCTGATCGGCAACGAAGGCGACGGCCTCAAGATCGCACTGTCCGCTTTGGACTCCGGCCGCCTCGGCATCGCCGCCTGCGCCGTGGGCCTCGCCCAAGCAGCCCTGGACGAAGCCGTCGCCTACGCCAAAACCCGAACCCAGTTCGGCCGCCCGATCATCGAGTTCCAGGGCCTCGAATTCCTGCTGGCGGACATGGCCGCAGCAGTGGAGTCCGCCCGCGCCACCTACCTGCAAGCAGCCCGCAGGCGCGACCGAGGCCTCCCGTTCCGCCAGCAGGCGTCGATCGCCAAACTGGTCGCCACCGACGCCGCGATGAAGGTGACGACCGACGCCGTCCAAGTGCTCGGCGGCGCCGGTTACACCCGCGACTTCCCGGTGGAGCGCTACATGCGCGAGGCCAAGGTCCTGCAGATCTTCGAAGGCACCAACCAGATCCAGCGCCTGGTGATCGGCCGAGGCCTCCGCTAACCCTCGCGGTAGAAGGGGTCGGCCACGACCCCTTCGCCCTTGGCCTCGTCCCACGCGTAAACCTCGCGCCCCTCCACGTACACGTGCAGGGCCCGGCTCATCACGTCCAACGGATCCCCGGACCAGATCACCACATCTCCATCGAGCCCGGGCTTCAACGCACCAACCCGGTCGTCCAGCCCCATGATCCGAGCCGGGTTCGTCGTGATCGTCCGCAACGCGGTGTCGCTGTCCAGCCCTTCCTTGACCGCCAACGTCGCCTGGTGCACCAGGAAGTGAATCGGCACCACAGGATGGTCCGTGGTGATCGCCAGCTCCACCCCGGCCCGCGCCAAGATCCCAGGGTTCCGCAACCCCCGGTTCCGCAACTCCACTTTGGACCGAGTGGTGAACAACGGCCCGATGATCACCGGAATCTGCTTGTCCGCAATGACATCCGCGATCAGATGCCCCTCGGTGCCGTGGTTGAGGATCAGCTTGTACCCGAACTCCTCAGACAGCCGAATGGCCGTGGCGATGTCATCCGCCCGGTGCGCGTGCTGACACCACGGCAACTCACCACTGACAACCTTGCCCAGGATCTCCAGCGTGTTGTTGCGCTCGAAGGCCTTCCCATCAGCCTCAGCTTCAGCCTTCTTCGCCAGGTAGTCCTGCGCCTTGGTCAACTCGTCCCGGATGACCGCCGCAACCCCCTGCCGAGTGGACGGCAGCTTCCCCTTGTCCCCGTAAACCCGCTTGGGGTTCTCCCCCAACGCACTCTTGACGCTGACCGGCTCCCTGACGAGCATCTCGTCAACCGTCCGCCCCCAACACTTGACGGCAACGGTCTGCCCACCAATCGGGTTCCCGGACCCAGGCTTGATCACCGCCGTGGTAACCCCACCACTGAGCGCATCGGCGAACCCGAGGTCAGCGGGGTTGATGGCGTCCAACGCCCGCATCCGCGCGCCGACCGGGTCGGTCATCTCGTTGGTGTCCTGCCCGGCCCACCCCTCGGCCTCCTCGTGGACACCGATGTGCCCGTGCGCCTCGACGAAGCCGGGCAGCACCCAGGCCCCGTCGGCGTCGACGACCTCAATCCCGTCCGGAATGTCGACGTCAGCACCAACAGCGACGATCTTCCCGTCCTGAATCAACACAGTGCCGCCCTCGACAGGCTCCCCGTCGACGGGCACGACGTAGCCACCGGTGATCGCGATGTTCATGGTTAGCAACGCTAACGGTTGGCTCGGCCGTCGGCCAGCCCGAGATCTGGCGACGCGGTTACTCCGAGCCCAGCGGCCGAATCCCCCACCGGGCACCCCAGGACTCCCCCGGCGCGACCCAGATCAGGTCGACCCCTGAGTTCAACGCGTCCGGCGGACAGGTCATCGGCTCGATCGCCACCGCGCGCCCCCGATCGGGGTACGAGTCCGGCGTGTAGACCTGCACCCACTTGAAGTCCGGATCCGCCCAGACTTCGACGCCGCCGTCCTCGGAGGCGAGCGAGTGGTGCACCAATCCGTCCTGCGACGGCTCACACCCCCCGAACGGCGTGTCCAGGCGAACGCCGGACAACTCCCGCCCGCCCCGGAAGGTCCCCTCCACCGGCACGGCCGCCCCCGAAGGGACCATCCGCTCGGTGTCCAACGGCAGCACGGTCGTGGCCGCCAACGTCAAAACGCAGGAGTCGGTAGGAGCATGACCGGCCCGCGGATAGGGATGCGTCCCCACCCCGAACGGCGTGGCCAGGTCGCCGACGTTCGTGACCCCGTGCG
>NZ_MUYM01000068.1:0-26520 GCF_002150765.1 Lentzea kentuckyensis
GCCCGGATCGCGATCCGGGCCGTGATCCTGCTGGCGCTGGGCACCGTGATGGCCATGGCCTACGGCGGCGTGGTGATCCTCGCCTTCTACGGCCTCTACTTCCTGCTCGCCCTGCCTCTGGTGCGACTGAGCGCCAAGACGCTCGCGATCATCGCCGCCTCGCTCGCCGTCGTCATGCCACCACTGGCCTACGGGCTCCGGTCACTGCTCAGCGAACCGGCCACGGCCGCCCTCAAGGCGTACGACCCGCTCGACCGCGTCGGCGGCGTGGGTGTGCTCGACCTCCTGCTCACCGGCTTCTACCCCGCGATCACCTGGATGGCCTTCGTCATCGCCGGCATGGCACTGGGCAGGCTGGACCTGACCTCCGCCACCGTGCGGAAGCGGCTGGCCGTGTTCGGCCCCGCCCTCATCGTGTTCGCCTACGGCACCTCGTGGCTGTTGTCCATGATGTTCGACGGTGTCCGGGAAGCCGCGGAGATGCAGAGCGCCATGGGACCGGGCTCGGGGTCGAAGGACCTGGGCGCCATGGGTGACACGATGCCGCCCAGCATGAGCGGATCGGCCTGGTCGCTGCTGACCTCGGGGCCGCACAGCGGAATGACGTTCGACATCATCGGCTGTGTCGGCGTCGCGATCACCGTGATCGTGCTCGCGATGACGGCGATCGACCGCCTGCCGCTGCTGCGCCGCCTGGCCGCACCGATGATCGCCGTGGGCACCATGTCCCTGACCGCCTACGTCGGCCACTTCGTGCTGTCGTCCCAGATGTCCGGGGCCTCCGGGGCCGTCGATCCCTCCGGGATGGGCGTGACCGCCGGGTCCAAGTCCCAGGCGTCCTGGCTGCCGGTGCTCATGTTCGTCTTCGGCGCCATGGTGTTCGCGTTCATCTGGTCGCGCTTCTTCCGCAAGGGGCCGCTGGAGTACCTGCTCAACGTCGCCACCAAGCCGGCGAAGTACGTCCGCTGAAACCCGGCCGGTCCCGGCGAGACCGGCCGCGTGAGCAGCTGGGTGGCGGCGAAGCTCGGTCGATCCGCCACCCAGTACGCTTCGCCCCATCGGATTCCTTTGGGGGCGGGGGTTCTGAGCTGTGCTGGATCAGGTGTGGTGGGCACTGGACGCGATCGTCTTCGTGTTCTCGGATCCGCTGACCGCGGGCGGCGTGGTGGTCGGGGCGGTGGTGCTGGGCACGAGCGCGTGGTTCGCGGCGCGGAGGTTCGGATGGCGGCCGGTTTCGTCCGTGTTCGCGGGCATCTTCCTCAGCCTCGTGCTCGCCCTGACGTTCTCGCGGTCCGGGCCGAGCTGGGCGTTGGTCGGCACGCAGTTCTGCCTCCTCAACGGCTTCTCGCTGGACGGAGTGTCGGAGCTGTTCAACGCGCTGCTGTTCGTGCCGCTGGTGTGGTTTGCGGTGCTCGCGACGCGACGGCCGCTCGCGGTGCTGGTCTCGGCGGTGGCGGTGAGCGCGGTGATCGAGATTCTGCAGCCGCTCGTCGGGCGCGGTCTGTGCGAGACGCAGGACTTCTTCAACAACAGCGCCGGAGCCGTGGTGGCGGCTGCTCTTGCGGCCGGTTACGTGGCGTTGCGCGACCGTGCGGTGAGAGTTTGAGCCTCGGCCGCCGGCCCTTCCTGGCTAGCCGCCCAGGACGCCAACAGGGCCAGCCCGTCCGCGGTCGCGGTGCCGGCTTGCGCGGTGTAGACGGTCAGGAGCAGGCCGGAGTCAGCAGGGAGCTCCATCGACTCCACGTCCAGGTCGAGCCGGCCCACTACCGGATGGTGCACGCGCTTGCGTCCGGATCGGTGGAACCGAACGTCCTGAGATGCCCACCGCTGCCGAAACAGTTCACTGCTGGTGGCCAGTTCGCCGACCAGGGCGATCAGGTCCTCGTCGTGCGGATTGCGGCCGGCTTCCATGCGCAGCTTCGCGGCCACGTCGCAGACGATTCGGTCGTAGTCGACGAAGAACGTTCTTGCCGCCTCAGGTTCCAGATACACGAACCGCGCGGTGTTCGCCGGCCGTCGCATGTCGGCCAGCACCGGTGAATACAGCGCGCGGGCAAGTTGATTCATGGCCAGCACGTCATAACGGCCGTTGCAAATCCAAGCCGGCGCATCGGTGATGGCGGCGAGCACCTGGTGAAGCGCCGGCCGCACCGTCACGGCGGGGCGCCGGCGGCGTGGACCGCCGGGCGCTCTGGACTGGCGCGCAAGGTGGAACAGGTGATCACGCTCGGCCTCATCGAGGTGCAAGGCAGAGGCCAACGCGTCGAGCACCCCGTCGGAGGCGCCGGTGAGGCTGCCGCGCTCCATGCGCACGTAGTAGTCGACCGATACGCCTGCCAGCAGAGCTACCTCTTCGCGACGCAGGCCTTTGACCCGGCGGTTGCCGCCGTAGACGGGCAGTCCGGCCCGCTCGGGCGTGAGCCGCGCGCGCCGCGAGCTCAGGAACTCCTTGATCTCAGTGCGCAGATCGATCTTGGCCACCCCTTCACCGTAGGCCCTGTCCACGGGCGAAGGGAGGTCCTGCCGGTACCCCGATGTCCAGTGGCGCGTCCCGGAACGTTGGCGAGGTGATCCACGCTCAGCAGGGCGCCTCACGGCCGTTACCAGCGCAGATGGTGGTAGTTGGGGTGATCTGCAATCGATTACCTTGGCTCGTAACTACAGCCAACTCGCAGGTGCAGCGCCGTGAGAGCGCAACCATCGGGACGCTTGTGGCCGCTATCGCCGAAGTCCTACCCAACCCGACAAAGCACCACTAGGTACCTGTTGCGGTCGTGGCGATGCCGCCGTCGACCGGGATGACGGCGCCCGTGAGGTAGGACCCGGCCCGGCTGGCGAGGAACACGGCGACACCCGCCATGTCGTCGTCGCGGCCGAGCCGGCGCAGCGGGGCCTTCGCCGCGATCGTGTCGCCGATGGCATCGAGCGTGGACGCCATCATCTGCGACGGGAACGGTCCTGGGGCTACCGCGTTCACCGTGACGTGCTGTGGGCCCAGTTCTCTGGCGAGCACCCTGGTGAGTTGATGGAGCCCTGCTTTGCTGCTGGCGTACGAGTAGTTGGGCGATTCGGCGACGTGAATGGCGGCGATGCTGCCGATGTTGATGACCCGCGCGGGATCGTCGGCGGTGCCCGCCCGGCGAAGTGCGGGAAGCAGCGCCTGCACCAGCCAGAACGGCGACTTGAGGTTGAGGTCGACCACCGCGTCCCAGGCCTCGTCCGGGAACGTCTCCAGCGGCTCGCGCCACATCGCTCCCGCGTTGTTGACGAGGACGTCCAGGCGTTCAGAGTCGGCCTTGACCAGATCAGCGAGGCGCTGACACTCGTCGTGCCTGGACAGGTCGGCGGGGATTGCTTGAACGTCACCGAATTCCGACAGCAGCCGCTGTGCCTCCGCGCACGTGTCCGCCTTGCGTGAGCTGATGATGACGCGGGCGCCTGCCTGCAGAAGCCCGCGCGCGATCATCATCCCAATTCCCTTGGTGCCGCCAGTGACAAGTGCGCACTTCCCACTCAGATCAAAAAGGTCCGTGTGAGTGGTGAAGGGGTGGTCCGCCATTGGTCTTCGTACCTTCTGTCGTGATGGAGGTAAGGCGCGACTGGGCGCCGACTCCACAACGTTGACAGGGGTCCTGGACGTCTGGCAGACCCTGGCGATACAGGTACTGCGAGGGCCTGTCCCGTTCGAACGTCAACGAGTACCGACCGCCTCGTCGAGGAAGCCGCCGGACTGGTGGCGCCACAGCTTCGCGTACGCCCCGTCGAAGTCGAGCAGTTCCGCGTGGGTGCCCTGCTCGACGATCCGGCCCCGGTCGAGCACGATCAGCCGGTCCATCCGCACGACCGTGCTCAGCCGGTGTGCCACGACGATCGCGGTGCGGCCCTCCATGAGCCGCCACAGTGCTTCCTGGACCAGCACCTCGCTCTCCGAGTCCAGTGCGCTGGTCGCCTCGTCCAGCAGCAGGATCGGCGCGTCCCGCAGGATGGCGCGGGCCAGCGCGACCCGCTGTCGCTGTCCGCCGGACAGTTTGATGCCGCGTTCGCCGACCATCGTGTCGAACCCGTCGGGCAGCGCGTCCACGAACTCCGTCACGTGCGCGGCATGCGCGGCGCGGTGGATCTCGGCGTCGGTCGCGCCCGGCCGTGCGAACGCGATGTTCTCGCGCAGCGTCCGGTGGAACATGGCCGGGTCCTGGGGCACGTACCCGATCAGGCCGCGCAGGTCGGCCTGACTCAGGCGGGCGATGTCCTGGCCGCCGATGAGGACGCGGCCTCGATCGACGTCCATCAGCCGCAGGAGCAGCCGGGTGAGCGTGGTCTTGCCGCCGCCCGAGCGACCGACGAGCCCAATCCGCGTGCCTGCCGGGATGTCCAGGTCGAGCCCGTCGAACAGCGGCTCGCCGCCGCCGTGGGTGAACACGACGTTCTCGAACCGCACCTGGGAGTCCTTCACGCGCAACGGTTCCGGGTGATTCAGGTCGAGCACGATCGGCGGGTCGAGCAGCAGTTCGGTGAACTGGGCCGCCTCGGTGAGCGCGCTCTCCACCTGCCGGTAGATCTGGTTGAACTCGAACATGATCCGCGTCGCGTTCCCGAAGTAGGCGAACGTCACCACGATCGCCTCCACGCCGAGCCCGTCGCTGACCAGGATCGCGATCACGAGGCCGAGCACGTTGGTGAGCACGGACAGCGGCGCGATCACGGTGTCGATGCGCAGGTTGTTGTAGTCCCACGACCGCAGTGCCAGCAAGCGCTGCTTGGCGGCACGGGTCCGGTGCTCCGCCGCCTCGCGCCGCTCAGCCGCGAACGCCCGCACCGTCTCCATGTTCGTGAGCGTGTCCGAGACGTGGCCGGACACCTGGGCGATGGCGGCCTCCCGCTGGTCGACCAACCGCTGGCGATGGCGGATGAGCGGCGCGACCACGAATCCCGTGACCAGGATCAGGCCGATCAGCACCGCGACGAGCATCGGGTTGTAGCGCCACAGCACGACGCAGGCGAAACTCAGCGGGATGACGTTGGCGAAGACCTTGAACGCCAGCGTGTCCACGAAGTCCTCGAAGCGGAACGCGAAGCCCAGCACACGTTTGGTGAGCGACCCGGCGAAGTTGTCGTGGAAGAACGCCGCGTCCTTCCCCAGCAGCTCGTCCATCGCGAGGGCGGACAGGTGCTCGATCCCGCGGCCGTCCACGCGGTTGAGGCAGTGCAGGCCGATGCGCCACAACAGTTCCGAGAGCAGCATGAAACCGCCGAAGGCCAGCACGTACGGCAGGACGGTGCCGAGGCTTGTGTCGCCACCACCCGCGAGCATTCCGACGAGCCCGCCCACCGCCAACGGCGCGAGGTAGAGCTGACACGTCACGCCCAGCGCGGGCAACATGAGTGCGCCCGCGGACATGAATTTGTGCCGCCGCAACTCCTTTCCGTACAACAGCAGGGCCATCCGCAACGCGTTCGCGCGGACAGGCCTTTCCGATCCTGGCACGACCATCCGACCCCCTCCGGACACCTCGGCTTCCTCATGCTGCCGTAGAGGGTCGGGTGGCAGCGATCGAATATCGCCGCGCCGACGCGGCCGGCCGAGTGCCTCGCGTCACGGGGTTGTCACAAGTTCGGGGCCTGTCCGGTCTTCCTGAACGTGAGTCAATCCCTGGAATCGAGCACCGGCGTCGGCGAGCCGGTCGTCGTGATCAAGAACTACACCGTGCCGGTCGGCGAGGCCGAGCACTTCGTCGAGGCGTACCAGGAGAACGCGCGGATCATGTCGGCCCAGCCCGGCTTCGTGCGGTCCCGCCTGCACAGGCCGCTCGCCGACGGACCGGACGCGCGGTTCGTCCACGTCGCGGAGTGGAGCTCGGGCACCGACCTGGACAAGGCCGTCGTCAACCCCGAGTGGCGTGCCTCGCTGCAGCGCATGTTCGACGACCCCGGCCTGCACATCACCTCGGAGCCCGCCTCCTACCGCGTCGTGGTCGAGCTCCGGCCCTCTGGCACCGCGATCGAGACCGTCGAGGATCTCCGCCGCCACCTGCAGTGGGCGATCCAGCTGGAGCACGCGACCATCCCTCCGTACCTGTGTGCTCTGTACTCGCTGGACCCGAGCCGCAACACCGAGGCCGTGCAGGTCGTGGGCAGCGTGCTCGCGGAGGAGATGCTGCACCTGGCGCTGGCGGCGAACCTGCTCAACGCGGTCGGCGGCGAACCCAGGCTCGACACCCCCGAGCTGCTGCCGCCGTATCCGCACCCGTTGCCGCACGGCGACCGCTCACTCCAGGTCCAGCTCGTGCCGTTCGGCCCGGAGGCCCTGGAGCTGTTCCTGCGGATCGAGCAGCCCGCCAGGGCCGGCGCACCGCCCGAAGCCGACCAGTACGAGACGATCGGGCAGTTCTACGCCGCCATCAAGGCGGGCATTCGCAGGCTGTGCGACGAACTGGGCGAGGACGCCGTCTTCAGCGGCGATCCGGCCCGGCAGGTCGGCGAGTTCCACCTGCGCGGCGGTGGTGGCGCTGTCATCCCGGTGCACGACCTGAAGTCCGCCCTGGCGGCGCTGACCGAGATCACCGAGCAGGGCGAGGGAGCCGCGCGGACCGACGTCTGGGACGGCGACCGCGACGTCTTCCACCCCGAACGGGACGAGGTGGCGCACTTCTACCGGTTCCAGGAGCTCAAGCACGGCCGCCGCTACCAGACCGGCGACACACCGCTGTCCGGTCCAACGGGTGAGCCGATCGTGGTCGACTGGGACGCGGTCATGCCCATGCGGCCGAACCCCCGCACGGCCGACCACGCGGAGGGCAGTCCCATCCGCGTGGCCCAGGAGCGGTTCAACACCACCTACTGCCTGCTGCTGCAGCAGCTGGAGGAGGCGTTCAACGGCGATCCCGCGCGCCTGGGCGCCACCGTCGGCACGATGTACCAGGTGAAAACCCAGGCGCAGGCGCTGATGACGATGCCGTTGGAGGACGGGACCGCGACCGCGGGCCCGACGTTCGAGTACGTGCCGCCCGGCTCGCGAACCTGATCGGAGATGGATCCGCAGTCCGAAACCCGATCGTGCCGGAAGGCCCTTGTGAAAACCTTGCACAGCAAAGACAACTGTGGCGCGCCGACGTGGTCCAGGAACCGCGCGCCCGGCCGGAACATCTCGCGAGCAGAGCGTCACAGCGACGTCAGGTGGTCCGTGATCAGCCGCGCCCACGGCATCGCGGACTCCAGCGCGATCGCGTGTCCGCACGCGAGTTCCGCGTACTTCGAGCCTGGGATGAGGTTCGAGACCTCCTCGCCGAGGCCCCGCGACAGCAGTTGGTCACCGGAGGCGCCGATCACGAGCGTCGGCTGCGTCACCCTGGGCAGCACCTCGGAGACGTCGATCCGCAGGATCAGGTCGACGTGCGAGGCGGAGCCCTTCGGCACGCCCGTGCCGATCAGCTCGGCCAGGCCGTCCGCCTGCGACGGCGTCAAGCGCGCCAGGTACTCCCCGCTGCACATCACGGAGAGGATGAACCTCGAGAGGTCCGGGCTGGGCCCGCCGAGCAACGACCTCCACTCGTCGATCCTGGTCTTCGTCCCGGCGTCGATCTTCGTGAACGGCGCGCTCAGCACCAGCCCGCGCACCCGCCGCGGATGCCGGGCCGCGGCCGTGACGGCGATCGCACACCCCATCGAGTAGCCGGACACGAAGATCGACTCATGACCGGCCCGCACCGCCACCTCCACGAGGTCGTCGGCGAGCTCATCGAGTTCGAGCGGGCCCGAGGCCTCCGGTGAGCCGCCGGCACCCGGCAGGTCCGGTGCGATGACGGTGAAGTGCTGGGCCAGAGTTCCGAGAACCGGTCCGTAGTTGGCCAGCACGCTGCCGCCCGCGCCGTGCACCAGCAGAAGAGCGGGTCCGGTGCCTTTGACGACACTGGACAGGCCGGTCATGCCGTCAGGCCTTGTCGATCAGCGACGCCAGCAGCCCGTGGCTCACGCCCAGGCCGTAGTCGTCCACGAGCCGCCGCCTCATCGGACGTTGCACCAACGCGTGGGTGAGGCGGCGCGCGGTCCGCGACTGGCGGGCCATCTGAGCGGCGAGTTCCCAGGCTCTTTCGCCGACGTCGCCGGCCGGGAGCACCTCGTTGACCAGGCCGAGGTCGAGCGCCTGCGCGGCGGTGACCGGCTGGCCGGTGTAGAGGTGGTACGCGGCGCGTTTCTCGCCCAGCAGCGCCTGCATGGCGACGAACATCCCGTCACCGGGGACCTGGCCGGCGCTGAAGTGCAGGTCGAAGAACACCGTGTCCGGGGTGCAGAGGGTCAGGTCGCAGAACAGGGCGAGCTCGGTGTGGAAGCCGGGGCCGTTCACCACGCCGATCATCGGCACGTCCACGCCGAACACCAGTCGTTCCAGCATTTTGAGCCGGTCGTGGTGCAGGTCGTTGATCTCGTCGGGTGTCCAGTCGCGGAACGGCCGCTCCAGCAGGGCGGGGTCGGCGCCCCCGATCCACGCGTCGCCGGTGCCCGTGAAGATCACCACGTCGCAGGAGCTGTCGACCTGGTCCCAGATCTCGCCCCATCCCCGGTGCAGGTCCATCGAGTACACGGCGGGACCGCCGTCGGTGTGCATGCGGATCCGCACCACGCCGTCGCGGCGTTCCAGCGCGAAGTTCCCGGCGGCGTCGGTCACGGCAGGGCCTCTCCGTAGTGACTGCGGAAGAAGGTCAGCGGCGGGCCGTCGTGCAGGACCCGGTGGTCGTGCACGTCGGCCACCACGATGTGGTGGTCGCCGGCGAGGTGTTCGTTGCGCACGCCGCACTCCAGCCAGGCCAGCACCCCGTCCAGAATCGGCGCCCCGCCTGGCGAACGCCGCCAGCCGACGTCCGCGAACTTGTCCGGGCCCTTGGCCGCGAGCCTGCGGGACAGGCTCTCCTGGTTCGCGGCGAGGATGTTGAACGTCAGGCGGTGCGCCCGCCGCAGCCGGCGCCAGGTCGTGCTGGTGGTCGAGACGCAGAACGCGACGAGCGGCGGGCTGAGCGACACCGACGTGAAGGAGTTGGCGATCAGGCCGATCGGCTGTCCTCCGCACGGGTCCAGCGCGGCCACCGCGACCACCCCGGTCGCGAAGTTCGAGAGCGCGCAACGGAAGTCGGCCGCCGGGCGCGGGATGGACGGCTGCGGCTGGGACATGCCGGGAACTCTGCCCGCCACGCCTTGCCGTGTTCTAAAGCGACGCTGAAACCCGCGGACCTACGACCGGGCGAGGACGAGGGCCCTAGTAGGTTGTCGCGGCTTGGTTGTGCTCCTGGTTGTGGATGAAGGGACCCTTCATCCACGGGGCAAGCGCCGGAACTAAGCCGCGACGCTGTACTAGCACCGCTTTAGAACACGGCAAGACCGCGGGCACAGGATCCTCGGCGAGAACGCCCGAGCGGAGGAGCGCGATGTCCACCCCAGCCGTTCACATCCTGTCGACAGGTACCGCGTTGCCGGGACCACGGATCGACAACGCCACGCTCGCCCAGCGGTTCGGAATGAGCGTGGTGTGGCAGCAGTGGGTCGACGAGTTCATCGCGACGCACAGCCGGCACCTGTCGACCAACCTCGACACCGGGGAGATCGACCACACGCTCACCGATCTCGGTGAGGAGGCGGGACGACGGGCCATGTCGGCCGCCGGGGTGTCCTCTGAGGACATCGACCTGGTGGTGATGGGCACCGCGACACCGGACCTGCTGATGCCGGCCACGGTCAACATGATCGCCGACCGGCTCGGCATCGACGGCGTTCCGACCTACCAGCTGCAGTCCGGGTGCGCGGGTGCGGTGCAGGCGCTCGACGTGGCCTGCCGGCTCGTCGCGAGCGGGCGGCACCGCACCGCCCTCGTGCTCGGCGGGGACGTCGGCGCGAAGCACCACGACCTGACCACCGATCTGGGAGCGCTCTCCCCCGCCGAGCTGGTCAACGTCGTGCTGTTCGGCGACGGTGCGGGGGCCGCGGTGATCAGCGCGACGCCGTCGACCGGCTCGGCGGCGGTCCGCGAGGTCTTCGTGCGGCTCACCGGGCTGAACCGGCCGCCGGGACAGGTGATCGAGTGGTTCGGGCTCGCCGACCGCGGCCGGGAGAAGGCGGCCGGGAGCGAGGACTACAAGATGATCGAGCACTCGGTACCGGTCATGGCGGCCGAGATCGTCGAGGAGCTGCTCGGCATCACCGGCTGGCAGGAGTCCGATGTGGACTACCTGCTGCCACCGCAGCTGTCGGGGACGATGACCAGGAAGATCGTCGAGCGGATGAAGATGCCGGACGCCGAGGAGATCACCTGCGTGCGGGAGATCGGCAACAACGGCAACGCGCTGGTCTTCTTCCAGCTGGACCGCCTGCTGCCCAGGATGACGGCGGGCCAGCACGCGCTCGGCGTCGCGGTCGAGTCGAGCAAGTGGATCAAGGCCGGGTTCGCGCTGGAGAAGCTCTGATGCTCGACCAGCTCATCGCGTGGCACCGGGCAGGAGAACTGGCCGCGAACTTCGCCGCGGTGCCGGGGCTCCTGGCGCGGCTGACCGACGAGGACCTGCTGGTGGCCGGGCAGCTGCTGGCCACGATGGACCCGGAGGGGTTGCCGACGACGACCGTCGCCCTCACCGGCACCGGAACCGTGAGCAGCCTGGTCGCCCCGCTCACCGCCGAGTTCGCCCGGCACGGCCTGCTCTGCAGGACGGTCGTCGGTGACTTCGGCACGTACGTGCGGGACCTCGGTGACCCGGACGGCGAACTGCGGGCCGCCCGGGTGGTGCTGTGCGTCCTCGACGCGAGCATCGTCTTCGACGAGGTGCCGGTCCCGTTCACCGTGGACGACGTCATCGCCGCGTTCGACCGCAAGCTGACGTTGTTCGAGCGGCTCGCGGCCCTGCCGGGAACTCTGGTGCTGAACACGGTCCCGTTGCCCCGCCACCACTTCGGCCAGCTGGTCGACGAGGTCTCCCGGGCGAGGCTCGGTGCCGCGTGGCGCGAGGCCAACGCCCGGCTGCTGCGGCTGGTCGACCGGTACGACCACGTCAGCGTGATCGACCTGGACCCGCTCGTCGCCGAGGGGATCCCGGTGGTGGAACCGAGGCTGAGCCGCTACGCCAAGGTGAACCTCTCCCCCGCCCTGCTGGCCCGTTACGCCCGCGAGGCCGCACACCTGGCCCGGCGGTTGCTGGGGCGCACCAGGAAGTGCCTGGTACTCGACCTCGACGACACGCTCTGGGGTGGGGTGCTGTCCGAGGACGGTCCGGACGGGATCGAGGTCGACGGCGGCCGCCGCGGCGAGGCCTTCACCGCGTTCCAGCGGGTCGTGAAGCAGCTCCGTTCACAGGGCGTGCTGCTGGCCGTGGCGAGCAAGAACGACCTGGCCCCCGTGCTCGGCGTGCTGCGCGACCACCCCGGGATGACGTTGCGCGAAGAGGACTTCGTCAGCGTCCAGGCGAGCTGGGACGCGAAGCACGGTGCCATCGCCCGGCTGGCCGAGATCCTCGGCATCGGGCTGGACAGCCTCGTGTTCGCCGACGACAGCTCGTTCGAGTGCGGCGTCGTGCGGCTCGAACTGCCGGAGGTCGCCGTCGTGGAGCTGGGCGACGAACCCGCCACGCACGTCGACCGGTTGTTGAGGGACAACTGGTTCACCGTCCGGGAGCTCACCGCGACCGACCGCGCGCGGACGGGCGAGTACCGCCGGCAGGCCGAGCGGGAGGACTTCCGGAGGTCGTTCGACGTCGCCGAGGACCACCTGGCCGCGCTCGGCGTCACCGTCCGGGTCGACGCCGTGCACGACCGCGACATCGCCAGGGTCTCCCAGCTGACCCTGCGCACCAACCAGTTCAACCTGACCACCCGCCGCCTGCAGCCGGCCGACGTCCGCGCGCTCGCCGCCGCACCGGACCGCGCGGTGCTGACGATCGGCTCGGCGGACCGGTTCAGCGACAACGGTCTGGTCGGCGCGGTGTTCCTGCGCTACGAGCAGGACCGGGTGCACGTCGACAACTTCCTGCTCAGCTGCCGGGTGTTCGCCCGCGGCATCGAGCAGTCGGCGCTCGTGGCCGTGCTGCGGCACGCGCGCGACCGCGGCGCCAGCGAGGTCCTCGGCCACCACGAGCCGACCGCGAAGAACCGGAAGTTCGCGGGCTTCTACCCGGGCAACGGCTTCACGGCGGTGTCCGACGCCGTGTTCAGGCACGACCTCGCCGAGATCGGACCGCCACCCGCCCACGTCCGGCTGACCGGCAGCATCGGAGGTAACGGCCATGAAGACCGTTGAGGAGTTCATCGACCTCGTCCGCGACCAGCTGGGCCTGCCGCTCACCGCGGACGACGCGGACACCACGCTGTCCGCGCTGCCCGGCTGGGACTCCGTGCACCTGCTCCGGCTGCTCACGGTGCTGGAGAAGCGGACGGGGCGCGACATCTCCCTCCCCGAGCTGCTCGAAGCGTCCACTTTGGACGGAATCTACCGAATGGCGGTGGCATCGTGAAGATCAGCCCGGTGGCGCGGCAACGCCGGCACACCCTGCACTTCCTGGCCGAGCTCGACTCCCAGGTACCGGTGTACCTGGACACCGAGGTCGACATGTCACGGGTGCTGCGCCACCGCGACGGCGGGCGCAGGTACTCGGTCGTCACCTACGTCCTGCGCGCCGCGGGTGAGGCGCTCACCGTGCACCCCGAGGCGAACGTCGCGCTGCACGGCCGCCGGGTCGCGCGGTTCGACGCCGTGCACGGCAAGGTCACGTTCGACAAGACCGTCGACGGCGAACGGGTCGTGGTCTCGGGTCTGGTGCGGGACCTGCACACCGCCGCGCTCGACGACGTCCAGCGCGGTGTGGAGCGCTACCGCGACGGTTCGCCGGAGTCCATGCCCGAGTTCGCTCCCATGCGCCTGCTGCACCGGATGCCGCGACCGCTCGGACGGCTGATGTTCCGCCTGGGCGTGCGGCCGCTGTCCCGCCGAGCCGACGTGATGGGCACCGTCGCGGTGACCTCGCTCGGACACCGGCCGGTCGACAGCTTCCACTCGCTGGGAGGCACCACCGTGACCCTGGGCGTCGGGCGCATCACCGACCGGCCGGTGGTGCGCGACGGCGCGGTGACCATCGCCCCGGTGATGCGGCTGAGCATGGCCTTCGACCACCGCGCGATCGACGGCGCGCTGGCCGCCGACGTGCTCGCCGAGGTCAAGGACGTCCTGGAGAACCACCCCGTGGACCAGCAGGCCGGCCACGCCGGTCACAACGGTCATCTGACGAGGAACGAGGCAGCCCGGTGAACGACGTCGAGGAGCTCAAGAAGTACGTGCTGGTGCACGCGCGGGCCCAGGGCATCCCCGCCGCGCGGTACACCGAGGTGCTGCGGCAGGTCCACGTCGACGACGGCGACGCCGCGGGCTCGTGGGTCGGCGAGTGGACCAGGCAGGCCGAGTCGCTCGAACGCGCGGGGAAGATCGTCGACGCCTCCCGGTGCTACGCGATGGCGCGGTTCCCGTTCGTGGACGGGCCCGCGCGGGAACGGGCCGCGGCGCGGTCGGCCGAACTGTTCGACAGGTGGCGGATCCAGCAGAGGATCGAACCGCTCGACGTCGAGGTCAACGGCGGCCGGTTCCGCTGCTGGACCAGCGGCCTGTCGCGGGAGAAGCCGCTGCCGGTGCTGCTGATCATGGGCGGGATCGTGACGCCGAAGGAGCAGTGGGGCCCGGTGCTCGCCGCGCTCGGCCGGTTCGGCATGGCCGGCGTGGTGGCGGAGATGCCGGGCGTCGGCGAGAACACCGTCGCGTACGACTCCAAGAGCTGGCGGATGATCTCGGCGATCCTCGACGAGATCGAGCCCGTGGCGAACACGTCGCTCACCTACGGAATGACGCTGAGCTTCAGCGGTCATCTGGCGCTGCGGTGCGCGACCGAGGACCCCCGGATCCGCGGCGTCGTCACCGCGGGAGCACCGATCAGCCGGTTCTTCACCGACCACGCCTGGCAGGCCGGCCTTCCGTCGATCACCGTCGACACCCTCTGCCACCTCATGGACGTCGACCGCGGCTCGCTGTCCGGACGGCTGCCCGAACTGGCGCTGAGTCCCGAGCAGCTGGACGGGCTCGGCCTGCCGGTGCACTACCTCGCCAGCACACGCGACGAGATCATCCCGCCGGAGGAGCTCACCGAGCTGAAGACGTTGCGCTACCTGCATCTCGTTGAGAACGACGACGTGCACGGGTCACCGTCGCACACCACCCAGACTCGGTTGTGGTCCGTGCTCTCCGTGCTGCGCATGCGCGGGATCCGTTCTGGCAGAACGGCCTTGCTGTCGGGCCTGCTGAGGCTCAGCAGACTGCGCTCCGCCTCCTGACGGACGACGGGAAGCCCCTCGCGAGAGCTGTACTCGCGAGGGGCTTCTCGTCGTCCGTCAGGCCAGGTAGACGGCGAGGTCGATCACGCCGTTGCGGACGCGGTAACCGACGACCAGTCGCGCGTCGTCGCCGCGGGCGGTGCCGTACATCGACTGGTGGTCGATCACCCACTCGCCCTGCGCGATCCGGTGCAGGATCTCGACCCGGCAGTTGGCTTCGAACTGGTGCTTGAACACCAGGTTCGTGAGGTCCTCGATCCCCTTGACCCGTTCCTCCTCACCGTCCATGACGCTGATGTCCTCGACGTACAACGAGGTGATGGTCTTCAGGTCGTGGCTGTTGTAGGCCTCGACGTGCTTCTCGATCACGCGCACGCGGTCGGCTTCGGTCTCCACAACGGTTTCTGGCACGACGGGTCTCCTGTCCGCTCGGCTACCGAGGAGTGTTCAGCGCCGCGCCGCACCCGCCAAGCACGGAGGCCGCGGGCATCAGGCTCGCTTTAGCGGAGGCCAAGACAGCGGTAAGGACCTGGAAAGACCGGCGTCCCAGGATGGGATCTCCTCAGAGGTAGCGCCGAAGGGGTAGTCAACGAGATGAGCACTCAGGATCACGCACCCGTCGCGATCGTCGGACTGTCGTGCCGTCTGCCGATGGCACCGGACCCCGCCGCGTACCTCGATCTGCTGCGCGGCGCACGGTCCGCCATCACCACCACCCCTGCCGGTCGCCGGCCGAGCGAGCCGGGCGATCCGTTGACGCACGGCGGTTTTCTCGACGACGTGGCGGGGTTCGACGCGGAGTTCTTCGGGATCTCGCCGCGCGAGGCCGCGGCGATGGATCCCCGGCAGCGCATCGCGCTCGAACTGAGCTGGGCCGCGGTGGAGGAAGCCGGGATCGTGCCAGGACGGCTGCGCGGGCGGCGGGTGGGCGTCTTCGTCGGGGCCGGGCCGGACGACTACGCCACCCTGGCGAACCGGCGGGGTGTCGCCGGGGTCACCCGTCACTCCATGACGGCCCTGCAGCGCGGCATCATCGCGAACCGGGTCTCCTACGCCCTCGGCTTCGAGGGTCCCAGCCTCACCATCGACACAGGACAGTCGTCGGCCCTCGTCGCGGTGCACCTCGCGGCGGAGAGCGTGCGCAGGGGCGAGTCCGAGCTGGCCCTCGCCGGTGGAGTGCAGCTGAACCTGGCGCCCGAGAACGCCGTGGCGGCCGAACGCTTCGGCGGGTTGTCGCCGGACGGCCGCTGCTACACCTTCGACGCGCGGGCCAACGGTTTCGTGCGCGGCGAGGGCGCCGGGTTCGTCCTGCTCAAGCCGCTCTCCCTCGCGCTGGCCGACGGCGACGACATCTGGTGCGTCCTGCGCGGCAGCGCGGTGAACAACGACGGCGCGACCGACGGCCTGACCGTGCCGAGCAGGCAGGCCCAGGAAACCGTGCTGCGCCAGGCGTACCAGCGCGCCGCGATCGATCCCGGTGCCGTGCAGTACGTCGAACTGCACGGCACCGGGACGAAGGTCGGCGACCCGGTCGAGGCCGCCGCGCTCGGTGCGGTGCTCGGCACGGCCGCGTCCCGCTCGGCTCCGGTGGCGGTCGGGTCGGTCAAGACCAACATCGGCCACCTCGAAGGGGCGGCGGGCATCGCCGGCCTGCTCAAGGCGGCGCTGAGCATCCGGCACCGGGAACTGTTCGCCAGCCTCAACTTCGAGGTGCCGAACCCCGAAATTCCTTTGGGAGAGCACAATCTCCGGGTGCTCCGCTCGCTGGAACGGTGGCCGGCGCCGGACCGCGAGCTGGTCGCCGGGGTCAGCTCGTTCGGCATGGGAGGCACGAACTGCCACGTCGTGCTGACCGAACCGCCCGCCGTCCGGCGTGAGGACACCGCCGAGCCGGTCGGGCTCACGCCGTTCCTGCTGTCCGGCCGGACGGAGGCCGCCCTGCTCGCCCAGGCGGAGAACCTGCCGCGTGACACCGGACTCGCCGACCTCGCGTTCTCGCTCGCCACCACCAGGACGACGTTCGAGCACCGGGCGGTGCTCCTCGCGCGGGACCACGACGAGCTGACCCGAGGGGCGACCGCCCTGGCGTCGGGCCTCGGGCTCGTCCAGGGCGAGGCCCTCTCGACCGGGACCGTCTTCGTCTTCCCCGGTCAGGGTTCGCAGTGGGCCGGCATGGCGTCCGGGCTGCTGGCGTCCTCGCCGAGGTTCGCCGAGGTGATCGACGAGTGCGCCGCCGCCCTCGCGCCGCACGTGGACTGGTCTCTGCACGACGTGCTGCGCGGATCCGTGCTGGACCGGGTCGACGTCGTGCAGCCGGCCCTGTTCGCGGTGATGGTCGCGCTGGCCGCGCTGTGGCAGGACCACGGTGTCCGCCCCGACGCCGTGCTCGGACACTCCCAGGGCGAGATCGCGGCGGCCTGCGTCGCGGGCGCGTTGTCACTCGGCGACGCCGCGAAGATCGTCGCGTTGCGCAGCCAGGCCCTGACGGCCATCGCGGGTAACGGCGGCATGGTCTCGCTGCCCCTCGACCGGGCCACCACCGAAGCCGAACTGTCCTCTTGGGACGGACGGATCGGGGTAGCGGCCGTCAACGGGCCCGGCTCGACCGTCGTCTCCGGCGACGTCACCGCGCTCGCCGAGCTCGTCGACCGCTGCCAGGCGCGGGGTGTCGACGCCCGCCGGGTTCCGGTCGACTACGCGTCGCACTCCCCGCACGTCGAACGGATCCGCTCCCGCCTGCTCACCGAACTCGCCGGTGTCCGACCGCGGCCGGCGGAGATCCCGTTCTTCTCGACCGTCAGCTGCGCGTTCGTCACCGACACCTCGACACTGGACGCCGAGTACTGGTACCGGAACCTGCGGCAGACCGTCCGCTTCGACGAGGCCGTGCGCACCTTGCTGGCCGCCGACCACCGGTTGTTCGTCGAGGTCAGCCCGCACCCGATCCTGACGTCCGGCATCAGCGAAACCGCCGAGGCGGCCGGGATCCGCGGCGTGGGCGTGCCGACGCTGCGCCGGGACGACGGTGGTCACGAGCGCTGGCTGACCTCGCTCGCCACCGCGCACGTGCACGGCGCGCCGGTCGACTGGACGTCCCTGCTGCCCGCCGGGCGACGGGTCCCGCTGCCCGGCTATCCCTTCCAGCACGAGGACTTCTGGCTGTCCCGCGCGGAGGACGGCCAGGTCGCCGAGCCGGCTCCGGCACTCCCGCGGCCCGCCGGCGCACCGCAGGCCCGCCAGGAGCGGCAGGTGGCCGACGTCGTCCGCACGTGTGCGGCGATCGTGCTCGGGCACACCGGCGCGGACTCGGTGGACCCGCGAAAGTCGTTCAAGGACTTGGGTTTCGACTCGCTCGGCCTGACCGAGCTGCGCAACCGGATCGGGTCCGCGCTGAAGCTGACCGTGCCCGGCCCGGCGTTGTTCCGCCACCCCACCCCGGCGGAGCTCACCGAGTACCTGCGCGACCGGCTCGCCGGTGAGCGGGAAACCCTTCAGCCGACGGCCTCCACCGCGCACGACGAACCGATCGCGATCATCGGCATGGGCTGCCGCTACCCCGGCGGCGCCGCCAGCCCGGACGCCCTGTGGCGGCTCGTCGACACCGGTGCCGACGCCATCGGCGAGTTCCCCGGCGACCGAGGCTGGGACCTCGACGCCCTGCGCGCGACGTCGGCCACCGCGCACGGCGGTTTCCTGCGGGAGGCCGGCGAGTTCGACGCGGACTTCTTCGGCATCAGCCCGCGGGAGGCCGTCGCGATGGACCCCCAGCAGCGGCTGCTGATGGAGACCTCGTGGGAGACCCTGGAACGCGGCGGGATCGACCCGCGTTCCCTGCACGGCAGCCGCACAGGCGTGTTCGTGGGCGTGATGGCCCAGGAGTACGGGCCGCGGATGTACGAACCGGTCGACGGCGCCGAGGGCTACCTGCTGACCGGCACCACCCCGAGCGTCGCGTCCGGCCGCATCGCCTACGCCCTCGGGCTGCGCGGACCGGCCCTCACCGTGGACACCGCCTGTTCCTCGTCACTCGTCGCGCTGCACCTCGCCGCCACCGCCCTGCGCCGGGACGAGTGCTCGCTCGCTCTGGCGGGCGGGGCGACGGTCATGAGCTCGCCCGGCATGTTCGTCGAGTTCAGCAAGCAACGCGGCCTCGCGCCCGACGGCAGGTGCAAGGCGTTCGGCGCCTCCGCGGACGGCACCGGCTGGGCGGAAGGCGTGGGACTCGTCGCACTGGAACGGCTTTCCGACGCCGTCCGCAACGGACACCCGGTGCTCGCCGTGCTGCGGGGCAGCGCGACGAACCAGGACGGCGCGTCGAACGGACTCACCGCGCCCAACGGTGCCGCCCAGGAGGACGTCATCCGGCAGGCGCTCGCCGACGCCGGGCTTCATCCGTCCGAAGTGGACGCCGTCGAGGCGCACGGGACGGGCACCGCGCTGGGCGACCCGATCGAGGCGGAGGCGCTCCTCGCCACCTACGGCCGGGACCGGGACGAACCGCTCCGGCTCGGATCGCTCAAGTCCAACATCGGACACGCGCAGGCCGCCGCGGGCGTGGGCGGCGTCATCAAGATGGTGCTCGCGCTGAACCACGAGCGGCTGCCGCGGACGCTGCACGCGGCGGAGCGCTCCCCGCACGTCGACTGGGAGAGCGGTTCGGTCGCGCTGCTGACCGAACCGGCGGACTGGCCGAGGACCGACCGGCCGCGGCGAGCCGGGGTGTCGTCGTTCGGCATCAGCGGCACCAACGCGCACGTCATCGTCGAGGAGCCACCCGCCCGCGCGGCCGAGGAACCCGCTGCCGACACGACCACGCCAGCCACCGAAGAACCAACCGCCCACACCGCCGCCCCAGCATCCGAGCGGTCCCGCGACCAGCTGTGGGTGCTGTCCGGCCGGGACGAGAACGCGCTGCGGGCCCAGGCCACCAGGCTGCACGAGTTCCTGACCGCGCGGCCGGATCTCGCTCCCGCGGACGTCGGCCTCTCGCTGGCGGCCACGAGAACCGCGTTCGAGCACCGGGCCGCCGCGGTGGGCCGGGATCGCGGCGAACTGCTGGCGTGGCTGCGGGAACTGGCCGACGGCACCGCCACCGGAACGACGGTCACCGGGGCGGCCAGGCCCGTGTTCGTGTTCCCCGGCCAGGGCTCGCAGTGGGCGGGCATGGCAGTGGAGCTGATGGCGCAGGTGCCGGCGTTCGCCACCGCGATCGACGAGTGCGCGGCGGCACTGGCCCCGCATGTGGACTGGGTGCTCACCGACGTGTTGCAGGACGCCGAGGCGCTCGGCCGGGTCGACGTCGTGCAACCCGCCCTGTGGGCGGTGATGGTGTCCCTCGCCGCCCTGTGGCGCTCGGCCGGTGTCGAGCCGGCGGCCGTGATCGGCCACTCCCAGGGCGAGATCGCGGCGGCGTGCGTCGCCGGTGCCCTCTCGCTGGCCGACGCCGCCATGATCGTCGCGGTCCGCAGTGCGGCACTGGTGACGATCGCGGGCGGCGGCGGCATGCTCTCCGTGCCCGAACCCGCGGACGACGTGGCCGCACGCCTGCGTGGCCGAGCGGGCCTGGCCGGTGTGGCGGCGGTCAACAGTCCACATTCGACGGTGGTGGCCGGTGAGCCCGCCGTGCTCGACGAGCTCATGGCCGAGTACGCGGCGGAAGGCAGGCAGGCCCGGCGGATCCCGGTCGACTACGCTGCCCACACGAGCCACGTCGAGAGCTTGCGCGAGGTGCTGCTCGCCCGCCTCGCCGACGTCGCGCCGCGGCCGTCCGAGGTCGAGTTCTACTCGACCGTGACCGGTGACCTGCTCACCGACACCACGACGCTGAACGCCGACTACTGGTACCGCAACCTGCGCGAGCCGGTCCGGTTCGACCTGGCGGTGGCCGCGGCGGCACGGGACGGCCACCGGTTGTTCGTCGAGTCGAGCGCGCACCCGGTGCTCGTCGCCGGTGTCCAGGAGACCAGCCAGGACGTGGCCGGCACCGGGACGCTGCGGCGTGACGACGGCGGCTGGGACCGGTTCCTCACCTCGCTCGCCACCGCGCACGAGCACGGCGCGAAGTTCGCCCCGGCCGCGGTCTTCGCCGGCGCCCGCGAGGTCGAGCTGCCGACGTACGCCTTCCAGCGCCAACGGTTCTGGCTGACCGCCCGCGCCGCCGGGAACGCCGCCGGGCTCGGCCTGGACGCCGTCGACCACCCGCTGCTCGGCGCCGCGGTGCGGCAGGCCGACGGCACGACGGTGGTCACCGGTGTGCTGTCGCTGGGAACCCAGCCCTGGCTCGCCGACCACGTGGTCCGGGACGCGGTGCTCGTGCCCGCGACCGCGTTGGTCGAGCTGGTGCTGAGCGCGGCCGGCGGCGGCTGCCTCGACGAGCTCACGATCGAGGCGCCGCTCGTGCTGCCCGCGCGGGGTGCCGTCCGCGTCCAGGTGACCCTGCGAGCCGCCGACGCCTCCGGCCACCGGGTCGCGGAGCTCCACTCGCAGACCTCCGGCGAGCAGGGCGTTCCGGCGTGGACCCGGCACGCCGGCGGCACGGTCAGCGCGACCGAACTGCCCGCGCCACCGCCGGAGGACTGGCCGCCGGCGGACGCGGAGCCCGTCGACGTCGCCGGGACGTACCAGCGCCTGGAGGACCTCGGCTACGGCTACGGACCGGCGTTCACCGGGGTGACGGCCGCCTGGCGGCGCGGCGAGGACGTCTTCGCCGAGATCACGCCGGCCGACGGGGTGGACGGGCAGGCCTTCGGCGTCCACCCCGCGCTTCTGGACGCCGCGTTGCACCTGGCACTGCCGCAGGACGGCGATCTCGTGCTGCCGTTCGCGTTCGCCGGGGTCCGGTTGCACGCGGCCGGCGCGGACGGCCTGCGGGTGCGGCTGACGAAGACCGGTGACCGCACCGCGCTCAGCGCCACCGACCACACCGGCGCACCCGTGCTGACGATCGAGTCCGTGGCCTTCCGCCCCGCCGGGCAGCTCGCCGGCCTCCAGGCGGAACCGCTGCTCACCCCGGTCTGGGTCGATGGAGACGCACCCGAGCCCGGCGAGCCGTGGACGCGGGTGTCCCTCTCGGACGATCTCGCGGAGGTGACCGCCGACGTGCTGGCGGTGGACTGCACACCGCCGGACGCGGACGACGTCGTCGAGCGGACCCGCCGCGGGCTGCACGACGTGCTGGCGTTCGCGCAGCGCTTCCTCGCGGCCGAACACCTGGCCTCGTCCCGCCTGGTCGCCGTCACCCGGCACGCCGTGGCCGTCGACGCCACCGAGGACGTCGACCCGGCCGCCGCGGCGATCTGGGGCCTCCTGCGGTCCGTGCAGACCGAGCACCCCGGCCGCGTCACCCTCGTCGACACGCCGGACCCGGTGACCGGCACGGGCGCGCACCCCCAGGTGGCGATCCGCGCCGGCCGCGAGCACACGCCGTCGCTCACACCCGTCGCCGCGCCCGCGCCCGTGCGGCTGGATCGGGGAACCGTGCTCGTCACGGGCGCCACCGGCACCCTCGCCGCTCTGATCACCCGGCACCTGGCCGAAGTGCACCACACCCCTCAGGTCCTGCTCACCACCCGGCCGACGACCGCGGACGACCGGATCGCCGAACTGCGCGAGCGGCTCGGCACCGGCGGCACAGCGGTCACCGTTGTGCCGTGCGACATCACGGACCCGAGTGCGCTCGCCGACCTCTTCGAACAGCACCGGATCACCGCGGTCGTCCACGCGGCCGGAGCTCTCGACGACGCCACCGTCGCCAGGCTGACGCCGGACCGGATCGACACCGTCCTGAACCCCAAGGCCGCCGCGTGGCACCTGCACGAGCTGACCCGGCACCACCCGGTCTCCCACTTCATCACGTTCTCGTCCACCGCGGCCCAGCTCGGCAACGCGGGCCAGGCCAACTACGCGGCCGCCAACGCGTTCCTCGACGGACTGGCCGCGCACCGGGCGGCGGCCGGTCTCCCTGCCACGTCGATCGCCTGGGGCCTCTGGGAGATCGCCAGCGGCCTGACCGCCCACCTCGGCGACGCCGACCGCGCCGCCCTCGCGCGACGGGGACTCGCCGCCCTGCCCACCGACGCCGGTCTGGCGTTCTTCGACCAGGCGCTGGGCGGCGGCGCTCCCGTGGTCGTCGCGGCGAGGTTCGACCGCGCGGCCCTGCGCACCGCGGCCGAGGACGGCTCGATCCCAGGTCTGCTGCGCGGTCTGGTGCGGACGCCGTCCCGGCGGCCGGCGGCGGGATCGGTCACCGCAAGGCTCGCCGGACTGGCCGGCGCCGACCAGGACGCGTTCCTGCTCGACCTCGTGCGCACGGCCACCGCGGCGGTCCTCGGGCGGCCCGATCCGGCCTCGGTCGCCCCGGACCGGGCGTTCAAGGACCTCGGCTTCGACTCGCTCACCAGCGTCGAGCTGCGCAACCGCCTCAACACCGCCAGCGGTCTGCGGCTCACGGCCACAGCGGTCTTCGACCACCCCTCCCCGGCCGCGCTCGCCCGGCACCTGCGCGCCGAACTGCTGGGCGCGACCGTGTCCGCGCCCGCGCTCACCAGGTCCAGCACGAGCGACGAGCCGATCGCCGTGGTCGGCATCGGATGTCACTTCCCCGGCGGCATCGACAACGCCGACGACCTGTGGGACTTCGTCGCCGGCGGCCACGACGCGATCTCGGGCTTCCCGGTCAACCGCGGCTGGCCGCTCGACTCGCTGCACCACCCCGACCCCGACCACCACGGCACCACCTACGTCCGGCACGGCGGCTTCCTGCACGACGCCGACGAGTTCGACCCGGCGTTCTTCGGCATGAGCCCCCGCGAGGCCCTCGCCACCGACCCGCAGCAACGACTCCTGCTGCAGACCACCTGGGAGACGCTGGAGAGCGCCGGCATCAACCCGCACGCGTTGCGCGGCACTGCCACCGGAGTCTTCGCCGGCGTCATGTACAACGACTACGGATCCCGGCTCCAGCAGTCGCCGGAGGGGTACGAGGGCTTCCTGCTGACCGGCACGCAGGGCAGCGTCGCCTCCGGCCGGGTCGCCTACACCTTCGGTTTCGAGGGCCCGGCGATCACGGTCGACACCGCCTGCTCGTCGTCCCTGGTCGCGATCCACCTCGCCGCGCAGGCGCTGCGCACCGGTGAGTGCACGCTCGCCCTGGCCGGCGGCGTCGCGCTGATGGCGACGCCCAAGACGCTCGTCGAGTTCAGCAAGCAGCGCGGCCTGTCGGCGGACGGCCGGTGCCGGTCGTTCGCGGACAGCGCCGACGGCACCGGCTGGAGCGAGGGTGTCGGACTCGTGCTGCTGGAACGCCTGTCCGACGCCCGGCGCAACAACCACCCCATCCGTGCCGTCATCCGCGGGTCAGCGGTCAACCAGGACGGCGCCTCCAACGGCCTGACCGCGCCCAACGGTCCCTCGCAGCAACGGGTCATCCGGCAGGCGCTGGCCGCCGCGGGCCTGCGACCGTCCGATGTGGACGCCGTCGAGGCCCACGGCACCGGCACGACCCTGGGCGACCCGATCGAGGCCCAGGCGCTGATCGAGACCTACGGGCAGGGGCGCGCGGAACCGCTGTGGCTCGGGTCGATCAAGTCCAACCTCGGGCACACCCAGGCCGCCGCGGGTGTCGCCGGTGTCATCAAGATGATCGAGGCGATCCGGCACGGCACGCTGCCCAGGTCGCTGCACGTCGACGAACCGACCCGGCACGTCGACTGGTCCGCGGGGGCGGTGACCCTGCTGCGGGAGAACCGGGCGTGGCCGACGGTGGACCGCCCCCGCCGCGCGGGCGTCTCGTCGTTCGGGGTCAGCGGCACCAACGCGCACCTCATCGTCGAGCAGCCACCGGCCTCGCAGACGGACGGCGTTCCCCCCGGCGAGAGCGTGCTCCCGTTCGTGCTCTCCGGCCACACGGCCAAGGCCGTGCGCGACCAGGCCGCGCGCCTCGCGCGGTTCGCCGGGCAGCACGCCGGCGTCCCGCTCGCCGACATCGCGCTCTCCCTGTCCGCCAAGGCGCCGCTGCCGCACCGCACGGTCGTCGTGGCCGCCGATCGCGACGAGCTGCTGACGAAGCTCACGGCCGTGGCGACCGGCAGCCCGCTGGCGGACGCGGTCACCGGCAGGGCAGGCGAGCCGGTGAAGACGGTCTTCGTGTTCCCCGGCCAGGGATCCCAGTGGCAGGGCATGGCGGTCGAGCTGCTCGACACGTCACCGGTCTTCGCGGCCCGGTTCGCCGAGTGCGCCGCCGCGCTGGCACCGCACATCGGCTTCGCACCGGCCGACGTCGTGCGCGGGGTGCCCGGCGCGCCGGAGATGGACCGGCTCGACGTGCTGCAGCCCGTGCTGTTCGCCGTACTGGTCAGCATCGCGGAGCTCTGGCGGTTCCACGGCGTGCACCCGGACGCGGTCATCGGCCACTCCCAGGGCGAGATCGCCGCGGCCTGCGTGGCGGGCGCGCTCTCGCTGCCCGACGCCGCCAGGGTCGTCGCGTTGCGCAGCAGGATCCTCGAGGAGGACGCGGCGGGCGCCATCATGTCGGTCGCGCTGCCCGCGGAGGAGGCAGCGGCGCGACTCGGCGACCAGCTCCACATCGCCGCCGTCAACGGCCCGCGGTCGGTCGTGATCTCCGGCGGGATCGAGCCCCTCAGCGAGCTCAGGGCGGCCTGCGAGGCGGAGGAGATCCGGGTCCGGCTGCTGGTGCCGAGCTGCGCGTCCCACTCTCCGCACATGATCCCGTTGCGGGAACGGCTCCTCGCCGATCTCGCCGGGATCGAGCCCCGCGCCGGCACCGTCGCGTTCTACTCCACAGTGGACGGAGCCGTGCTCGACGGCACCGAGCTCGGCGCCGAGTACTGGTACCGCAACCTGCGTCAGCCCGTGGAGTTCCAGCGCACCACCGAACTGCTGCACGAACACGGCTTCGGGCTCTTCGTCGAGGTCAGCCCGCACCCCGTGACCACGGCGAACGTCCAGGACACCGCGCCCGTCGCCGCGATCGGCTCGCTGCGCCGCGACGACGGCGGGCAGGCCAGGTTCCTCCGCTCGCTCGCCGAGGCCCACGTCCACGGCCGCGCCGTCGACTGGACCCCGTTGTTCACCGGCGCGCGGCAGACCGATCTGCCGACGTACGCGTTCCAGCGGGAGCGGTACTGGCTCGACGCGCCGCGGACGGCCGACCTCCGCTCCGCCGGCCTCACCCCGGCCGGCCACCCGTTGCTGGACGCCTGCGTCGAGCTCGGCGACGACAACGGTCTCGTGCTGACCGGCGTGCTCTCCACGCGGGCCCACCCGTGGCTGTCCGACCACGCGCTGCACGGCACCGTCCTGTTGCCCGGCACCGCGTTCGTCGACCTCGTGGCGCACGCGGGCGAGCTGGCCGGCTGCGCCACCGTCGACGAGCTCATCATCGAGGCACCGCTGCCGGTGCCGCGGGACGCCGAGGTCGCCGTTCGCGTCACCGTGGGCGCGTTCGACGACGGCCTCCGGGAGGTGACCGTGCACTCGCGCACCGACGAGGTGTGGACCCGGCACGCGGGCGGGACCGTCTCGGCCACCACCACGACCGGCGAGCGCTGGGAAGACAGCTGGCCTCCCGACGGCGCGGTGCCCGTGGACGTCGACCACGCCTACGTGGAGCTGGCCGACCGGGGCTACGAGTACGGCCCGGTGTTCCAGGGACTGCGGAAGATGTGGCGTGCGGGCGACGTGACCTACGCGGAGGCCGAGCTGCCCGCCGAGGCCGATCCGGCCGGGTTCGGCGTTCATCCGGCGCTGCTGGACGCCGCGATCCAGCCCATCGCGGTGGCCGCCACCGGCACCCCGGTGCTGCCGTTCTCCTGGCGGCGGGTGTCGATCCGCGCGGCCGGCGCGAGGACGCTGCGGGTACGGCTGACCAGGACCGGGCAGGACCAGGTCGCGATCCTGGTCACCGACCGGGGCGGGGCACCGGTCGCCGACGTGGCCGCGTTGTCCGTGCGCCCGATGGCGGCCACACCGGCCGCCGCGTGGCTGCTCCGTCCGGTGTGGACGGAGGTGTCCGGCGAGGGCGGTGCCTTCGGGTGCGCGGTGCTCGGCGAGGACGGCCTCGCCGGGGTGACCGAGGTGCCGGACCTGGTGGTGCTGCCGGTATCGGGTGAGGGCTCCGCGGCGGCCACGGCGCCAGAACCGGTGGAGCCGGTGGTGCCG
>NZ_MUYM01000068.1:26526-31537 GCF_002150765.1 Lentzea kentuckyensis
CGTATCGAACGACGGCTCCGCCGTGACCGCGGCGCCAGACCCGGTACTGCCCGCACCTGGCGACGGCTTCGCAGCGGCCGAGACGCCAAACCCGGTGCTCCTGCCCATACCGAGCGAGGACTTCGCGGCGGCCAAGACGCCGGATCCGGCGACACCGCCCATGCCAGACGAGGGCCACGCGGGCGACGTCGTCTGGCAGACGCTGGAGACGCTTCGCGACTGGCTCGCGGACGAGCGGTTCGAGGCGGCCAGGCTGGTCGTGCTGACCTCCGGCGCCGTCGCGGCCGCCGGGGACACCGACGTCACCTCCCTGGCCGGCGCCGCCGTGTGGGGCCTGGTGCGCTCGGCTCAGGCCGAGCACCCCGGCCGGTTCCTCCTGGTGGACGCCGACGAGCCCGGCGTCGAGGCCGTGCGGCTCGCCGCTGCCACCGGCGAGCCGCAGGTCGCCGTGCGGCGGGGCCTGCCTCTCGCCCCGCGGCTCGACCGCGTGCCGGCCGCGGCCACGGGCGGTGCTCCCGCGCTGGACGGCGGGACCGTGCTGGTGACCGGGGCGACCGGCACCATCGGCGCCGCCGTTGCCCGGCACCTGGTGCGACAGCACGGAACCCGGGACCTGGTGCTCGCGAGCCGCGGCGGACCGGCCGCGCCCGGTGCCGCCGAACTGGTCGAGGAGCTCACCGCGCTCGGTGCGCGGGCCGAGGTCGTCGCCTGCGACGTCGCGGACCGGGCGGCGGCGGGAGACCTCATCGCCCGGCTGTCGGGCGAGCTGACGGCCGTGGTGCACGCGGCCGGTGTGCTCGCCGACGGCACCCTCGGTTCGCTGACGCGGCGGCAGGTCGACGACGTCTTCGCGCCGAAGGTGCGGGCGGCGTGGAACCTCCACGAGCTCACCCGCGACCTGAACCTGACCGCGTTCGTGCTCTTCTCCTCCGTCGCCGGGACGCTCGGGCCCGCCGGCCAGGCGAACTACGCGGCGGCCAACGCGTTCCTCGACGCGCTCGCCCACCACCGCAGGGCACTGGGGCTGCCCGCCAGCACCCTGGCCTGGGGCCGCTGGGAGGAGCCGAGCCGGATGGCGGAGCACCTGACCGGCGGCGATCTCGCCAGGCTGGGCCGGCTGGGGCTCGCACCGATCGCGGCGGACGCCGGGCTGGCCCTGTTCGACGCCGCCCTCGCCTCCGGCCTGCCGGTCACCGCGCCCGCCCGGTTCGACCTCGCCGCGCTGCGCGAGCAGGAGGTGCCCGCCGTGCTGCGGAACCTGGTGCCGGCGCGGCGGCGGGCGCGCACCGCCGGCGGCGGGTCGCTGGCCGAACGTCTCACCGGTCTGTCCATTGAGGACCAGCGGGAACTGGTGCGGGAGCTGGTGCGCACGGCCGTCGCGGGCGTGCTCGGGCACTCGTCGACGGACGCGATCGACGACGACCGCACGTTCAAGGAGTTCGGCTTCGACTCGCTCACCGCGGTCGAGCTGCGCAACAGGCTGACCGCGACGTCCGGCCTCCGCCTGCCCGCGACCCTGGTCTTCGACCACCCCACCCCCGCCGCCGTGATCGAGCTGCTGCGCACCACCGCGACCGGTGAGATCAAAGCGGCCAGGGCGGTCGTCACCACCGCGACCGGCACCGGGGAGCCCATCGCGGTCGTCGCGATGAGCTGCCGATACCCCGGCGGTGTCCGCTCGGCGGACGAGCTCTGGCGGCTCGTGGCCGACGGGACCGACGCCGTCACGGCGTTCCCGGACGGGCGCGGCTGGGACCTGGACGCGATCTACCACCCCGACCCCGAGCACCACGGCACGACCTACACCAGGAGCGGGGGTTTCCTGCACGACGCCGAGTTCTTCGACGCGGAGTTCTTCGGCATGAGCCCGCGCGAGGCACTCGCGACCGACCCGCAGCAACGCATCCTGCTGGAGACGGCGTGGGAGGCGCTGGAGAACGCGGGGCTCGACCCGGACTCCTTGCGCGGCAGCAGCACCGGTGTGTTCGCCGGCGTCATGTACGGCGATTACGGGACCCGGTTGCGCCGCGCGCCGGAGGGGTACGAGGGCCAGCTGGCGGTGGGCAACGCGGCGAGCGTGGCGTCCGGCCGGATCGCCTACACGTTCGGGTTCGAGGGCCCGGCGGTCACGGTAGACACCGCGTGTTCGTCGTCGCTGGTGGCGATTCACCTGGCCGCACAGGCGCTGCGCAACGGCGAGTGCTCGCTCGCCCTGGCCGGTGGCGTGACCGTGATGGCGACGCCGACGATGTTCATCGAGTTCAGCAGGCAGCGGGGCCTGTCGCCGGACGGCCGGTGCAAACCGTTCGCCGCGGCCGCGAACGGCACCGGCTGGAGCGAGGGCGCCGGCCTCGTCCTGCTCGAACGCCTCTCCGACGCCCAGCGCCACCAGCACCCGGTGCTCGCGGTGCTGCGCGGTTCCGCGGTCAACCAGGACGGCGCCTCCAACGGGCTGACCGCCCCGAACGGCCCGTCGCAGCAACGGGTCATCCTGCAGGCGCTCGCCGCCGGCGGGCTCCAGCCGTCCGAAGTGGACGTCGTGGAGGCGCACGGCACCGGCACCGTCCTCGGCGACCCGATCGAGGCCCAGGCACTGCTCGCCACCTACGGCCAGAACCGCGAGGAGCCGCTCCGGCTCGGTTCGATCAAGTCCAACATCGGGCACGCGCAGGCCGCGGCCGGGGTCGCGGGTGTGATCAAGATGATCATGGCCATTCGGCACGGCGTGGCGCCGCGCTCGTTGCACGTCGACGAACCCACGCCGCACGTCGACTGGACGCAGGGCGACGTCAGGCTGCTGACCGCGAACGAACCGTGGCCGGACACCGCCCGCCCGCGCCGGGCCGCCGTGTCCTCCTTCGGCATCAGCGGCACCAACGCCCACGTCGTCCTTGAACAGGCGCCCGCGGCCGCCCCGCCGCCCGACCGCGCGGAGGACCCGCTCCCGGTGCCCTGGGTGCTGTCCGCCAAGTCCCGGCAGGCGTTGCGCGCGCAGGCTCTCCAGCTGTCCTCTGTGGACGAACACCCCGCGGACGCCGCCCGTGCACTGGCCGGCAAGCCGCTGTTCGGCCACAGGGCCGTCGTCCTGCGCCCCGAGGCGCTGACCGCGCTGGGCGAGGGCCGCGGCGCGCCGGGGCTCGTCACCGGTGAGCCGACGCCGGGCGGCACGGCGTTCCTCTTCACCGGCCAGGGCGGGCAGTACCAGGGCATGGGCCGCCGGCTGCACCAGCGCTACCCGGTGTTCGCGCGGGCGTTCGACGAGGTCTGCCGCCTGCTCGACGCGCACACCGCCCTCCCGGTCGGCGACCTGGTGCTGAGCGGTTCCCCGGACGTCCACGAGACCGCCTTCACCCAGCCCGCCGTCTTCGCGGTCGAGGTCGCGATGACCCGGCTGCTGGAGCACTGGGGTGTGCGACCGGACCACCTGGCGGGGCACTCGATCGGTGAGCTGACCGCCGCCCACCTGGCCGGCGTGCTGAGCCTGGAGGACGCCTGCGCGCTCGTCGCGGCACGCGGTGCCCTGATGCAGGCGCTGCCTCGCGGCGGGGCGATGGTCGCCGTGCAGGCCTCGGAGGAGGAGGTGCTGCCCTCGCTGGCCGCGCACCCCGACCGGGCCGGTGTCGCCGCGGTCAACGAGGCCGGCTCGGTGGTGCTGTCCGGGGACGCGGACGTCGTACTGGCGATCGCGGCGCGGTTCGCCGCGCAAGGGCGCAAGACGAAACGGCTCCAGGTGAGCCACGCGTTCCACTCGCCGCGCATGGACGGGATGCTCGACGGGTTCCGCCGCGTCGCGGAGACCCTGACCTACCACGAGCCCGTGCTCCCGGTGGTCTCCGCGCTCACCGGGCGGCTCGCGGACACCCTCGCCGCACCGGAGCACTGGGTGCGGCACGTCCGCGAACCGGTGCGCTTCCACGACGCGGTCCGCACGCTGGAGTCCCGCGGTGTGGACACGTTCGTCGAGGTCGGCCCCGGCGGAGCGCTGGCGGCGATGGTGCCGCAGGCCGTGGCGCTGCTGCGCGAGGACCGGCCGGAGATCGAGACCCTGATGTCGGGCCTGGCACACGTGCACGTCCGCGGCACCGGGGTCGACTGGCGGCAGATCGCAGAGGACCACGGCGGCCACCCGGTCGCGCTGCCGCCGTACCCGTTCCAGCGCACCCGCTTCTGGCTGCGGGCGGACGACGACCGCGGCTCCGCGCTCGGGCATCCCGTGCTCGACACGGCGATCACACTGCCGGCGACGGACGAGACCGTCCTCTCCGGCACGCTTTCGCTCGCGTCCCAGCCCTGGCTCGCGGACCACTCGGTGTTCGGCTCGGTGCTGCTGCCCGGCAGCGCCGTCGTGGAACTCGCGCTCGCCGCGGGTGAACGGTTCGGCTGCACCGGCGTGGACGAGCTGACGCTCGAGAACCCCTTGGCGCTCAACGACGACACGATCGAGCTGCGCCTCATGGTGGGCGCGTCCGGCGACGTCGGTCGCCCAGCACAGCTCTACAGCCGACCTCAGGACGCTGACGGTGAACCGTGGACGAGGCACGCCACCGCCGTGCTCACCGACGCCGCCGCGGAGGCGCCCGGCCCGGTGGCGTGGCCACCGGCCGACGCCGAGGTGCTCGACGTCGCGGCGCTGTACGACGACGCGGCCGCGCACGGGTACGACTACGGACCGGCCTTCCAGGCGGTCACCGCCGGGTGGCGGCGCGGTGACGAGATCTTCGCCGAGGGACGCCTGCCGGACGACCTCGACACCTCCGGGTTCCGGCTGCACCCGGCGCTGCTCGACGCCGCGTTGCAGGCCGGGTTCCTCACCCGGCTCGGGTCCGCGCCCCGGCTGCCGTTCTCGTGGCACGGGGTGAGGGTGTTCGGCCGGCCCGGCGGGGCGTTCCGGGTGCGGCTGACCACGACCGGCGAGCACTCCGTCTCCGCCCTGTTGTTCGACGACGCCGGCCGTCCCGTGGCGGAGGTCGGCGAGCTGGCCCTGCGCCCGGTGACGCCCGCGGCGCCGCGG
>NZ_MUYM01000069.1:0-166 GCF_002150765.1 Lentzea kentuckyensis
CGAGGCAATCATGGCCCGCGGAACCCGCAACCGTCCTTCCGAAGACGGCGTGGAGGTCTCCCTCCCCTACGGCGACTACTACCTCTACGAGGCGATCCTCCGCGTCCTCAAGCCCGCCCAACTCGCCAAGGCCCTCAACCTGTAGCCACTGCCATGAACGGCGCTT
>NZ_MUYM01000069.1:232-36821 GCF_002150765.1 Lentzea kentuckyensis
GTCGTGCGGTACCGCACGACCACGTCACCGCCGCGCAGATGGAAGACGTGGACGTAGGAACCGTCCTGTTGCCATTCCCCCTGGGAAAGTTGAGCCGAGGTGGGACGTCCATCCGTACTACTGGGAGGAGCCGGAACAGCGGAACTGACCACAGGAGGCCTGGTGGACGAAGGCGTGACAGGCGGCGAACCGATCGAGGAACCGGTCTCGGTGACCGGGGCGGCGGGCGCGGTGACGGTCGGCATCGGCAGCACGGCCGAACCCGTCGTGACCTCCGCCGCGGGCACGGGAGCGGGTTCCATCGCCGACCGGATGCCGAACCAGGACAGGCCGACCGCGACCATGGTCACCAACGCCCAGGCGACCAGGTATCCGATCGACCGTCTCACTGCGGCAATCCTCCTGTAGCGGCTCATGGCATCAGTACTGCTGGTCGAGGACGACCCGGTGGTGCGAGCGGCGATCACGCGCGCTCTCACCGGCCAGGGGCACATCGTGCACGGTGTCGCGCTCGCGATCGAGGCTTTGCGCGAAGTCACCGCCAACAACTACGACGTCGTGGTGCTCGACCTCGGGCTGCCCGACCTCGACGGCGGTGACGCGCTTCGGATGATCCGAGGCGTCACGAACACCCCGGTGGTCATCGCGACCGCCCGCGACGACGAGGCCGAGATCATCCGGCTGCTCAACGCCGGCGCCGACGACTACCTCGTCAAACCCTTCTCCAGCGAGCACCTCGAGGCCCGGCTGCAGGCCGTGCTCAGAAGGGCGCGCGACAGCAAGCAACTCGTCATCGGCGGCCTGGAGATCGACGTGAACCTGCGCAAGGCCACTGTGGACGGTCAGGAGCTCTCCTTGACGCACAAGGAGTTCGAGCTGTTGTCCTACCTCGCGGCACGGCAGGGGGAAGTGGTGCCGCGAGCCGAGCTGCTGGCCAACCTGTGGCCGTCCAACCGCGATGACCAGACGCTCGACGTCCACCTGTCGTGGCTGCGCCGCAAACTCGGTGAACGGGCCGCGCAGCCGCGTTATCTGCACACGGTGCGCGGCGTCGGCGTGCGTCTGGTCGCGCCGAGATGAGGCGGTCACTGGTGCTGGTCGCTCTCGCGGCGACCAGCATGGTGGCGCTGGCCTTCCTCATCCCACTCGCTCTCGTCGTCAAGAACGCGGCGTACGAGCGCGCACTCGGCGAGGCCGAGAAGCAGGCCAACGCGCTCATCCCGGCGCTGGTGATCTCCCAGAAACCCGCGGACATCCGCCAGGCGATGAGGACCACCGCGTACGGCACGCAGCAGCGGCTCGCCGTGCACATCGCCGTGCCCGCCGGTACCTACGGCACTTCGCACATCACCGGCGCCAACCTCGAGGAAGCGCGCAACCTCGCCAGGGCGTCCACGGTCGAGCGGCCCGATGGCATCTCCTATCTCCAGCCGCTGGCCACCAGTGCCAGCGGGGTCGCGATCATCGAGGCGTTCGTTCCGCACGAACAGCTGACCCACGGCGTGATCGGCACGTGGTGGCTGCTGGCGGGGGTGGCCGTCGGCCTCGTCGCCGGTTCGGTGTTCGTCGCCGACCGTCTCGGCGCGCGAGCCGTCAAGGCCACCCGCACGCTCGCGGAGGGCGCCCGCCGGATGGGCCAGGGCGACCTCAGCGCGCGAGTCCCGGTCAAGGGGCCGCCCGAACTCGCCGAGGTCGGCAAGGCGTTCAACGCCATGGCCGAACGCGTCCGGTACCTGCTCGCTTCCGAACGCGAGGTCGTCGCTGATCTCTCGCACCGCCTCAGAACGCCTCTCACAGCCCTTCTCCTGGACGCGGACACCCTCGGCAGGGGTGTTGGGGCGGACCGCGTCCGAGAGGCCGTCCAGGGCCTCGAGAGGGAGGTCGACGAGATCATCAAGGCGGCCCGCTCGGGACTGCAGCCCGACCACACCGGCACCGACGCGGCGAGCGTCGTCCGCGACCGGCTGGTGTTCTGGTCCGCGCTCGCCGACGACCAGGAACGGCCGTGGACCGTCCGCGGCGCCGACAAGCCCGCGCATGTGCCACTCGCCCGCACCGACCTCACCGCCGCGCTGGACGCGTTGCTGGGCAACGTCTTCCGCTACACCCCGGAGGGCACCCGGTTCGCCGTGACCCTGGTGCACCAGGCCGATCTGGTGGCGCTCGTGGTCGAGGACGCCGGTCCCGGCATCGCCGACACCGAACAGGCGGTGCGGCGCGGCGCCAGCGGTGGTGGCTCCACCGGGCTGGGGCTCGACATCGCCCGCCGCGCCGCGGAAAGCACTGGTGGCTCTCTCCACGTCGACCGCGGGCCGCTGGGTGGGGCGCGCGTGCAATTGAGGCTCCGGAGGCAGTAGGGCCCTGGGTTCGCAGGGCCGGAAAAAAGAACACCGCCGGCGGCGATCGGACCGTGGGACGGGTCCGACGCCGCCGGCGGGCACCGGCCGGCTGCGCGGCACCGCTGCCGCACCACCGAGTTCCGAGCAGGAGGGAGGAACCCGATGAGCAGTGCGCGCTTGCCTTCCCACACCGGTGTTACGAGGTGGATCAGCCGGGGCTCTCGGCGCCAGGTGTGGGGACCAGCGTATTCAGTGATGGTCGGTGTGATCGTTTTTTCGATCTGACACGAAGTTAGCCGACCACCCGCCGTCGCCAATCCACCATTCAGACGATTAATCCGTTTTAAATATATTTAAGTTCGCCCGGTCGGCTGTCCACGCCTTAAGTCCATTTAAGATAATGTCCACACCACTCCGCCGCCATCCATCCCCCGAAATGGAAGGCGCCTCATGCTCAGCGTGATTGCAGCAACGGGCTTGGCACTGTCGCTCCTCGTCGCCCCCGAGGCGCCGAGCGCCGCGGATGTCGTTCCCCCCGGGAAAATCACCGTCGACGTCGTGACGGTCAACGGTTCCGGATGCCCCGCCGGAACTGCCGCCGTCGCGGTCTCCGATGACAACACGTCATTCACGGTCACCTACAGCGACTACACGGCCCAGGCGGGTTCCGGATCGGCCCCGACCGACTTCCGCAAGAACTGCCAGCTGAACCTCCGCGTGCACTACCCGCAGGGCTTCACCTACGGGATCGCGAAGGCCGACTACAGAGGATTCGCCTCGTTACCCAGGGGCGCGAAGGGCATGCAACGCGCCAGCTACTACTTCTCCGGCTCGTCCTCGACCGCCCAGATCACGCACAACATCGCCAGCCCCCTGAGCGACAACTGGCAGTTCACCGACTCCACCCCCGTCGCGGAGATCGTCTTCGCGCCGTGCGGCATGGTGCGGAACCTCAACGTGAACACCGAGGTCCGCGTGTCCACGAACCCCTCGCAACAGCCGGCGTTCGTGTCCATGGACTCGACCGACGGCAGCGTCAACACCCGCTACCAGTTCGCCTGGAAGCGATGCTGAGCGAAAATGATCACGGAGCGCGCCCGGCGTTCTACCCACAGTGAGCGCCGGGGCCTCCCGCCGTGACCCGGACGTGACTTTTGACGGGTGAGTCAACCAGGCCATTGCTTCCCGCGTATACCCATGTAGATTCCCGCACACCGCGACGGCCATTCGGGTGACCGTCGCTGGATCGCGCGCCGCACGCGAACGGAGGCTGCATGCCGGTGAACGCCCAGACCGCACAGGTTGACGACCTGACACTCATCGCGCTGCCCACCGCGGTGAACTGCGCTGATCTGTTCGTCCGCTTCACGCTCGGTGAATGGCGGCTGCGAAACATGATCGGCGAGTGCTCGGCCGTCGCCTGCGCGCTGGTGGAGGCAGCGATCGAGTCCGCCGACCCCAAGACGTCGCGCCTGATCACCCTGCGACTGAGGCTGAGCGGCGACTACCTCGTCATCGAGCTCGAAGCCGCCCGGTTCACGATGCCGCCCACCTCGCCCGATCTGCGCACCGGAGAGCTGCAACTCGCCGGCGGCATCAAGCTGATCTGGTGCGAGCTCGCGCTGCCGACCGGCGTGAACGCCAACGCGGTGCCGCTGCCCCGGCGTGAGAAGCGCCGCTCCCCCGCGGCCGAGGCGCTGGGCGACGAGCCGGACGTCGATCCCGAGCTCATCCAGCGCATCCTGTTCGGCCTCGGCGGCTCGATGGGCGGCGGCAACCAGCGATAAACCGCTTCACCACCAGTTTCACCCACAAGGGCGCGTCCATCAGTGGACGCGCCCTTGTCGTGCAGCGGGTTCACGAGTGTGGACACTTCACCAATTGATTTCGGCCGCGCCGGCCCCCGCTACTCCGTTCGGCGCGTGTTACATTCGCCGCAAGGCCAGGAGCATTGTGTTTCTGAATGGCGTTCTTTCGGTATGGACAGTGATTGACCGACGTCCGTTTTGACTCGGCCATTAGTGCGGTAACCGATCGAACACAAAAAGTCACAAATGGTCTGAACACATTCCAGTGCGGTCGCGACCAGCAATGTTGCTCTAGTTGGCGGACGTTCGTTAACACCCTTTCCGATACGGTCTCATATCACGCCGCCCGACATGTTGGAGCACATTCGGAAAGGTGTGTCCCCATGATTAGCACGTTGGCTGCGGCCGGCTTGGCTCTGTCCACCATCGTCATTCCACCGGCCGACGATCCGCCTCCGACCGGTCAGATCACCATCGACGTCGTCACCGTCAACGGCTCCGGCTGCCGCCTCGGCACCGCCGCCGTGGCCGTCTCCCCTGACAACAAAGCATTCACGGTGACCTACAGCGAGTACCTGGCCCAGGTCGGCCCGCAGGCGAAACCCACCGATTTCCGCAAGAACTGCCAGCTCAACCTCAAGGTCAACGTGCCGGGTGGATTCACCTACGGAATCGCGCAGGCCGACTACAGAGGCTTCGGCGACCTGCAGCGCGGAGCGAAGGGCACCGTGAAGGCGAGCTATTACTTCCAGGGAATGTCGGACACCGACCAGCGCTCGAAGACCCTGAACGGTGGGATGAGCGACAACTGGCAGGTCACGCACCAGACCCCCGTCGCCTCCATCATCTACCACCCGTGCGGCGAGAGGCGAAACTTCAACGTCAACACCGAACTGCGGGTGGACAAGGGCACGTCCGACGCGAAGAAGACCAGCTTCCTGACCATGGACTCGACCGACGTCTCGTTCTCGACCCTGTACCACTTCGCCTGGAAGAAGTGCCCCAGGTAAGCAACGACCAGCCCTCGCACGGCAAGGCCGGAGCCCCAGGAGAATCGGGCTCCGGCCTTGCCGTTCTCGTTCGCGCGGATCAGATGTTCTGGTTCGCGAAGCCCTTGGTGGCGATCTTCGAACACATCGACTGCCACACCGAGGAACTGGTGTGCGGGTCTCCGGTCACGCCCAGTGCCGACTTGAGGCCGTTGAACGCGTTCTGCGTGTTGGTGCCCCAGATGCCGTCGATCGCGAGGCCCGAGCCGCGGAAGTTGTTGCACACGGCCTGGACGAACTTGGTGTCGGACTCGGAGTCCTTCAGCACGCGGACCGGCATGCCACCGAAGTCGGAGTGGATGTGGTCGTGGTGGTCGGCGTTGTACCAGCCGTCGAGCACGTACCGGAACCGGCGGCGGCACACGGCCTCCGTCGCGAGGTAGCGCTTGCGGATCGCCGCGTTGGACGACGCGTGGGCCTGGTCGAGCGGCGAGATGGTGTTGCCGCCGGACCAGCGCACGTGGTCGAGGTCCATCGCGGTGCCGGCGCCGTGCTGGCCGGGCTTGTCGACGTAGAACCCGGCCGAGACGATGTAGCTGATCGAGCCGTAGCTCGACGAGAGCGAGCGCAGGTCCCGGATCCAGGCGACGAGCGCGTTGTAGAACGCGTCGGTGGCCTGCCAGTTGCGGGCGGTCGTGTTGCCGCGGTTGGAGCGCCAGTAGTAGACCGGCGTGCCGTCGATCTTCTGGAACGTCATCATCGCGAGCGCTCCGACGGCGGGGGCCATCTCGGCTTCGGTGTGCTGGTCGTTCGTCTGCGGAGCGGCACCGGCCAGTCCAGGAGCGATGGTCGACAGGCCGGCGAGACCGGCGACGGCCGCCGCGCCCGTGACGAAGCCGCGCCTGGTGACGTTGTGTTCGAACACCCCAGTTCTCCCTCTGCGTCCTAGCCGGAGCGGACAGGAGGAAGGCCTGTCTCACGAACCGGCGCGAGGGAGTCTAGGGATCACGCCCAAACCGGGGAATCCAGTCTGACCTGCGGTTTTCCGTTCCCTTTACCGCTCGGCCCCGATCACCTCACGGCGCCGAGCACCCGGATGAGGTTGCGTTCGGTGTCGGTGCCGAGCTTCTCGAGCGCCAGCTTCGCCACGGGCGCCCCGAGCTTCGCGAGCCCGTTGAACTCGACGTGGGCGTGGTAGCCGATCCGGGTCGTGCCAGGCGCCGGTCCCGCGGTGATCGAGATGTCGTCCGTCGAGGTGGCGGTGTCGTTGCGGCCGACGAACTGCAGGCTGTGCGCGTCCTCGCGGGTCAGCTCGTAGACCAGTTCGGTCTTGCGGCCGAGGAACGTCGACACGTTGCGCCAGCGCGAGCCGACCTCGACCGGTCCCTCGTCGAGGCGCGTGCAGGTCACGGTGCCCGGATCCCACTGCTCGGCGCGGGAGAAGTCACGCAGGTACTCGACGACGCCCTCGGGTGAGGACGCGACGGTGAACGTGCGCTCGACCTCGACGCCGGACACCTGCGGCGCGTTGAACGCCTTGGGCGCGATGCGGATCCGGTAGGCCTCGACGAGCTCCGCCTGGCTGGCCGCCCGGTGCAGCAGGCGCTCCAGCCGCCCCGCGTCGACGGCCCCGATCGCCTGCAGCGCCCGCCACATCGCGGCCTTGCCCTCGATGCCGACGTGCAGCGTCTCCAGTTCGAGGACGTCGCTCAGTGGTGACCGGCCGAGCAGCCGGCCGTTGAGCTTGAGCCTGCCCGCCTTCTCGGTGAGCCAGCCGATCGCGGCCTTGTGCGGACGCCACTCGATGCCGAGCTCCTTCATGACCTCGAGCAGTTCCTGGCGGTCGGCCTCGATGTCGCCGGCGAGGACGCGCAGTTCGGGGTGGGTGCGGCCGATGCGGCGGGCGAGCTCGGTGCCCGCCATCGCCCCGGCCAGGTGGTCGTTGAGGTAGATGCCCAGAAACTCCGTGTTCACGCCTCGTGGTTACCCCCGGCCAAACCTTTTGCGGTGGCCGCGCCGCTATTTCCGCTCTATCGCCTGCATCGGTTCCAGAATGATCGGCTGCGCGCGGCGGCCGGTGAGGATGTTCCACGCCCACTGCGTGAGCACCGCGGCGCGGTTGCGCCAGCCGACCAGGAACGCGATGTGCACGACCGCCCAGGCCGCCTTGCCGATGAGCCCCTTCAGCCGCAGCTTCTTGATGTCCGCGACGGCGTCGCCGGGGGAGATCGTCGCCATCGTGCCGAGGTCGAGGTACCTGAAGGGCTTGGTTTCGCGGCCGCGCAGGCGTGCCTTGATGACGCGGGCGACGTGGTGGCCCTCCTGGATGGCGGGCTCGGCGATGCCCGGCAGGTCGTTCAGGTTGACCATGTCGCCGATCGCGTAGACGTCGCGGGCGACCGAGCAGTCCGCGGGATTCACCAGGATCCGGCCCTTGCGGTCCACGTCGGTCTCCGTCGCCTCGGCGAGCTTGCGCGCCAGCGGCGAGGCCTGCACACCGGCGGCCCAGATGATCGTCCGTGCCTCGACCCGGTCACCGTCCTTGGTGGTGAGGCCCTCCTCGTCGATCGACTCCACCATGGCGTTCGTCATCACCGTCACGCCGAGCCGCTCCAGCTTCACGCGGGTGTGCTCGCGCAGCGGCGGGGAGAACGGCGGCAGCACGTGCGGCACGGCGTCCAGCAGCGTGATCCGGACGTCACGCGGGTCGATCTCCCGGAACTGTCCCTTCAACGCCCTGCGCGCCAGGTCCGCGAGCTGCCCGGCGAGTTCGACCCCCGTCGGCCCCGCCCCGACGACCGCGAACGACAGCCACTGCTTGGGCTCGTCGGACATCACCGCCGTCTCGAACGCCCGCAACAGCCTCGAACGCAGGTTCACCGCCTGTTCCAGCGTCTTCATCGGCGGCGCGGACTCGGCCCAGTCGTCGTGCCCGAAGTAGCTGTCCCGCGATCCGGCCGCCACCACGAGCGTGTCGTATCCGACGGTCTTCGACGTGCCGTCCGGCAGGTCCACGTGGACCCGTTTGCTCGTCGTGTCGAACCCGGTCACCTCGCCCAGCAACACCCGCGCGTTGCGTTGTTTGCGCAGGATCGCGCGGAACGCCGGCGCGATGTCCCCGGTGGGCAGCAACGCTGTCGCCACCTGGTAGAGCAACGGCTGGAACAGATGGTGGTTGGTGCGGTCGATCAACGTGACCTCGACGTCCGCGCGCTTCAACCCGCGCACGACGCCCAGCCCGCCGAACCCGCCACCGACGACGACTACCCGGTGCTCACCCATGCCCGCCGCATACCCATTCCGGACGCCGGGTATCCGGCCGCCATGACCACCACGGCCGATCAGTCGCTCTGGCTCTCCGCGCTGCCCGCGACGCCGCGCCCACCCCTGACCGGCGCGCACACGTTCGACGTGGCGGTGGTGGGCGGCGGCATCACCGGTCTCACCACCGCGTTGCTGCTCAAGCGCCGCGGCCTGCGGGTCGTCGTGCTGGAGGCCGACCGCGTGGCCTCGGGCGTGTCCGGCAACAACACCGCCAAGGTGACCGCTCTCCAGTCGACCGTGTACTCCCAGATCCGCCGCACCCACGGCCTGGCCGCCGCCACCGACTACGCCACCGCCTCCGTGTCCGCCGTCGCCCAGGTAGCCGACCTGGTCAGGACCGAGAACATCGCCTGCGACCTGCGCCGCGGCCCGGCCGTCACCTACGCCTACACCGAGTCCGAGGTCGGCGACGTCGACCACGAGCTGATCGCGGCCCGCCAGGTCGGCCTGCCGGTGCGGGCGAGCACCGACGTCGACCTGCCCTTCGAGGTGCACGCGGCCGTCCGCCTGGACGACCAGATCGCGCTGCACCCGGTCAAGTACCTGCTCGGCCTCGCCGCGGCGATCGAGGGCAACGGCTGCGCGGTCCACGAACACAGCCGCGTGCTGGACGTGACCGGCAACCGGGTGTCCACACAGGACGGTCAGGTCGAGGCCGCGAAGATCGTGATCGCCACCCACTTCCCCACCCTGGATCGCGGCCTCTACTTCGCCCGCATGGAACTGACCCGCGCCTACTGCGTCGCCGCCCGCGTCGCCGAGCCGCCCACCGCGCTGGCGATCAGCACCGGCAGCCCGTCCTGGTCCGTCTCCGCCCACGAGGACAAGCTGATCCTCGCCGGGCAGAGCCACCCGACCGGCAAGTCCGCCGTGGAACCGTTCCGCCGCCTGGAGGACTTCGCCCGCAGGCACTGGCAGGTGCGGGAGATCACCCACCGCTGGTCCGCCCAGGACCCCACGGCCTACGACCACCTGCCGATGATCGGGAGCTACACCCCGGGCAACACCGCCCTGTTCACCGCCACCGGCTACATGAAGTGGGGCCTGACCAGCGGCACGTTCGCCGCCTCGCTGCTGGCCGACCTGGTCACCGACAAGCCGAACGACCTCGCCGACCGCTTTAGCCCGCACCGCTTCTCGCTGAAGTCCCTGCCGGAGCTGGTGAGGAAGAACGCCGAGGTCGCGGCGGAGTTCGTCGGCGACCGCGTGGTGCCGGCCGACGCCACCTCCAGCGAGAACCTGCCGCGCGACCACGCCCACGTGATCCGCGACGGCCTGGGCAAGACCGGCGTCTACCGCGACGCGGACGGCCAGCTGCACGCCGTGTCGCTGCGCTGCACGCACCTCGGCTGCCTGGTGCGGTTCAACGCGGCCGAACGCAGCTGGGACTGCCCGTGCCACGGCTCGCGCTTCGACGTGGACGGCGAAGTGCTGGAGGGGCCTGCCACCAAGCCCCTGCCCCGCCGCGAACCGCGCTAGTGCCGCTGACCATGAACGGCGCTTTTGTGGACCTGGGGTCCACAAAAGCGCCGTTCATGGTTTAGCTCTTGGTCACCAACGTCAACACGTCGTACTTCGCGACCGATTCGCCCTTCTGGTTCGTCACGTCCGCGTCCCAGCGCACCTCGCCGTACTCCTGGTCCTCGCGCGGCGTGATCTGCTTGGCCGTCAGGGTCACGGTCAACTGGTCACCGGGGAACGTGGGCGTGACGAACCGCAGGTTCTCCAGCCCGTAGTTGGCCAGCACCGGCCCGGGCTCCGGCGACACGAACAGGCCCGCCGCGAAGGACACCACCAGGTAGCCGTGCGCGACGCGGCCGCCGAAGAACGGGTTCGCCGTCGCGGCTTCCTCGTCCATGTGCGCGTAGAAGGTGTCGCCGGTGAACGTCGCGAAGTGCTCGATGTCCTCCAGCGTCACCTCGCGCGGCCCGGCCACGACGGTGTCGCCCAGCCGGAGCTCGGCCAGCGTCTTGCGGAACGGGTGCACCGTGCCCTCGTTGCGCGGCGCGCCGGCGACCCAGCGGTTCGTGACCGCCGCCAACGCCTTCGGGCTGCCCTGCACGGCCGTGCGCTGCATGTGGTGCAGCACGCCGCGCATGCCACCCATCTCCTCGCCACCGCCCGCCCGGCCAGGTCCGCCGTGCACCAGCATCGGCAACGGCGACCCGTGCCCGGTCGACTCACCGGCGTCGTCGCGGTCCAGCACCAGCAACCGGCCGTGCCACGGCGCCACGCCGATCACCACGTCGCGCACGAAGTCGGTGTCCGCCGAGACGATCGAGCCGACCAGCGAACCGGAACCCCTCGCCGCCAACTCGACGGCGTCGTCCACCGACGAGTACGGCATCAGCGTCGACACCGGGCCGAACGCCTCGACCTCGTGCGGCTGCACGGCGTCGGCGGCGGCGCGCAGCAGCATCGGTGACATGAACGCACCGCGCTCGGCATCAGCGTCCACAAGGGACAGCGCGCCGTCGCCGTAGACGACGGAGGCGTTCTCCTGCAACGCCTTCAGCGACCGCCGGACCTCCTCGCGCTGCTCCAGCCCGGCCAGCGCGCCCATCTTCACGGACTTGTCCGCGGGGTTGCCGATCACGACCTCGGCCAACTTCGCCGCCGTCGCCTCCGCCACCGCGTCCATCAACGACTCCGGCACCAGCGCACGCCGGATCGCGGTGCACTTCTGGCCGGCCTTGGTGGTCATCTCGGCGACCAGCTGGCCGACGAACAGGTCGAACTCCGGCGTCCCCGCGACGGCGTCCGGCCCCAGGATCGAGCAGTTCAGCGAGTCGGCCTCGGCGTTGAACCGCACCGAGGACCTGATCACGGCCTGGTGCGTGCGCAGGTGCTGGGCCGTGGAGGCGGACCCGGTGAACCCGACCAGGTCCTGCGGCGTCAGGTGGTCCAGCAGATCCCCGGCCGACCCGCAGACCAGCTGCAACGACCCCTCCGGCAGCAGCCCGGACGCGAGCATCAGCTCGACCATCTTCTCGGTCACGTACGCCGTCTGGGACGCGGGCTTGATCAACGACGGCACCCCGGCGATGAACGCCGGCGCGAACTTCTCCAGCGGACCCCACATGGGGAAGTTGAACGCGTTGATCTGCACCGCGACACCGCGCAACGGCGTGCAGATGTGCTGACCGACGAACGTGCCACCACGCCCCAACGGCTCCAACGCCCCGTCGACGTACACCTTGTCGTTCGGCAGCTCGCGCTTGGCCTTCGACGCGTAGCCGAGCAGCACGCCGAAGCCGCCGTCGATGTCGATCCACGAGTCGGATTTCGTCGCACCCGTACGTGCGGACAGCGCGTACAGCTCGGCCTTGTGCTCCTTCAGGTACAACCCGAGAGCCTTCAGCAACTGCGCCCGCTGGTGGAACGTGAGCTCACGCAACGCGGGACCGCCCACCGAACGGCCGTACGCCAGCGCCGCACCCATGTCGACACCCGCGGACGAGATCCGGGCGATCTCCTCGCCCGTCACGGCGTCGTGCAACGGCGCGCCCTCAGCCGTTGGCGTGTGCCATCCACCCGACACGTAGCTGCGCAGCAAGCTCATCGAGCCAACCCTTCCCATGCTGGGCCGGCGGGGTCCACGCCGACCTCGTTCCCGCACGGTAGCAGTGGATAGGATGATCACCATGAAGCTCGGCGCCGCCATTCCGGTCCTCAACGAATGGCGGTTCCTCCCCGCCGTGGCCGGCCAGTTGCTCAAGGTCGTCGACCGCCTGGTGGTCCTGCGCGGCACCCGCGCCCAGTCCGGTGCGCCCGCCACGCTCACGCCGGTCCCGCCGCTGGATCCCCGCATCGAGGTGATCGAGGCGGAGTGGCACAGCGAGCAGGACACGCGCAACGCGGGGCTCGACGCGCTGGACGACTGCGAGTGGGTGTTCTGCCTGGACTCGGACGAGATCCTGCTGGACGACGACCTGCACGCACTGGTGGAGCTCTGCCACCGCGACGAGCACCGCGCGCTCTCGGTCCGGCTGAAGACGTACTGGAAGACGATCGAGCACCGCGTCGAGCCGCCGGAGCGGCTGACCGCGTCGATCGGCGTCCGCAGGGGAGCGCGCTTCACGAAAACGCGGTACGTCGACGCCGAACCACACCTCACCGACATCTGGCTGCGGCACCTGTCCTACGTGCGCACGGACGCCGAGCTGCGGGAGAAGCTGCGGCTGTTCGGGCACGCCCACGAGATCGTCCCGGACTGGTACGACGAGGTGTGGCTCGGCTGGGACGCCGACCACGACCTGACCGACCTGCACCCGACCCACCCGCCCGCCTACCAGCGGATCGTCCACGAGCCCGACCCCGAGCTGCGCCGGGTTCTCGAAGCCCACGGCGTCGACGGGCTCAGGGGCTGACCAGGCCGGCCAACGTGCCCCGATCAGCCGATTCAAGATCCATCCTAGGTTTGTCCTGGGCGTGTGCCCCACTGTTGCCGACGTCAGAGGGGCAACCCGAACAAACCTGTTATGGGGGCACTACGTGAAGTCTCGCAACATCGTCATGGCGATGGTCGGCGCCGGTCTCGCGCTGGGCGCGTTGGCCGCACCGGCCGCGTCCGCCGACACGCACCGTTTGTCGGCGCCCTGCGCGTCGCCCAGCGGCAAAGACATCAACATCTCGTGGGGCGACGGCCACCAGAGCGTCACCGTGTACTACAACAACCACTGCAACCAGGCGCGGGCGATCGAGCTCACCTACAGCGGCGTCGGCGGCATTCCCGTCGTCGACTGCTTCGTCGCTCCGGCGAAGAAGAAGGACAGCAAGGTGATGCCCACCGCCAACCCGCGCTCCGTGAAGATCACGTCCCGCGGCCGCTGCTGACCCTGACGGTGTGCTCGCCCGGGGTTGTCCCGGGCGAGCGCCCCGTTTCGCGGAGGCTTGCCTGATCGTCCCACCGCCGGGGAGCATCGACCGCGTGGACGAACTGCGCGCGTTGCTCGCCAAGCACGCCCGGCCGGACCTGACCACGCCGATCGAGGACGTCCTGGTCTCGCGGACCGCTCTCGGCGGCCCGCCGACGCCGAGCATGACCGGCACGATCCTCGCGTTCGTCGCCCAGGGCCGCAAACGCATCGCGTTGGGCGACCGCGTGCACGACTACCGCGCCGGCCAGTACCTGGTGGCGTCGATCGACCTGCCGATCACCGGCAGTTACGTGGACATCAGCCCGTCCGAACCCGCGCTCGGCATCGGCCTGGTGCTGCGCCCGGAGGCGGTGGCCGGCCTGCTGCTGGGCAACGACGTCCCCGCCACGCCCGGCACCCCGGAGGGCCTCGCCGTCAGTGACGCCACCCCGGAGCTGCTCGACGCCGTGACCAGGCTCGCGCGGCTGCTGGACCGGCCGCGCGACGCCCGCGCGCTCGCGCCGTTGGTCAAGCAGGAGATCCTCTGGCGGGTGATGACCGGCGAACAGGGCGCCGCGGTCCGCCAGCTCGGGTCGCGGGACAGCAGCCTCAGCCACATCGCCAGGGCGGTGAGGTGGATCCGCGAGAACTTCGCCGAGTCGTTCAAGGTCGAGAACGTCGCGCGGATCGCGGGCATGAGCGAGTCGGCGTTCTACCGCAACTTCCAGGCCGTCACGGCGATGAGCCCGATCCAGTTCCAGAAGCAGATCCGGTTGCAGGAGGCCAGGTTGCTGCTCGCCACCAACCGGGACGTGACCACGGTCAGCCACCGGGTCGGCTACGACAGCCCGTCGCAGTTCAGCCGCGAGTACCGGCGTCAGTTCGGCGCGCCGCCCAGCCGCGACGCGCTGCTCAGGCCGGAACCTGCTCTCTGACCTTCAGGTACACCGCGCGCACTTCCAGCGTCCGCTCGACCTTCTCCAGCACCGGCGCGAAGAACTGGCGCCGGTGCTCGGCGTCGCTCATCGAGATCACCGAGAAGTACATGCTGCCGAACGCCGCGAACAACGTGGCGTTGCGCAACATCGCCGACGGGACACCGGGAATGATCGACATGACCGGCTCCGCTGCGATCCACTGCGCGGCGATCGCCGGCGTCACCACGATCAGGCCGAGCACCACGAAGAACGCGTACAGCCCGAGCCCGACCACCGCCGCCTGCAGGAGCTGCCGGATCGCGAGCATGACCAGCAGGTTGCGCTGCTGACGCGGGTTCAACCGCTTGGGCGGCAACGGTTCGGTGATCTCCACCCCGGACAGCGGCGTGCCCTGGCACGCGACGGTCAGGATCTCCGGCCGCAGGTCCTGCTCGACCCGGCCGATCTCGTCGCGCAGGCGGGCGGCCGCGGCCAGCACGGTGATCGCCGCGAACAGCAGCACGACCAGGCTGACCCGCGGCCACCGCAGCTGGTTCATCGCCTGCCACAGCTCACCGGTGAAGAACAGGAACAGCGTCACGAACAGCATCGGCGGCAACGCCCGGCCGAGCAGGTGCACGCTGTTGCGCAGGTCGGCGAGCACGTGCCGGATCCCGGCCTTCAGCAACGCGCCCAGGCCGTAGGTGGTGGCCAGCATGGTCGCCACGAAGGCCAGGCCGAAGAAGGTGACGAACCACAGCGGGACGACCCACCAGTCGAAGTCAGGCCCCTCGGCTCCGGGCGTGATGATCTCGTCGTTGGCCACGTACTGCAGCAACGGCACGATCACAGGCATCGCCGCGTACACGACCAACAGCACGCCGGTCGTCTGCCGCGAAAAGCTCGGCAGTCGCCGCACGAACGACGAGAGCAGGATCCACGCGGACACCATCACCGCGACGATCACCCCGAGCAGCACCCACTTCGACAGCCCGGTGGACCGCAGCAGCACGAGCCAGGCGAGACTGCCGACCGCCACGAACGTCAGCGCGGGCAGCATCCGCGGCAACACGTGCGACCGGAAGCCGTACCCCTCGATCATGGTCGGCGCGCCCTGCTGGACGAACCACTGCTCGGTCCGCCGCACCTCCGTCGAGGATTCCACGGCGTGGATCATGCCTCACCGTTCGAAGATGCGCGCCATCACGGTGAAGTACGAAGTCGGGGCGATACGGGCGAGCGCGTCGAACACGTACGCGTCCGGCCCGACCAGGATCCGGGCCTTACCGCGTTCGACCCCGCGGTGGATGATCTCGGCCGCCTTGTCCGCGGTGGTCATCGCGATCTTGTCGAAGTCCGCGGCGATCTGCTCCAGCGATCGGCCCTGCTCGTCGAGCTCGGCGTGGATGCGCCCGTTGCGCACGATGTTGGTCCTGATCCCGCCGGGGTGCACGGTGACCGCCGAGACACCGGTACCGCGCAACTCCTGCCGCAGCGAGTCGGTGAACCCGCGGACGGCAAACTTCGAGGCGCAGTAGGCGCTGTTCTTCGGCATCCCGAGCAGCCCGTACACGCTGGAGGTGTTCACGATGACGCCGTAGTTCTGCTTGACCAGCTGCGGCAGGAACGCCCGCGTGCCGTTCACGACACCCCAGAAGTTGATGTCGAACAGCCAGGAGTCGTCCTCTGGCACGGAATTCCGCACGGTCGTGGACGTGGCCACGCCGGCGTTGTTGAACACCGCGGCGAGAGGGAGGTCCAGCCAGTCCTGCACCTCCTTGGCGAACAGCCGCACGTCGTCCGCGTCCCGTACATCGAGCACCCGGCTCAGCACCGGGCCGTTCAGCGAGTCGGCGGTCTCCCGCAACCCGGCCTCGTTCACGTCGGCGATGACCACCGGTGAGCCGTGCCGGGACAGTCGCTGGGCGAGGCTGCGGCCGATGCCCGACGCCGCCCCGGTGATCACCGCCGGGCGTCCCGCGATCTTTCGGACCATGCGACCAGTAGATCACCATGGGCAAGCGCCCTACTGGCGCAGTTCGGGGAACTGGTCGTCCCGCCACTCCCCCGTTTCGACGCCCTGTTCCTCCCGCGTGCGCAGATCGACGCGGCGGATCTTGCCGGACACGGTCTTGGGCAGTTCGAAGAACTCCAGCCGCCGAATCCGCTGGAACGGCGCCAGGTTCTCGCGGGCGTGCTTCAGAATCCGCAGTGCCGTCTCGCGATTCGGCTCCCAGCCCGCGCTCAACGCCACGTACGCCTTGGGCACGGCGAGCCGCAGCGGATCCGGGGCGGGAACCACCGCGGCCTCGGTGACCGCCGGGTGCTCGATCAGCACGCTCTCCAGCTCGAACGGCGAGATCTTGTAGTCCGACGCCTTGAACACGTCGTCGGACCGCCCGATGTAGAACAGGTAGCCGTCCTCGTCCCTGCTCGCGATGTCGCCTGTGTGGTAGTAACCGCCGGCCATCGCCTCGGCGTTGCGCTCCTCGTCGCCGTGATAGCCGACCATGAGCGACATCGGCCGCTGCTTCAGATCTATGCAGATCTCGCCTTCCTCGGCCGGTTCGCCGCTGATCGGGTCGACGAGCACGACCGGAACACCCGGCAGCGGCGTGCCCATCGAGCCGGGCTTCACCGGCGCGCCGGGCACGTTGCCGACCGACAGCGTGGTCTCGGTCTGCCCGAAGCCGTCCCGCAGCGTGAGGCCCCACTGCTGCTGGACCTGTTCGATCACCTCGGGGTTGAGGGGTTCACCGGCGGCCACGACCTCGCGCAACCCGCCCGGCCCCGCGCTGAGGTCCGCCTTGATCAGCATCCGCCACACGGTCGGCGGCGCGCAGAACGTGGTGACGCCCTTGTCCCTGATCTGGCCGAGCAGCGCGGCCGCGTCGAACCGCGTGTAGTTGTAGACGAAGATCGTCGCTTCGGCGATCCACGGCGCGAAGAAACAACTCCAGGCGTGCTTGGCCCAGCCCGGCGAGCTGATGTTGAGGTGCACGTCGCCGGGCCTGATGCCGATCCAGCGCATGGTCGTGACGTGCCCGACCGGGTACGAGGTCTGGGTGTGCTCGACGAGCTTGGGCTTGCTGGTCGTGCCGGAGGTGAAGTAGAGCAGCAGCCGGTCGTCCGCCCTGGTCTTCGGGTGCGGCAACGGGTTGTCCGGGGCCTCTGCCGTCTCCGCGTAGTCCAGCCAACCGGCGGTGGCACCACCGACCGCGATCAGGACTGTGCCCGCCTCCTTGTTGGCCACGTCCTCGAACTTGTCCGCGTCCTCCTTGCGCGCGATGACATGCCGAACAGCGCCGCGGTGCAGCCGGTCGGCGAGGTCGGCGGGTCCCAGCGCGGTGGTGGTCGGCATGATCACGGCGCCGAGCTTCATCACCGCGAGCATCGACTCCCCGAGCTCGACCTGGTTGCCCAGCATGATCATCACGCTGTCGCCCTTGCCGACGCCGTGCCAGGCGAGCCAGCGCGCGACGCGGTTCGACCTCCGGCGCAGTTCGTCGAACGTGTAGGCGCGCTCGCCGCCGTCCTCCTCGACGATGTGCAGCGCCGTGGTGTCGTTGCCCTCGGCGATGAAGTCGAACCAGTCGTGCGCCCAGTTGAAGCTGCCGGCGAAGCTCGGCCAGCTGAACGACTCGGGATCGGTGAGCATCAGGTCGCGGGCCGCGCGGTAGGTGTCGTGGCTGGTCATCGGTGGCCTCCTTCACTGGCTCAAGAGGGTGGGCAGGACCGGGCCGACGGGATACCCCCGGATGGGGGTGCACCCCTTTTCGAGGGTGCGCCCGTGGGTGAGACTGCCAGCGTGCTGCCAGACCGTTTCCAGGCGCTGTTGCCGCAACGCCTGGACATGCTCCGCCGAGCCACCGGGTTGCCCGTCGTGTTCGGCGGTGCCGTCACGCCCAGCCGCGAGCTGGTGCTGAGCAGCTTCTACGGCACGCACGGCACGTCGTTGCACGGATTGCGCGTGGGCACGGGCCGCGGACTGGGCGGCACGGCGATCGCGATGTGCACGGCGGTGCGCGTGAACGACTACGCCTCCACCCGCGCGATCACCCACGAGTTCGATCAGATGGTGGTCGTCGACGAGCGACTGACCTCCGTGTTCGCCTACCCGGTCGCGGTGCGCGGCACCGTGCACGGCGTGCTCTACGGGGCCGTGCGCGGGCAGACGCCCGTCGGCGACCGGGCCATCAGGATGGCCGGCGCGATCGCGCAAGCCATCGCACAGGACCTGGACATGCCTTCCCTCCACACACAGGCCGCACTACGCGAACTGGCCGAGGTCGCCAAGCTCGTCGGGGATCCCGCGTTGCGCGAACGACTGCGCAGGGTCCACCAGGATCTCGGCGGTAACGCTCCCGTCTCCGTCCCCACAGGACTGACCCCGCGCGAACTCGATACGCTTCGGCTGGCCGCGGTCGGTGCGTCCAACCGGGAGATCGCCGCCGAGCTCGGGTTGAGCACCGAAACCGTCAAGGCCTACCTCCGGGGCGCGATGCGCAAACTGGGGGTGCACAACAGAACCGCCGCGGTCCACGCGGCGAGGTCGACGGGAGCGCTTTGAATGTCCTGGTTCGAGAGAGCCGTGATCGGCACCGACCGCCTGCTCTACAAGCTGACCGGCGGCAAGGTCATGACCGTCTCGTTCAGCAAGCAGACCGGCCTGACGCTGATCACCGTGGGCGCCAAGTCCGGTGAGCGGCGCGAGAACCAGGTCCAGTACGTCGCCGACGGTTCGTCGATGCTGGTCGTCGGGTCGAACTGGGGCAAGCCGCACCACCCCGGGTGGACCGCGAACCTGTTGAAGAACCCGGACATCCAGGTGAACGTGCGCGGCGACGTCCGTGATGTGCGGGGCACCCTGCTCGAAGGGGCCGAGCGCGAGGCCGCCTGGCGCAAGATGGTGGCGGCCTGGCCGGCGTTCGAGGACTACGTGAAGCGGTCAGGAGGCCGCGAGCTGAGGGTCTTTCGCCTCACTGCGCGCTGAGTCCCACGCCAGCCACACGCAGCCGACGATCATCAGCACGCCGTGCGCGATCCTGACCGCGGGCGGCGTGAAGAACTGCGGCAGGAACAACGCGAACCCGGCCGCGAACAGGATCGCAGGCAGCGTGCGGAGTTTGAGCGCGACCAGGACCGCGGCGACGCCCATCGTCACCAGACCGACAGCGAAAGTCGTGGCGGCGACGGGGTTGTAGCGCACGGACTCGGCGAGCTCGAGGATGTTCGGCTGCCCGGCGATCGAGTGCAGGCCGAAGTCCTCGGCGCCGTAGTAGGGCAGCGTGAGCCCGGCGCCGACCCAGAACGTGATCGCGGCGGTGCGGTGGATCTCCAGCAACGCGATCGGCACCAGGATGAACCCGATCATGGCGAACAGGTGCGACGCGACCCACGCACTCGATCCCATCGCGGCCGCGGCACCCGCGGTCGTCGTCTCGTCCTCCCATGGTCTGAACACGGGGTACAGCAGGAAGAGCAGGCCTGCGGCGGTGAGAGTCCACTTCATGATTGCCCCCTGAGATCGGTGAGGTACATCCGGACGAGCTGGTCGTAGGTGTCGTCGAGGCCTTCCGGCAGGCCGAACCCGCCGCCGGCCTCGATCGACGCGAAGCCGTGCACGATCACCCGCAGGCACCGCGTGGCGTGGATGGCGCCGGAGCCCTCCAGGCCGTACTGCCGCAGCGTCGCGAGCATGACCTCCACGAGCTTCATCCCGGCGGCCTGCTGCAGTTCGTCGTGCAGCGGGTCCATCGGCATGGCCGCGTAGCGCTTCGGGTGCTCCCGCACGTAATCGCGATACGCGTGCATGAGCGCTGTCACCGCCTCGTCGCCCGCCCGGCCCAGGACCGTTGCGGTGAACCGGGCGGTCATCTCCTCCAGCACCCGCACACCGACGTGACCTCGCAGCTCGGCGAGGCTCGCGACGTGCTTGTACAGCGAAGGCGTGGCGACACCGGTGCGAGCGGCGACGGCGGCGAGCGTCAGTCCCTCGACGCCCTGCTCGTCGACCAGCTCCAGCGCGGCGTCCACGACCTTGGCGGTGGTGAGACGTGAGCGAACGGCCATAGCCCAAAAGCTAATGGCATTAGCTTCACGTGTCAACATGCTGCCTCATCGCCGACGACGTGACAGGACAGCGCCGCCAGGAGCGCTCGTCCCCGAGCACTCCCATCCGCGTCCGACAAAACAATTCCAGGCTGCACAGAAAGAAATGGTGTTCTTCGGATACCTGGCCGAACTCGCGATCAAGCAGTACGGTTCCCACAGGGCATCGGAGGGGGCGGCACAAGCGGGCCCAGGGGGATTCACCACCGCGAAAAGCGCAGGTAGATCCGTGCTGCGCGTGGTTTCCACAATCATTGCACGCCGATTTTGGCGCGCCCATCCGATGATTCCCTTCCACTACCGGAAAGGAACATTTCCATGACCGGATTGAGAACCAGGGCAGCGGCCGCACTGCTGGCGACCGTCACCATCGCCGCGCTGATGCCGGCACTGCCCGCACAGGCTCTGGGCAACAACCGCGACGTGTCGCGCGGCTGCGGCCGGAACCACGTGTCCAGCGGCCGGTACAGCAGCACGAGGGCCTGGGCGCAGACGACCAAGGTGGACGGCAGCTGCGCGGGCCGCCTCAGCGCGGGCCTGCGAGCGAGCGACGGCTACACGTGGCCGCGTGTGTACGGGAACAACACCAGCGCGTACTCCGAGCGCACCGACGCCGCCGGATTCGGCACCGGGATGCACTGGGGCTGCGACGCCTGCAACGTGACGTACAGCTGACCATGCGCCGAGCTGTTCTGTGCGGGCTGATGCTCGCGATGATCACCGGGTGCGCCCCCGCCGCCGAAGACGGCGACGGGGGCGCACCCTCCTACCCCGCGGCGCAGGCCTGGGCCCTGAACGACGGCACGGTGACGGACGAGGAGTACCGGCAGGCGGTCGACGGGTTCGCCAAGTGCGTGCGGGAGGCGGGATTTCCGGTCGCCGACGCGGTTCTCAGCCCGGTCGACGGACTGACGCTGCTGTACGGCATTCCACCGACCGGCGATCCCGACGCGTGGAGCAAGGCGGTCGAGGACTGCAACCTGGCCCACATCTCGCACGTCGAACCCACCTACGTCGAGGCGCGCGAGCAGAAGATGACACCGGAGTTGCGGGACGCGACAGCGCGGTGCCTGCGGGACGAACGGGTGCGCGTCGCCGGCACCGAGCGCAACGTCAAGGAGTTCGTCGACACCGCCGGCAAGAGCGCGGAGGTGCTGAAGTGCGTCAGCGCTTCGGCCCAGCGGCTGTACCCGGATCTACCAGGCTTCCTGCGAATCCGCTGGTAGTGAGCCCGATCTCCTGAGAGCGCTCTCATCTGACAAAAAGGTGAAAACCTTTACAAGTTGACCGAGAGTCACGGCATGACAACACTTCCGAACCACTGGGCGCACAACTAAACACCCGGAAAGGTCGGTTCGATGCAGCGACGCATCGGGACGGCCCTCGCTGCCGCCTTGATGGTGGCCGCGGGGATCACCGTCGCCACCACCAGCCAAGCTCCCCCTGCCAACGCGGCGGTGACCTGGGCCGACGAGTTCAACGCCCCCGCCGGCACCGGTGTCGACGGTGGCAAGTGGCAAATGGAAGTCGGAAACAACGACGGCAACAACCGAGAGTCGCAGTGGTACCAGGCGGGCACCTCGAACGCGGTGCACGACGGCCAGGGCAACCTCGTGATCACCGCCAAGCGCGAGAACCCCGGCAACTACCAGTGCTGGTACGGCCGTTGCGAGTACACCTCAGCCCGCATCAACACCGCGGGCAAGTTCACCCAGACCTACGGCCGGTTCGAAGCGCGCATGAAGATGCCGCGCGGCAAGGGCATCTGGCCGGCCTTCTGGATGCTGGGTGCCGACATCAACACCGGTAACCCGTGGCCAGGTTCTGGCGAGATCGACATCATGGAGTTCCTGGGCCACCAGCAGAACACCGTGTACGGCACGATCCACGGCCCCGGTTACAGCGGTGCGGGCGGCCTGCAGGCGGTGTACAACGGCCCGAACTTCGCCGACGGCTTCCACAACTTCGCTGTCGACTGGCGTCCGGGTGAGATCGTGTGGTCCGTCGACGGCCAGGTCTACGGCCGCAAGACGCCCGCCGACCTAGGTGGCCGGACGTGGGTGTTCAACAAGCCGTTCTTCATCATCATCAACCTCGCGGTCGGTGGTGAGTGGCCGGGCTACCCCGACGGCAGCACGACGTTCCCGCAGCAGCTCGTGATCGACTGGGTCCGCGTCTCCAACGACAGCCCGCCACCCAGCGGTGGCACGGAGATCCGCGGCATCGGCGGCAAGTGCGTCGACGTGCCCTGGGCGAACACCGCCAACGGCACGCCCATCCAGATCACCGGGTGCAACGGCAACGCCGCCCAGAAGTGGAGCCGTCCCGGTGACGGCACGATCCGCGCGCTGGGCAAGTGCCTCGACGTCAACGGCGGCGGTACCGGCAACGGCACAGTGGTCCAACTCTGGGACTGCAACGGATCAGGCGCCCAGAAGTGGACCGTCAGCGGGGCACAGGACATCGTGAACCCGCAGGCCAACAAGTGCCTCGACACCGTGGGAGGCTCCTCGGCCGACGGCACCAGACTCCACATCTGGGACTGCCTCGGCGTCGCCAGCCAGAAGTGGCAGGTCTGAGGTCTCTCTCCGTCCGGTTGTCCACGACCTGACGGAGAGAATCACGGCGCTGGACGTGAACCCACGCGGCGGATGGGTTCACGTCCAGCGCTTTGTCACGCCATGAGCCTGGCCACCGCCCAGTCCTGCACCGCGACCCCAACGGACTTGAACACCGTCCGCCCCTCGCGCAGCGGCGGATTCCCCAGCGCCGCACCGAGTTCGACGAGCGACTCCAGCCTGAGCACACCGCTCTGGACCGCGCGGATGATCTCCCCGGCCTCACTCAGCGCCGCCTCGACCTGGTCCACCACCACGACTTCCGCGCTGGACAGCAACTCCTGCGGCAGCTCCCGCATCACCGGCCGGTACGAGCCGATCGCGTTGACGTGCACCCGTTCCTTGAGCGCGTCGCACGAGAACAGCGGCACCGTCGACGCCGTCGCGCAGCACACGACATCCGCGTCCCGCACCGCCTCTTCCGCGTTGAGCTCCACGTCCATCACCGTGTCCGGCAGCTCGTCCTGCAAGCTCTCCAGCAACGCCTCGGCCTTCCCGGCGTTCCGGTTGAACACGACGAGCTTCTTCAACGGCCGCACCGCGTGCACGGCCCGCACCTGGTCCGCCGCCTGTGCCCCGGCCCCCAGCAGCGTCAGGTGCGAGGCGTCCTCGTCGGCCAGCAAATCCGTTGCCACGCCGACCACAGCACCGGTCCGCAGCGTGGTGAGCGGCACCGCGTCCGTGACGAACTGCCCGCCGGGATGCGAGTACACCACCGTGCCCGTGATCACCGGGTCCCGCTCGATCTCGATGCTGATCACCTTGACCGCCGTGGACCTGCTCGGCCGATGGTGCACCGCCATCACGAGCGAGCTGCTCTCGCTGAACGCCAGCCGTGGCGGCAGGTCGAACTCCTCCGCGGCGAGCCCGATGAACGCGGCGCGGACGGCTTCGATCGCAGCGGGCATGGTCATGGTTCGGATCGTAACGACCGGCAGAATGGCCCGTACCTTGACTAGCGGGTGTGTTTCACCGTGCTCAGGAAGGAGGTCCACGCGGCCCGGCCCACCTCGATGTGAGCGACGGGCGCCTTGCTGTCCCGGATCCCGACGCCGGTGGCCACCTCCACGCACGAGCTCGCGTTCGCGCTGTACGTGCTCTTGCGCCACCCTGCCATCGCCATCTCCTCAGGTCAGCAACCGCTTGATCAGTCCCTTCGATTGTTCCGCATCCAAGGCGGTCCGATCGAGCGCGTCCACCACCTGTTGGTAGGCCTTCACCGAGTTCGGCACCTCGACGATGAGGCTGGAGTTCTCGCTCTCCAGGAACACGACCGGCTCGTACTTGTGGAACGTCATCAGGTCGAAGGAACCCGAAAGCCCCGCGTGCGCACCGGCCGACAGCGGCACGACGCGGATCTCGACGTACGACCGCGCCGCGAGCTTTTCCAAGTGCCGCAGCTGCGCGTCCATCACCTCTTGGCCACCGACGGGTGTCATCAGCACCGACTCGTGGACGTAGAAATGGCACTGCAATGCGGGCCGCAGCACCTCCTGCCGCGCCGACCGTGCGGCCACCCGCGCCCCGATCTCGTCAGCAGGCACGTTCGCGCAGGCCGCGATCACCGCATGCGCGTACTCCTGAGTCTGCGTCAGGCCGTGCACCAACGACGTCTGCCAGCTGACCAGCTTCTTGGCAGTGCGCTCGTGTTCGATCAGCGTGCGCGGATGGATCGGGGCACACGACCCGTGTTCCTGCCACCAACCCTTGGTGTTGAAGTCGGGGAAGAGCGAGAGCAGGTGATCGCGTTCCTCTTGCGGTGTCCGGCAGACGCCCAGCAACAACGCCAATTCGAGTGCGGTCGAGCCGCCCTTGCCGTTGACCAGGTCTGAAAGCTTGGCCTCCTGCCAGCCCAGGAGTTCGGCGACCGTCCGCGAGGTCATGCCCGTGCTGGCGATGGCCGCGCGAAGGCCGTCCCCGAACTCACGACCTCTCACAGTGGAGAATCTTTTCGGCATGCCGAGAAGGTAGACCCGTTCTCAGCCATTCCAGAACGTTTGATCGCAACACAACCCAAAAGGGCGTTAGCTTGGAGGACTTCCAAGCCGCACAATTAATATGTGAAGTTCCGATGGACGCCCCACGAGGGGCAGCGTCATGCCATCCCCGACGAGCTGACCAGGGGGCAGCTCGTCGAGACATTGTGCGGCGATCCCATTGTGCCGCAACAGGTGAGTCTCTGGCGCGACAAGAACACCTGGCCGACCTGCTGGGACTGCGACGGCGTCTGGCGCAAGAGCGAGGGGATCCTGCCATGGCCGCGGAAATCCTGACCGAGGATCTGCTGCGCATATCTCTTCAACGCCTCTCGCGTGAGGTGGTGAAGACTTATCCACAGTTCGGCGAGTTGCTCGCACAGAATATGCTGCGCACGTGCGGCCTCATTCCTGATGTGCAGCGCGCGGAGCACTACCGGGAGCTCGGCACGCTTCTGATCGACCTCGGCCGCCTTTACCTGGCCGAGGCCGACGTGCTCAGCACCGTGGAGGCGCCGCCGACTTGAAGGCCTACGACATCGCGACGGCGCGGCCGTTCGTGTCGAACTCGTGCGCCAGCGTCTTCAGGGCCTGCCCACCGGCGGCCCAGGCGGCCGTCCAGGTGAGGCATTCGGCGGCGCCGTTGCCGGCCCGCGAGACCAGGTCGGTGCCGATCGAGTCGAGCCACTCCCAGGACGTGCCGCCGATGCCTGCCAGGAAGGCTTCGTCCCAGGTGCGCGCCAGGTCCCGGATCGTGCCCTCGGCACGGGCGCGCTCGTTGACCGACTTGATCCACGCCTGGCGCTCCTCCTCCGTGAGCACCGCGCCCGTCTCGGGTTCGCGGAATCCCGGCAGGTCGTGCGCCAGGCCGCCCGAACCGACGTACAGCACGCGCTGATCAGCGAAGAACTCGCCGACGCGGCGTCCCAGTGACGCCGCGCGGCGGAAGGACGCGTGCGGCGGCGAGGCGCAGTTGATGAAGATCGGCAGCACCGGCTTGGAGTCCAGCGAGCCCAGCAGGTCACGGGTCGTGTGGCCGAACGCGTGGTCCAGCTCGGCGCGGTAGGCCGTGGCGACGTCGAAATCCCCCTCGACCAGGTCCGCCACCAGGGCGCGCCCCAAGTCCGCGGGCACGTCGTACGAACCGACCGGGCCGGCGACGTCGCCCCGGGCCGAGGCTTCCAGCACTACCGCGAAGGTCGGGACCACGGAACGGAACGCACGGCGGTGGTCCGTGCCGAAGAAGACGACGAGTTCCGGGTCGAAGGCATCAACAGCCTCGCGCGCGGCGCCGATCGCCGCGCGGACCGGGCCGTGCGGAGCGCTCGGCAGGGTGATCAGGTGCGAGGCGCAGACCGTTAGGCGATTCTTCACCGGACCAGTCTAGGTTCCGGGGCGTGACGAAGCGTGCACTTGCGGTGATCATCACCGCTGCCATCCTCGCACCCGTTTCCCCTGCTCACGCCGAGATCAGCAGACGCATCGAGACCGAGCGGGCCGACAGACCCGTCGCGGCGGGCGTCACTCTCAGTTCCTTCGACTGGTACCGGCCCGACGGCTGGGTGCGCGGCGACGCGCTCGCCGTCGACCTCGCCAAAGCCCAGGTCGGGTACGTCGACACCGGCGCCGTCGCGCAGGCCGCTCCCCTCTCCCAGCACACCAGAAGAGCCGTCGCGGCGATCAACGGCGACTTCTTCGACATCAACAACTCCAACGCGCCGGAAGGCGTCGGCATCCAGGACGGGCAGCTCAGGAAGTCCGGTCAGGGCAGAGCCGTCGGCATCGACGCGGCGGGTGTCGGCGGCGTGATGGAGACCTTCTTCGAAGGCACGCTCAACGGCACGCACAGACTGACGCAGCTCAACAGCGCAAGAATCGACACGGACGGCATCGGCGTCTTCAACCCGTTGTGGGGCACCTACAGCAGAGCGCGCGCCACGCAAGGTGCGTCCAACACGGCTGAAGTGATGGTCAAAGACGACGTCGTCCAGGAAGTGACCGTCCCGACGGACAAACCCATCACCGGATACGCGCTCGTGGGCCGGGACAAGGGCGCGGACGTCCTCAAGGGGTTGAAGCCCGGCGACCAGGTCGACGTCAGCTACCGCAGCCGCACGAGCGACGGCAGCGAGCCGAGGACGGCCATCGGTGGGCGGCAGCTGCTGGTCAAGGACGGCAGGAACGTCGCGCCGGCCGACCCGCTGCATCCACGCACGGCGGTCGGGTTCTCGCAGGACGGCAAGAAGATGTTCATGCTGACCGTCGACGGACGGCAGGGCGCCTACCTGCCCGGCCTGAACCTCCAGGACCTCGCCGACGCCATGATCGAACTCGGCGCGCACAACGCCCTGAACCTCGACGGCGGCGGCTCGTCGACCATGCTCGCCCGCGAACCCGGCACGACCGAGCTCAAGATCGTCAACACCCCGTCGGACGGCGGCGAGCGCCCCGTCCCGAACGGCCTGGCCCTCTACGCACCCGCCGGCACCGGGAAGCTCGTCGGGTTCGACGTCCGGACCAGGGACCAGCGGGTCTTCCCCGGCATGACCCGCCGGATGACCGTGCGCGGCCACGACGAGACCTACGGCCCGGCGCCGAGCGACCACATCACCCGCGCGACGGGCGGATGGGCCATCGGCGACACCTTCCACGCGGCACCCCACCGCGGGCCGGCGTCCTTCACGGCGTTGCGCGGCCACACCACCAGGACCGTCCAGCTGACCGTGCTCGGCGAACTCGCGCGCCTCGCACCCGCGGACTCCAGGATCAGCCTGAGCGAGGACGAGCGGAAGCCGTTGCAGATCAACGGTTTCGACGCCAGGGGCTTCAGCGCGCCGATCGAACGGGCCGACCTCGACCTCAGCTACGACCGGACCGTCATCGACGTCTCCCCCGACCTGCGGATCACAGCGCTGAAGCCGGGTGCGACCACGATCAGGGCACGCTCCCAGGGCAAGGAGACCCACGTCGCGGTGACCGTCGGCGCGAACGACGAACTGATCGCGCCCATGGACGACGCTCCACAGTGGACCTTCGGATCGGCCCGCGCGACCGGCACGGCCACCCCGGACCCCAACGGCCACACCGGCCAGGGACTGAAGCTCAGCTACGACTTCAGCCAGTCGACTGGCACGCGCACCGCCTACGCCGTGCCGCCGAAGCCGCTGCGGATCGACGGGCAGCCCCTCTCCCTGGCCGCGTGGGTGAACGGCAGCGGCAAGGGTGAGTGGACGGCGTTCACGGTCACCGACGCGTCCGGTCAGTCGCGGTCGCTCTACGGCCCGTACATCACCTGGAACGGCTGGAAACAGCTGGAGGTCGCGCTACCGCCGGAGCTCAAGTTCCCCGTCCAGGTCACCAGGTTCTCCACGATCGAAACCAAAGCAGACCGCTCCTACCGGGGCGAGGTGATCGTCGACGACATCACCGCGCGAGTCCCGCCCGGAACCACCCTGCCGCCCACGCCCGAGCTGCGCGAACCGGTGATCGGCCAGGCGACCGGCTGGACGTTCGCGGTCATGTCCGACGCCCAGTTCGTCGCCCGCGACCCCGACAGCGACCTGGTCAGGTCCGCCCGCCGCACGTTGCGGGAAATCAGGTCCTCCGGCGCCGAGTTCGTCGTGATCAACGGCGACCTGGTCGACGAGGCGTCGCCGGAGGACCTGAGGCTCGCCCGCAGGATCCTGACCGAGGAGCTCGGCGACTTCCCCTGGTACTACGTGCCCGGCAACCACGAGATCATGGGACCAGGCACGATCGACAACTTCCGCCGCGAGTTCGGTGCCACTCACCGCACGTTCGACCACAGGGGCACGCGGTTCGTGCTGCTCGACTCGTCGGCCGGGACACTGCGAGGCGGTGGCTTCGATCAGATGGAGATGCTCCGAACCGCACTCCACACCGCCACCGGCCAGGCCGTCGTGATGATGCACCACCCGCCGCGCGATCCCACGCCCGCGCGCACCAGCCAGCTCGCCGACCGGATGGAGGCGGCGTACTTCGAGCGGTTGCTGTCCGAACGCGACAAGCCCACGGCGTTCGTCGGCGGGCACGTCGGCGGCTTCTTCGCGTCCACTGTGGACGGCGTGCCGCACGTGATCAACGGCAACTCCGGCAAGGCACCGGCCGAGGTGGGCGGGTTCACCGGCTGGACGCTCGTCGGCGTCACCGGGAACAACATCAAAGCCGAGATCCGGCCCCATGTGGACGCACTCCAGGTGCGGGCTCCGGCGGACCTGAGGTCCGGCACACGGGAAACGGTTGCGGCGACGTTGAAACAGGGCTCGCGGACGTTGCCGGTGAAGTATCCGATGGCGGCGGTGTGGGAAGGGTCACCCGGCCTTCATGTGGGCGACAGGTCCGGCATCCGGCCGTGGCACGTCGCGTGGCTCGATCCGGACAACGGTGTCCTCACGGGGATAAGGCCTGGTCAGGTCAAGATCTCGGTCACCGTGAACGGCGTGACGAGCGGCGCGGACGTGCGCGTGGGCCTGCGGGAGGTTGCTTGACCAGGTCCGGAAAGAGTGCTGGGTGAGTGCGATGTCGGGCGGTGGGGGAAGATACTCGTCATGACCACCGCCGACAACGGTTTCGCCGACCTGGGGCTGCGGCCCGACATCCTCAACGCACTCACCACGCTGGGCTACGAGGAGCCGACGCCGATCCAGAGCGAAGCGATCCCACCGCTGCTCGCTGGCAACGACCTGCTGGGGCAGGCCGCCACGGGCACGGGCAAGACGGCGGCCTTCGCGTTGCCTCTGCTCGAACGCATCGCAGACAGGATCGGCAAGGGCGAGAAGCCGCTCGCCCTCGTCCTCGCCCCGACCCGTGAGCTGGCCGTGCAGGTCTCCGAGGCGGTGCACCGCTACGGCCGGCACATGGGCACGCGCGTGCTGCCGATCTACGGTGGCCAGCCGATCGGCCGCCAGCTGCGCGAACTGTCCCGCGGTGTCGACGTGGTGGTCGCGACCCCGGGCCGGGCGATCGACCACTTGCAGCGCGGCACCCTGCAGCTCGGCGACCTGCAGGTCGTCGTGCTCGACGAGGCCGACGAGATGCTCGACATGGGCTTCGCCGAGGACATCGACGCGATCCTTTCCGAGACGCCGGAGCAGCGGCAGACCGTGCTGTTCTCGGCCACGATGCCGCCGCGCATCGACCGGATGGCCAAGAGCCACCTGCGTGAGCCGGTGCTGATCCAGATCGAGCGCGAGAAGACCGAGCCGGGCGAGGCCCCGCGCGTCCGGCAGACCGCGTACCTGGTGCGCCGCGAGCACAAGCCCGCCGCGCTCGGCCGCGTGCTGGACGTCGAGTCGCCGACCGCCGCGGTCGTCTTCTGCCGCACGCGCGACGAGGTCGACCAGCTCACCGAGACGCTCAACGGCCGCGGCTACCGCGCCGAGTCGCTGCACGGCGGCATCAGCCAGGAGCAGCGCGACCGGGTGATGTCCCGGCTGCGTTCCGGCACGGCCGACCTGCTGGTGGCCACCGACGTCGCGGCCCGCGGCCTCGACATCGAGCAGCTCACGCACGTCGTGAACTACAACGTGCCGTCCGCGCCCGAGGCCTACACGCACCGCATCGGCCGCGTCGGCCGCGCCGGGCGTGAGGGCGTCGCGATCACGCTCGTCGAGCCGCGCGAGAACTCCATGCTCAAGACCATCGAGCGCGTCTCCAAGACGAAGATCCCGATGGAGAAGGTGCCGACGGTCGCCGACCTGCGCGCCCGCCAGCTCGAACTGACCCGCTCGTCGCTGCAGGAGTCGCTGATGGAGGACGACCTGTCGCGCTTCCGCGTGGTGGTCGAGACCCTGGCGGACGAGTTCGACGTCATGGACATCGCGCTGGCGGCCGTGAAGCTCGCCCACGAGGCCTCGGGTGCCGCCGCGGACGAGGAAGAGATCCCGGAGGTGCGCCCGCGCGAGGACCGGCCGCGCCGCGAGGGTGGCCCGGCGGGTCCGCGCCGCGAGCGCCGTGGCCCGTCCGAGGGCATGACCAGGCTGTTCCTCGGCGCGGGCCGCTCGTCGGGCATCCGGCCGCAGGACATCGTCGGCGCGATCACCGGCGAGACGCAGCTGAAGGGCCGCGACATCGGCGCGATCGAGATCGCGGACCGGTTCTCGCTGGTCGAGGTGCCGGGCCCGGCCGCGAGCGACGTGATCGAGCAGCTGCGGGACGCGACCATCAAGGGCAAGCGCGTCACGATCCGCCGCGAGCGCCAGCCCCGCTAGTGCCGCGTCGCGGCTTAGTTCTGGCGCTTGCCTCGTGGATGAAGGGACCCTTCATCGACCTGAGGTGGATGAAGGGTCCCTTCATCCACAACCGGGAGCACAACCAAGCCGCGACAACCTACTAGTACCCACACGAACGGCTCCTCCCTGCGAACCGGGAGGAGCCGTTGTCGTCAGCGGATTACACCGGCGGGTTGTACACCAGCGTCCATCGCTGGTTGGCGAGCCCGGTGTTCTCCCAGGTCTGGACGATCGCGGCGTTCTGCGTGGCGTGCCCGATCGCGTCCGCGAACTGAGCGGTCAGCACGCTCTGCAGCCCGAGGCTGTTGTCCACCCCCTGGGTGAAGGCGAACTGCTCGGTGCCGCCGTAGTGGCAGGTGAACTGGATGAGCGAGGTGCCGTTGGTGAACTGGCCCCACTTGACGTCCAGGCACTTGCCGGACTGGATGTTCTTCAGCGCGTAGCGGTTGTGGCCGAGCGGGATGATCTCCCACCGCATCTTGTTGCCACCGACGCAGTCCCACAGCTCCATCTCCGCCAGGTCGGCGTTCGCGCCCTCGTTCGGCTGGTCCCACACGCCCGCGGTCTGCAGGCAGCGGCCGGACTCGACGCCCTTGACCCACACGATGCCGGCGCTCACGCCCACGACGTCCGCGCGGTGCGTCGGGTCGATGAGACGCCAGCGCTGGTCGATCGCGTTGGTGTTGCTGCCCAGGACGATCAGCGTCGCGTTGGCCGTGCCGCTGTTCTGCGTCGTGGCGTACCGGCCGTTGGCGACGTTCTGCAGCTGGAACGAGCCGTCCGCGACGTTCTCGATGAACTTCCAGCGTGCGGTCGGGCTGTCGCACAGGTTCTGCACCACGGCGTCACCGGAGACGTCGAGGCACTGCTTGGAGTGGAGGCTCTGCAACAGGTACTGGTCACCGTTGACCTGGTTCAGCTCCCACACCTGCTTGGTGCCGCGCAGGCAGTCCCACAGCTCCTGCTGCTGCCCCTGCCGGGTCGCGTCCTCGCCCCCGCCCCAGATCTGCAGACAGCGGCTGGACCCCACGCCCTGCAGCTCGATGACGCGCTTGTGGTCCGGCTTGATCAGGTCGAGCTTGAGCGCCTCGTGCTGGCCCACGTTGAGGAACGCGTGCCGTGCGGCCAGGTCACCCGACAGCGCGACGCGTGCCGCCCTGGCGAGGTTCGGCTTGTAGCCGTCGCGTTCGGCCGCGCCCAGGATCTCGTTGATCCGCTTCGCGGTCTCGGCCGCGTCCTGCTCGTTCTGCTCCGCCAGGTCCTTCTGGTGTGAGGCGTGCACACCGGTGAAGATGAACGCCTTCCACACCAGCGGGTCACGGCTGTCGGCCGCGGCCTGTGCGTCGGCCTTGATCCACTTTCCGGTGGTCCGCCGGAAGATCGAGTAGACGAACTCGTGGTCCGTCATGAGCTTGAGGTCCTCGGTCAGCGGCGCCTTGGCCACGACCAGCCACGCCTCGGCGCGCTTGTTCTCGTTCTCCTGGCGCGCCAGCTCTTCCTGACGCTTGCGCTCGGCTTCCTCGATGCGGCGCTGCCGGTCGACCTCACGAGCGGTGAAGATGTCGGTGGCGACGTACACCTGGCGCTGCTCGTCGGTGGACGTCGCGGTCAGCACCGCCGCGGCCTTGTTGCGCACCTCGCTGTTCGCCTCGGCCCGCTCCCAGAGGCGGAAGACGAACTCCTTGAGCGTGGCGTCGAGATCGCCCTGGGCGAGGTTGTTCCAGCTGACCACCGCGGCGGCCGCGATGCGCTGCTTGTCGCGCTTGGCCTTCTGCAGCTGCTCGACGAGGTCCGCCTGGTGGGCGGTGTAGATGTCTTCGGTGATGAAGCGGTAGCACGCCTCCGGATTGGACGGAGAGTTCGCTTCGAACGCGTCCGACGCGGCCAGGTTCACCTTGGCGTTGGCGGCTTGTTTCGTCTGTCCCCACACCCAGATGGTGAAGTTGCAGTCCGTCATCTGGTACTGCGTGGGCGTGATCGTCAGCGGGATTTCCCTTGCCGCGGCGATCTTCTGGTCAGGCGACGACTCACGCGGCGCAGCCGCGGCGGTGGCCGTCGTGACCGAACCGGAAACGAACGTGGAAACGACCGCGAGCGCAGCTAATGCGCGCATGCAGCGGCCGCCCAGACTGGATCTGGACAACTGCGAATCCCCCAGGACTCAAGGCATCACCAACGGTTTTGTGGCCAGACCCCCCAGCCTGCCGGATGCCGTGGCACGGACTTTCGCACACGACGGCACCACCCGCAACGCTTGTGAGCTGAGTCACACTTGGTGGCGGACCGAGGTCGTGCTAGAAACGCCCTGGGCAACTCTGCCCGCCGCCTTAGCCTGTTTCTGGGGGGAAATACATGGGGCGTCACACTTTGCTGCGCTCAATTCTCGTTGCCGCGATGGCTTTCGGAGCGGTGATGACCGCGGCGGTCACGCCGGCGATGGCCGAGGCCACGGTCACATCCACCACCGCGCAAGCGGATCTGGCCACCGGAAGACGCGACACGGTACGGAGAACAGCGTTCTCGGAGTCCTCCTCGGCGGAACTGCGCGCGGAAGCGTTGCAGGCACTGCTGAGCAACCGCGGCGACGCGGCCATCGACGAGTTCTTCGCGACCGGCATCGCCAAGGCGAGAGCCAGGGCGACCGAACGGGAAACGAACAACCGCCGGTACATCCAGGAGATCAACCGCTACTCGCCCAGCGGGAGCGCCGTGCGGTTCACCTCGGACCAGGCGATGGTCAGCGCGGCGAACGCGCAGGACGTCTACGTCCAAAGTGGATACGAACGCGCCAGGGCCGCGGACGAGGCCAACAACAACCAGCACCAGGAACACCTGGCGCGACTGGCCGGGGAGGATCGCACGTACGTGGCCTACCTGGCCGCCAACGATCCCGGCGTGCAGGTGCGCGCGGCGGCCCAGCGCGCGATCGCGGGCGACGACACCCAGGTGGGCCTGTTCTTCAAGTACTACTGGGGCATCGGGGCCGACCTCGACAACGAGGGCTTCCGCCGCAGGACGCTGGAGCAGAACGAGATCTGGCACCGCAAGATCCGCGTGCTGACCGAGGCCGCCCTGGCCGCGGAGAAGGCCGAACGCGAGTCGAGCGGCGAACTCGCCCGCAAGGCGCGGCAGGACGCGATCGCCAGGTGGGACGAGGTCGAGCACGAAACCACACAGTCCTCTGTGGACTGGAACGCCGAGAAGGCCAAGGCGGACGCGCAGGCGGCGGCCTGGGCGCAGGTGGCCCAGCACGCCCGCTCCGCGCAGAGCGAGCAGGACTGGGCCGCGATCCTCGACCGCGCCGGAACCTCCAACACCTCGTGGGCGGACGAAGCGGCCTGGGCGCTCGGCCAGGCGAAGTTCTGGCAGGACCTCGCGACCAACGCGAAGAAGAACGCCGACTCCGCGCGCGACCGCGACCGGGGGGACCGGTAACCACATGAACAGCTCACTTCCCAGCGCCGCCTCGTCGCGGCGCCGGTCAGTCATGGCCTTGGTCATCACGGTGGTGCTGGCGTTACTCGGCTCGAACGCCCCCGCGCTCGCCGCACCGCGAACGCCGATTCTCCAGCAGCAGCAACAGAGTCAGGCGAACGACCCGGTCGACGAGGAACACGAGTTCTACAAACAACTCGTCGGCGACATCAGGGACCACGCCGAGGACGTCGAGGTACGCGAGGCAGCCGCGGCCGCACTGGCCGTGGGCACCAAGGAAAAGCTGATCTGGTTCCTCGACCACGGTCAGGCCGAGGCCCAGGCCCGCGCCGACCAGCGCAAGAGCGTCGAACGCGCGGAGAACCGCAAGAAGGTCGAGGAGTGGGCCCGCACCGGTGGCCCGAACGTCAAGGCCGGCGCACAGGCCGCGCTGACCGCCGGTGACCGGGCCATCGCGGACTTCGTGGCCTACGGCTACGAGATCGCGCTGAAGCAGGACAAGCAGCAGGCCGAGGACGACAAGGCCGAACAGGAACGGATCACCGGCCGCGTCCGCGACATGGTGGCGCACGGCGGTCCGCAGGTGAAGGTCGAGGGCGAGGCGGTCCTCCTCCTCAACGACTACGCGCGGATCCGCGAGTTCTACCTCACCGGCTACCACGAGGCGAACAAGCGCGACCACGACTTCCAGGCGGTCATCGAGAAGGCCCTGGCGGACCGCAACCGCGCGCTGACCGAGCTCGACCAGCTCGCCCGGCGCAGCGAGGCCGCCGCCAACGCGCGCACCGAGATCATGCGCGCCAACATCAACGCGGTCAAAGCCATGGAAGACGGCATCTTCGCCATGCAGATGGCGGTGAAGACCGCGCACAAGGCCGACCGGATCTTCCAGGAGGACAAGCCCGGCCGCGCCAACGGTCACAAGGGCCGCGACCAGGAGATCGACGCGCTGCGGGCGGAGGCGGCCGAGTACGCCGCCCGCGGCCGCCGGGTCGTGCCCGAGGCCGAGAGGATCAACGCCGCAGTCCACAACGCGGCGGTCCGGCTGGTGGAGTCCGGTCTGACCAACGGCCTGGACTGGGCCAAGGTCACCATCGGCATCGCGAGTGCCGTCGAAGCGGCGGCACTCGCGGCCGAGACCTCGCAGCACGCGGCCGAGGCCACCCTGGCCGACAGCCGCGCGCTCGACGCCGACCGCAACGCCCAGGAACACGCGAACAACGCCCGCAAGTACCTCGACGAGACCAAACGCCAGCGGGACAGGGCTCTTGAGCTGGCCGCGGCGGCGCGGACGCAGCACGACATCGCGATCGCGGCCCGCAACCGCGCCGAGCAGCAGAAGAACATCGCGGCGCAGAAGGCGGCACAGGCTCAGGGACACGCCGCGAACGCCCGCAACGCGCGGGTGAACGCGCAGGGCGCCGCGGCGAACGCGATCGCCAAGTCCAAGGACGCCACGACCGCGTACGCCAACGCGGTCCAGGCCAAGACCGCGATGGACGAGACGGTCGGCAAGGCCGAGAAGCTCGGCAAGCAGCTGCAGGTAGCGGAAACCGTCTACGGCAAGCACGTCCAGGTCTACAACCAGTACGCGCGAGAACTGGAGAAGGCCCGCCAGAAGGCCGAGGAACTCGGCGGCGAGGCGTGGGACGAGTACCGGCGCATCGAGGGTGAGACGAACGCCGCCAAGGCGTCCGCCGACCAGTCCGCGGCGTACGCGGCCAGGGCCAGGGCCGCGGCGGAGACCGCACGGGCCGGGGCGCAGGCGGCCACGAACGCGGCCAACGCGGCCCAGGCGGCGGCGAACAGGGCGAACCAGGAGGCGGTGACGGCGCGCCGGGCCGCCGACGAGACGCACCGCCTCGCGCTGGAGACCACCAACGCGGCACTCGCCGCGAAGGACGGCGCCGAGCTGGTGCAGGCCGAGGCCGAGGAAGCGGTGCGCGAGGCCAACCAGGCCGT
>NZ_MUYM01000007.1:0-267 GCF_002150765.1 Lentzea kentuckyensis
CCACCGGAGCAACCTGAACCGGCACCCCCTCGAACCCCGGAGGCAAACCCGATGGCCTGGAATTCCACCGTGATCACCGTTGTTGGATCTGTGGCGAGCGAGATCACGTACAGGCACGGCGAGGACGGCAGGACCAACGCGTACTTCCGCATCACCTCGACCGAGCGCCGGTACAACACGTCGATCGGCGACTGGGAAGACGGCGAGACGTTGTGGCTGGGCATCTCGTGCTGGCGCAAGCTCGCCGACAGCGTCAAGACCACGCTG
>NZ_MUYM01000007.1:279-71015 GCF_002150765.1 Lentzea kentuckyensis
GCGACGATCTGGCCGAAGAGCCCATCCCGTTCTGAGCGGGCTTGCGCCGTTTGGGGCAAACGGGTTCCGGGTGTTGGGGAACCCACCCGAACCTGATGCGCCGCCGGAGAAGATGTACCTACTGCGATCCACGAAGAAGGAGGGAAGCTCGTAGATCGGGGCCGACGAGGACCGATCGCCGAGAGTCGTTCATGTTCGAACGGAACGGGCAGGTCACCGAGTCGCGTGACGCTCGAACCGGGGGTGAACGCCTGCTTGTCGGCGACCGAGGTCAGTGGCCTCCGGGCACCGCTCTACGATCGCCGCCATGGCCGAGTTCATCTACACCATGAAAAAGGTGCGCAAGGCGCACGGTGACAAGGTCATCCTCGATGACGTCACGATCATGTTCTACCCCGGCGCGAAGATCGGTGTGGTCGGTCCCAACGGCGCCGGCAAGTCGAGCGTGCTCAAGATCATGGCGGGGTTGGACACGCCGAACAACGGCGAGGCGTACCTGTCGCCCGGTTACACCGTGGGCATCCTGCAGCAGGAACCGCCGCTCAACGAGGAGAAGACCGTCCTCGGCAACGTCCAGGAGGGCCTGGGCGAGATCAAGGTGAAGCTGGACCGCTTCAACGAGATCGCCGAGCTGATGGCGACCGACTACTCCGACGAGCTGATGGAGGAGATGGGCAAGCTCCAGGAGGAGCTCGACCACGCCGACGCGTGGGACCTCGACTCCCAGCTGGAGCAGGCGATGGACGCCCTGCGCTGCCCGCCGCCGGACGCCGACGTCACCAAGCTCTCCGGTGGTGAGCGCCGCCGTGTCGCGCTGTGCAAGCTGCTGCTGAGCAAGCCCGACCTGCTGCTGCTCGACGAGCCCACCAACCACCTGGACGCGGAGAGCGTCCTGTGGCTGGAGCAGCACCTCGCGCAGTACTCCGGCGCCGTGCTCGCCGTCACCCACGACCGGTACTTCCTGGACAACCTCGCCGAGTGGATCCTCGAGATCGACCGCGGCCGGACCCACCCGTACGAGGGCAACTACTCGACCTACCTGGAGAAGAAGGCCGAGCGTCTGGCCGTCCAGGGCAAGAAGGACCAGAAGCTGCAGAAGCGCCTCAAGGACGAGCTGGAGTGGGTGCGCTCCGGCGCCAAGGCCCGCCAGGCCAAGTCCAAGGCGCGACTCGACCGCTACGAGGAGATGGCGGCCGAGGCGGAGAAGACCCGCAAGCTCGACTTCGAGGAGATCCAGATCCCGCCGGGCCCGCGTCTGGGCAACGTCGTGGTCGAGGCCGAGAAGCTGAAGAAGGGCTTCGGCGACCGGGTCCTGATCGACGGTCTGTCGTTCACGTTGCCGCGCAACGGCATCGTGGGCGTCATCGGGCCGAACGGCGTCGGCAAGACGACGCTGTTCAAGACCGTCGTCGGGCTGGAGAAGCCGGACGCCGGCGAGGTGAAGGTCGGCGAGACGGTCCTGCTGTCCTACGTCGACCAGAACCGCGGCGGCATCGACCCGAAGAAGAACGTGTGGGAGGTCGTGTCCGGCGGACTCGACTACATCCACGTCGGCAACGTCGAGATGCCCTCGCGCGCGTACGTCAGCGCGTTCGGCTTCAAGGGCCCTGACCAGCAGAAGCCCGCGGGCGTGCTGTCCGGTGGTGAGCGCAACCGCCTCAACCTCGCGCTCACGCTCAAGCTCGGCGGCAACCTGATCCTGCTGGACGAGCCGACCAACGACCTGGACGTCGAGACCCTGGGCTCACTGGAGAACGCTCTCGAGCAGTTCCCCGGCTGCGCCGTGGTGATCTCCCACGACCGGTGGTTCCTCGACCGCGTCGCCACGCACATCCTCGCGTGGGAGGGCACGGACGAAGACCCGTCGAAGTGGTACTGGTTCGAGGGCAACTTCGAGGGCTACGAGAAGAACAAGCTCGAGCGCCTGGGTGCCGATGCCGCAAGGCCGCACCGTGTCACGTACCGCAAGCTGACACGGGACTGAGAGGGCAACGGCGACGTCGTGGCGGCGAGGGGCGAGACGCAGGCGAACGTCGAGGTGAGCACGCTGGTCGTGCCCGCCTGGCGGCTGCGTTGGCGGGCACCGGAGCTCGCTCTGGTGCTGGGCGAGCGCGCACTCGCGCTCGCCTCCGCCCGTCACGACGAAGCCGACCGCCTGCGGGCGGAGTCGCTGGTGGTCTTCGCGGGCAACCGGGTCGGCCGCGGCGTCCGCATCGCCGACCGGGCGATCGACGCGTTGAAGGCCGCCGAGGCAGCCGGTGAACACGAGACCGCGTGGCTGCTGCGGGTGGAGCTCGCGGCGTGCGCGCGGTCCGTGGGAGCCCCGCTGACGGGGTTCGCCGCGGTGACGCCCGTGCTGGAAGCGCAGGACGTGCCCGCGGAGCTGCGGGCGTCGGCTCTGGTGCAGGCCAGCGAATGCCTCGTCACGGTCGGCCGCGGCGACGAACCCACGCGGGCGCTCGCGGAAGCGGACCAGCTCTACGTCGCCGACCCGACGCTCGACGACGACACCCGCCTGTTGCTGCGCGGCCTGATCCGCGCCGTGCAGGCGGCGCAACACCGGCGGTGGGGCGACATCGCCGCCGCCGTCGGTGCCGCGCGGGAAGGTCTCGACCTGCTGAGCAGGTTCTCCGACCCGTCCGCGGACAGCGGCCAGGGGATCGGCCGGCTCACGCTGGAGCTGGTGCTCGCGTTGATGGACGCGAACCGCCTGCTCGACGCGAGCGAGGTCGGCGGCCCGATGCTCGATCTCCCGGTGCGAGCACCGTCGGCGTCGACGACCGGCTGGTTGCGCCTGGCGCTGGCCACCCGCGTGCATCTGCCCGCTGGCCGGGTCGCGCTGGCTCGCGAAATGCTGCGCGAGGCGGCGGCGAGCGCCGAACGCCACCAGCTCGACACCCTGCTGGCGGAAAGCCTGCTCGCGCTGGCCCACGTGCACGAGGTGTCCGGCGAGCTGGCCGACGCGCTCACGAACCTGCGCTCCGCCCACGCCGCCGAACGCCGCCGGGCGCGTGCCGTCTACGCGGTGCGCGCGAGACTGGCCGCCGAGTTCTCCGGCGTCCACCGCCAGCCCGCTGACCTGCACCAGCAACTGGCGAGCGTGCTCCGCCCGGTCGAGGGCATGCCGATCGTCACCGACGGCGTGCTGTCCGCCGCCCTGAAACAACAGCTGCGCCAGTGGAGACCTGTCCAGGTCCGCAAAGGCGACGGCCTGACGGTCAAGCGCGTTCGCCGCGCTGCCGAAGACATGACCGTGGAGGGTTTGTCCGCGGCACGCCAGCACGCCGCCGACCGGTGGCGCATGGTCCAGCCGTTCGGTGAGCCCGACGACAAAACCCCGGAGCCCGTGGAACCGCCCGCCGCAACCCCGTCCTCCGACCGCACCGTCCCCGCCTCGGGCCTGATCGCCTCCGCGGGCGCCATGGTGAGCGGTCGCCGCCGCGCCGCCCGTGTGGCCGCGGGCGAGATCGACGACGACGAGCCGAACACCCTCGCCGAAACCCCTGCCGCTCCCGAGCCGCAGGCACCCCAGCTCCAGACATCTCAGCCCGACGAGACGCCGGCATCGCAGCCGTCGCTGAGCCCGGAGCAGGAACGCAAGCGCAAGGTCGAGCAGCAACTCATGGAGCTGCAGCGCGAGGCCCGCCGCCAGATCGAGGCGGAACGCCAGGCCCGCGAGGAACAACGCGCCCAGGCCGAACGCGAGGCCCGCGCGGCGGAGGAAGCCGCCCGCCAGGAGGCCGCGCGTCAGGAAGCAGCCCGCGCGGAAGCCGCACGCCAGGAAGCAGCCCGTCAGGAAGCGGCGCGACAAGAGGCCGCTCGCCTGGAGGAAGCCCGGCGCGAGGCCGCCCGGCTGGAGGCCGTTCGGCGGGACGTGGCGCGTCAGGAAGCGGCGCACCAGGAGGTCGCCCGCCAAGCCGCGGAACGCGAGGAGGCGGCGCGCGCGGAAGCCGCCGCCCGCGCGGAAGCCTCGAACCCGCAGCCGGAAAGCGTCCTGGACATGCTCAAGGCCCAGGGCCTGCGAGCAGGTGGCCGTCGCCGCGCCCGTGACAACGAGGCCGAGCCCGCAACCCCGTCGTGGCGCGTGGAACCGCCGTCCCGCCGCCGCGAAGACGACGCCGCGGCCCCGGATTCCGCCGCACCGCAGGACTCCCCGGCCGGGTCGCACGCCGCGCCCGCCGACCCCCCGAACTACTTCGCGGACCCGGAGATGCCGGACCGCCCCGGTCGCTCCGGCCTGTCCGCGGCGTTCGGCCGTCCGCCGGCGGCCCCGGACTTCGGCCCGCACCTGGACGAACCGGCCTACCCGCCGTACACCCCGGCCTCGGGCTTCCCGGCCACCCCCGCCCAGGACGACGAGCGCAAGCTCCCCGACCTCGACTTCAGCTCGCTCGACTTCAGCACCCCGAAGTCCCAGCGGCCGTCCGCCTCCGTCCCGTCCCCGGAGCCGGCGGAGCACCCAGACCCGGAACCGAAGCCGGATCCCGACCAGCAGCCGCTGCCGCCCATCCCGGACCCGATCCCGTCGGTACCCACCCCGGACGAGATCCCGCAGGCCCCGGCACCGGACCTGCTGTCGAGCACGTTCCTGAGCTCGGCGGACGTGGAGGACGACACCGGCGACGTCCCCACCGTCCCGGTCCGCCTGCCCCGCGCCGCGGATCAGCCGGCACCGCCCGACAGCACCGCCCAGCCCGGCTTCGGCGGCCAGTCGAGCTTCGGCACCCAGAACTTCGGGACGCAGCCGACCTTCGGCACCCAGCCCGGCTTCGGCACACAATCCGGCTTCGGCACCCAGTCGGGCTTCGGCGGCTTCGGCACCCAGCCCGATGCCAACACACCGGACACCGCCACCGAACCCGGCGTGGGCGCCGAGCCCGACGCGACCCCGCAGTACGACTTCTTCGCGACGGAGCCCGAGCCGGACGCCCCCACGGAGACCGGACTCACCGTCCCTGCCGACAGCGAACCCGCGGGCAAGCCGGTCGGCACCGAGACCACCGGCGAGTCCAACACGCGAACGGGCCGTCCGAGCAGCCGCCGCAAGCCCAGCGACCTGAGCCTCGCCGACCTGCTGGCAGAAGCGCTCGTCGCCTACGAGACGGGCCGCCGCTCCGACGAGGAGCAGGTCGATACCGCCGATCTGACCGTCCCGGACTGGTCAGCCGAGTCAGAGGGCGCCGGGGACTCCGCCGTCGCTCCCGAGCGATCCGGCGACGAGGAGGAACGGCCCTCCGCCGCGGACTCGCTCTTTCGCCCAGGGGAGTCCTTCGGCTCGCAGCCGCTCCCACCGCAGTCGCCCGCGGAAGCGGCGTCGGGTGAGGACTCCGGCTTCGGCCCTGGCTCGTCGTTCAGCACCCAGCCGCTGTCGGCGGAGCCGGGTGAGGGCGCGGGGATTCGGCCTGGGTCGTCATCGGTGCCTGCGGAGTCCCGTGAGGACTTGGGATTTCGGCCTGGCTCGTCTTTCGGTTCGCAGTCGGAGTCGGACTCAGGGTTCCGGACTGGTTCTTCGTTTGGCATGCAGCCGGAGCCGGGGGAGGGCCCTGGGTTTGGGTCTGGGACGCCGTCTGTCCCTGCGGAATCTGGTGGCGACGCTGGATTTGGACCTGACTCGTCCTTCGGCTCGCAGCCGGCGTCGGAAGGGGACTCGGGATTTGGGGCCGGCTCTTCGTTCGGTTCGCGGTCGGAGTCGGGTGAGGATTCTGGGTTTCGGCCTGGCGCTTCCTTCGGCACGCAGGCGTTGCCAGGCGAGGCCGGCGCGGACCCCCTCTTTCGGCCCGGCTCGTCCTTCGGCTCGCAGCAGGACTCAGCCGCGGGCTCACCCATCGGGGACTCGCTCTACCGCTCGACCCCGTCCTTCGGCGCCCAGCAGTCCCCGGCTGAACCGGTCGCGGACAACCCGCTGAGCTCGTTCGGCTCGCAGTCGCCGTCGATCGGCGAAGGGCCGGGCTCGGAGTACTTCCTCCCGGCGCAGCCGGCAGGTCGACCCGGCCCGGAGTCCGCTCAGCCCTTAGTGGAGTCCGAGCAGGAGAAGACCGGCCCGATCGCCCCCGTCGGCGCATCGGACAGCGAGACCACCGGGCCCATCCGTCCGATCGGGCTGAACGGTCCCGCAGGTTGGACTCTGCCGGGCGCGTAAGCGTGATGGTGGGCAACACCACACTCGCACCGCGGAGCGCCTTGCCCGCCGGGTGCGCCGAGGCGAGTTGCCTGGCGGCTGGTGGGCGAATGTTGCCGGTTCGGCGGTCTTCCCGGGACCGTCGGGCCCATGATCGATCGTGTGCGTGGACCGGTCGGAAGCCGGGTCTGGCCCGCTCGTCGGGCCTGCCTGGGTGCTGTCGCGTCCATCATGCGGAATGCCTTGTCGCCACTGATGATGTGACTCGATTCAGCCCTCGATTCAGTGGTTCGTCAGTGCCCCTCCTGTTGCCGGACACGGCCGCCATCCCATCTAGGGTGGGGGCGAACCCGGCACACAGAGGTGCCGGATAGCGTGGAGTCGCCTGAAGATGACCTCGACTGGAGCCCCGACCCGAACCGACGACGCCACTGCGGTCACCACCGCGGACGGCGACAGTCCAACGGCCAGTCCTGAACAGGTCCGTGACGAGCTGATCGAACGGGCCGCCGCCAATGCACCCGAACTCGCTGATCTGATCCGCCTCTTCTACCGGCACGTGCCCGCCGAGGAAGTCAACGACGACGACCCGGTGGACCTGGTCGGAGCGGTGCGGTCGAACTACCAGCTCGCCGAGAGCCGCGTCCCAGGACGCGCCGCGGTGCGCATCCTCAACCCAACGCGCACGACCGACGGGTGGCAATGCCCCGTCACGGTGGTCCAGGTCGTCACGGACGACATGCCGTACCTCGTGGACTCGGTCGCGTCCGAGCTCACCCGCGGTGGTGTGCAGGTGCAGCGCGTTGTGCACCCCATCGTCGTCGTGCGGCGTGACCCGGTCACCGGTGAGCGCACCGAGGTGCTGCCGACCGCCGATCCGGCCGACCCGCCCGCGGACGCGCTGGCCGAGTCGTGGATGAACATCGAGGTCGACCTCATCACCGACGCCGATCGTGCCCGCGAGCTCGAGACCCGGCTGCTGACGGTGCTGACCGACGTCCGCGAGGTCGTCGAGGACACCGACCGGATGGTGTCGACGGCTCTGCAGCTGGCAGAGGAGCTCGGCAAGGACCCGGCCGAGGACACCACCGACGGCTCGAAGCTGCTCAAGTGGCTCGCTGACGGGCACTTCACCTTCATGGGCTACCGGCAGTACGAGCTGGTGCAGGAGGACGGCGAGCCGGCGCTGCGGGCGGTGCTCGCGAGTGGGCTCGGCGTGCTGCGCCAGGACAGCCTCGCGGCGCGCAGCCTCACCGCGGGGCCGGACAACGGCGCGCAGGCGCTCAGCCCCGACCTGCTCGTCCTCACCCAGGCGAGCGCGCAGAGCAGCGTGCACCGCAGCGTCTACCCGTACTACGTGGGCGTGAAGACGTTCGACTCCGAGGGCAACGTCTCCGGTGAGCACCGGTTCCTGGGCATCTTCAGCACCACCGCGCTGCACGAGGACGTGCTCGACATCCCGGTGATCGAGCGCCGCGTGCGCGAGGTGATCCACCGCGCGGGCTTCCCGCTGCAGTCGTACTCGGGCCAGCGGATGCTCGAGGTGATCCAGAACTACCCGCGCACCGAGCTGTTCTCGGTCGACAGCGACACGCTGTACCAGACCACGACGGGTGTCATCGCGCTTGCGGAACGCCGCAGGCTGCGGCTGTTCCTGCGCCGCGACCCGTTCGGCCGCTTCTTCTCGTGCCTGGTCTACCTGCCGCGCGACCGCTACACGACGACGAGCCGCCTCGCGATGCAGGAGGTGCTGCTCGCCGAGCTCGGCGGCCTGAACCTCGAGTACAGCGCGCGCATCGGCGAGTCCGCTCTCGCGCGCGTGCACTTCATGGTGCACACCGACCCGGCGCGCACGCTGGAGCCGGAGGTCCACGCGATCCAGGCCAAGCTCGCCGAGGCCGTGCGCAGCTGGGACGACCGCATGGTCGAGGCCGTCGGTGGCGACGACCTCGGTGCCGAGTCGGCGACGGAGCAGGGCCAGCGGTTCGCCTCGGTCTTCCCGGAGGCCTACAAGGAGGACTTCCCGGCCTCCACAGGCCTTGAGGACTACCGGCGCATCGAGGCGCTCGTCGAGGGCGACCTCGACATGGTGTTCTACGTGCCAGAGAACGCCGAGCCGGGGGAACGGCGCTTCAAGCTGTTCGTGACCGGCGACGGCATCACGCTGTCGGACGTGCTGCCGATGCTGCAGCGCATGGGCGTCATCGTGGTCGACGAACGGCCGTACGAGATCGCTCGCGAAGACGGCGTGCAGTGCTGGATCTACGACTTCGGCCTGCGCATCGACCAGGCCGCGCTCGCCCAGCTGTCCGAGGCCGACCTCGACAACGTGCGGGTGCGGTTCCAGGACGCGTTCGCGGCCGTGTGGCGCGGTGAGGCCGAGGTCGACCGGTTCAACTCGCTGGTGCTGCAGGCCGGGCTCACCTGGCAGCAGGCCGCGATGCTGCGCGCGTACGCGAAGTACCTGCGGCAGGCCGGCACGCCGTACTCGCAGGACTACATCGAGGACGCCGTGCTCGGACACACGAGCGTGGCGATCGCGCTGGTGGCGTTGTTCGAGTCCCGGTTCGACCCGAGACTGGACGACGCCACGCGGGCCGACCGCACCGAGACGATGGTCGTCGAGACCGGCAAGCTGATCGACGACGTGACCAGCCTCGACGCGGACCGCATCCTGCGCAGCCTGCTCACGCTGATCAACGCCACGCTGCGGACGAACTACTTCTTCCGCGACGCCGACGGCAACGCCCGCCCGTACCTGTCGGTCAAGCTCAACCCCCAGGCCATCCCGGACCTGCCGGCGCCGCGGCCGAAGTTCGAGATCTTCGTGTACTCGCCTCGGATCGAGGGCGTGCACCTGCGGTTCGGCAGCGTCGCGCGCGGTGGTCTGCGCTGGTCCGACCGCCGCGAGGACTTCCGCACGGAGATCCTCGGCCTGGTCAAGGCGCAGGCCGTGAAGAACGCGGTGATCGTGCCGGTCGGCGCGAAGGGCGGCTTCGTCGTCAAGCGCCCGATCCCGGCGACCGGCGACCCCGGCATCGACCGCGAGAACTTCATGTCCGAAGGCATCGCCTGCTACAAGATGTTCATCTCGGGCCTGCTCGACCTCACCGACAACCTGATCAACAACGAGGTCGTGCCCGCGCCGCAGGTCGTGCGCTACGACGGCGACGACACGTACCTGGTCGTGGCCGCGGACAAGGGCACCGCGACGTTCTCCGACATCGCGAACGGCGTCAGCCAGAGCTACGGCTTCTGGCTGGGCGACGCGTTCGCCTCCGGTGGCTCGATCGGTTACGACCACAAGGCCATGGGCATCACGGCCAAGGGCGCGTGGGAGAGCGTGAAGCGCTCCTTCCGCGAACTCGGCGTGGACACGCAGACCGAGGAGTTCACCGTCGTCGGCATCGGCGACATGTCCGGTGACGTGTTCGGCAACGGCATGATGCTGTCCGAGCACATCCGGCTCGTGGCCGCGTTCGACCACCGGCACATCTTCATCGACCCGAACCCGGTCGCGGACACCTCGTACGCCGAGCGCGTGCGGCTGTTCAACGTGCCCCGCTCGTCGTGGGACGACTACGACCGCTCGCTGATCAGCGAGGGCGGCGGCATCTTCCCGCTCACGGCCAAGTCGATCCCGCTCTCCGAACAGGCCCGCGTCGCGCTGGGACTGCCAGAGGGCGTGGAGAAGCTGTCGCCGCCGGAGCTCAAGAAGGCGATCCTGCTGGCGCCGGTCGACCTGCTGTGGAACGGCGGCATCGGCACGTACGTCAAGGCGTCGACCGAGTCGCACGCCGACGTCGGCGACAAGGCGAACGACTCGATCCGCGTCAACGGCGACGAGCTGCGGGTCAAGGTCGTCGGTGAGGGCGGCAACCTGGGCCTCACCCAGCGCGGCCGCATCGAGTTCGCGCGCAGCGGCGGCAAGGTCAACACCGACGCGCTCGACAACTCCGCCGGCGTCGACTGCTCCGACCACGAGGTCAACATCAAGATCCTGCTGGACCACCTGGTCCGGGAAGGGTCGCTGGAGCAGCAGCAGCGCAACGAGGTCCTGGCCGAGATGACCGACGAGGTCGGCGAGCTCGTGCTGGCGGACAACTACTCGCAGAACAACGTCCTCGGCGTCAGCCGGGCGCACGCCGTACCGATGCTGTCGGTGCACGCGCGTCTCACGGCCGACCTCGAGCAGCGCGGTGCGCTCAACCGCAAGCTGGAGGCGTTGCCGAGCGCCGCGGAGTTCAAGACGCTGGAGAAGCAGGGCACGGGCCTCACCTCACCGGAGCTGGCCACGCTGCTCGCGTTCACCAAGCTCACGCTGAAGGAAGAGCTGCTCGCGAGCGACATCCCGACGATCGACACGTTCAAGAACAAGCTGCCGGACTACTTCCCGAGCCTGCTGCGCGAGCGTTTCGGCCTGGCCATCCCGAACCACCCGCTGGCGAAGGAGATCATCACCACGGTCGTCGTCAACGAGGTCGTCGACGGCGGTGGCGTGTCCTACGCCTTCCGCCTGGCCGAGGAGATGAGCGCGTCGGCGACCGACGCGGTCCGTTCCTACGCCGTGGTCACCGAGGTCTTCGACCTGCCGTCGATCTGGCGCGAGATCCAGGCGCTGGACAACGTGGTGCCGACGGAGGTCCAGGACAGCATGGTCCTGGAGACCCGCCGGCTGCTGGACCGCGCGTCCCGCTGGCTGCTCTCGAACCGCCCGCAGCCGCTCGCGGTGGGCTCGACGATCAACCGCTTCCGCGGCGTGGTCGAGGAGCTCAGCCCGTTCGCCCTGGACCTGTTGCAGGGCAAGGAATACGACGTCGTCGCGGGCAAGGCGGACCGGTACGTCGAACAGGGCGTCCCCGCCGAGCTGGCCCGCAAGGTCGCGGCGCTGCTCTACATGTACGGCCTGCTCGACGTCACCGAGATCGCCGAGCTGGCCGAACGCGAGTTCGGACCGACCGGCGGAGCGGGTCCGGAGCGCACGCACCGGGAGACGGCCGAGGTGTACTTCGCGCTGTCCGACCACCTCGACATCGACCACATGCTGGACTCGGTGACGAGCCTGGAGCGCGGCAACCGCTGGCACGCCCTGGCCCGGCTGGCTCTGCGCGACGACTTCTACTCGTCGTTGCGGGCCATCTCCATCGACGTGCTGAGGGCGAGCGACGAGGGCGACACCGCGAGCGAGAAGATCACCAAGTGGGAGCAGGCCAACGCCTCCCGCCTGGCTCGCTCGCGCGGCGCGCTCGAAGAGATCAACCGGGTCCACCAGCTGGACCTGGCCACCCTGTCCGTCGCCGCCCGCCAGGTGCGGAGCATGGTCAGGTAGTGCCCGGAGCTGGAGCAGGTCAGAGGACCTGCTCCAGCTCGGCACGCTGCGCGATCGCGTGACGCTGCCAGTACCGCACGATCAGGAGCATCAACGCGCAAACGGCCGCCACGATCGTGGCGGCACCGCTCCCCATCCACAGGCCGAGGAGCTCCATGCCGTCGTAGGGCGTGGGAATGTCGGTGAAGAAGACGTAGCCGCACACCGACCCGAGCACCACGGCCCCGGCCGCGACAGCGCCGACCGCGAGGTTCGTCCACGTGAGCGCGCCGGACTCGAACACGGTGCCGTTGCCTGCCCGGTGCAGCACTCCCCACAACGCCACCAGCAGGGCCTGGCAGCACGCGACGAAGACGATCGCGAACGCCACGAACGGCACTTGCACGGACTCGTAGGGCGGGAAGAACGCGACCTCGTCCGCCGCGGCCGTCGGGATCACCACGGCCTGCGCGAAGAGGCCGCCGACGAACGCGACGGCGAGCAGGGTCTGCAGGAAGATCACCAGTACGCGGAACATAGATCGAGTATCGAGAGCTGGCTATCGACTTTCAATCGGCTGGCGTGGAGATCCTGTGAAGGTTGGTGGGCGGTAGGGTCCCTGCATGGGTGTCTTCGTCACTGGTGTGCGGCCGCGATGGTCGGACATGGATGCGTTCGGCCACGTCAACCACGCGAACACGGTGACGTTGCTGGAAGAGGCCCGGATCGAGCTGCTGTTCACCGAGGCGGCGCGCCACGGGGTCAAGGAGATGGCCGAGGGCATGGTCGTGGCCAAGCTCGTGGTCGAGTACCTCGCGCCGATCGTGTTCACCGGCGAGGACATCATGGTCGAGATGTCGGTGCGGGAGCTGAAGTCCGCGTCGTTCACACTCGACTACGTCGTGCGCGGCAGCCGTGATCCGAACAGCCCGGTGGTCACCAGGGCGGAGACGCTCATGGCGCCCTACAACGTGACCACCGCGCGGCCGCGTCGGCTGACCGAGGCCGAGCGTGACTTTCTCGCCGGGTGGCGGGCAGGGGGAAATGGTGCCTGAGCTGGTGTTGGCCGACGCGGCCGAAAGAGACGACCTCGGGGCGTTCGCCGCGCGGGCCGTGCGGTTGGACGGGCAGACCGTGGTGCGGCTGCGCAACCGCAACGAGGAGCTGCTCGACGCGTGGGTCGCCACGCCGTTCGACGCGCTGGCCACGCGAACCGTTGCGGGGCAGGCGAATCCGGCCGACGTCACGGTGTCCGGCTCCGAGCTGCTGACGGGCCTCGCGGTCATGCGGGACGAACGCATCGATCCCGGGCCCGCCAAGGACCTGATGTGGCGCTCGGCCCTGCCGCCCGCCGACGGCTGGCTCCTGGTGGACCGGCTGCCCGTCGAGGTGATCGCGAAGATCGCGGACGAAGGCGTCGAGGTGGCCCGGGAGAACACCGGGCCGCAGGGCACGCCGCCGGCCTCCCTGATGGACCAGACCGTGCTCACGGTGAGCGGGTCCGGACTGGACGTGAAGGTGCCGCTGCGTGTCCTGTTCGCGTTGTCGGGCATGGGTTTCCTCGGTGAGGAAGGCGATGTCCGGGTCACCGCGACCGACGCGTGGCTGCGGATCGACGCCCGCTACGGCGCGGTGGTGCGCCGCCGGCACTCGATGTTGCCGCTGATCGTCTGAAGTTCGACGTAGGCCGCGCTCACCTTGGCGAGCCAGTCCGCTTCCTCGTCGGGCTCGGGTGCGAAGAACTCGGGAGGCCGGCCTCCTGGTTCACCGCGCAGGGCCGCGTCGATGCACGCGGCCTCGGCGTGAGCGCGCGCGTCCTCCGCCGTGAGCCCCGCACTCGTGGCGGAGGCCTGTGCCGCTTCGTGGACGGAGGCATCCAGCCGGGAACGCAGCGGGCCGATCAGCGCGTCCCGGATGCCGATCACACGGTTCAGCAGCCGCGCCCGTGAACCGCGCACGCCGTGTTCGGTGATCCCGAGCGCTGTCGCCAGAGGGGCCAGCTGCCGGTGCAGACGACGCCTGCGGGTGGCCGCGCTCGTCGACGGCAGCAGCAGACCTGCGAGCAGGAACAATCCCGCGGGAACGACCAGCAGGATCTGCGCTCCGGACAGCCCGTGCTCGGCCCAAGGCAGCGGGAAACCCAGCCACACGGCGAACGCGTAGGACGTTTTGTGCACCGCGTGCACGATGGACAGGACACAGCCAATCCCCATCAAGGTCAGGCTCGTCCTGAGCACGCCGTGCTCTTGGGTGCGATTGGTCCACACGATCCTCAGCACGTCGGCCATCGCGATCGAGCCGTACAACTGCCACACCAGTACGTATGCGGCGATGCCGACGTCCGCGTGTCCCCGTTCACCGAGCAACGGCAACCCAAGCCGGACGGGACCGAGCAGATAGCAGACTGCCAGCAGCCCCAGTGCCACAGCGAGCAACCGGACACGCGAGCGCACCGGCTCGTCCGGCTTGACGACGGCGAGCGTGAACATCACGGCGTAGAACGACATGCCCATGCTCGCCAGGTGCTGCACCACCTGCGGGAACCCCGGCAACTCGCCGAACGCGCGGTGGATCGGCCAGTAGACGGCGGCGAGCCCGAGGACGTTCGAGATCTCCATGCACACCAGCGCGAAGAACACCGCGCGCGCCGCGCGGTCGGACGGGTTGCGCCGCCAGGCCAGGTAGCGGTTCAGCGCGCCGGCGGCGATCACCGTGATCAGGACCAGGTGGGCCGCGATGGCGGGTGCCATGCTCAATCCTCCAACGCTCTGCGAAATCCCGAGGCCCTGCTGGCCCTGCCGAGCACCTTGTAAGCGAAGTTCTCCGCCTGCCGTTCGGCTCGTCCGGAAAAGGTGTCGTGCTGACGCGCCATCATGATCCGCAGGGTTTCCCCGCCGAGATCCGGGAAGAGCTCCGACATCGTCTCCGCGCCGCTGTGCTCGTGCAGGATGTGGCCGAGCTCGTGCAGGATGATGTGCTCCTGGTGCAGCACCGAGGTGTTCTGCTCGTAGCAGATGATGTCGGCGCGCTCGCCGGCGAGCCAGAGGCCGCAAGGCCCCAGCAGCGTCATCGGCAACGACGTCAGCACGATCGGTCTGCCACGCTCGGCGCTGAGACGGCGGCACAGTTCGTGGACATCGAACGGGCGTGGCAGAACCAGCTTCGCGGCAAGCCTGCTCACTCGAGTCCCTCCAGCCTGCGCAGCTGCTCGGTCAGCGCGCGCACGGCGTCCACGCTGCCGGGGGAAAGGCCGATCATCCTGGTCGCGGCGCTCGCGACCCCCGCGTCGCGCATCGCGGCCGCCAGTCCGATCTGCGCGGTGACCTGTTCGGTCGTCTGATCGTCGAAGAAATAGGCGACCGGGATGCCGAAGAACTCGGCCAGCCGCTCCAGGGTGTCCTTCGTCGGATTGGTGTTCTTGCCCGAACGCAACGCGGACAGCAGCCCCGTCGACAGACCTGTCGCAGCGGAGACTTCGGGGTGGGTGAACGGTTTCCGACCTCGTGGGCGCACCTCGCGGAAGAGGTGGTCGACCTTCTCCGCCAACGTCCGAGGCACCTCTGCCGATGCGGCCGTCGTCTCGTTGACGTGCTCCACGCGAGAAGTCTACAGTCGAGTTGATCGATCACTTTAATGACACGGACTGTCCTGGGCGTCAGTCTGGTGATTCCCTGGAGTGTGTGGTCGCTTCGTGCTGCCCGCGCTCCGGGGCGAGGTGATGACACCTCGGCCGAACTAATGGGGGAATGCATGCGTTTCCGGCTGCTCGGACCGGTCGAGGCGCAGGTCGACGACAGACCCGTCTCGCTCGGCGGTCCCAAGCCGAAAACCGTGTTCGCGCTGCTGGCGGCGAACGCCGGGCGGGTGGTCGGGGTGGACCGCATCGTCGACGTCGTGTGGGGCGAGGAGCCACCGGACAACGCCAGGTCCTCGCTCTACACCTACGTGTCGACGTTGCGGCGGGCACTGGGTGACGTCATCGGCAAGCGAGGCGGCGGTTATCAGTTCAGCGCCCCTCGTGACCAGGTCGACCTGCACATCTTCATCCAGTTGGTCGAGGAAGGCCGCGCACTGCTGGCCGACGGGTCACCCGCGGAGGCCGTGAGACGGCTCGACGTGGCGCTGGACCTGTGGCGCGGGCCGGCGCTGGCCGACGTGCAGGGAGCGTGGGGCGAGGCCGAGCGCACCCGACTGGAAGAGCTGCGGTTGGTCACCGTGCAGGACGCCGCCGAGGCGAAGCTGGGGCTCGACCGCGGTGAGTCGCTGGTGGTCGGGCTGACGGCGGCCGTCGCGGAACATCCGTTGCGGGAACGGTTGCGCGGCCTGCTCATGCGTGCGCTACACCAGGCAGGGCGTCAGGCTGATGCGCTCGCCTGCTACGGGGAAGGCCGCGCCGTCCTCCTCGAGGAGTTGGGGGTCGAGCCGGGACCGGAGTTGCGTGCCGCGCACGAACGGGTCCTGCGCAGCGATGACGGTGAGACACCCGCCGCGCCGTTGTCGAAGCGCCCGGACCAACTGCCGTTCGGCATCGGTGACTTCACTGGCCGTGGCAGGGAAGCGAATCGGCTCACTCGACGGCTGCGCGAAGGCGCACGGCTGTGTGTGATCTCCGGCAAGCCGGGGGTCGGCAAGTCGGCTCTCGCGGTGCACGTGGCGCACGACGTCGGGGACCACTTCCCGGACGGACGGTTGTTCGCGGACCTCGGCGGACTGCAACCGGTGCGCGCGGAGCCGACGGACGTGCTGGCGAAGTTCCTGCGTGCGCTCGGTGTCGCGAACGCGGCGATCCCGGACGCGGTGGAGGAACGCGCCCAGCTCTACCGGACGTTGTTGGCCGACCGGCGCGTGCTCGTCGTGCTCGACGACGCCACCGACGAGCGACAGGTCCGCCCGCTGTTGCCGGGCGGCCACCGGTGCGCTCTCCTCGTCACCAGCCGCCAGCGCCTGGACGCGCTCGGCGGCGCCAGTCATCTCGGCCTCGACGTGTTCGGCGACGAGGAGGCGGTTGAGCTGCTCGGCAGGGTGGCCGGGGTGGACCGGGTCGGCGCCGATCGCGAACAGGCGCTGCGAATTGCGCGGTTGTGCGGGAACCTCCCGCTCGCGTTGAGGATCGCGGCTGCCCGGCTCGCGGCACGTTCGCTGTGGCCGTTGCGTAGACTGGCCGACCGGCTGATGGACCAACGTGACGTGCTGCGGGAGCTGCGGGTCGGTGATCTGGAGGTGCGCGGCAGCTTCGCGCTGAGTTACGACGGCCTGCCCGTGCGGGAACGTGTGGCGTTGCGCAGGCTCGGGCTGCTCGGTGTTCCCGACTTCGGGAGCTGGATCGTGGCCGCCCTGCTCGACTGCCCGGTGCCGGAGGCGGAGGACACCGTCGAACGCCTGGTGGACGCGCAGTTCGTGGACATGTCGATGGTCGGCGGCATGGTCCGGTATCACCTGCACGACCTCGTTCGCGCGTTCGCGCGTGAACGGGGTGAGGCGGAGGAGTCGTCGCAGGACGTCCACGCTGCCGCGTCCCGGGCGGCCAGGTCGGCACTGGCGCTGACGCAGATCGCCGGCAATCGGATGCCGCACGCGACGTTCGTGAGCGATCGCCTCGAAGCCGTGCCGCACCTCGACGAGCGGGTGGTGGAGGAGCTGCTGGCCGACCCCGAACAGTGGTTCGTGACGGAGCAAGCTGGGCTCGTCGCGACGACGGAACGGGTCAGCGAGCTCGACCTCAGCGAGGACGCGACCACGCTCGCGGCAGCGCTGTGCTCGTCCAGGTTCGCCGTTCACAACCTGTTCGGGTTGTGGTGGCGCACGCACGACGCGGCGCTCGGTGCGGCCCGGCGCACAGGGGACCGGGCGGGGGAGGCCCGGCTGCTGACGGGACTCGGCTGGCTCCGCTTCGAGCAGGACCGCTTCGACGAGGCTGAGGACTACTACCGGCGGGCCATCACCGCCTACGGCCAAAGCGGGGACCGACACGGCCAGGCGAGTGTCCAGCTGGCGCTGAGCAGCGTGCAACGCGAGCGCGGCATGCTGGCGGACGCGCTGGTATCGCTGACGAGCGCGCTGCCCGACCTCGACGATCCGAGCGCAATCGCCCAGGCGGTGCACGGAATCGGCAGGGTGCTGACGGAACGGGGAGAGCTCGGCGCCGCCCTCGACGCGAGCCTGCGGGCGCGAGAGGCCTACCGGCGACTCGGCGACCGCAGGGCCGAGGCGATCGCGTTGCGCTCGATCGGCATCGTGCACCGCGCCGCGGGCCGTAATGCCGAGGCGGAGGCGTGCTGCGCCGAGGCGCTGGACATGTTGAGGGACATCGGCGACAGGCTCATGACGGCGTACGCGACTCAGGCACTGGCGAAGGTCCTGATCAGGCAGGGCCGCGGCGCCGAGGTCAGGGACGACCTGGTGGCGTGTCTGGTGACGTGCAACGAGATGCAGGACGGGTTCGGTCAGGCGCTGGTACTGCGCACCCTCGGCGAGCTGGAGCTCGCGCAGGGCCGAACCGAGGAGGCACGACACCACCTCGAACGATCGCTGCGGTGGTGGGAGGCGTTGTCCCTGCCGATCTTCCGCGCCAGGACGTTGCGAGACCTGTCGGCGCTCGGCGACGACGCGGCGTGGGCCGAGGCGCTGGCGATCTTCCGGCGGCACGGTGCCCGCGAGGCGCGCGAGGGACGACCTCAAATTCGATCTTCAGATCTCTTGAAGGTCCTCGACCCAGAGTGATCCCAGCACCGCGGACATCGGGTCTGCGGAACTCCTTGGGGGTTTGGGATGAGGCTCAAGAGATTCGCTGGACTGGGAGTCGTCACGGCGCTCGCCGCACTCGCGCTGGCAGGTCCGGCCGAGGCGCGGGAAACCGTTGGGGGACAGGGAACGGAGACGCCGGTCGTCGGTCTCGCCGCGTCGGACGTGGACGAGTCGATCACCAGGCCCGAGGTGATCGCCAGGGCGAAGGCCTGGCTCACCGCCTACAACGGTGGACCGGTGCCGTACAGCCAGGACACGAACTCGCCCTTCCAGGGGTACCGGCGCGACTGTTCCGGATTTGTGTCGATGGCGTGGAAGCTCGGGGTCAGCCGGAGCACGGAGACCATCCCCGGTGTCTCCTCCCGCATCGGCAAGGACGACCTCAAACCCGGTGACGTGCTCGGAAACCTCGGGCCCGGCACGGGAGGCGACGCCGGCCACGTGGTCATCTTCGAGGCGTGGGCGAACGACGCGAGGACGTCCTACATCGGCATCGAGCAGGCGGGCGACACCCAGAGCACGGTTCGCCGCGCGATTCCCTACCCGTACTTCAACAACAACACCAGCTTCCTTCCCTGGCGCTACAACAAGATCGTCGACGGACATCCCCTGGATCGGGTGAGCGACGTCAACCGGGACGGCTTCGGCGACCTCGTCGGCGTGGCGGCCAATGGCGAGCTGTTCGGCTACCACAACGCCTCGCTGGTGAGCGGTGACCGATCCCCGTTCACCGTGGAGACGTGGCGGAACAAGGGCAGCAACTGGTCCGGTGTCAGCACCCTTGCCTCGGGTGACGTGACCGGCGATGGTTATGCGGATCTCGTTGGAGTGGAAGGGAATTCGCTCGTCGTCTACGCGAACGGCTCGCTCGTCAACCAGGACGGCAAGCCTTACGGTGCGGTGACCTGGCGCTACGAAGGCAACTGGAGTGCCGTGGCGCACCTGGCGGTCGCGGACGTGACCGGGGACGGCTGGGGCGATCTGATCGTGGTGGAGCGTTCGGGCGCACTGGCCGTGTACAGCAACGGCAGCAAGGTGAACCCGGGCGGCAAGCCGTTCGCCGGCGAGACCTGGCGACTCGGCACCAGCTGGGGCAACGTCAAACAGGTCGGTGTCGCCGACCTCAACCGCGACGGCTTCGGCGACATCGTGGCCGTGGACGGCAACGGTGAGCTCTTCGGCTACAACAACGCGTCCCTGGTCAGTGGTGACGGCAAGCCGTTCACGGGTGAGACGTGGCGGATCCGCGGCAGCAACTGGTCCGGCGTCAAGCAGTTCACGGTCATGGACGCCTCGGGCGACGGTTACGCCGACATCATCGCGGTCGAGCCCGACGGCAAGTTGTCCATGTACGCCAACGGTTCTCTGGTCAACCCCAACGGCGTTCCCTACGCCGGCGTCTCCTGGACCGCGGCCGGCGACTGGTCCGGCGTCCGCACCCTGGCCTGATCCGATCACCTGCCGAAGAGGAAAGAGTGGAGAAATGTCTGTGTTGCAACGACTTGTGATCGGTGTTCTGGCCGCCGCGGTGGTCACCGGTGTCGCGACGGAAGCGCACGCGAGGCCTGGCGACGCCCCGAGCGTGCAGGACGTGAGCGAGGACTGCGTGGTCCCGCCGAACCACGACCCGAACGTCACCAAGATCGTCTACCAGGTCGGCCGCGACCTCGGTGTATCGGACAAGGTGATGCTCGCGGGCTTCGAGACGGGCTGGATCGAGTCGCACATGAACAACCTGGACTGCGGTGACAGCGACTCTCTCGGGGTGTTCCAGCAGCGGCCGTCGATGGGCTGGGGGACGCCGGAGCAGGTCAGGAACGTGAGCTACGCGTCCAACTCCTTCTTCACGAGGGCGGTCGGCAACGACCGCGCCAACCCCGGCCTGACCCCGGGGCAACTTGCCCAGTCGGTCCAGCGCTCCGCTTTCCCGGACCGGTACGACCAGGCCGAAGGCAAGGCGAGAGCCCTGCTGGCCGAGGTCGCGATCCCGCTGGACCGGGTGAGCGACGTCAACCGGGACGGTTTCGGCGACCTGGTCGCGGTGGACGGGAACGGCGAGTTGTTCGGCTACAACAACGCGTCTCTGGTGAGCGTCGACCGCAAGCCGTTCACCTCGGAGACGTGGCGCAACACCGGCAGCAACTGGAGCAACGCGAAGCTGCTCGCGTCGGGTGACGTGACCGGCGACGGCTACGCGGACCTGGTCGCGACCGAGGCTGACGGGAGATTGTCGGTGTACGCCAACGGTTCGCTGGTCAACCCGGGCGGCAAGCCGTTCGCCGGCGTGACGTGGACCTATCCCGGTACCTGGGCGGGCGTCAAGCAACTGGCGATCGCGGACGTGACCGGCGACGGCTGGGGCGACCTGGTCGCGGTGGACGGTTCGGGTGCGCTGGTCGTGTACGCCAACGGCAGCAAGGTCAATCCTGGTGGCAAGCCGTTCGCGGGGGAGACCTGGCGGCTCGGCACCAACTGGGGCAACGTCAAGCACCTCGGTGTCGCGGACATCAACCGCGACGGTTTCGCCGACATCATCGCGGTGGACGGCAACGGCGAGCTGTTCGGGTACAACAACGCGTCGCTGGTGAGTGGTGGCAAGCCGTTCACCGGCGAGACCTGGCGGATCCGGGGCAGCAACTGGTCCGGGGTCAAGCATTTCACGGTGAGCGACGCGTCCGGTGACGGGTACGCCGACGTCGTGGCTGTTGAGGCCGACGGCAAGCTGTCGGTGTATGCCAACGGTTCGCTGGTCAACCCCAGCGGCGTACCGTACGCCGGGGTGACGTGGACCATCGGCGGCGACTGGTCGCAGGTGCGCGCAATCGCCTGACTGACCACAAAGCACGAGCAGCGCCCCGGGACCAGGTCCCGGGGCGCTGCTCCTTTTACCTCGAGTTTGCTGCAGGTTCGGTGTCGGAGAATTCAGGGCGCCGCAAGCGGATACCCGTGGCACGATGTCGCGCGTGTCCGCCGAAACGCAACCGCAGGAGGAGACCGAGTACCGGGTCTCGACCCTGGAGCTCTTCTTCGACCTGGTCTTCGTCTTCACGATCACCCAGCTGACCAGCACGCTCGCTGACGACACGTCACCGCTGGGCTTCGGCCAGGTCGTGATCATGCTGTTCGTGATCCTGTGGATGTACTTCGGGTACGTCTGGCTCACGAACGCCGTCCCGCCGAACACCGCGCTGCGGCGGGTGCTGCTGATGGCCGGCATGGGCGGGTTCCTGGTCATCGCGCTGGCGATTCCGAACGCGTTCGGGGCGGCCGGACCGGCGTTCGGCATCGGGTATCTGATCGTGAACCTGGTGCACTCCGGACTGTTCATCTCGGCGGGCGGACCGGGTTCGGCCGCGGCGATGGCGCGGCTGGCACCGTTCAACCTCGGCTCGGCGGGCCTGGTGATGGTCGGCGGCTTCCTGCCACCTGCCGCACGGGCGGCGGCCTGGACCGCGGCCGTCGTGCTGATGGTCGTGTCGCCGTACGTGAACCGGCGGCACGGCGAGTTCCAGATCAGGTCGGCGCACTTCGTCGAGCGGCACGGCCTCGTGGTCATCGTCGCGCTCGGAGAGTCGATCATCGCGATCGGCATCGGGGCGGCGGGGTTGCCGCTCAACCTGCAGATCGTGGTGGCCGCGTTGCTCGGTCTCGCGCTCGTCTACCAGCTGTGGTGGTGCTACTTCGGCCGCGACCAGGACATGCGGGCCGAGCACAGTCTCGTGAACATGACGCAGTCCGAACGAGCCCGCGCGGCGCTGTCGGCGTTCGGCTGGGCACACGCGCCGATCCTGCTCGGCATCGTTGTCGTGGCGGTCGGCGTGAAGAAGACGATCGGCCACGCCACCGAACACCTCTACCTCAGCGGCGCGCTGGCGTTGGGCGGCGGTGTCGCGATCTTCCTCATCGGCCAGGCCTACTTCCGCCACCGGCTGCGGATCGGCACCGTCAAGTGGCGGGCGCTCGCCGCGGTGGCGGCGCTGGCGACCGTGCCGATCGGGTTGTGGCTCGCCATCGCGCAGGTCGCGGCACTGGTCGTGGTGGTCGGGGCGCTGCTGGCGGTCGAGGACAACGTGCGGGCCTGACAGTGTGGCCCACGGTTCTCAAAACAACCTGAAGCCGCGGTTTGAGCTTTCTTCCAGAGGTCTCAGCGAGTCTTCGCCGGTCGCAAGGACACCGGGAACGCAACGGGAGACCAGCCATGAGCCGCAAGACGACCGCACCGTCCACCGCTGTCTGAAGTGGACGGTGACGCGATCGGCGTGCTGACCAGGGCCGCCAGCTGGATAGGCGTTCCGTACAACCAGGACGTTCTGCACGCCAACGAACACGGCACCTACCGCACCGACTGCTCCGGGTTCGTCTCGATGGCCTGGGGACTGTCCTCCGCTCGTGGCGGTCTCAACACCGTCGACCTCGTGGCGGTGAGCGTGCCGATCACGAAGGACGAGCTGAGACCAGGCGATGTGCTGATCGACGCGATCGGCGACCGCACGACCAGGCACGCCACGATCTTCGTTGCCTGGGCGGACGACCGCCGCGAGTGGTACTGGGCTTTCGAGCAACGCGGTGGGCACGGCACTGTGATCCGGATCGTGCCCTATCCGTACGACGACCGCGCCGAGAACTACCGGCCCTACCGCCGGCCACGGCTCGTCACCGGCTCTGCGGCTCAGGCCAGCCAGACCGCGGTGTCCGGCGGCAACTGGTCGCCGTCCATCGGACCGGACGACAGCAGCACCTGACCGGGCGGCAGCGGCACGGACGCACCGGACGTGTTCAGCGCGCAGATCAGCCCGCCGCCCTTGCGCCGGAACGCGAAGCAGCCCGCAGGGGCGCCGTACCACTCCAGCTCCTCGCCGGAGAAGCCCGCGTTGGACTTCCGGTGCTCGAGCGCCTCGCGGTACAGCGAGAGCATCGAGCCCGGGTCCTCCAGCTGCGCCTCGGCCGTGAGGTGGTCCCACTCGTTCGGCTGCGGCAGCCAGGTGTTGACGGCCGTGGAGAACCCGAACGGCGGCGTGGTGCCCTCCCACGGGATCGGCACCCGGCAGCCGTCCCGGCCGCGCTCGGTGTGGCCAGAGCGCTCCCAGGTCGGGTCCTGCAGCGCCCAGTCGGGCAGTTCCACGTTCGGCAGGCCGAGTTCTTCGCCGTTGTAGAGGTAGATCACGCCCGGCAGCGCCAGCTCGACCAGCGCCATCGCGCGGGCCCGCTGCTCGCCCAGCGCGCCGCCGCCGTAGCGGGTCACGTGGCGTACGACGTCGTGGTTGGACAACGTCCACGTCGCGGGCGTGCCGGACAGCGCGACCGCGCCCAGCGAGTGCTCGATGGCCGAACGGACGGCGTCGGCGTCGAAGTCGGCCTCGACCAGCCGGAAGTTGAAGCCCAGGTGCAGCTCGTCGGGACGGACGTAGGCCGCGAAGCGCTCGTCGTCCTTCACCCAGATCTCGCCGACGGCCATGGTGCCGGGGTAGCCGTCCATGACCTTGCGGATCATGCGGTGGATCTCGTGCACGCCGTCGTTGTCGAACCGCGGGTCGTGCGCGTCGTCGGACAGCACACCCGGCACCTGCGTGCGGATCTCCATGTCCGGCAGGCCTTCTGGCTTGGCCATGCCGTGCGCCACGTCGATGCGGAAGCCGTCGACGCCGCGGTCGAGCCAGAACCGCAGCGTGTGCTCCAGGTCGGCGCGGACCTCCGGGTGGTCCCAGTTGAGGTCGGGCTGCTCCGGCGCGAACAGGTGCAGGTACCACTGGCCGTCGGGCACGCGGGTCCAGGCGGGGCCGCCGAAGACGGACACCCAGTTGTTCGGCGGCTGCGAGCCGTCGAAACCGCGGCCCTCGCGGAAGATGTAGCGGGACCGCTCCATGCTGCCCGGACCGGCCTGCAGCGCCTCCTGGAACCACTCGTGCAGGTCGCTCGTGTGGTTCGGGACCAGGTCGACCGTCACGCGGATGTTGTGCTCGTGCGCGTCCGCCACCAGCCGGTCGAACGCGGCCAGGTCGCCGAACAGCGGGTCCACGTCGCGGGGATCGGCGACGTCGTAGCCGTGGTCGGCCATCGGTGAGCGGTAGAACGGGGTGAGCCAGAGGGCGTCGACACCGAGCAGTTCCAGGTAGCCGAGGCGGGACCTGATGCCGTCGAGGTCGCCGACGCCGTCGCCGTTGGAGTCGGCGAAGGAGCGCACGTACACCTGGTAGAAGACGGCGTCACGCCACCAGGCGGACTCTTCGGCGATCTCGGGGCTGAGGTCGGAGGATCGTCGCACGGGGGGTCATCCTGCCATTCGTCTCGCTGCGAAAGGACCCGATCGGGTGATAGGCGCTCAGGACCAGCTGTTCATCAGGCTGTTCGCGGCCATCTCCAGGTAGTCCCAGAGCTGCTTGCGGTGGGCCTCGTCCAGACCCGCTTCGTCGACGGCGATCCGCATGCAGCGCAGCCACGCGTCGCGCTCGATCGGGCCGATCGAGAACGGCACGTGACGCATTCGCAGCCTCGGGTGGCCCCGGTTCTCCGAGTAGGTGTGGGGGCCGCCCCAGTACTGCATGAGGAACAGCCGCAGCCGCTCCTCCGCAGGTCCGAGGTCCTCTTCCGGGTACAGCGGCAGGAGGACGTCGTCGGCCTTCACCTCTTTGTAGAAGCGCGCGACGATGCGGTGGAACGTCTCCTCGCCACCGACCTGTTCGAAGAAGCTCACGGGGTTTCCCACCCAACCATCCTGACTCACGCGAGCCACTGCGCGCAGGCCGCCCCGGCTGTTCGTTTCGCCATAGGGGTGTGAACTGGCAGGACGCCGGGTGATCACCGTCTCGAATGGGTGTTCTAACTCACTTGGCCGTGAAGCCCGCTTCTTCCAGCGCCGGCATCAGCTGCGCGCGCAGGTTGCGCTGGACCGCCCACTGACGGCCGGGCCGCGTCTTCACGGTGACCCGCAGGGTGATGCCCTCCGGCGTGAACTTCTCGACGCCGAGCACCTCGGGTTTGGCCGTGATGTCCGTCTTGAGCGGTTCCATCCCAGCAACCTCGGCGACCCGGCGCTCCAGCACCTTGGTCGCCTCGGCGAGGTTCGCGCCGTAGCTCAGCGGCAGGTCGACGACCGCGACCGCGAAGCCCTGAGACGAGTTGCCGACGCGCAGGATCTCGCCGTTGCGGACGTACCAGACGGTGCCGCCGGTGTCGCGGATCGTGGTGGTGCGCAGCGCGACCGCCTCGACGGTGCCGGTGATCGACGGGCCGAGGTCCACGACGTCACCGACGCCGTACTGGTCCTCCAGCAGCATGAACATGCCGGACAGGAAGTCCTTGACCAGGTTCTGGGCGCCGAAACCGATCGCGACGCCCAGGATGCCCGCCGAGGTCAGCACGGGCGTGACGTCCAGCCCGACCACGATCATGATCTCCAGGAACGCTATTCCGAAGATCAGGATCGTGACGATGGACTTCAGCACCGAGCCGATCGTGCGGGCGCGCTGCTCCCGGCGTTCGGAGACGAGGTTCCCGAGCGCCTGAGGTGCGCGTTCCCGCAACGGCTTGAGCAGCCCCGGCTTCTTGCCTTCCTTGCCGGGGATGGTGATCCGGTCGATGATCTTGCGCAGCACGGCTCTCAGCACGAAGGCGGCGATCAGGATCACGACGATCTTGATCGCGCCCGCGAGGATCACCGGGCCGTATTTGTCCACGAAGTCGACCGCCTCCGCGGCCTTGTTCGTGACGTCATCCACTGGACTCGGCGCCAACACGTGGTCGTGCCCTCCTACAACTCCATGCCGGTGGCATTCGCGAGAAACGTCAACTGGTCCACGGCGAGAGCGACCGTCCGGCTGACCGACCTGCCGGCGTGACCGACCTCGGTCTCGCGGCGGATCAGCACCGGGTGCTTGGTCGGATCACTTGACGAAGCGTGCTGCAGTGCCGCGCACATCTTCCTGGCGTGGTTGGGGTCCACACGGGAATCCGACTCGAACACCGTGAACAACACAGAAGGGTACTCAACGTCCGTTACCACTCGGTGATAAGGAGAGTAGGAGAGCAGCCAGCCCAGCTCCTCGGAAACGCTTGCGCTGCCGTACTCATCGGCCCACAACCGTCCGAGCAGGAACTTCTCGTAGCGCACCATGTCGAGCAGTGGCGCTGAGCACACCACGGCCGCGTAGAGCTCAGGGCGCTGGGTGAGAGCGGCGCCGACGAGCAGGCCGCCGTTCGAGCCGCCCATGATCGACAACTGCTGCGGCGTGGTCCACCCGTCGCGCACCAAACGCTCCGCGGCGGCGTGGAAGTCGTCGAACACGTTCTGCTTGTTCGCGCGCATGCCGGCGACGTGCCAGTCCTCGCCCTCTTCGTCGCCACCGCGCAACGACGCGTGCACCCACACACCGCCTGCTTCCACCCAGGCCAGCGTGGTCGCGCTGTAGCCGGGGCCGCGGCCGATCGCGAAGCCGCCGTAGCCGGTGAGCAGCGCGGGACGCGGCAGGTCCGGCTTCTGTTCGCCGCTCACGACGAACATCCGGACCGTGGTGCCGTCCTTGGACGTGTACGAGATCTGCTGCGTCGTCACCGTCGGCAGTTCGACGCGGCCGGGCGCGGCCTCGTGCAGCACGGTCTCGCCGGTGGACGTGGAGAAGCGGAACACCGACTGCGGCGTCACGAAGTCCGTCCACCCGAACCACAGCGTGTCCTGGTCGTGGTCCGTCAGCGCGTCCACAACGGACATGCCGTGCAACGAACCGGTGCCGGGCAGCGGAATCGCCTGCTTGTGCGCGCCTGTCACGGCGTCGTGCAGGTGCAGTTCGGACACCGCGTGCCTGGTGCGCAGGACGACCAGGTCGCCGTTCAGCCAGCGCACGCCGTCGAGCACCGAGTCCGGTTCCTCGCTGATGAGCTCGGTCCACTCGGTGGGGTTCGCGGGGTCGGCGACGCACAGGCGCTGCCGGGGAGCGCCGTGGTTGGTGTGCAGGTAGAGCCTGCCGTCACGGGCGACGAACGCCGAGCACTGCGCACCCGCCTCGGTCAGGATCACGGGCTTGAGCGCGGCGTCACCGTGCAGGTCCGCGATCCACACCGAGTCGTGCTTCATCGTGCTGGGCGCACCGCTCACGATCAGCCAGCGGCCGTCCTGCGAGAGGTTGAGCGAGTAGTAGAAGGTGTGCGCCTGGCCGTCGCCGTGCACCTTGAGGTCCGTCTCCGGGGCGCTGCCGACGCGGTGGCGCCACACACGGCGGTGGAACAGCTTCTCGTCGTCGGGCAGCAACGCCGGGTCGAGCTGACGGACGTAGAAGAACTCCTCACCACCCGGCAGCCAGCCGATCGCCGAGTAGCGGCACCGGTCGATCGGACCCTCGATGAGCTCGCCCGTCTCGACGTCGATGACGTGCAGCAACGAGTGCTCGTTGCCGCCGACCGACACCTGGTACGCCAGGCGCGTGCCCTCGAGGCTGGGGGACCAGCCGTCCAGAGTGGTCCGGCCGGACGGGTCGAGGGCGCTCACGTCGAGCAGCGCGCGTTCGGTGCCGTCGATCTCCCGCACCATGACCACCGGGTGGTCCTGCTCGGGACCGCGGCGGGTGAAGAACGCCCTGCCCGCGCGCCAGGTCGGCGTGGACACCGAACCCGTGCGCATCAGCTCCTTCAGCCTGGTGGCGAGCCGTTCGCGGCCCGGCACGGCGTCGAGCCAGGAGCGCGCGAGCACGTCCTGCGCCTGCGACCACGCCTCGGTGCGGGGGTCCGCCGTGTCCTCGAGCCAGCGATACGGATCCGCAATGTCGCGGCCGTGAATCTGCTCGGCGAGGTTTAGCCGTTCGGCGATCGGGTACATGATCGTCGCAGGCAGTGGGGTGGAAGGAGCCTCTGTCACCTTGTCAAGGGTAGCGGGCGATGAAAACCATCTCCGATAGGGAGCGCGTTCACCCCGGGTTTGATCACACATCCATGACGCGTCACTTATCACACGTGATTTTTTCCTGGTAAGTGTGGTCTCCTATGGCTGAACCGGTGGAGGTGGTCGCGTGCCAGACCGACAACCGACCCCTATCGGCGGCTCGCTACCAGGCGAGACGGCGCCGACGGTCCCCCCATGCCGAAATCAGCCCGAGCTGCGGGCGGTACCGGATGGGGATCGAGATGGGGGAGGTTCCGGTCCGACGCCGGCGGTTTTCCCCTGGGGAAGACGCAAGGTCCTGCTGCTGAACGCCACGTTCGAGCCGCTCACGGCGTTGTCACTGCGCCGGGCGGTCGTCCTGGTGGTGTGCGGGAAAGCCGAAGTCGTGCACGGAGATGCCTCAGGGCTCGTGCTGCACTCGTCGAAGTCCGAAGTGCTCGTGCCGTCCGTGATCCGGCTGAGCACCTACGTTCGTGTGCCTTATCGCGGTCGCGTGCCGATGACCCGTGCCGGGCTCATGCACCGCGACCGTTATCGCTGCGCCTACTGCGGCGGGCGGGCCGAGACGATCGACCACGTCGTGCCGCGCTCGCGTGGCGGACCTCACACCTGGACCAACTGCGTCGCCTGCTGTGCGAAGTGCAACCACCGCAAGGCGGACAAGCTGCTGTCCGAACTGGGCTGGCGGCTGCGGGTCGTACCTGCCGCGCCGCGGGGCCCGCACTGGCGGTTGCTCGCCGGGGTGGCCGAGGCTGATCCGCAGTGGTTGCCGTACCTGGGTGAACCTGCGGCCTGATCTGCTTGCGGGTCAGGCCGCGAGGGAGAAGTCGTTCTGACGCGCCGTGATGCGGACGCTGTCGTCGTGCGCGGTGATCCGCACGGAGTCGTCCATCGTGATGCGGACCGAGTCGTCCTCGGCGGTGATGCGGACCGAGTCGTCGTGGGCCGTGATGCGCACCGAGTCGTCCATGGTGATCCGCACGGAGTCCTCACGCGCCGTGATCCTGACCGAATCGGACATGGTGATCCTGACCGAATCGCTCGCCGTGATGCGCACGGAGTCCGCCATGGTGATGCGCACCGAGTCCGCGGCCGTGATGCGCACCGAATCGGACGCGGTGATCCGAACGGAGTCGCTCGCCGTGATGCGAACGGAGTCACTGGCCGTAATACGCACTGAATCGTCCTTGTAGCTCGGAAGAGTGAAGGTCACGGCCTGGGGGCGGGTCATCGTGAACATTTTGTGTCCTCCAAGACGCTCGGGGCGGGTGCGCAAGACCCGTATAGGTGAAAAGCTAAGAGGTGGGTGTTCCGGGAACAAGACCCCAAACCGGCACCCGTTCGCATCCGACCGGGTGAGGACTGACCGGGTGTAACCGCTGCGCCGCACGAGAGCACTCATTGCCCTTACTGGCCGGTATGGACACGCTCTGTAGCGCCCAAGCCGGTGGAACGTGACGTGCGTCATAGTCAAAAGGCCTGCGTGGACGTGGTTTCTGAGCACTCGTCGCCGCCTGGGCGGTGTCGCTCGTGGGCACGGCAGGCGCCGCGGGCCGTCTCGCTCGCCGCAGCGGTTCACATCGGACGTGATCACTCATAGTTGCCGTGGCAATCACAGCTCGACCGTGCCGGCGTTCTACTCCATCCGGGTGTCGGGCCTCGCCGAACCGGTGGTTTCCGGCCTTGCCGGGTGCACAGCGGTAGCTGCTCTGTTAGGTGCCGGTCCGCGTCGTCGCGAGCTCGATCGTGGGGAGTGACCGTGATCTTGCTGGCCCGGCCGCTCGCGCGTGGCCGAGTTGGGCTACCGTACCCGCCGTGACCATCGTGGAGACCGTTCTCGTCTTCGCGCTGATCCCGCTGGCGATTTATGGCGTGATCACGCTGCTGACGGTGAGGCCAAAGGCCACCCGGATTCCCCGGTACCGGCCCGGCCAGGAGTGGGGCTACGCCCCGGTGTGGTGGAGCGCGAACCCGGCCGGGTTGAGCGCGGACCACCACAGTGCCGCCGAGCCCGCTGCCTCGGGCTCGACTGCCAAGGGAGGTGCCCGTGGCAACTGGTAAAGCGATCGAGGCCGTCGACCCGTCGACGCTGCCGGTCGGCTCTGTCGTGACCAACAGCGGCCGCGTCTCCGTGGCGAAGATGTACGAGCCGCACGCGCCGGAGCTGCCGTTCACGCCCGCCCAGCTCGCGCAGCTGGACGAGGCGCTGACGCTCTCCAGCCGCACCACGGGCCTCGACTTCAGCGTCTACCTGGGCGAGCTCGGCGCGAACGCGCACGAGCGCGCGCAGGAGCTGCACGCCTCGACCGACCGTCCGGCGCACCACGTCCTCGTGGCCGTGTCGCCGGGTGAGCGCGTCGTCGAGATCGTGACGGGCGAGGAGTCGCACCGCCGGCTCGCCGACCGCGGCGCCAAGCTCGCGGTGATGAGCATGGTGGCGTCCTTCAAGGAGGGCGACCTCGCGGGCGGCCTCGTGTCGGGCCTGCGCATGCTGACCGACCAGGCAGGCAGCGCACCCCGTTCCTGATTCGCTTTCCGAACGCCCCCGGTGTTTCGCCGGGGGCGTTTTCTATGCGCTGACCTCGTTCCGGGCCACCACGAGGTCGGAGATCTTCTCCCAGCCGAGCTTGCGGTAGAGGTGCACGCCTTCGGTCGAGGAGAACAGCAACCCGGTCCTCGCCCCGTCCCGCACGGCTTCCCGGGCGAGCGCGCCCATCACCACGCTGCCGAGCCCACGCCGCCGGTGTGCCTCGTCGGTGCTGATCCGGTGCGCGACAGCGTCTTCGCCGACAACGGCCATCAGCCCGCTCGCCGCTTCTTCGCCGTCGGCCGTCAGCACCCTGACCCCGATGATCGGATCCCGGCGCACCTCGAGCGCGTAGCCCGCCGGCGGTTCCGGTGCGGGATGGCTGGCGAGGTCGCGTTTCATGAACGTCTCGTCCGGCCGGGCCACGACCATCCCGGCCGCTTCGATCGCCGCGACCACCTTCCGCGGGTCGTGCGTCGGAACGCTCAGCCAGTTCGGTTCGGTCGTGGCGGCCACGACCTCGGCCATGGCGGCGGCTTCCGCGTCGTCGGTGGCGATCCACTCGTACCTGCGGCGCGACCGGTTCACGTCGACGACCAGGTAGCCGTCGCGGTACTCGGAGGTCAGTCCGTCGGCCGCGATCCAGCCGCGGTGCCAGCGTTCCACCAGTTCACCGATCATGATCCCGACGCTATGCGAAAGCCCCGCAACGCGCGAACACATTGCGGGGCTTTCACTTCAGCTCGTCAGGAGCGGTCGAACTCCTGGGCGGCCAGGGCACGCACGATGCCCGCGCGCCCCTCGGACACCAGGCGGCGCAGCGCCGGCGGGTGCTCGTCCGCCAGCCACGCGTCGGCGGCCTCCACAGTGGACTTCGCGATCGACCACGCCGGGAACATGCCGACCACCATGGACTGCGCGCGCTCGGAGGTGCGGCGGTCCCACACGCCCTTCACGTCGCGGAAGTAGCGCTCGACGTACGGCGCGAGCAGCTCCTTCTGGCCGGGGTGGGAGATGCCGGCGATGATCGCCTCGCTGACCGCGTTGGGCAGGTCGTCGTCGTTCACCGCACGGTCCCACGCCTCGTCCTTGGCCGCGATCGTCGGACGCAGCGCGCGGGCCGACTGGGCACGGCGGTGGCCGGTGGAGGTCGGGTCGCGCTCCTCCTCGGCGTTGATCTCCGCCAGGTCGGCCTTGCCGTGCGCGACCAGGGCCTGCAGCAGCCGCCAGCGCAGGTCGGTGTCGACGTCCAGGCCTTCCAGGACCGCGCTGCCGTCGTACCAGCCGCGCAGGATCTCCAAAGTGGACTCGTCGAGCACCGACGACGAGAGCGCGTTCACGAACGCCAGCTGGTGGTCGGACCCCGGCTCGGCGGCCTGGGCCAGTTCCAGCGCCTTCGCCACGAACCGGCGCCAGCCCTCCGCCCGCCACGAGTCGTCCGCGTAGGACGACAGCGAGGTCTGGGCCTGCAGCAGAAGTCGTTGCACCACACCGACCTCGGACTCGGAGTGCAGGGCGCTGAGCACCAGGTTCACGAAGTCGCGGGCCTTCAGCTCGGCCTCACGGGTCATCTCCCACGCGGCCGACCAGCACAGCGTGCGCGGCAGCGGCTCGGCGATGTCGGAGATGTGGTCGATCAGCGCGGCCAGCGAGTCCGGGTCGAGGCGCATCGTGCAGTAGGTGAGGTCGTCGTCGTTGACCAGCACGATCTTGCCGCGGTGCACGCCGACCAGTTCGGGAACCTCGGTGCGGTCGCCGGTCACGTCGAGCTCGTGGCGGTGCGTGCGCACGAGCTTGCCCGACTCGTCCGCGTCGTAGACACCGATCGCGATGCGGTGCGTGCGCAGTTCGCCGGCACCCGGACGCGCGCCGCCCTGCAGCACGGCGAACTCGGTGAAGCGGCCGTCCGCGTCAACGGTGAACTTGGGACGCAACAGGTTCAGGCCCGTGGTCTCCAGCCACTGCGCGCTCCACCACGACAGGTCGCGGCCGGACGCCTCCTCCAGCGCGCCCAGCAGGTCGGCCAGCGTCGCGTTGCCCCACGCGTGCTTGGCGAAGTAGACCCGCAGGCCCGCCAGGAAGTTCTCCAGCCCGACGTACGCGACGAGCTGCTTGAGCACCGAGGCGCCCTTGGCGTAGGTGATGCCGTCGAAGTTGACCTCGACCGCCTGCACGTCGGAGATGTCCGCGGCGACGGGGTGCGTGCTCGGCAGCTGGTCTTGCCGGTACGCCCAGGACTTCTCGATCTTCGCGAACGTCGTCCACGCCTGGCGGTACTCGGTGGCCTCGGCCTGCGCGAGCACGGACGCCCAGGTGGCGAACGACTCGTTCAGCCACAGGTCGTCCCACCAGCGCATGGTCACGAGGTCGCCGAACCACATGTGCGCCATCTCGTGCAGCACGGTCTCGGCGCGCCGCTCGTAGAGGTAGCGGGTGACGCGGCTGCGGAAGACGTAGTCCTCGAGGAACGTGACGCAGCCGGCGTTCTCCATCGCGCCCGCGTTGAACTCCGGCACGAAGCACTGGTCGTACTTGCCGAACGGGTACTGCACCCCGAAGGCCTTGTGGAAGAACCCGAAGCCCTGCTTGGTCTCGGTGAACAGCCGCTCTGCGTCCATGTGAGGAGCGAGCGAGGCGCGGCAGTAGATGCCCAGCGGGATCTTGAAGTCACCCTCGACGAACTCGTCGCGCCACTCCGCGTACGGGCCAGCGACCAGCGCCACGATGTAGGTCGACATCGGCTTGGTGGTGGCGAACGTGTGCACGTCCGCGCCGCCCTCGCCGTCCTCGGTGGCGGTGATCTCGCCGTTCGAGATGACCTTCCAGTCGTGCGGAGCCGTCACCTTCATGGAGTAGACGGACTTCAGGTCGGGCTGGTCGAAGCACGCGAACATGCGCTTGGCGTCCGCGGTCTCGAACTGCGAGTAGAGGTACACGCCGCCGTCGACCGGGTCGACGAACCGGTGCAGGCCCTCGCCGGTGTTCATGTACCGGCAGTCGGCCTCGATGGTGAGCTCGTTTGTCTCCGCGAGGTCCGGCAACTTGACGCCGTCCTCCTCGCGGTAGGAGGAGACGTCGAGCTCGCTGCCGTTGAGCACAGCGCGGTGCACGGTCGCCGCCACGATGTCGATCCACGAGGAAGCACCCGGAGTCCGGCTGCGGAACACCACGGTGGTGGTGGAGCGGAACGTGTCCGAACCCGGCTTTCCGCCGCCGTCGGTCAGGTCCAGCTCGATCCGGTAGGACTCCACTTCCAGCAGCTCAGCACGTTCCTGAGCCTGGTCGCGGGTGAGGTTGGGCGCGGCCACTGGTCACCTCGTCTGCCACGCGTTTGGTTACGCGCTGACGTCGTCGGGAATGGTTATGACTCCCGCATCCAATCACGGAACCGGCGTACGGGAAGAGATGACAGGGTGATCTGGTTGGGCTGATGGGGCGATAACCGCACCCAACGCGACAGAACGCGACTGAAGGGGCACGCATGGCCGACAAGGCGAAGGTCGACTTCTACTTCGACCCTCTTTGTCCGTTCGCCTGGATCTCCTCCCGGTGGATCCTCGAGGTGGAGAAGGTCCGTGACATCGACCTGAGCTTCCACGTGATGAGTCTCTCTGTGCTGAACGAGGGCCGCGACCTGCCCGAGCAGTACCAGGAGCTCATGAGCAAGGGCTGGGGTCCGGTCCGCGTCGCCATCGCCGCCGAGGAGAAGTTCGGCAACGAGGTGCTGCCGAAGCTGTACACGGCGATGGGCACGCGCATCCACAACGAGGGCAACAAGGACTTCGACGAGATCATCAAGCTGGCGCTCGCGGACGCCGACCTGCCGGCCGAGCTCGCCGAGGCCGCCACCTCGACCGAGTACGACGAGGCGCTGCGGGCCTCGCACCACCGCGGGATGGACCCGGTCGGTATGGACGTCGGCACGCCGACCATCCACATCGACGGTGTGGCGTTCTTCGGTCCGGTGCTCACGAAGATCCCGCGGGGCGACGAGGCCGGCACGATCTTCGACGGTGCCAGGATGCTCGCCGGCTTCCCGTACTTCTTCGAGCTCAAGCGCACTCGAACGGGTGAGCTCGACTTCAGCTGAGGCCTTGCGGGGTCTTCAGCTGGATTTTTTGTCAGGGGTGCTCGCTAACGTCCTTGGACATGGCACAGCACCTCGTTGAAGTCGCAGTTCAGGGACCCTGGTCGTTGGCGACGTCCAGGGCTTTCTGGGAGGGCTTCACGCCGGCCGCGTTGCCTCAGCGCGAGGGAGAGGCGCTGCAGTCGACGTTCCTGGTCGAGGGTGAGTGGCGTCGTGCTGCGGTCTCCGTGACCCAGCGCGGCGCCACTGCTGTTCTCGCGCTTTCCGGTGATGGTGATCTGGACGTCGCCGCGGCGCAGGTGTGCCGGTTCCTGTCGCTGGACGTCGACGGGCGGGCGTGGCCGGAGGTCGGTGCTCGCGATCCGGTGATCGCCGAGGCTCAGGCCGCGTTGCCCGGCTTACGGCCGTGCGGCTTCTACTCGCCGTACGAGGCGGCGGCGTGGTCGGTGCTGTCGCAGCGGATTCGGATGTCGCAGGCGGCTCGGCTGAAGGCTTCGCTGCTCCGGGACGGCGTGTTCCCGGCACCGGCGGAGTTGCTCGGGCTCGATCTGGACCTGCCCGGCCGCAAACCCGAGTACCTGCGTGCCGTGGCCGAGGCGGCGCTGGACGGTCTGCTGGACGCGGTCGCGTTGCGCGCGATGAAGCCTGCGGCGGCGGTGCTGGCGGTGCAGCAGGTCAAGGGACTGGGGCCGTTCGCGGCCGAGTTGGTGGTGCTGCGCGGGGCGAACGCGCCGGACGCCGTGCCGCACAACGAAGCCCGGCTCACCGATGAGGTCCGCGAGCGGTACGGCAGGCCGTTGGCGGAGGTGTCCGAGGCGTGGCGGCCGTACCGGACGTGGGCGGCGGTGCACCTGCGAGTGCTGCGCGAGTGGCGGCTTGGGGGTGTTGTGGCAGCTTCGGGTCAGTGAGCGTTCCACGCTGCTGTGGTGTGGCGCTGCCGTGTTGGTGTGTGCTCGCCGTCGCGTCCGCCCATCGCCGCGTGCGTTCACCGCCGCGTCCGCCATTGCCGCGTCCTCGCCTCCACCACCTCTCGTGGAACGCGTGCCCACCCCTCGTGGACCGCGCGTCGATGTGACAGTCTGACCCTTGTCAGCGCGTTAGGTGTCACATCCGCCTGGAGGGCTCTCGTGATCGAGGTCGTCAACCCCGCCACCGAGGAAGTCGTCGGCACGCTCGCCGAAGGCACACCGGCCGATGTCGACGCGGCCGTGGCCGCCGCGGTGGCCGCCTTCCCAGCGTGGTCGCAAACCTCGGTGGAAGAACGGGCGAAGGTGGTCCGGACGATCATCGACGGACTGCGCGCCCGTGCGGACGAGCTCGCGGCGACCATGACCCGGGAGATGGGCACGCCCATCACCTTCAGCCGAAAGGTGCAGGTCGCGAACCCCATCGCCATCGCGGAGGGCGTCGCGGACGTGCTGGAGCGCGGCTACTTCGAGCCCGAGGAGATCGGCAACTCGCTGATCTTCCGCGAGCCGATCGGGGTCGTCGCGGCCATCACGCCGTGGAACTTCCCGCTGCAGCAGATGGTCGCGAAGGTCGTGCCGGCGCTCGCCGCGGGCAACACCGTGGTGCTCAAGCCGAGCGAGCTCGCGCCGGGGACAGCCGACCTGCTCACCGAGATCATCACCGCGGTGACCCCGCGGGGTGTCTTCGGGCTGGTGCACGGCACCGGGCCGGTCGTCGGCGAGGCGCTGGCCGCGCACCCGGACGTGGACATGGTGTCGTTCACCGGGTCCACGCGGGCCGGTCGGCGGGTGTCCGCGGTGGCGTCCGAGACGGTCAAGCGGGTCGCGCTGGAGCTGGGCGGCAAGTCGGCGTGCATCGTGCTCGACGATGCCGACCTCGGGCGCGCGGTGAAGATCGCGGTCGCCAACTCGTTCATGAACAACGGCCAGGCGTGCAGCGCGTGGACCCGTCTGCTCGTGCCCGCCGACCGTCACGACGAGGCCGTCGAACTGGCCGCGCAGGCCGCTGCCAAGTACACCTCGGCCGACCCGGCGGATCCGTCGACGCGCATCGGCCCGGCCGTGTCCAAGGCGCAGCGCGACCGCGTGGTCGGCTACATCCGCAAGGGTGTGGAGGAGGGCGCGCGGCTGGCGGCCGGTGGACCGGACGCGCCGCTGCCCCAGGGCTTCTACGTCGCGCCGACGGTGTTCGGTGGCGTGACGCCGGAGATGACCATCGCCCAGGAGGAGATCTTCGGGCCGGTCCTGTCGGTCATGCCGTACGCGGACGAGGACGACGCGGTGCGGATCGCGAACTCCACCGTCTACGGCCTGGCGGGCGGCGTGTTCTCCGCCGACACCGACCGGGCGATGCGGGTGGCCAAGCGCCTGCGCACCGGCCAGGTCGACATCAACGCCGCCGCGTTCAACACGAGTGCGCCGTTCGGCGGCTACCGCCAGTCGGGCAACGGCCGTGAGTTCGGCAGGTTCGGGCTGGACGAGTTCTGCGAGGTCAAGTCGGTCCAGCGGTAATTGAGCTGCGGGCGATGCCGTGGCGGCGTATCACTGCTGCCATGGCTGACTCGGCGCTGAGCATCAGGACCATCACCGAATCCGACATGCCCGAGTTCTCGCGGGTGATGGCGTGGGCGTTCCTCGACGACCCCAGAGGCGTCGACAGCAAGTGGCTCAAGGTGCTCGAGCACGACCGGGCGCACGCGGTCCTCGACGGCGACGAGATCGTCGGCACCGCCGGGATCCTCAGCCGCGAGATCACCCTGCCGGGCAACGTCCTGGCACCGGTCGGCGCGGTGACGGTGGTGACCGTCAAACCGGGCCATCGCCGGCGGGGCGTCGCGTCGTTGCTCATGAAGACGCAGCTGGACGCCATGCACGAGTCGGGTGAGGCGATCGCGATCCTCTGGGCGTCGGAGGGCTCGATCTACCGCCGGTTCGGCTACGGCGAGCTGGCCAGCAGCATCAACCGGATGACGATGCCGACGCGGATGGCGTTCCATCCCGGCGTGTCGGTCAGCGACACCCGGATCCGCCAGGTCACCCGCGACGAGGCGATGCCGTTCATGCGCGAGGTGCACGACCGGGTGCGCCGCACGCGGGTCGGCTGGCTCAGCCGGGTCGACGCGACGTGGGACGTGCAGCTCGCCGACCGCGAGGTCGATCGCGACGGCCTGACGTCCTACCGCTACTGCCTGCACCCCGAGGGCTACGTGGTCTTCCGCGTCAAGGGCGGCCGCAGTCCGCGCGGGCCGCAGGAAGAGCTGCACGTGCGGGAGCTGGTGTGCGAGACCGAACAGGCGTACGTCGACCTGTACCGGTTCCTGCTGGACATCGACCTGGCGACGGAGATCTCCTTCTACACCGCCACCGACGACCCGATCCAGCACATGGTCGACAACCCGCGGAAGGTGTCGCGCGACTTCGGTGACGCGCTGTGGCTGCGGATCGTCGACGTCGACCGCGCTCTGCCGCTGCGGCGCTACTCGTCCGATGTGGACAGTGTGATCGAGGTCGAGGACTCCTTCTGCCCGTGGAACTCCGGCCGTTGGCGGCTCACGGTCAAGAACGGCGACGCGGTCGTGACGCGCACCGAAGACCCTGCGGACGTGTCGCTTGACGCCGCCGCTCTCGGCAGTGCTTTCCTCGGTGGCGTACGGCTTTCTGTGCTCATGCGTGCACACCGCGTGGTGGAACACACGCCAGGACACGTGGACACGCTGACGATGGCGTTCCTCAGCTCACAGGAGCCGCACTGCCCAGAGGTGTTCTGACGGAACTACGGCCGGTGTCTGCTCGTTGACGGTTTACCTGGTGTGGGAGGTAAGCCGTGGGCACCATCGTGTGGGTTGTCGTACTGGTACTGCTGGTGGCAGGGGTGTTCTACCTGGTCAGCCAGAGCAACGCGCGCAAGGCGCGGGAGCTCGACGACGCCAAGGCGGAGGCGCGCCGCTGGGTCGAACGGCTCGGCGGGCAGGTGATGAGCCTCACCGGCACCAACGCCGCGTCCACCCAGGCGATGGCCGACGCGTCCGAGCGCTTCACCGCCGCCGGGTCGCAGATGGAGCAGGCCCGCACGATCCCGCAGGCGCGGCTGGTCACCGAGACCGCGATGGAGGGGCTGCACTACGTGCGCGCCGCACGTGAGGCCATGGGCATGGACCCCGGTCCCGCGCTGCCCGAGAGCGCCGGGCAGAAGCAGGCGGGTGCCGTCAGCGAGGACCGCCAGGTCAGCGTCGAGGGGCACCAGTACGCCGCGTCGCCGCACTCCGGTTCGGGCACGCCCTACTACTACCCCGGTGGCATGGTCGCCGGACGCCCGGTGCCGCGTGGCTGGTACTCCGAGCCGTGGTGGAAGCCCGCGCTCGTGGCCGGCGCATGGGGCGTGGGCACGTTCCTGCTGATGGACGCAATGTTCTCCGGCATGCACGGCATCGGTGACTACGGCATGGCGGACATGGGCGCCGGTGACTTCGGCGGTGACCTGGGTGCCGGTGACTTCGGGGGCGACATGAGCGGCGCCGCCGACATGGGTGACGCCGGCGGCTTCGACTTCGGCGACATGGGCGGGTTCGACTTTTAAGTGCTCACGAACTGAGCACTTTCCAGCCGGCCCGAAAACCCCACCCCGGGAAAATTCAGGGCTGGCAGGCAGGGCACCAGAACAGGTTGCGCGCCGCGATTTCCGTGGTCAGGACCTCGGTGCCGCAGATCAGGCACGGCTCCCCGGCACGGCGGTAGACGTACACCTCACCGCCGTGCCGATCCACGCGTGGCGCGCGGCCCATGGCCTTGGGCAGGTGCTCGGGGCGGACCGTGTTGATCTGGCCGACCTTCACGCCGTCCTTCATCAGCACGACCAGGTCGTCCCACAGGGCGTTCCACAGTTCGCGGCTGACCTTGTTGCCGACCAGCAGCGGGTTCACGTTGTGCCGGAACAGCACCTCGGCCCGGTAGACGTTGCCGACGCCCGCGAGGATCTTCTGGTCCATCAGCAGCACGGCCAGCGGCTGCTTCGACCGGATGATCCGTTCGTAGGCGCGGTCCGGGCCGCCGGTTTTGTCGTTGTCCTTGCGCAGCGGGTCGGGTCCGAGCCGTTCGCGGATCGCCTTGACCTCGTCGGAGTTGAGCACCTCGCACGCGGTCGGGCCACGCAGGTCCGTCCAGTGCGTCTCGCCGACCATCCGCATGCGGACCTGGCCGACCGGCAGCAGGACCGGCAGCGGTGACTCGGTGAAGGTTCCGTACAGCCCGAGGTGGACGTGCACGATCGCGTCCGGGCCGTAGACGTGGAAGAGGTGCTTTCCGTGCGCCTCTGCCCTGACGAGTTTGCGTCCGTCCACAAGGGACGCCGCGAAGCGTCCCTGTGGACTTGTGACGGACACGGGCTTGCCCGCGTACCGGCGCTGGTGCAGCCGGGCGAGGCGGTGCAGCGTGTGGCCTTCAGGCATCAGGCCTTGTTCTCATAGGCGCTGACCTGGTCGATCCTCCGCTGGTGCCGGGCCTCGCCGGAGAACTTGGTCTCGAGGAACGCCGACACGATCGCGGTCGCCTCCTCGGTGGTGTGCTGGCGGGCGCCGATGCCGACGAGGTTGGCGTCGTTGTGCTCACGGGCCAGCTGGGCGGTGTCGACGTTCCACGCCAGCGCGGCGCGGGCACCGTTCACCTTGTTCGCGGCGATCTGCTCGCCGTTGCCCGAGCCGCCGATCACGACGCCGAGGCTGCCGGGGTTGGCCACGACCTGCTCTGCGGCGTCGACGCAGAACGACACGTAGTCGTCCTGGGCGTCGTAGGTGTGGGCACCGACGTCGACGACCTCGTAACCCTGCTCGGTGAGAGCCGTGGACAGGTGGGACTTCAGCTCGAAGCCCGCGTGGTCTGCTGCCAGATAAACGCGCACGTCACGGAGTCTGACACGCTGGGGGGTGTGTTCAGCCAGGAGGGGTACCAGCTGAAGCTGGAATGGGGGCCCGAGGGTGTCAACGCTCTGCGGGACTGTGACGTGCTGATTGTCGTTGACGTGCTGTCGTTCACGACGTCCGTCGACCTGGTGGTCGGCAACGGCGGCCAGGTCCGGCCGTCGCGCTGGAAGCCCGAGTCCGGGAAGACGCTGCGACCAGCATCACTCTTCGACGCGACCGGATTGGTCGAGCTGCCGTCACCGAACGGGTCGAACCTGTGCACGTTGGCGAGCGAGACCGGGGCTCACGTGCTCGCGGCGTGCCTGCGCAACGCGGCGGCGGTGGCCGAGCGGGCTCAGGAACTGGGGGACACCATCGGCGTGATCCCCGGCGGTGAGCGGTGGGGTCTCGACATCCTCAAGTCCGGGCCGCGGGAGTTCGGGCCGTTGCGGCCGTGCGTCGAGGACTACCTGGGCGCGGGCGCGGTGCTGGCGGCGCTCGCCGGCAAGGCCTCTCCGGAGGCCCAACTCGCGGCGGCGGCGTTCACGAACACCGATGTCGCGACCGCGGTACGTGAGTGCGGTTCGGGGCGAGAACTGATCGAGAACGGGCATCGGGCGGACGTGGACCTCGCGGTGCAGATCGGTGTCAGCGGCGCGGTGCCGGTGCTGGTCGAAGGGGTGCTGCGGTGATCGAACTGTGTTGATCGAGTTGGCAGACGGCGTCTTCGTCCGGCGGCACACCGAGCTGGACCTGACCCTCGGCCTCATCACTGGATCAGGTGATTCGCTGCTGGTGGACTCCGGCATGGACCCGGCGCTGGCCAACGAAGTCCGGCCGTCGCGGATCGTGTTGACGCACAACCACTTCGACCACGTGCTGGCGACCGACGCGTTCCTGCCGTGCGAGGTGTGGGCGCACGAGGACTGCGTCGTGGACGAAACGCTGCTCGAAAGCCGCGCCAGGTACTACTCGGAGCCCTTCGAGGGCACGCTCATCGCGCCCACGCACACGTTCCGCGACACGGTCACGCTGGACGTCGGCGGCCGGCGGGTGGACCTGTACCACTTCGGGCCCGCGCACAGCTCGCACGACGTGATCGTGCACGTGCCGGACGTCGGCGTGGTGTTCGCCGGCGACCTCGTGGAGGAGGGGGCGCCCGTTCAGGCCGGTTCGGATGCCACGCCGTCGAACTGGCGCAACGTGCTGAATCTGATGCTGGAGCTCAACCCGCGGATCGTCGTGCCGGGTCACGGCGCCCCGGTCGACGCACAGTTCGTGCGCGACATGGCCATCCCGGACGGGACTACCCCGGAGGCCACGTGAGGCCGCGTCCGCCCAGGACGTGGCAGTGCACGTGGAAGACGGTCTGGCCGCCGTCCTTGCCGGTGTTGAAGACGAGCCGGTAGCCGGACTCGTCGACGCCCTCCTGCTTCGCGACCTGGTGCGCGGTCGCGACGATCTGGCCCGCGAGCACCGGGTCGACGTCGCCGATCGCGCGGTGGTGTTCCTTGGGGATCACCAGGACGTGCGTGGGCGCCTTGGGGTCGATGTCGCGGAACGCGAGCGTCGTGTCGGTCTCCGTCACGACGCTCGCCGGGATCTCGCCCGCCACGATGCGGCAGAACAGGCAATCGGTCACGCCCGCATGTTATTGGTTCCGTTGGGCCCTGTTGTTCTTGCCTGGTGGCGTTGAATCATGGCTGCGTGAAGGGCGCCAAACTCCTGGTCATCGTCCGGTGCCTCATCAGCTTCGCGATCGGCGTGCTGCTCCTGGTTCTCGCGATCCGCTTCGGTGAGGCGCTCTGGCGGGCGGTTCAGTAGTCGCGCGGGAAACTCACCCCGCTGGTATCCGGCTCAGTGGACGAAGCAGAACTCGTTGCCCTCGGGGTCGCGCATGACCTGGAAGCTGCCCTTCTCGTCGGTGACGATCAGGCCTTCGCGTTGCGCCCCGAGGTTGACCGCCTTCACGACCGAGGCCTCGATGTCGTCGACCTCGAAGTCGAGGTGCAGCCGGTTCTTCACGTCCTTGCGCTCGGGCACCGGCTGGAACGACATCCGCGGCCCGTCGGGCGGTTCGACGTGCGCCCAGCCGTGTTCCCGGTTCACCGGTTCGCCGCCGAGGAGCTCGGCCCAGAACCGCACGAGGCGCGCGGGGTCGTTGCTGTCGATGACGATCTGCTCAAGACGCATTGGTCTCCACCAGGTTCTCCGGGGTCCAGTTCGCGCGGGCCCAGTCGCAGCACAGGTCGAGCAGTCCGAGCACCTTGCGGCCCTGCTCGGTCAGTTCGTACTCGACCCGCGGCGGGTTCTCGTCGAACGCTTCGCGGCTCACCGTGCCGTCGTGCTCCATCGCCCGCAACGTCTCGGTGAGCACTTTGGGCGTCACCTCCGGCATCCCGGCACGCAGTTCGGTGAACCGCCGGCGCCCGTGCTGCAACCCTCGCAACACGTGCGCGGTCCACTTGTCACCGATGCGGTATGGCAGGTCTCCCGCAAGGTCATCGCAGTCGCATCGCACCTGGTCACCCCCGATATCGTTGCGGAAACCGGACACCAGCACCCTACCGTCGCGCTCATGGCGAAGATCGTTGTTTTCGGAGCGTCCGGCAAGGCGGGACGGGAGATCGTGGCCGCGGCGGAGTCGCGCGGCCACTCGGTGACGAAGGTCGGCCGGGACCCCGGTGTGCAGGCGGCGGCGGAGATCGCGGCCGGCCACGACGTGGCGGTGAGCGCGGTGGCCGACCTCACCCGCGACCCGGCCGAGTTCTACCGCGAGGCGGCGCACGCCCTGGTGGCGTCCGGGGCGGGCCGGATCATCGTGGTCGGCATCTACACCCTGCTGGAGACAGCGCCAGGCGTGCGGGTGATCGACAGCCCGGACTTCCCGGACGAGCACCGCCCTTTCTGCCTGGGACACGCGGCAGGCGTAGAGGTGCTGGCCGCGTCCAACGCGGACTGGCTGGTGATGAGCCCGGTAGGCATGTTCGGCGGCACGACAACGGGCAGTTACCGGCTAGGCGCCGCAGATCCGGCCGACGAGCTGACCTACGCGGACTTCGCACTGGCCGTGCTGGACGAAATCGAACGCCCCAAACACCACCACACCCAAATCGGCATCGCCGCAGTGTGAGCCACCTCACCACCACCCAGTCACAGGCTTCCCGAGCCCCAGCCACCACACGGAGATCGGACCAGGTCCACTTTCCACAGCTGTAGGCGCGCGGTCCTCCCAGCCGAGCCGCCCAGCGAGGGCCTGACCACGTCACTGCTTCCCGCCGGCACGCCAGCGCATGCTCTTCCGGCAAAGCCAGCTGAGGGGCCTGGGCATCTCTCCGGCTGCGGGGGCTGGGCCCCAAGCTGAGGCGAGAGGCTGCTCGGTGTCTGCGCTTTCCGCCGGCACGCCAGCGCGTGCTCTTCCGGCGACGCCGGTTGAGGGGTTGGGCGTCTCTCCGGCTGTGGGGGCTGGGCCTCAAGCTGAGGCGAGAGGCTGCTCGGTGTCTGCGCTTTCCGCTGGCACGCCAGCGCGTGCTCTTNNGGTTGGGCGTCTCTCCGGCTGTGGGGGCTGGGCCTCAAGCTGAGGCGAGAGGCTGCTCGGTGTCTGCGCTTTCCGCTGGCACGCCAGCGCGTGCTCTTCCGGCGACGCCGGTTGAGGGGTTGGGCGTCTCTCCGGCTGTGGGGGCTGGGCCTCAAGCTGAGGCGAGAGGCTGCTCGGTGTCTGCGCTTTCCGTCGGCACGCCAGCGCGTGCTCTTCCGGCGACGCCGGTTGAGGGGTTGGGCGTCTCTCCGGCTGCGGGGGCTGGGCCTCAAGCTAAGGCGAGAGGCTGCTCAGTGTCTGCCCTTTACGCCGGCACACCAGCGCATGCTCACCCGGCGACGCCGTCTGATGGGGGTCCGGGGGTATCCCTCGGCTGGGGGTCTGGGGGCTCGGCCCCCAGAGGAAAGGCGAGAGGCTGCTCACTGTCTGCGCTCTCCGCATACAGTGAGCAGCCTCAGCCGCGAGCGGGCGACGGGAATCGAACCCGCGTAGCTAGTTTGGAAGACTAGGGCTCTACCATTGAGCTACGCCCGCGTTGCCGCCCTTGAGGGGCTGCGGTTAATACCTTAGCGGGTGGCGGTAAGCTGGTTGCAACCGGGGCGTGGCGCAGTTTGGTAGCGCACCCGCTTTGGGAGCGGGGGGTCGCAGGTTCAAATCCTGTCGCCCCGACGGTTGACGAAAACCCGCAGCGAGGAGTCGCTGCGGGTTTTCGTGTCTACAGGTAGCGGCTGGCCCAGGCGGCGAGCACTTCCGCCACGTACGTCGCGTCCGCGCGGTCGGTCAGCAGGTGGTCGGCGCCGTCGAGCGACACGAACGACTTCGGGTGGCGGGCCGAGTCGAAGATGATCCTGGCGTTGTCCACGCCCACCAGGTCGTCGTGCGGCGAGTGCATGACCAGCAGCGCGCGGTTCAGGCCGGCGATGCACGCCGCCTGGTCCTGCTGGTTGATGTCCAGCAGGAAGTCGTTGCTGATCCGGAACGGCCGGCCGGCCAGCACCACCTCGGCGACGCCGTGTGTCTCGATCTCGTCTTTGGACGAGCCGAGGAGGTGTTCGACGTGGGTGGTGTCCGCTGGTGCGCCGATGGTGACGACGGCTTTGACCTCGGGGATCTGGCGGGCGGCGGTGAGCACGGCGGCGCCGCCCAGTGAGTGTCCGATGAGGACGCTCGGGGCGCCGATGGTGTCGCGCAGGTGGTTGGCGGCGCACACCAGGTCGTCGACGTTGGAGGTGAAGGTGGTGTTCGCGAAGTCGCCGCCGGACTGGCCGAGGCCGGTGAAGTCGAAGCGCAGCACCGCGACGCCGCGTTCGGCGAGTTCGCGGGAGATGCGGGTCGCGGCCACCGAGTCCTTGCCGCAGGTGAAGCAGTGGGCGAACACGGCGGTCGCCACGACCTCTGTGGCGGGCAGTTCGAGGCGGCCGGCGAGCGACTGGCCGTCCGCACCCGCGAAGAGCGCCTTCCTGTTGTCCATGAAGTCCAGTGTTCCAGCGCCGCCACCGCACCAGTGCCGTGACCGCCGGCCTTCGCGACGTCTTCCGGCGCTCAGCAGGGCACCTCGCGGCACCGGCCCCGCGCCTCCGTACAACCAGTACGAGGACGCGGGGCCGGCACCACGATGCACCGTCTGAACGTCGAAATACGAGGCAAAGGCCGGCGGCCACCGCACTAGGGTCGTCGCGTGCGCTACCAGTACCTCGACGCCCGGTTGCGGCAGGTGTTCGACGACGCCAAGCTCGATCGCGGGCAGCGGGCGTTGTTGCAGGGCGTGTTGCGCGCACTCGACCCCGACGCGCACCTCGGTGAGCATGTGGCGGGGCTCAACAGCGCGTTTCTCGCCGTCACGCGGGCGCGGACCGCTCTCGAGAACCACGCCGCCGAGGATCAGCCGCGGTGGAACCTGTTGCGCCGCATCATCGCCACCTCGCTCGTGTGCATGGACGCCGCGAAGCCCGCCTATGCGCACGGTGGTGCTCAGGAGCTGGCCGAGGCGCGGCGGACGCTGCTGGACGTCGACGCGGCCATCGTGGCCGACGGGCAGAAGCTCGATCCGCAGGTCACGGCTGCGGCTGCGGCGAAGCTCGATCCGCGGGCGCTGGAAACGGCCGTCAAGCAGTGGATCACTCCACTGTGGAACGGCGTCGAACTTCCGTTGCGTGCCAGGATGATCGCCGAGGTGGCGGTCGTGGTGGCGGTGCACGGCCGGGACGGCAGGCAGTTGCGCGCCGACCTGTTGCGGTGGCTCAAGAAGCCCGGTGACGACCTGGAAGAGGTGTTCTGGCCGGAGCCGCGCCGGCACGTCGTGGCGTTGGTGGTGCGGGGTGCGCGTGTTCTGCGGCACCTGGACCAGCTGTTGCCGTTGGTCAGGCAGGAGCCGTTGCACCGCAACAGGTTGCCGAAGGACGATTTCCTGAAGGACGCCGTCGACGGCTCGTCGGTGCTGGTGCGGTTGCCGGTGAACGCGGCCGACGCGCACACGGCGGCGTTGCTCGGGAGGCGGATCCTCAGCGAGGTGCTCGACCAGTACGCGGCGGGGGAGCGGCTGACCGAGCTGAACATCGCGCCGCTGTGGCAGGTCAGCGGGCCGGCTGGACGCGTCACGCGTGGCACCGAGCATCGGCGCACGGTCGGCAACGCCTACCCGCTCACGCCGTACTGGCCCGCCGAGTTGCGCAGTGCGATGCGGGTGGCGAACCTCGCCCGTCAGGTCGACGCGCCGATGGCCAGCGCCGGGCTGGCGTGGAGCGCGCTGGAGGCGACGGGGCTGGATCCGAGCAAGATCGCGTGGCTGGCCAAGGCGTGCGCGCTGCAGATGTTGCGGCAGCACCTGATCAGCCTGCACGTCGTGGTCACCAACCACGACAAGGCGTTGCGCGGACCCCTCGACGCGCAGGTGCCCACCACCGGCGTGAAGCACCACCTGAAGTCGGTGGACGCGTGGCTGGAGGTGCTGATCGGGCACAACCGGCCCGGCGAACGGCTCAGGGCCGCTCAGGACGCCGTCGCCGCGCTCGCCGAGAACGAGGGCGGGCTGGTGCGGGACCTGGCCGAGATCTGGCAGGCGCGGCTCGCGGACTCGAAGGTGCTCGCGGGGTGGTTGCGCGAGCAGGAGGACACGATGGCCGCGGTGCTGGAGTGGCTCTACGTCACCAGGAACCTGGCGTTCCACGCCGGGCGGTTCGCCACGCCGGCGGACGAACTGACCGCGCACGCCGGGCAGGCAGTGGCCGACCTCACGCTCGAGTTCCTCGGCAACTGGCGAACCGTCGAAAGGCAGCAGGGCCGGCAGGAGACCTCCGCGGTGGAGATCTACCGCCGGCTCGCGCAACGAAAGGACCAGCTGGAAGCCCGGCTCAAGCGAGCGGGGTCCGTGCGCAGGCTGAGCGTCGAGGACATCTCCGGCCCCGACGAGAAGTGGTGGTCCCGCGGCAACGGTTGAGGCCGAAGGATTACGGCTTGGCCTTGGTCAGCCAGTCGTCGACCCGGTCAGGGTTCGCCTCGACCCACCGCTTCGCCGCCTCGTCCGGCGACATCTTGTACTTCGCGATGAACGAAGCGACCGTGTTCTGCTCGTCGTTGCTCCACTGGAAGTTCTGGATCAGCCGCGCGGCGGGGCCGCCCTTGTCCATGAACTTCTTGGACGCGATCTTGTCGAGCTCGTAGCGCGGGTAGTCGCAGGCGACCTTGGCCGCGTCCGCGTCACAGCCCGCCGTGTACGCGGGCAGGTCGACCTTGACCAGCTCGATGTCGAGTTTCAGCCACTGTGGTTCGAAGAAGTAGCCGATCAGCGGCGTCTTCTTCTCCTCGGCCTGGCGGAACGCCTTGATCAGCGCCTGCTCGCTGCCCGCGTAGACGACCTTGTAGTTGAGGCCCAGGTTCTTCACCAGCGCCTCGTCGTTGGTCACGTACGAGGGGTCACCGTCGAGCAACTGGCCCTTGCCGTCGGACTGCGCGGTCTTGAACTTCTCCGCGTACTTGTTGAGGTTCTGCCAGTTCGTGATGTCCGGGAACTCTTTCTTCATCCACGGCGGCACGTACCAGCCGATCACGCCCTTGTTGCCGGTCGGGCCCACCCGCACGGCGGTGTGCTTCTCCTCGATGTACTTCTGCTTCAGGTCCTCGTGGCCCCAGTTCTCCAGGACCACGTCGATCTCGCCGGAGTCGAGGCCCTGCCAGGCCGTCTGCTCGTCGACTTCCTTCTTGGTCACCTTGCAGCCGAGCCTCTTGTCGGCGAGATACGCGACGACCGCCGCGTTCGCCTCGTAACCGACCCACGGGTTGACCGCGATTGTGATGGAGTCGCAGGGCTCCTTCGGCGCTGCCGAGCTGGAGCGCGGGGATGACGACGTCGATCCACCGCCGCACCCGGCAATTGTCAACACTAAGATCATTGCCAGAGCGATTCTGGGGGCTTGCACGAACAGCTCCTCGTGGAGGGGAAGAGCGGTACAGGAGACCGCTCAGTTCAGCTTTTCCCGTCCGGTCGAACTCAGTCAAGTCATGGGATGATTGGTTGTCCTTTTAGGACTCCATTCGTCGTAACCCTTGACCGCATCCGTGCGAAGGTCGATGCTGTCGCGCATCGAGAAACGTTGTGCGTAGTACGCAACAGGTCGGAGTGGTTTGGCGTGGATCCCGTGATTTCGGTCAGGGACCTGTGGAAGGTGTTCGGCTCCAACGCGTCTCAAGTGGTGGCATCGGACGAGTTGAAATCGTTGTCACGGTCGGAGCTGATGGATCGCACAGGTGCCGTCGCGGCAGTGCGCGGAGTGGACTTCGAGGTCGCTCCGGGTGAGATGTTCGTGGTCATGGGGCTGTCCGGTTCGGGCAAGTCCACACTGGTCCGCTGTCTGACGAGACTGGTGGAGCCGACCGCCGGCACGATCATGTTCGAGGGCGAGAACATTCTCGAGGCTGATCCAAAACGTCTCCGTGACCTGCGCCGGAACAAGTTCTCCATGGTGTTCCAGCACTTCGGTTTGCTTCCTCATCGGACGGTCGCCGACAACGTCGGTTACGGACTGGAAATCCGCGGGGTACCACGGGTGAAACGTGGAGAGCGGTCACAGGAAGTGATCGACCTCGTGGGCCTGACCGGTTACGAGAAGTCCTATCCGGACCAGCTCTCCGGCGGCATGCAGCAGCGCGTCGGTCTCGCGCGGGCTCTCGCCGGAGATCCAGATGTATTGTTTTTCGATGAACCTTTCTCCGCGCTGGATCCGCTGATCCGGCGCGACATGCAGTCCGAGGTCATCCGGCTGCACCGCGAGGTCGGCAAGACGATGGTCTTCATCACTCACGACCTGAGCGAGGCGCTCAAGCTCGGCGACCGCATCCTGATCATGCGGGACGGGCAGGTCGTGCAGGTCGGCACCGGTGACGAGCTGGTCGGCGCGCCCGCGGACGACTACGTGCGCGACTTCGTGAAGGACGTGCCGCGCTCGAACGTGCTGACGCTGAAGTGGATCATGCGGCCGCCACGTCCCGACGACGAGCTGGACGGGCCGGAGCTGTCGCCGGAAACCGTTGTGCGCGAGGCCGTGCGCAGCGTGCTCAGCGCGGACAAGCCGGTGAAGGTCGTGCGGGACGGCGAACTGCTCGGTGTCGTGGCGGACGAGGAGATCCTCGGGGTCGTCGCCGGGGAGGCGTGAATGGTTGCCGTCGCCGCCCCTCGGCAGCTTCCACGACTGTTGCATCGATACAAGCAGGCCCTCATCATCGGCGGAATCGTGCTCGCCTGGTTGGTGCTGTGGCTGCTGTTCCGCAACATCGGGACGTTGCCGCTCGACGCGTCCGCACTGACCCCGTTGCACCGGTGGGTCAACGACATCAACGACGCGATCGGCGCGTCCAGGAACTCCAACCCGGTGTTCCTCTACTTCTTCAACGAGATCCGGCTCGTCATCGACGAGTTCGTGACCTTCGTGCAGGCGTTGATCGCGCAGCCGTCGTTCGGCCGGCCGGTGCCGGTGATCGGCTGGCTCGGCGTGGTCGGCATCGCGGGCTTCGTCAGCCTCGTCGTCGCCGGCTGGCGGGTGGCGCTGCTGACGGTCGCGGGCTTCGTCTTCCTGGGGCTGCAGGGTTTGTGGCAGGAGAGCATGGACACGCTCTCGCTGACGCTCTCCGCCGTGGTGATCTCGTTGCTGTTCGGCATTCCGCTCGGGATCTGGGCGGGACTGTCCGATCGGGCCAACCGGTTGATCACGCCGGTGCTCGACTTCATGCAGACCATGCCGACGTTCGTCTACCTGGCGCCGCTGACGCTGTTCTTCCTGATCGGCCCGGCCTCGGCGACGATCGCCACGCTGATCTACGCGGCGCCGCCGGCGATCCGGATCACCGCGCACGCCATCCGCTCGGTGCCGCGCAACACCGTCGAGGCCTCCGAATCCCTGGGCGCGACCCGGCAGCAGACGCTGGTGAAGGTGTTGCTGCCGTCCGCGCGCAAGACGATCGTGCTCGGCGTGAACCAGACGATCATGGCCGCGCTGTCGATGGTCACGATCGCCGCGCTGATCGACGCGCCGGGTCTCGGCAAGACGGTCGTGAAGGCGTTGCAGACGCTCGACGTCGGCACGGCGTTCAACGCTGGTCTGGCGATCGTGGTGCTGGCGATCGTGCTGGACCGCGTGACGACCGCCGCGACCGAACGCCGCAAGCTGCCGCGCTGGGCCCTCTTCGGCGGGCTGGGTGTCACGGGCGTGCTGGTGTACCTCTCCTACACCTACCTGTGGGCGGCCGAGTTCCAGTCCGACGTGGAGATCGGCAGCTCGATCCGGCAGGGCGCGACGGCCGTGACGGAGTGGGCGCAGGACTCGCTGCCGCTGATCACCGGTGGCTTCAAGGACTTCGTGACGTTCGTGCTGATCAACCCGCTGCAGGCGCTGCTGGCGGAGTCGCCGTGGTTCCTGGTGGCGCTGGTGATCGTGGCGCTGTCGTTCCTGATCGGCGGGGTCCGGGCCGCGGTGGTTTCGGCCGTGTGCCTGGGTCTGCTGGTGGCGACCGGCCTGTGGCAGGACTCGATGATCACGCTGGCGTCCACGCTGGTCGCCACGATCATGGTGATGATCCTCGGGATCGTGGTCGGTGTCTGGATGGGACGCAGCAAGCAGGCGGACCGGTTCATCCGGCCGATCCTGGACGCCGGGCAGGTGATGCCCGCGTTCGTGTACCTGGTGCCGTTCCTGGCGTTGTTCTCCGCCAGCAGGTTCACGGCGATCATCGCCGCCGTGGTGTTCGCGGCACCGGTCGCCATCAAGATCATCGCGGACGGCATCCGCGCGGTGTCGCCCACGACGGTCGAGGCGTCCACGGCGCTCGGGTCCAGCTCGTGGCAGACGATCGTGAAGGTGCAGCTGCCGATGGCGCGCGGGGCGTTGACGCTCGCCGCCAACCAGGGGCTGATCTACGTGCTCTCGATGGTCGTCGTCGGCGGTCTCGTCGGCGCCGGCGCGCTCGGCTACGACGTGGTGGCCGGCTTCTCGCAGGGTCAGTTGTACGGCAAGGGGCTCGCGGCCGGTGTCGCGATCGTCGTGCTGGGCGTGATGCTCGACCGCCTCACTCAGGCGGCGGCCAAGCGGTGGACCAACTAGGAGGTCTGGAAAGTGGCTAGGCACAACGTGCTGGGAGCGGTGCTCGTAGGGGCACTCGCGCTTTCTGGTTGCAGTGGCGCCAAGGTCGGTGACTCCTCCTCGGGCGCGACCGGCGACTGCGGCACGTTCAACCTCGCGGTCAACCCGTGGGTCGGCTACGAGGCGAACGCGGCTGTGCTCGCGTACGTGGCCGAGAAGGAGCTCAAGTGCAAGGTCACCAAGAAGGAGCTCAAGGAAGAGGTGGCCTGGCAGGGCTTCGGCACCGGTGAGGTAGACGCCGTGGTCGAGAACTGGGGTCACGACGACCTGCGCAAGAAGTACATCGACGAGCAGAAGACCGCCGTCAGCGCGGGGTCGACCGGGGTGAAGGGCCAGATCGGCTGGTACGTGCCGCCGTGGCTCGCCAAGGAGCACCCCGACATCCTCGACTGGAACAACCTCAACAAGTACGCCGACCAGTTCAAGACGTCCGAGTCCGGCGACAAGGGCCAGCTGCTCGACGGCGACCCGTCGTTCGTGACGAACGACGAGGCTCTGGTGAAGAACCTGAGCCTCAACTACAAGGTCGTCTACGGCGGCAGCGAGACCGCGTTGATCCAGGCCTTCCGCCAGGCGGAGAAGGACAAGAAGTGGGTCATCGGCTACTTCTACTCGCCGCAGTGGCTGCTCAACGAGGTCAAGCTGGAGAAGGTGAAGCTGCCCGAGTACAAGGCGGGCTGTGACGCCGACGCCGAGAAGGTCGCCTGCGACTACCCGGACTACGACCTCGACAAGATCGTGTCCAAGAAGTTCGCCGACGCGAACGGTCCGGCCTTCCAGCTGGTCAAGAACTTCAAGTGGACCAACGAGGACCAGAACACCGTGGCGAAGTACATCGCCGAGGACAAGATGAAGCCCGAGGACGCGGCCAAGAAGTGGGTCGACGCCAACGCCGACAAGGTCAAGGCGTGGACCGCTAAGGCCTAGCGCCGCACTAGCGCAACAGCCGTGAGGGGTGGTTCCAGGACGAGCGGAACCACCCCTCACGGCTACCCCCGGCATTACGCAGCCTGTTGGCCGTTGGGCACCTCAGGCTCGTGGCGGTGCGTCATGCGGTGCCACCACGAACGTGGCTTCCCGCCGTTGCGGTAGAACTCCTGGACACGACGGGCGTCCTCGCGCAGCGCCGCCTGCCGGTAGTCCATCTCCGCCTTGATCGCTTCGGGCGTCCACTCCATCTGACTCACTCCTCAGTTCGTTCGCTGACGAGAGTGAGATTGCTCCTGAGGGGTGGCCTCCTGCATCGGACGATCACCTAAGGGAACGCCGTGCGACCCCTTACGCCGCGGTCCGCCGGCTGGATCGGACGAAGCCCGCGGTGCTCGTAAGGGGCCATGGGACGCGCTTCGCTCAGTCGGCCCGGGAGCTGCCCGCGGCGGCGGGCTTCACCGACGCCGTGGTGGCACGGGCCTCGTTGTCGTCGCGCTTGTCGTCGGCCGCCCAGCCGTAGCCGAGCACCTCGGCCCGGACCCGGAACTGGACCTGGCCCGCGACCGCGTCCTCCGGCGAGTAGGTGTAGGCGAACGGGAACTCGGTCCTGCCGTCCGGCGAGGCCACGACCAGCTGGGTGAGGCGGCCGATCTCCCGTTCGCCCGCACCGCCAGGGCCGGACCGGTAGAGGGTGACCAGGACGTTGTCGTCCCTGCGGATGTTGGCGATCGACGCCTTGATCTGCTTGGTCTGGCCGGCGCGCGCCGAGGCCGGCACGGTCAGGGCGGCGACCGAGACGTCGTGCGTCTCGACCTTCAACGTCCGCACGGTGCTGCCGGTGCGGCCGTCAGTGGTCGTGACCGTGGTCGTGACGCGGTAATCGCCGTCCTTGGTGAACCGGTGCGTCACGTTCCCGCCCGTGACCGGGATGACCGTGCCGTCACCGAGATCGATGGTGCCCGTCGCGACCGGCTGGCTGATCGGGTCACCGGCCGAGGCGCCGAGGGTGGTGTCGGTCACCACGTTCGGGGTACCGGGCCACGTGGACAGGTAGGGCGAGATCGGCGGTGCGGTCCGCAGGGCCACCGTGAACCTGCCCGCGCGCTCCGGTGCGGCGGCCAGCCTGACCAGGTAGGTCTGGTTCGCCGCGGCGTTGAACACCGCGCCGCCGTAGGTGCCCTCACCGGCCTTCACGCAGTCCACTTCGGACAGATCGGTCGCGCGGTGAACGCTGATCGCCTGCGACGACGTCACCTGGACGTAGCGCGCGCTGGTGGGCGTGTACCGGTACCAGACCGAGCGCACCGCGGTGGCGTCGCAGCTCGACGGCACCTCGCCGGGTTCGGCGGTGGCGAGGGACAGGTCGCCCTGGTGGTCGCTGGGCACGGTCGTCGTCGTGGCCGACGCCTGGTTGTCGTTCGCCTCCGCAGTGCCGTCGCGCAGGGCGAACGAGATGTCACCTCCGTAGTCGGCGCTGTACTCGACCAGCATGAAGTAGTACGTGGTGCCGGCCTTGGCGTGCACGGTGTAGCTGTCGTTCACGACGCACCCGGCCGGTTCCAGGGCCAGTGCGCCACGCTGTCCTGTGTAGACGGCCAGCATCGTGCCCCACGAGCTCTTGCGCGCGGTCGCCCGCAGCAGTTTGTCGCTTGTGGCCGTGTACTTCAGCCACACCGAGCCCTGACCCCAGAAGTTGCACGGGTTCGGGTCGTCGTCGGCCTTGGTGGAACCGCTGGTGGTGGTCGTCGTGGTCAGCGGCAGCGAGGTGATCTCGGTGGCCGAGTCGAAGTCGTCGGCGGCCGGTGCGGCGTGCGCGACGGCCGGTGCCAGCGCGGCGAGGGCCGCGGTGACGAACGCCAGTGCGGACAAACGTGTGCGTCTCAACATGGTTCCCCCAGCTCAGTTCGCGACGGCGTGGACGGTGGCCGCGGGCCGGACGGTCGTGGCGGTGGAGATCGCCTCGTTGTCCAGCGGCAGCGCGTCGAACGTCGGGTACGGCACCGAGACGACAGCGCGGAACGTCGCCTTGCCCCGCACGGCGTCCTCGGGCGTGAACGTGTACGCGAACGGGAAGGTGACCTTGCGGGTCGGGTGCGCCGGCACGTCGAGCTTCTGCTGACCGACCTCCACCCAGCCGAAGTCGCCGTACCGGTAGAGCGTCACCGTGACGTTCTTCTCCAGGTACCGCGTGTTCGACACCTGCACCGAGATCGGCTTCTGCTGCCCGGCCGTGGCAGAGGCGGGCACGGCGAACTTGGCGATGCCGACGTCGTGCGTCTTCACGACCACGGTGGTGGTGTCGGTCGTCGTGCGGCCGTCCTGGGTGCTCGCGCGCACCGTCACGGTGTAGTTGCCGTCGGCGGAGTAGCGGTGGGTCTTGGACGTGTCGGTGCTCGCCGGCAGGACCGTGCCGTCACCGAAGTCCCACTCCGTCGAGACCGGCTGGTCGTAGTTGTTCTGGTGGTAGAGCGAGAAGTTGATGTCGTTGAAGATCGACCGCTCGCCGGACGAACCGGAGGACACGTCGGTCGTCAGCGGGAGAGCCGCCTCCAGCTCCAAAGTGGACGGTTCGACCGTCGAGGTCCACACCTGCAGCTGCAGGTGGTAGGTCGTGCCGGCGACGAGCCGGAACGGCTTGCCACCGCGGTACGACGACTCGGTGCAGCCGAGCGACCGCAGCTCCGGCAGTGACGCGCCCTCGTAGACGGCGAGCGTCGGGCCACTGCCTCCGTTGACCCGCACTCTGGCGACGACGGACTGCGTCACGGACGGCGTGTAGGAGTACCAGACCGAACGTGCGCCCTCGGTCGTGCGGCATGGCGTGGAGGACGGCTCGTCAAGCTGGAACGTCGCGGTCGAGAAGTCGGGTGACGGCGTACTCGACGGCAGCGACGTCAGCGGCTGCGCGTTGGCGAAGTCGTCGTTGGGCAGCGGTGCCAGGCGCTGCACCGAGAGGTTCGTCGCCGCGCCACGGCCGTCGTACCCGTCGGTGACCATGAAGTGGTAGGTCTGCCCGGCGGTCACGCGGATCGTCATCGGGCTGTTCGGCCCGCCGCTGCACCCGGACTGCACCGGCCGCAGGTCACCGCGGTCGCCGGTGAACGCCGACGTCCTCACGTCCAGGTCGCTGCCGGCGGTGCCGACGCGGAGGAAGCCGTCCTCGGTCGCCGTGTGGTGGAACCACACCGATCCCTCGGGGGCCCAGCTGTTGCAGTTGAGAGGGTCGTCGAGGGCCCTGGTGGCCTCGGACCGGTCCAGCTGTGCGGTGAACGGCAACGTGGTGATGGCCGCCGACGCGTCGAAGTCGTCGTTCGACGGCGGCGCCGCGTGCGCGACACCCGGCGTGATCAACCCCAGTGCGATCGCGGTGACCACCGCGATCGATCTCCATGAAGGCATGCGAAAACGTCCCCCTCTTCACTTGCCCTCACCAACACCTGCGAGGGCACCCGCCTCCTAACGCGGCGAGGCGGGGTGTTGGTTGCCCACCCCGCCCCGAATTGCTCCGTTCGGCTCAGTCGCTACCTCGTGAATCGCAGGGTGATCACCTGGAAGGGGCGCAGCACCACCTCGGCCGGCACGTCACCCAGCGGCCGTTCGAGCAGATCGGTCTCCTGGACGCCCTGGTAGGTGAAGGAAGTGCTGATAGAAGCACGTGCACGACCGCCGTGCGCCTCGTAGAGACGGACGACGACATCGCCCGACCGGTCGTCGGCCAGCTTCACGGCCTCGACCCGGACCGCCGGGTTGTCCGTGCGCACCAAAGGTTCTGGCGCCTGCGAGCCGCGGGCCGACTGCGGCGGCAGGTTGATGCGGTAGCCGGCGTCGATGGCCTCCGGCAGGCCGCCGACGACCAGCGCGTAGCGGAAGTGGTGCTCGCCCTGGTCCGTCTCCGGGTCGGGGAACCTCGGCGCGCGCAGCAGGGACAGGCGCACGGTCGTGGTGGTTCCGCCGTCCTCGCGGGTGGTGCGGGTGACCTCGTGGCCGTAGGTCGAGTCGTTGACCACCGCGACGCCGTAGCCCGGTTCGCCGACGTGCAGGAAGCGGTGGGCGCAGATCTCGAACTTCGCCGCTTCCCAGGACGTGTTGGTGTGCACCGGGCGGTGCAGATGGCCGAACTGGGTTTCCGCGGTCGAGACCTCCGCGCGCAGATCGAGCGGGAACGCGATCTTGAGCAGCTTCTCCCGTTCCTGCCAGTCGACCTCGGTCTCGAAGTCGACCTGTTTGGCGCCCTCGCGCAGCCGGATGGTCTGGGTGAGCACCGAGTTGCCGAACTCAGCCCGGACCACGACGCCGTCCGCGGCGTCGACGCGTTCGGACGGGATCAGGTCGGCCTTCCAGTTGCGGTAGAACGGGTCGATGTCCCAGGCGTCCCACTGGTTCGGGTTGTCGCGGTGCAGCTGCGGCATGCCGGCGAACCCGTGTGGCGGCAGGACCTCGCGGTCCTCCTCCAGGTCGAAGACGGACAACACGATGCCGTCGGCGTCGATCGTGACGCGGAGCCGGCCGTTGTCCAGGACGCCGTTCTCCGGCGCCACGAACGGTTTCGGCGCGTCGCCGCCGAGCACGTCGAACGTCAGCTCGTCGTCACCCTCACCCTTGATCGCGTCGATGGCCTTGGTGGTCAGCGCCCTCAGCTCGGCGGCCACGCGGGCGTAGGTGGCCTCGGCCTCGCGGTGGACCCAGGCGATCGAGCTGCCCGGCAGGATGTCGTGGAACTGGTGCAGCAGCACGGTCTTCCACAGCCGGTCCAGCTCTTCGTACGGGTAGTCGTGGCCCCCGAGCGCGGCCGCGGTGGTCCAGTGCTCGGCCTCGCGCAACAGGTGTTCGCTGCGCCGGTTGCCCTGCTTGGTCTTGGCCTGCGTGGTGTAGGTGGCGCGGTGCTTCTCCAGGTACAGCTCGCCCGCCCACACCGGCGCGTCCGGGTACTCGTCCTGCGCCGCCTGGAAGAACTCGCGCGGCGGCTCGACCTTGACCGTCGGCGAGCCTTCGAGGTTCGCGACGCGGTGCGCGGTCTCCATCATCTCGCGGGTGGGGCCGCCACCGCCGTCGCCGTAGCCGAACGGCACCAGTGACCGGGACGCCTTGGCGTGCTCGGCGAACTGGCGGGACGCACGGGCGAGCTCCTCGCCGGACAGCGAGGAGTTGTAGGTGTCGACCGGCGGGAAGTGCGTGAAGATCCGCGTGCCGTCGATGCCCTCCCACCAGAAGGTGTGGTGCGGGAACTTGTTGATCTGGTTCCACGACAGCTTCTGGGTGAGGAACCAGCGCGACCCGCTCAGCTTGATCAGCTGGGGGAGCGCGGCGCTGTAGCCGAACGAGTCCGGCAGCCAGACCTCCTCGGTCTCCACGCCGAAGTTGTCCAGGAAGAAACGCTTGCCGTGCACGAGCTGGCGGGCCATCGCCTCGCCGCCGGGCATGTTCGTGTCCGACTCGACCCACATGCCGCCGACCGGCACGAACTGTCCACTCCGGACCTTCTCGCGGACCCGGTCCCACACGTGCGGGTGGTGCTCCTTCATCCACGCGTACTGCTGGGCCTGCGAGCACGCGAAGTAGAAATCTGGGTACTCGTCCATCAGCTTGGTCACGTTGGAGAAGGTGCGCGCACATTTGCGGACGGTCTCGCGCAGCGGCCACAGCCAGGCGGAGTCGATGTGCGCGTGTCCGATCGCGGACACCTTGTGTGCGGAAGCGTTGGCGGGCAACGACAGCACGTGTTCGAGCTCGGTGCGGGCCAGGTCGGCGGTGGCGGCGACCTCGTTCAGGTCCAGCGCGTCCATCGCCCGGTCCAGCGCGTGCAGGATCTTGTGCCGGCGCGGGTCGTGGTCCGGCAGTTCCCTCATGAGCGACTGCAGCACCTCGATGTCGAGCATCAGGTGCCAGACCTGCGGCTGGAACACCGCGAGCTCGGCCTTGAGGATCCGGTACAGCGGCTCGGTGCCCGCCGTTTCCTTGTCGCCCAGCTGGGTCGGCAGGAACGGGTGGAAGTCGAGGATCGTCGGGTTGCCCGCGGCTTCGAGGTAGAAGAGGACCTCGTCACCGTCGACCGGCAGGTAGGTGTTGCGCGGCTCGATGCCCTTGATGGGCTCGCCCTGCGCGTTGTAGGCGAGGCCCTCGGACTGGAAGCCGGGGCCGGGGTGGGTGAAGCCGAGGTCGAGCACCACCTCGATCTGCTTGCCCTGCCACGCCTTGGGAACTTGTCCGGTCAGCCGGAACCAGCTCGTGCTCCAGGGTGCACCCCAGGCGTCGCCGACGCTCGCTGGCGCGTAGGTGGCCCGCAGCGCCTCGGCGACCGGGACGGGCTCGTCAGGGACGTTCCACACGGCCAGTTCCAGCGGCGAGGTCTCGCCGTAGATCGCCGGGCGGATGCGTTCCTTCAGCGTGCGGTTGAGTCGTTCTTCCAGCAGCGCGCGTTCGTCGTGCACGTGTCACCCCAGCTCGATCGAGGCCCGCACGCCGGAGCGTGCGAGGGTCATCCACTCTTCGAAGAAAGCTCCGCCCGGCCCCCACGAGGGCCGGGCGCCGTGCAGCCTGATCGGCGTGCGTTCGGCCGGTACGTGCTCCGCCTCCCGCACGATCCGGGCGATCGCCTCGCCGAGCGGCTTGACCTTGCGTTCCGTCGTCAACAGCCCCAACTCGTACTCGCGTTCGGGGAAGTCCACCAACGCACGGTCGACGTCGTGCGAGCACCACCACGTGATGCCCCACAGGTTGGCGCAGGTCAGTGCGTTCGCAAGCGTTTGTTCGGCGAACTCGGGCGCCTGGTCCGCGCTGATCTCGGGCTGGGCCGCGCCGACCTCCTGCAGCCACACCGGCCGCTGGGGGTCCTTCGCGTGCGCCTTGGCCAGTTCGATCAGGTACTCGGCGTGGTGGACGCTCTCGGGGGAGAGCGGGCCGTAGCGCTGCGCCGTGCCGTTGAAGACCCACGAGTGCACGGTCGTCATCGCGCCCAGGTTGGCCGCGTGCGCGGGCAGGAACGAGTGCTCGCTCTCGTACCAGACGGCGTCGTACTCGGAGTGCACGTGCGGGAAGCCCGGCGCGGCGCTGTCGCACTCGGCGAGCAGCGTCTCGATCCACGCCGCGGCCTGTTCCGGCGTGCACGGGTTCGACTCGGTGAGCAGGTTGACCTCGTTGCCCAGGGTGAAGCCGAGGAAGTTGGGCTTGTCCTTCAGCGCCTCGGCGAGGGTGCGCACGTAGAACCGCTGTCCGCTGATGACGTCGGGGTCGGTGAAGATGTTGCGCCGGTGCCAGGTCTGCACCCACGACGGGTAGAAGTCGAAGCTCGACAGGTGGCCCTGCAGCACGTCGACCTGCACGTCCAGGCCGGTCTCGCGGGCGGCGTCGAGCATCAGGGCGAGCTGCTCGACGGCCTTCGGGCGAACCAGCCCGCGGTTGGGCTGGAACACCGGCCACAGCGGGAAGACCCGCACGTGGTCGAGGCCGAGAGCGGCGATGGACTCGAAGTCGGCTTTGACGTCGTCGAGGGAGAAGTCGAGCCAGTGGTGGAACCAGCCGGTCGACGGGGTGTAGTTCACGCCGAAACGCAAGATCGATCTCCTCGGGGATTCATCCCTTGATCGCGCCTTCTCCCACTCCGCGGAAGAAGTGCTTCTGCAGCAACAGGAACAGCAGGATCAGCGGGAGGACGGCGATGATCGTGCCCGCCGCCACCAGTCGCTGGTTCTGCACGAACGTGCCCTGGAGGTACGCCAGACCGATGGTGAGCGTGTACTTCTCCTGGTCGCTCAGCACCACGAGCGGCCAGAGGAAGTCGTCCCAGCTGAACATGAACGAGAACAGCGCCACCACGACCAGCGTGCCCTTCACCGACGGCAGCGCGAGGCGGGTGAACCGCTGCCACGCGTTGGCGCCGTCGATGACCGCGGCTTCCTCGACTTCGGCGGGGAGCGCGAGGAAGGCGTTGCGCAGCAACAGAACGTTGAGCGCGGCGATCGAGCCGGGCAGCACGACGCCGGTCAGGGTGTTGGTGAGCCCGAAGCCGCGCATCACCAGGAACAGCGAGATGAGGATGGCCTCGAACGGCACCAGGATGCTGCTGGCGAAGATCACCGCGGCGAACCTGCGGCCCCGGAACTTGAGCCGGGCCAGCGCGTAGCCGGCCATGGCCGCGCCGAGGCAGTTCGTGATGACGTTGACGCTCGCCACGGTCAGCGAGTTGAGCGCGAACGTCCAGACCGGCACGACGTCGGCGACCGCGGCGTAGTTGCCGAACGTCGGGTCGTCCGGGATGAAGTCGGGGACGAAGACGTCCTCGTTCGGCCCCTTGATGCTGGTCGCGAACTGCCACAGGAACGGGCCGATGCTGATCGCGAGGATGGCCAGAAGCCCGAAGTAGCGCAGTGTCAGTTGAAGATGGGCGGGTTTCACAGCTGCTCCTCCCTGCGGTTGAGCTTGAGGGTGACCAGCAGCAGGCCCAGCAGGATCACGAACAGCACGAAGCTCAGCGCGGAGGCGTACCCGACCTCACCGGTGAGGCCGCGGCCGACCGACTGGATGAGCAGCACCATCGTGGTGCTCGCCCCACCAGGCCCGCCGGATCCGCCCGACAGCAGGTAGATCTCGGAGAACACGCGGAACCCGTTGACCGCGCTCAGCGCCGCGATGAGCACCATGGTCGGCCGCAGCGCGGGCACGGTGACCGACCAGAACCTCCTGACCGGCCCCGCGCCGTCGACCATCGCGGCCTCGTGCAGGTCCTTCGGCACGTTCGCGAGCGCGGCCAGGTAGATCACCATGTAGTAGCCGAGCCCGCGCCAGACCGTCACCACCATCGAGCTGATCAGCAGCAGCGTCGAGTCGGTCAGGAACCCGATCCTGGTGCCGCCCAACGCCTCCACGACGTTGTTCACCAGGCCACGGCTGTCCAGCAGCCACGTCCAGATGAGCCCGACCACGACCGCGGACGCGATCACCGGCGTGAAGAACGCCGTGCGGAAGATCCCGATGCCCGGCACGACCTTCTGCGCGAGCATCGCGACCAGCAGCGGCAACAGCACCAGCGGCGGCACCACGCCGATCATGTAGAGCAGGCTGTTGCGGGCGGCGACCCAGAACTTCGGGTCCTGGGCCATCCGCACGAAGTTGTCCACGCCGGTGAACTGGCCGCCGCCCAGCGCGCTCGCGTCGGTGAACGCGAGCACGATCATGTTCAGGAACGGGAAGATCACGAACAGGAGGCTGACGGCCAGTCCTGGCAACAGGAACAGCCACGGCGTGTACGGGCGGTGGGTCACTTAAGCAGCCTGTTGCACTCGTTGACGGCGTCGTCCAGGGCCTGCTTCGGCGACTTCTTGCCGAGCATGGCGTCGGCCAGCTGCTGCAGAAGCGCCTCGCGCATCTGGTCGCTGAACTGCACCGGCGTGTAGTTCACCGCGGTACGGAGCTGCTTCGCCGCCGCGACGCGCACGCGTGCCTCGTCCGATCCGTCCTCGGTCGTGAAGTACGGGTCGTCGCCACCCTTGCTGGTGCTGGGGAAGATCGACGCGAGCTTGGCGAACTTCACCTGGTTCTCGGCGTTGGTGACGAACCGGCCGAACGCGAGCGCGGTCGCCTGGTTCTTGCTGCTCTTCGGCACGCTCACGCCGTGCAGGAACATGTTGGCGCTGCCGGTGTTCGTGATGGGCTTGGTGATGCCGATGTTCGCGTACAGGCTGGGCGCGTCGGTCTTGAACTTGCCCAGGTCGTACGCGCTGCCGGGGCTGAGCGCGGTCTGCTGCGCCATGAACTTCGCGCCGGCGCCGGTGTAGTTCTGCGTCAGCGCCTCGGGAATCAGCGCGCCCGCGTCGTACATCCGCTGGTAGCTCTCGACGAACTCGACGCCCTTGGGCTCGTTGAAGGTGAACTTGTCGTTCTCGAACACCTTCACGCCGTACAGCCCGAAGTCGGCGATGGACGGCGTCTGGCCGAGCATCGCGACCTTCTTCTGTGCGAGCTGGAGCGCCTGCTGTTCCAGCTCCTTGAAGTTCGTCGGCGGCTTGTTCGGGTCGAGCCCGGCCTGCTGGAAGAGCGCCTTGTTGTAGAAGACCGGCCCGGTGTTGAGGTACCAGGGGAAGCCGTAGCAGCCGCCCTTGCCGGGGATCTCGAACGCCTGCCAGGCGTTCTCCAGGTACTCGGGCTTGGCGTCTTTCAGGTTTTCGTCGAGGTTGACGAGCTGCCCGGCCTTGGCCAGCGGGAAGCTGAGGTCCGGCGGCACGTTGATCACGTCGGGCAGGCTGCCCGCGCTCGCGTCGGCCATGACCTTGGCCAGGTACCCGTCCGCGGGCTGGTCCACCCACTTCACCGCGGTGCCCTGGTGCTGCTTCTGGAACGCGTCGATGACACCGTTGACGTAGTCGGTGTACTTGGGCTTGAGAGACCAGGTCTGGAACGTGATCTCGCCGGTGACCTGGCCGGACGCCGACGAGTTGCTTGCGGTGTTGCTCGACAGACCACAGCCCGCGACGGGCACCGCCACCAGGCCCGCGAGGAACGTGCGCCTCTTCATTGACACCCACCTCCTTGGTCGCGGACCCTAGCTAAACCGGTTTATCTCCGGCTAGCCTCCGGACGTCTTGTTGTCTCGTTCCGGACAGGGCGCGGGCTGAAGGGTGTGGAGTGAAGAGGCCGACCATCAAGGACATCGCGGCAGCGGCCGGGGTGTCGAAGGGGGCTGTCTCACTCGCCCTGAACGGCCGGGCCGGGGTGTCGGAGTCGACTCGTGCCCGTGTTCTGGACGTGGCTTCGTCCTTGGGATACCGGCCGTCCGTCACCGCTCGGGCGTTGTCTTCCGCCTCGGCTGACGCTGTCGGGCTGGTGCTGGTGCGGCCGCCTCGGGCTCTCGGGGACGAGGCGTTCTTCTTCCAGCTGATCGCCGGGATGCAGTCCGAGATGTCTTCCGCGTTGCTGCTGCAGGTGGTTTCGTCTCGTGAGGCTGAGATCGCGCTGTACCAGCGGTGGTGGGCCGAGCACCGGGTCGACGGGGTGTTCCTGGTGGATCTGCTGGTGGCTGATCCTCGGGTCGAGTTGATGTCTTCGCTCGGGCTGCCGGCTGTTGTGGTGGGTGGTTCGGGGCACCACGGGGCGTTGGCCTCGGTGTGGGCTGATGACTACGCGGCGATGACTTCGGTGGTGTTGTACCTGAAGTCGTTGGGGCATCGGCGGATCGCCCGGGTGGCCGGGTTGTCCTCGTTGTTGCACACCGTTCGGCGGGATCAGGCGTTTCTCGCGTCCGTTGTGGACGGTGTGATTGTGGCTGGGGACTACACGGCTGAGGCTGGGGCGGCTGCTACTCGGTCGTTGCTCGGGTTGGCTGAGCCGCCTACCGCGATCGTTTATGACAACGATGTGATGGCGGTGGCTGGGGCTGAGGTGGCTTCGGGTCTTGGGGTGGAGGTGCCGGCTGAGTTGTCTCTCGTGGCTTGGGATGACTCGGTGTTGTGTCAGCACGGGCGGTTGACTGCGTTGTCCCGGGATACTTTCGCTTTTGGGGCTCGGGCGGCTCGGGCGTTGTTGGCCGTGGTGGAGGGGGCTTCGCCTACCGACGTCGAGGATGTGTTGCCGGAGTTGGTGGTTCGGGGGAGCACTGGGGGTGCGCCTGGGGTTTAGGTCGGGGTTGGGGCACGCCTGTTGCGTATGTGGTGCGGTCCGGGTGGGGTCCTGTCACGACTCGTGACGGGACCCCACCCGGACCGCATGCGAAGAGCAAGGGCAGCTCGGCTGCGCCATCGGCGTCAGGTCAGGGAGGCGACCTGGTCGCTTACCACCTGGGCCGCCGCTGAGACCAGAGCGGTCACCGCCGGGTTCGTCGAGTTGTCCTGGCGCCAGCCGAACTGCGTGTAGACGCGGAATGACGCGGACCAGGGCAAGCGGACCAACCTGCCGTCGGCGAGTTCGCTGGAGACGGTCACCTCGGGCATCAGGGCTATGCCCAGGCCGGAGGCTACGGCGCGTTTGGCGGCGTCCACCGAGTCCAGTTCCAGGACTGGGGCTCTGGTGTCGTCGTAGCCGAGGGAGTGTTCGAACAGTTCGTGGTAGGAGGCGCCGTTTTCCGCGCGGATCAGGGTGCTGCTGGTCAGGTCGTCCTCGGTCAGCGACTGGCGTTGGGTCAGGGGGTGGTTGGGGCCCGCGACCATGACCAGGGGCTCGGGGCAGAGGACTGTTGTTTCCAGGCCCTCGCGGGGTTCTATCGCGCCGATGAAGAAGGCGCAGTCGAGCTGGCCGTCGCGCACTGAGGCGAGGTTGTTCAGGGTGTTGCGCGAGTGCAGGGAGAGTTGGACGGACGGGTAGCGCCAGCACATGTATTCGATGAGCGGTAGCAGACGGTAGTCGGTCAAACTCTGTGCGGAGCCGATGACTAGTTTGCCGTGGGGCTCGCCGTTCATCGTTATGGCTTTTCGGGCCTTTTCGGTGAGGTTGATGATGTTTCGTGCGAACGGGAGCAGTTCCACGCCCGCGGACGTCATCTGGATACCTCGGGGGAGGCGCCGGAAAAGGACGACCCCGAGGCCCTCCTCGAGTGCCTTGATGCGGGTCGTGATGGTCGGCTGCGAGCAGTTGAGCGTGGCAGCGGCCTTGGTGAAGCTCCCTGTCTGAACCACGGTTGTGAACGCGAGAAGCTGGCGTGTCTCCATCAGGCGGATCCTCGGGGTAAAACGGTGCGACGACTTTTTCTCGTTCGTTCCCGTGGTCCTGTTACGGATGGTGCGGGAGCAGTAACGCTACCTGTCGGTCGCGAGGTGGAGATTAGTGCTAACGGAGTCATCTTGATCGGTCGGGAATGGCGGTTGCGGCCGAAAGAGTGAAATTGAGGCGGGGGCCTTTGACGGGCCGTAGCTGGGTGACTCTTTTCGGTTAAGTGGTTCGCGAGGCGAACAAAAAGGCGCCGTCGCCCTGGACGGACGACGGCGCTGAGTGGCGTGGAGGGCTAGCAGGACGCGGCGGCGGCCACGAGGATTCGGTAGACGTCCTCGCCGCGCTGGACGAGCTTGATCTCGTAGCCGATCACGCCGGCCTTGGTGCGGCCGGCGTACTTGGCGAGCGGCGGGTACGCGGCCAGGGCGCTCGTGGCCGAGACGGGGGTCACGCGCACGGTGGTGGGGACTCGGACGCTGCCCGGGAAGTGCACGGGCATGGCGCTCGTGATGTTGTCGCCCTCGAAGCTTCCCGGCAGCAGCTCGTTCTCTCCGCGCCGCCACAGCTGCGGGCTGCCGCCGCCGCCGGTGAAGACGGGGCCCTCGGTCGTGCAGGAGACGTTGCGGCTGCCCAGCTTCAGCACCATGAACGGGAGGCCGCGGGGATGGCGGTCGGTCAGCGAGATGAAACCGGCGGTGCCGGCGTTGGCCCCGGTGTCCGTGTGCGATGCCTTGGCGACGAACGGTTGCGTGGGCAGGTTCGGGCTGTAGGTCTCGTCGGACAGGCGGATGTCCCACGCTTTGTGGACGTCGGTGTAGCCGGAAGCGAGGAGTGGTGCGGTGAGGTCGGCGTTCTCGGCGATCAGCGACTCCGAGGTCGAGGCCGCCTCGTCGACGAACACGTAGGCGGCGGCCGTGGCCTCCGGCGTGGTGGCGGCGCCGGCCGCCGGGGAGGTCGTGGTGAGCAGTGCGGTGGCCGCCGCGCAGACCGCGAGCAGGCGTGCGGAAGTGCTGGACATGCGTGTCCCCCAGGATCACGTTTTTGAAGCCCCCATAGCGGACCTTTCCGGCCGCTGAGGCGACCGTAGCGGTGCTCGAGGCGGACTGTCACGGGGTCAAAGCGGGGTGGCGGCGGTCACAGTGCGGGTCTCGCCTAGACTCGCTGGGAATCCGGGCGCCAGCTAAGGCGGTACCGGCTGTCTGCACGTTCTTGTTCGTTACGAGGAGTCCACGTTGAAGAGCACCGTCGAGCACCTGAGCCCGACGAGGGTCCGGATCAACGTCGAGGTGCCGTTCGACGAGCTCAAGTCGAACTTCGACCAGGCGTACCGGAAGCTCGCGAAGCAGGTCCGCATTCCCGGGTTCCGCCCGGGCAAGGCCCCCGCCAAGGTGCTGGAGAGCCGCATCGGCCGCGCTCCGGTCCTGGACGAGGTCATCCAGGAGGCCATCCCGGCCAAGTACCTGGAGGCGGTCAACGCGGGTGAGGTGCGCACGCTCGGCCGTCCCGACTTCGAGGTCACCAAGATCGAAGACGGCGAGACGCTCGAGTTCACCGCCGAGGTCGACGTTCGTCCCGAGATCACCGTGCCCGCGTTCGGCGAGCTGGCCGTGACCGTCGACGAGCAGGAGGTCGCCGAAGAGGACGTGACCACCCAGCTCGACGAGCTCCGCGCCCGCTTCGGCACCCTGACCGGCGTCTCCCGCCCGGCCGAGACCGGCGACTTCGTCAGTGTCGACCTGTCCGCGACGGTCGACGGCGAAGAGGTCGAGGAGGCCCGCACCGCCGGCCTGTCCTACGAGATCGGCTCCGGCCAGCTCGTCGAGGGCATCGACGACGCGCTCGTCGGCGCCGCCGAGGGCGAGACCAAGACCTTCACCACCACGCTCGTCGCGGGTGAGCACAGCGGCCGCGAGGCCGAGGTGTCCGTCGTGCTGAACTCCGTCAAGGAGCGTCAGCTGCCCGAGCTGGACGACGAGTTCGCGCAGCTCGCGAGCGAGTTCGACACGCTCGAGGAGCTCAAGGACGACCTGAAGACCCGCCTGAGCCGCGTCAAGAAGATGCAGCAGGGCGTCCAGGCGCGCGACAAGGTCCTCGAGGCGCTGCTGGAGACCACCGAGGTCCCGCTGCCCGAAGGCATCGTCCAGGGCGAGATCGACGCCCGGAAGCACGACGCCGTGCACGCCTTCGACCACGACGACGCGAAGTTCGCCGCGTGGCTCGAGGAGCAGGGCCAGTCGGAGGAGGAGTTCGACGCCGAGCTGCGCAAGGCCGCCGAGCAGGCCGTCAAGACGCAGCTGGTGCTCGACTCGATCGCCGACGCCGAGCAGGTCACGGTGTCCGACGGCGAGCTGACCGAGCGGATCATCTACCAGGCCCAGCGCTTCGGCATCTCGCCGGACGAGTACGTCAAGCGCGCGCAGCAGTCCGGCCAGCTCGGCGCGATCTTCGCCGACGTCCGCCGGGGCAAGGCGCTCGCGAGCGTCGTGCGCCAGGCCACGGTCAGCGACACGGCCGGTCAGAAGCTGGACCTGGACGAGCTCTTCGGCGAGACCAAGTCCGATGAGGACGGCGAGGCGTAAAGCCCTGAGCGAACGCGGGCGGTGTCGGGCATCTGACGCCGCCCGCCTTCGTTAAGGTCGATCGCAGAGAGTTTTTCGCATCCAGCATTCGTTCCACCTGGAGTTAGGCAGGCAGACGTGACGCAGCACTCCTTCCCGACCCCCGAGATGCGGTCGGCCACCGCCGGGATGAACCTCAACGACTCGGTGTACGAGCGGCTGCTCCGCGAGCGGATCATCGTCCTGGGATCGCAGGTCGAAGAGGGCATCGCCAACCAGATCACCGCTCAGCTGCTGCTTCTCGCCGCTGAGGACCCCGAGAAGGACATCACCCTCTACATCAACTCGCCTGGCGGCTCCGTCACGGCGGGCATGGCCATCTTCGACACGATGCAGCTCATCGAGCCGGACGTGGCCACGTACGCGATGGGTCTCGCGGCCTCGATGGGGCAGTTCCTGCTCTCCGCGGGCACGCCTGGCAAGCGCCACGCGCTCCCGCACGCCCGCATCCTCATGCACCAGCCGTCGGCGGGTGTCGGCGGTACGGCCGCGGACATCGCGATCCAGGCGGACATGCTCACCCGCACCAAGCGCGAGATGGCCGAGCTCATCGCCGAGCACACGGGCCAGACGCTCGAGACCATCACCCGCGACTCCGACCGCGACCGCTGGTTCACGGCGCAGGAAGCGCTGGAGTACGGCTTCGTCGACAAGGTCGTCACCAGGGCCCAGCCCGTCGGCGACTCGAACAACTGACGTCAGCTAGGAGACCTCAAGTGAGCCAGTTCCACATGCCTCAGTCGCGGTACGTGCTGCCGTCGTTCGTCGAGCGCACGAGCTATGGCATGAAGGAGTCGAACCCGTACAACAAGCTGTTCGAGGAGCGCATCATCTTCCTCGGCGTGCAGGTTGACGACGCCTCCGCCAACGACGTCATGGCGCAGCTGCTGGTGCTCGAGTCCGAGGACCCGGACCGCGACATCCTGATGTACATCAACTCGCCGGGTGGCTCGTTCACCTCGCTGATGGCCATCTACGACACCATGCAGTTCGTTCGCCCGGACATCCAGACGTACTGCCTCGGCCAGGCTGCCTCGGCCGCCGCGGTGCTGCTGGCCGCCGGCACGCCCGGCAAGCGCCACGCGCTGCCGAACGCGCGAATCCTGATCCACCAGCCTTCGATGGAGGGCGCGTACGGTCAGGTGTCCGACCTGGAGATCCAGTCGAACGAGATCCAGCGTGTGCGCCGCCTGATGGAGTCCACCCTCGCGCGGCACACGAACCGGACGGCAGAGGAGGTCCGCGAGAGCATCGAGCGCGACCGGATCCTGACGGCCGACGAGGCCAAGGAGTACGGCATCGTCGACACGGTGCTGCCCTACCGCAAGCTCTCGGCCAAGTCCTGAAGATGAGTCCCGAGTTCTGGGAAACCCCAGAACTCGGGCACTCCGGACCCACCCGACACGCCGATGTGACCGGTTAACTGGCCTGATCGACGCGTCGAGGGGACGCTGGTCCTCCCCTGAAACGGGGTCGGCCAGGTACCGTCAGGAGAACGGGCTCAGCACCCACAGCCAGTGGGACTGCCACAGCAAGTCAGCAGGCGCACTACAGCAGGTGTGCGCCGGAGGGGACATAGGTCAGCGGTCATGGCGCGTATCGGTGACGGCGGCGACTTGCTGAAGTGCTCTTTCTGCGGAAAGAGCCAGAAGCAGGTGAAGAAACTCATCGCCGGCCCCGGCGTCTACATCTGCGATGAGTGCATCGATCTCTGCAACGAGATCATCGAGGAGGAGCTGGCCGAAGCCGGCGACGTGAAGCTCGACGAGCTGCCGAAGCCCGCCGAGATCCACGAGTTCCTCGACCAGTACGTCATCGGCCAGAGTGATGCCAAGCGCACCCTCTCCGTCGCCGTCTACAACCACTACAAGCGCATTCAGGCGGGCGACCGCGGGCGCGAGGGTCGTGACGACGGCGTCGAGCTGGCGAAATCGAACATCCTGATGCTCGGCCCGACGGGCTGTGGCAAGACCTACCTCGCGCAGACCCTCGCGAAGATGCTGAACGTGCCGTTCGCCATCGCCGACGCGACGGCGCTGACGGAGGCCGGGTACGTCGGCGAGGACGTCGAGAACATCCTCCTGAAGCTCATCCAGGCCGCCGACTACGACGTGAAGCGCGCCGAGACGGGCATCATCTACATCGACGAGGTCGACAAGATCGCTCGAAAGAGTGAAAACCCGTCGATCACGCGCGACGTGTCCGGTGAGGGTGTTCAGCAGGCACTGCTCAAGATCCTGGAAGGCACCACCGCATCGGTGCCCCCGCAGGGCGGCCGCAAGCACCCGCACCAGGAGTTCATCCAGATCGACACGACGAACGTGCTGTTCATCGTGGCGGGCGCGTTCGCGGGCCTCGAGAAGATCATCCAGGACCGCGTCGGCAAGCGAGGCCTCGGCTTCGGTGCCGAGGTGCGCTCCAAGGCCGAGGTGGACGCGGCGGACTTCTTCGCCGACTCCATGCCGGAGGACCTGATCAAGTTCGGTCTGATCCCCGAGTTCATCGGGCGTCTGCCGATGGTCGCCTCCGTCACGAACCTCGACAAGCCGTCGCTGGTGATGATCCTCACCGAGCCGAAGAACGCCCTGGTCAAGCAGTACCAGAAGCTCTTCGAGATGGACGGCGTCGAGCTCGAGTTCACCAAGACCGCGCTGGAAGCGGTCGCCGACCAGGCGATCCTGCGCGGAACGGGTGCTCGTGGTCTGCGCGCGATCATGGAAGAGGTCCTGCTCCCGGTGATGTACGACATCCCGAGCCGCACGGACGTCGCCAAGGTCGTCATCACCGAGCAGACGGTGAAGGAGAACGTGAACCCGACGATCGTGGCCCGGCAGCCCTCGCGCCGGGAGAGGCGGGAGAAGTCGGCGTAGCGTG
>NZ_MUYM01000007.1:71065-71470 GCF_002150765.1 Lentzea kentuckyensis
GAACCCCCGAGGGGAGAAGTCCGCGTAGTTCGATCTTCAGACAAGGGCGCCGGTGATCACACCGGCGCCCTTTCTGCGTTCTAAGGTGGAGGCATGTCGCTGCCTCATGTCCTCCTGATCCACGGCTACACCGGCTCCGGCCCCGGCCACTGGCAGCGTTGGCTGGCTCAGACGGTGTCCGAGCACGGCGGCATGGCCGACATGCCGCACTTCAGCGACCCCGACCAGCCCGATCTGACCACGTGGTTGCGGGAGCTCGACACCCACCTCGAAGCCGCGCCGACCGACCGCGAACGGGTCGTCGTCGCCCACTCGCTCGGCTGCTACCTCTGGCTGCACCACGCCGCCCGCGAGGGCATCGGGCACGTGGACCGCGTGCTGCTGGTCGCCCCCCCCGCCCCGGAC